>NZ_JARVSB010000007.1:0-458290 GCF_030209365.1 Plantibacter sp. ME-Dv--P-095
CGACCGGAACGAGCGTCCTGCGTACAACCGTGGCGAGCGGACCGAGCGTCCGTCGTACGGCGACCGGAACGAGCGTCCTGCGTACAACCGTGGTGACGACCGCAACGAGCGTCCGTCCTCCGGCGACCGGAACGAGCGTCCGTCGTACAACCGTGGTGAGCGGACCGAGCGTCCGTCGTATGGCGACCGGAACGAGCGTCCGTCGTACAACCGTGGTGAGCGGACCGAGCGTCCGTCCTCCGGCGACCGCAACGAGCGTCCGTCGTACAACCGTGGCGAGCGCACGGAGCGTCCGTCCTACGGCGACCGCCCCGCACGCCAGGGAGACCCCCGTCAGGCGAGCCGCACGGACCGCCCCGCACGTTCCTTCGACGACCGTCCGAAGCGCAGCTTCGAGGAGCGTCCCGCACGTTCGTACGACGACCGTCCGAAGCGCAGCTTCGAAGAGCGTCCGGCCCGTTCGTCCGACGACCGCCCCAAGCGTTCGTTCGACGACCGCCCGAAGCGCAGCTTCGACGATCGCGGCACCTCCGACGCGAGCCGCGGCAGCGACTACTACCCGAAGCGCGATGCCGGCTCGTACACGCCCCAGGACGACGTGGTGCTCGAGCGCCTCGAGGCCGACGCCATCCAGGCCGCCGACGTCGAGGGTGTGACCTTCGAGAGCCTCGGCCTCGGTGGCAACATCGTCCGTGCGCTCGCCGAGCTCGGCGCCGCCAGCCCGTTCCCGATCCAGGCGGCGACCATCCCGGACGTCATCGCGGGTCGCGACGTGCTCGGCCGTGGCCGCACCGGCTCCGGCAAGACCATCGCGTTCGGTGCTCCGCTCGTCGAGAAGCTCATGGAGAACGGCGGCGGCAAGAACCGCAAGCCGGGTCGCAAGCCCCGTGCACTGATCCTCGCCCCGACCCGTGAGCTCGCGCTCCAGATCGACCGCACCGTGCAGCCCATCGCGCGCGCCGTCGGCCTCTTCACCACGCAGATCTACGGTGGTGTCCCGCAGGGCCGCCAGGTCGGCGCACTGCAGCGTGGCGTCGACATCATCGTCGGCACCCCCGGCCGCATCGAGGACCTCATCGAGCAGGGTCGCCTCGACCTCTCGCAGGTCACCGTGACCGTCCTCGACGAGGCCGACCACATGTGCGACCTCGGGTTCCTCGAGCCGGTGCAGCGCATCCTGCGTCGCACCTCGCCCGACGGCCAGAAGCTGCTCTTCTCCGCCACCCTCGACAAGGGCGTCGCAGCCCTCGTCAACGAGTTCCTCCCGAACCCGTCCGTGCACGAGGTCGCAGGCGAGGACCAGGCGTCCTCGACCATCGACCACCGGGTCCTCGTGGTGGAGCACAAGGGCAAGGACCGCCTCATCGAGGAGCTCGTGAACCGCACCGAGAAGACCCTCGTGTTCGCTCGCACCCGTGCGTACGCCGAGCGGCTCGCGGAGCAGCTGGGTATGGCGGGCATCCCCGCCGTCTCGCTCCACGGTGACCTCAACCAGGCGCGCCGCACGCGCAACCTGGAGAAGCTCACCTCCGGTCGGGTCAACGTGCTCGTGGCGACCGACGTCGCTGCCCGCGGCATCCACGTCGACGACATCACGCTCGTCGTCCAGGCCGACGCCCCGGACGAGTACAAGACGTACCTGCACCGCGCGGGTCGCACCGGTCGTGCCGGCAAGATCGGTCGTGTCGTGACGATCATCCCGAAGGCCCGTCGCCGACGGATGACGGAGATGCTCGACCGTGCCGAGATCGAGGCCGCGTTCGACGATGCAGCCCCCGGTGACCAGCTCGTCGAGGACATCGCCACCGCGTAGTCCTTCACTTGCAACAGAACGCCCGTCGAGCTCACGCTCGGCGGGCGTTCTGCGTGTCCGGTGGGTCTGCGGTTCCGACCGCCGGGAGCGGACCGCTACCGCGTGAGGGCCGCGCGCTCGTCGTCGCGCGGCGCGAGGACGACGGCGTCGTCGACCCCGTCGAAGGTCCGGACCGGGCGGGTGGAGTCCCACCGCTGCCAGCCGGGATCGCCGGTCGTTGCGAAGGCGACCCAGGCGTCGTGCATCGCGGTCGCGAGGGACTGCGGTGCGTCGCGACCGGCCATCCGGATCGACTCCGCGGAGTCGATCCGGTCGAACACGAAGCCGATCTCCATCGCGTGCGCGGCTCCGAGTGCCCCGTTGCCCGCTTCGCCGACGGGGCTCCGCCAGGCGAACTCGTACACCCAGGTGTCCGCCCCGGCAGCGGCTCGGGCGTCGGCCACCCGGTTCACCGGGACGCGCAGTAGGACGTCGGTCGCGATCGCACCGAGGATCTCGCCGGTGGACGCCTTCGGGCGGTTCCGGCGGAACGTGCGGACCGTCGCTGCGGAGATGCCGAGCTTCAAGCGCGCCGCCAGCAGGTGGACGCGCTTGATCGTGGGGAGGAGCCCGGCCGGCACGAGCCACAACCGGTACTCCTCGGTGGTGCTGCCGATCAGGACGGGGATCCCCGCCGCCTGCCCGGCGAGCAGGGCGTCGATCGGGCTGCTCGGGACGAGCGCGGTGTCCGTCGCGACGGCGAACCCCGCGCCGCCGTTCAGCGGGTTGCCGCCAGCCATGACCCGTTCCTGGGCGGCCACGAGCCCCTCGGGTGGAATGCGCCGGAAGCCGGCGCGGGTGGCCGGTACCCCCAGGTCCTTCGCCATGAGCTTGGTGATGCGGCCGGCGCGCTCACGCGTCTGCGCCTCGAGCGGACCGCTCTGGACGATCGCCCGTCGCATGACCGCGGCGGCGTCCGGGTGGGCGAGGAGCGTCGCGACCGATGCGCCGCCCGCCGACTCGCCGAACACCGTCACCTGGTCGGGGTCGCCGCCGAAGTGGGCGATCTCGTCCTGCACCCACGTCAGGGCGGCCAGCTGGTCCGCGATGCCGAGGTTCAGCGGGACGTCGTCGAGCACCGAGAACCCCTCCGAACCGAGACGGTAGTTGACGGACACGAAGACGACCCCGTCACGGGCGAACGCGGTGCCGTCGTAGGAGTCGAGCGCGTTCGAGCCGTGGACGAACGAGCCGCCGTGGATCCACACCATCACCGGGAGCGCCCCGTCCGCAGCCCCGGCGGGTGCCCACACGTTGACGTTCAGGATCTCGTTGCCGGGCACCGAGACGGTGGCGAAGAGTTCGCCGACCGCGCCGGAGTACGGGGCCTGTGGCGCGGTGGCTCCCGGGCGGGTCGCGTCGCGTGGCTCGTCCCACGGTTCGACGGGCTGGGGGAGTCGGAACCGGTCGTCGCCGAACGGAGCCGCCGCATACGGGATGCCGAGGAACCGGGAGGTTCCGGCCTTGGTGCGTCCGGTAACGGGGCCGCTCCCCGTGTGCACGGTGACGGGTGTCGATCCGTTCGTCGGCAGGGTCTCGTCGCCGGTCGGTTCCAGCGCAGGGTCGATGCTCATTCGGGTCCGTTCGTCGATGCTCGGGTGACCAACTGTATCGACGGCGCTCGCAGGCGAGCCTGTGCATCGGGCGAGAGGCGGTGCGCGAGACTGGATCGATGCAGATCCGTCCGTTCACCCGATCCGACACCGACGCCGTCATCGCCCTTTGGCACGAGGTCGGCCTCACCCGACCCTGGAACGACCCCGCGGCGGACATCGAGCGCAAGCTGACGACGCAGCCCGAGCTGTTCCTCGTCGCTGAGGAGGCCGGCGCCGTGATCGGGGCGGCGATGGTCGGGTACGACGGCCACCGCGGGTGGGTGCACTACCTCGCGGTCTCGCCGGACCAGCAGGGCGGCGGCCTCGGACGCGTCCTCATGGAGGAGGCCGAGCGTCTGCTCATCGAGCTCGGGTGCCCGAAGATCAACCTCATGGTCCGCACGGGCAACGACCGCGTGATCGGGTTCTATGAGGCGCTCGGGTACGGCACCGACGAGGTCGCCCTCCTCAGCAAGCGACTCATCCCCGACGTCTGACGCCGGTTCATTCGCCCATGTTCGGGCGAATGGGCGTTCGCTCGCCCGAACATGGGCGAATGAACGGCTCAGAACAGGGTCGGTTGGACCTGGAGGCCGGTGGTGACGAACTCCGGTGCGCGCTTGCGCAGTTCGGCCCGCTCCCCGTACCCGTCGCGCAGCATGCCGAGCGCCGACGAGCGGACACCCCCGGTGGCCGGGTCCTCGGTTCCTCGCTCGAGCCCGTGGTCGCGGATCATCGGCCGGATGCGGGCCGCGAGCCACTTCCGGTACTCCTTCGGGGCGTAGACGCCGTCGGCGTACATCGAGGTGTACCGGTCGACGAGTTCCGGGTGCTCCTTCGACAGCCACTGCATGAACCACGGCTTGACGCCGGCCTTCAGGTACAGCGTCGAGAAGAGGACCGTGCTCGCGCCGGCCTCACGGATGCGCGACAGGGCGAGGTCGAGGTGCTCGACGGTGTCTGTGAGGTACGGGAGGATCGGCATCATGAACACCCCGACGTCGAACCCGAGATCGCTCGCTGCGCGGACGGTCGCGAGTCGGGCCGCCGCCGTCGGGGTGCCGGGTTCGATCGACTGCTGCAGCTCGTCGTCGAAGATGGCGATCGACATGGCGAGGTCGACGGGCACGCGCTGGGCGACCTCGGCGAGCAGCGGCAGGTCGCGCCGGAGCAGCGTGCCCTTCGTGAGGATGGAGAACGGCGTCCCCGAGTCGGCGAGGGCGTTGATGATCCCCGGCATGAGTCGGTACTTGCCCTCGGCGCGCTGATACGGGTCGGTGTTCGTCCCGAGCGCCACGGGGTGCCGCCCCCAACTCGCCTTCGCGAGCTCCTTCCGGAGCACCTCGGCGACGTTCACCTTCACGATGAGCTGCGAGTCGAAGTCCTTCCCCGCATCGAGATCCAGATAGCCATGGCTCGGCCGGGCGAAGCAGTACACGCAGGCATGCGAGCATCCCCGGTAGGGGTTGATCGTCCACCCGAACGGCATCACCGACTGTCCGGGAACCCGGTTGAGGGCTGATTTCGCGAGCACCTCGTGGAAGGTGATCCCGGCGAACTCCGGCGTCTGGACGCTGCGCACGAGGTTGTTCAACTTGGCGAGGCCGGGCAGCGCCGACGTCGCTTCGACTCCGAGTTCCTGTCCGCTCCACCGCATGCATCCATTAGAACATACGTTCGATCATGCGACATCGCCCGAGACGATGAGAGACTGACATCGATGACCATCCACACGGCACGGACGACACTCGAACCCATCTCCCCGGCGCTTGCCCGACGGATCGTCGAACGTGACGAGCGGGACGGCGATGCATGGCATCCGCAGTATCCGCTCGCCGACGAACTGGGTCCACTCCGAGGCCACGCCGCATCGACCGATCACGATCCGGTGTTCACGCTCTACCTCGTCCGCGACGCCGCGGGACTGGCCGTCGGAGGGTTCGGCTTCTTCGGCCCGCCTGACAGCACCGGTGCGGTCGAATTCGGCTACGGCCTCATCCCGGCGGCCCGTGGCGTCGGGCTGGCGACGGAGGTCGTCGTCGCGGCCCTCGCCGCCGCGAGAGCGCACGGCGCGTCACGGGCGATCGCCGACACCGACGTCGCGAACACCGCCTCGCAGCGCGTCCTCCTGAAGGCGGGCCTCGCCGAGGTGCGGCGCTCCGGCTCGACGGTCTGCTTCGCCGGTGAGCTCCGCCCCTGAGTGCCGGGCCGTCGACGGGATGGCCCCGCCAGGGTGCTCAGCGGTTCACCCGCGGGTGACCGGACCAGGGCCGGCGGTGAGACTCCACCAGACGATGGTGGCGCTCACGAGCCAGAAGAGGATCATGAAGATCCAGTCGCGCGCGCGGAACGGGACACGGTACCGCTCCGTCCGCGTCCGATGGGCCCCGAAGGCGCGCGAGTCCATGGCGAGGGCGACCCGCTCCGCGTGCCGGATCGCCCCGGCGAGCAGCGGCACGACGTACCCGGCAGTGCGGCGGACGGCGGCGATCGGACCGCGCCCCTCGGCCATCCCGCGAACCCGGTGCGCCGAACGGATGACCTCGAGTTCATGGCCGAACCGCGGCACGAACCGGTAGGCCGCGAGTGCCGTGTACCCGATCCGGTACGGCACGTGCAGCTGCTGGATCATCGCGCGGACCACATCCGGTCCGGTGGAGGTGAGGCCGCCGATGAGTGCCAGGACGAGCAGGCTCGCCAGCCGCAGCGCCGTCGCGAGTCCGACGAGCAGCGCCCCGAGGAAGAAGCGGTAGTCGCCGATCTGGAACAGGAGGACGGACTGGTCGACCTTGCCCGGGTCGGTCCACAGGCCGAAGCTGAACGACATGATCCCGACGACGACCGGGAGCCCGACGAACAGGAGGAGCGCGACCGGTCTCGTCAGTCGAGCACCGATGAGGATGATCGCGACGGCCAGGGCGATGCAGAGCGTCGGTGTCAGGAGGTCCCTCGTGAACGCGAGCACCGCCATCACCGGGAGGGGTGCACCGAGCTTCGCGAGCGGGTTCAAGCGGTACAGGAACCGGTTCGCCGGGTGCGTCCCGTTCGTCGCGTACGGGTCGATCGACGTCGTGCTCACGGGGCGTCCGTCCCCGGCAGATCGGCGAGCCGCGAGAGACGCCGCCACTCGGGGTGGTGTTCCAGCGCGCGCATGGCCCTCGCGAGCGGCGGCGCACGCAGGCCGGACCGCTGGATGAGGTCGTCGTCGGCGAGGACGGCGCCGGTCGGGCCATGGGCCAGGAGTCGCCCGTCGGCCATCACCGCGACGTGGGTGGCGTGGTCCGCGACGAGCTGGAGGTCGTGGGTCACGACGATGACCGTCGTGCCCTGGGTGTTGAGCTCGGCGAGGAGGTCGAGGAGTTCGTTCGCCCGCGCGCGGTCCTGCCCGAACGTCGGCTCGTCGAGCGCGAGCACCGGGGCTCCGGCAATGAGTGCGCTCCCGACGGACAACCGCCGCTTCTGACCGCCCGACAGGAGGAACGGGTGCACCTCACGCGCCGACTCGAGCCCGAAGCGGCGCAGCAGCTCGGTGACGCGACGCTCGACCTCCGGCTCGTCGACGCCCCGGATCCGCAGGCCGTGCGCGAGTTCGTCGTGGACGGTGTGGGTGATGAACTGGTGCTCGGGGTTCTGGAAGACGAACCCGATCTGCGCGGCGACCGTGCGCACGTCGCTCCGGCCGGGGTCGACCCCGCCGACGTCGATGCGGCCTCGAGGGGGTTGGACGACGCCCGCGATCGCTTGGAGCAGGGTCGTCTTGCCGGCGCCGTTCGTGCCGATGACGGCGAGGAAGTCGCCGGTGTCGACCTCGAGGCTCACCTCGTGCAGGATCCGCGTCCGGTGTCGCCCCCTCCCGCGCTCGACGCTGAGGCGGTCGACACGCACGGCGACGGGCCGGTCGGCGCCGATGTGTGCCGCGACGGCGGTGGGTGGTGCCGGTAGCTCGATCGCGTCGAGGGCGGCGGTCAGCTCGTCGGGTGTCAGGGGGAGGCTCGGCAGGAGGACACCCGCCTCCTGCAGGCGCAGCGCGGCGAGGGTGGCGACCGGCAGCCAGACGCCCATCTCGAGGAGCTCCGTGACATGGCCGACGAGGACCTCGCGGGTCGGCCCGTCGAACCGGAGACGGCCGTCGCGGTCGAGGACGACGACGCGGTCGACGAGGTCGATGGCGGCGTCGAGGTTGTGCTCGACGAGCAGGATCGCGTGGTCACCCCGGGAACCGTCCAGCGCGGAGACGAGGGACCGGAGGGCGGCGTAGACCTCCTCGATGCCCGCCGGATCGAGGTTGGCCGTCGGTTCGTCGAGGACGAGCAGCTCGCCACCCATGGCCAGGGCGCAGGCGATGGCGAGGCGCTGCCGGCCGCCGCCCGAGAGGCGGTCGGGGTTCTCGGTCCGCCGTTCCCAGAGCCCGACCTGCCGCAGCGCGCGCTCGGCTCTGGCCAGGACGTCCTCGACGGGGAGCAGGAGGTTCTCCGGTCCGAAGCACACCTCGTCGAGCACCGAACCGGTGACGATCTGCGCGTCCGGATCCTGGAAGACCATCGAGACGTGCTCGCTCAGCTGGGCGACGGTCGCATCCACGGTGTCGAGGCCGGCGGTGACCACGGTGCCCTCGAGTTCGGCCGGGAGCGCGTGGGGGATGAGGCCGTTGAGGGCGAGGGCGAGCGTCGACTTCCCGGACCCGCTCGGTCCGAGGAGGAGCACCACCTCGCCCGGCGCGATCCCGAACGAGACGTCGTCCGGGGTCCACAGCTCCCGGTCGTCATGACGGATGCGCACCCGTCGGACCAGGGTGGCGGGCTGCGCCGGTGGAGCGACGTCCACTCAGGCCCGCGTGTCGACGGATCCGCGGCCGCGCTGCACCGGCTTGGCGATGGACCGCCCGACCCCTGCCCTGGCGAGCGCTGCGGCCACGCCGCGTCCGGCCGCGGTGAACGCGATCGGGCTGAGCACGAACAGGGCGATGTAGACGGCCTGTGCGACCGGGGTGAAGTGGTCGATGCCCAGGACGACGAGCACCGAGGCGGCGAACACGATCCCGGCGATCCCGGCGGCGAGATAGAAGACCCACGAACGCCACACGCGGTACCGGGACACGGCGAAGGGGATCTCCTGGAGGAGGCCGATGGCGAGGCCGGTGCCGAAGTAGCGGAAGAACCACTGCGGGCTGAACGCCGCGGAGACGAGGCCGGCGGTGAGGCCGGTCATGAGCGCCACGCCGCCTCGGCGCAGCAGTGCCTGTGCAACGACGCCCGGCAGGAAGTAGACACCGATGATGAGGCCGTAGAGCACCGGCGCGGTGGCGGAGATCGTGCCCCCGACGTACCCGGAGACGACGAAGACGAGGCCGCCCCCGACGCCGATCGCGGCGCAGGTCAGCAGCAGTCGCGTACTCAGACGTTGCATGAGCCCACCTTCACGAGCAGCCGATCTCCTGAGGACAGCCTATCCTCCCTTGGCCGGGCGGACGGCCGACGGATGTGGTCC
The DNA here is from genome assembly GCF_030209365.1 of Plantibacter sp. ME-Dv--P-095. Lineage (NCBI taxonomy): Bacteria > Bacillati > Actinomycetota > Actinomycetes > Micrococcales > Microbacteriaceae > Plantibacter > Plantibacter sp. ME-Dv--P-095. Next base: position 8,935 of record NZ_JARVSB010000007.1, read on the forward strand.
GGATCGGGATGGTGAGCACCGTCCGGGAGGGATCAGATCGACCGCCGACGCGGGGTCAGCCGGACGTTCGGCAGCGGCGGGGCCGGGATGCGCTCGACCCCGTGACCGGCCACCGAGCCGAACCTCGGCGAACCGGCCTCCCAGTCCGCCCGCGCGGTCTCGATGTCCTCGTGGCTCCGACCGACGAAGTTCCACCACATGACGAGTTCCTCGGGGAACGGTGTCCCGCCGAGGAGGACGAATCGGGCACCGCTGCCACTGTTGAGGCTGAGGTGGTCGCGACCCGGCTCGAGGTAGAGCAGCGGACCGGAGGTGAGGTCGATGCCGTCCACCTCGAGCGCACCGTCGATCACGAGGACACCGTGCTCGAAGGCGGGGTCGACCGGCAGGGTCACCGCTGCACCGGGGTCGAGGACGACGTCGGCGCCGAGGAGCGGCGAGTGCACGGTCGCGGTGGACGTCGCGCCACCGAGCGTGCCGATGAGGACCGTCGCGCGGAGACCGGTTGCGGTGTGGACGGGCAGGTCCCGGTGCTGCTCGAACGCCGCCGGGACCGAGGAGGCATGCTCGGGGAGGGCGACCCAGAGCTGGAGGCCGTGCATCTCGTCCTCCTCCTCGCCGACGGAGAACTCGGAGTGGGAGACCCCGAGACCGCTCGTCATGAGGTTCAACTCACCCGGGCGGACGACCACGTCGCTGCCGACGCTGTCCCGGTGCCGGATGTCGCCGGCCAGCGGCCAGGTCACGGTCTGCAGGCCGGTGTGCGGGTGCGGCAGGACCCGCATCCGCGCGCGGTCCTCGTCGAAGCGGTCGAGGAAGCACCAGGCGCCGATCATCGGCAGCTCGCGCTGGGGGAGGGTGCGGTGGACGCTCAGGCCTCGGACGCCGCCGAGGGGGACCTCACGTGCCTCGAGCAGCCGCGTGCCCGAGCTGTCGGGCGCGTGGCAGACGCTGGGTACCGGATCGGCGTCGAGTCTCGTCATGAGCGCCTCCTTATCACGGCCAACGCTACTCCGCTCGGTCTGCCGCGGTCCTCGCCGACGTGCTTGACTGGGCGACGGGGCCGCTCCGGTCCCGTCGCTCCCGAGATTGGGGATCCCATGGGCCTGTTCGACAAGCACGACGGTACGCCCGAGCCGCTCGCACGAGGGCTCTGGCACGACCGCATCGGCACGTTCGCGACCCGGAGTGTCCAGACGCTCGCCATCGTCGCCGTCGCCGCGCTGATCGTCTTCGCGCTGACCCAGCTCTCCCTCGTGATGATCCCCGTCGTCATCGCCCTCATCCTCGCGTCCGCGATCTACCCGCTCATGCGGTGGATGCGGTCGAAGGGCCTCCCGTCGATCCTCGCCACCTGGATCGCCCTCGTCTCGATCCTCGTCGTCCTCGGCGGCATCGGCTGGCTCATCGTCTGGGCCGTCCGCAGCCAGTGGGACGACCTCGTCGACTCCGCCTCGAAGGGCTTCGGGCAGCTGCAGGACTGGCTCGGCACCCTGCCGTTCGACATCGACGAGAAGCAGATCGAGGACGCCAAGCAGACCGCGGTCGACTTCCTCACCTCGAGCCAGTTCGGCAGCGGGGCGCTCGCCGGGGTCTCGGCGACGGCGAGCTTCCTCACCGGGCTCGTCCTCATGATCGTCGTGCTGTTCTTCTTCCTCAAGGACGGGCCGCGGCTCTGGGAGTTCCTGCTCCGCCCCTTCACCGGGGCCGCGTACGACCGCGCCAAGCGCGTCGGCGGCAAGACGGTCGACACGCTCGGCGGCTATGTGCGCGGTACCGCGACGATCGCGGCCGTCGATGCGCTCGGCATCGGCATCGGCCTCGCGATCATCGGCGTCCCGCTCGCGCTGCCGCTGAGCGTCATCGTGTTCCTCACCGCCTTCATCCCGATCGTCGGTGCGACCGCCGCCGGCATCCTCGCGGCGCTCGTCGCGCTCGTGGCCAACGGTCCGGTGGCCGCGCTCATCGTCGTCGGTGTGGTCGTCCTGGTGAACCAGCTCGAGGGCAACTTCCTGCAGCCCGTCGTCATGGCGCGTTCGCTCAAGCTGCACGCCCTCGTCGTCCTCCTCGCCTTGACGGCCGGCACCATCCTCGGCGGCATCGTCGGGGCGGTCCTCGCGGTCCCGATCGCCGCGGTCGCCTGGGGCATCGTCGGCGTCTGGAACGGTCCGGACCAGCCGGCGGAACCCATGCGACAGAAGCGCCCGGAGTCGGTCTGAGTCGAGCGGTCGCCGGCGCACCCGGAGTCGCCGGATAGCATGTGAGCGTGGACACCCACGACCTCCTCGGCCTCGTGTTCGAGGTCTTCACCTGGATCGGCTTCGGATGCGCCGTCGTCGTGCTCCTCGCCATGCTCATCGCCAGGGCGGCGGACGGCAGCTGGATCGAGACGCACGGCGTCATCGTCGACGGACCGGTCGATCCGGAGCGCCCCGAGGGGACGGCCGGCCGGGAGGTCCGCTGGATGACGGAGGCCGCGGAGCTGTACTCCCGTCCCGTCTCCGACGCGGAGTTCGACGCGCTCCGCGACCCGGAGGAACCGAACGTCTTCTACGCCCGGCGCGAGCCGTCCCGTGCACGGTTCACGCGGAGCGCCGACCACGCGAAGGCGCTCCGGCTGCTGTTCTGGGTGAGCTTCGGCATCGGCGTGGCCTGCTCCGTCGCGTCGATCGTCCTGCTGTTCGTGGCCGACGCGGCCTGAGCGCGACCATCGCTCGGGTAGTCTGGGAGTCCGAGCGTCGACACCTGGTCCGCTCGTTCTCCCGGAGGCCTGGCATGACGGAACGGTGGGCTCGAGTCGCCCGCGGCACCGCCGCAGCGGCCTTCGCCACCTTCGCCGCCGCGCTCTCGCACACGATCGGCGGGGCCGCGGCACCGTCCGCGTTCGTGCTCCTCGTCGGCGGCACGTTCGCCGTCCTCGTCTGCGTGCTGCTCGCCGGCCGACGCATCACCGTTCCGGGGATCGTCGCCTCCGTGCTCGTGAGCCAGCTCGGCTACCACGCGCTCTTCACCCTCGTCCCGAGCACCGTCAGCGCGACGGTGGCCTCGGGCGGCGGATCCAGTGCCGGCTCGTGGCACCGGCACCAGGTCGTCGAGCTGGCGGCCGGCGGAGGCATCACCATGCACAGCCACGGCGCCACCGCCATGTGGGTGGCCCACCTCGTCGCCGCCGTCGCCACGATCACGGCCATCCTCTTCGCCGAGCGCGCGACCCGCGCGGCGCTCGCGGCCTTGACGGTCCGGCTGCTCGCACGTCGCGCCGCCCCGGTCCACCTCGTCCCGGCGCCTCGGCGGGTGCAGTGGGTCCGCGTCAACGAGCGCCCGCGCAACCTCGGCGTCATCCTGCTCCACCTGCGTCACCGCGGTCCTCCGGCGTTCGCCACCGCCTGACCGCCGCGCCACCGTCCGACACGGACGGGTGCTGTGCGCGGCGTGGTCGGCCATCCGCATCGCAGTACCCATCGGCGCGCCCGCCCAGGCGTCGCCCCATCCGTCTCCGCAGGCTCGACGCCGCGGAGCAGTCGACAGGACATCATGAACGCAACGACCCCCCGCCCCACCTTCCGCAAGCCCGCCGCCCTCGGCGCGATCGCCATCGGCGCCGGAGCACTCCTCGCCGTGGGAGCGCCGCTCGCCGCCAGCGCCCACGTGAGCGTCACGCCCACCTCGACCGCCGCCGGTTCCTACACGGTGCTGAGCTTCGCCGTCGGTCACGGCTGCGACGGTTCGCCCACCACGAGCCTCTCCTTCGAGATCCCCGAGGAGATCAACGCCGTGACGCCGACGGTCAACCCGAACTGGACCATCGACAAGCAGATGGCCCCGCTCGCGAAGCCCATCACCGACAGCCACGGCGAGCAGCTCGCCGAACGTGTCGGCACCGTCGTCTACACGGCCAAGACGCCGCTCGCCGACGGCTACCGCGACACCGTCTCCTTCCAGGTCCAGCTGCCGGCCGACGCGGAGGGGAAGACCCTCGTGTTCCCGGTGACGCAGACGTGTGAGGTCGGCCAGACCGACTGGACCGACGTCGCGAAGGACGGCCAGACCGAGGACGACCTCGAGTCGCCCGCACCGGTCGTCGTCGTCACGGCCGCCGAGGCCGGCGACCACCACGGCGCGGCTGCCACGGACGACGACGGCGACGGTGACCACACCGAGGCCGCTGCCGCCTCCGACGCCGGCACCACCGACGTCCTGGGACGCGTGCTCGGCATCGCCGGGCTCGTCGTCGGTGCCGCCGGCATCGTGATCGCCGCGTCCGCGCGTCGCGCGGCGTCCGACGCGAAGCGCCAGGCCTGATGACGACGGCCCGTCGCCGCCGCCTCGTCGGCTCCGTCGCCACCGCGTTCCTCGCGGCGGCGGCGGTGTTCGCCGTCGCCGGTCCGGCTGCAGCGCACAACACCATCGTCTCGACGAGCCCCGCCGAGGGATCGACGGTCACCGAGCAGCCGGAGCAGGTCGTCATCACGACGAACGACAACCTGCTCGACCTCGGCGAGGCGGGTCAGTCCAATCAGATCCAGGTGACCGGCCCCGGCGACGAGCAGCTCCAATACGGCACGGCGTGTGCGGCAGTCAACGGACCGGCGCTCGTCATGCCGATGCAGCTCGGCGAGGCCGGGGAGTACACGGTCGTGTGGCAGCTCGTGTCGACGGACGGGCATCCGTTGTCGGGGAGCTACACCTTCCAGTGGGCACCGGCCGAGGGTCAGGAGCTCGCCGCCGGCAGCTCGGAGCCGGCGTGCGCGACGAGCGGTGCCTCGTCCGTCGGGCCGTCGTCGGCTGCGGGTGGCGCAGGTGATGGCGACACCGCCACACCGGCCACCGGTGGTCTGAGCGGCGACGTCTGGTGGGTGGTCGGCGCGATCGGTGTCGTCCTGGTGGCCGGCATCGGCGTGCTCCTCGTGACCCGTCGCAAGCCGGAGCCGGACGACCAGACCTCGGTGTCGGGCGGTTCCGGCTCGGAAGGTCCTCCCACCTCCTGATCGTCCTCCGCACCACGACGGCCCCGCCGGCATCCACTGCCGGCGGGGCCGTCGTCGTCCGGCTCAGGAGTGCTCGCGGTCCTCACTCGACCGCTCGTCCTGCCGGTTGATGCGCGCCAGACGGGCGTTGTAGTCGCCGAGCTCGGCGTCACCGTCGCGCTCCGCCCGGCGGTCGTACCGTTTCGCGGCGCGCTCGTCACTCTGGACCCACTGCGAGACGACGATGAGCGCGACGAGCACCGCCGGCACCTCCCCGACGCTCCAGGCGATGCCACCGCCGACGCCCTGGTCGGCGAGGAGCGCGGCGGTGTCGGTGTACCCGAGGGCCGTCCACCAGTCGGCGGCGAGCACGGTCGAGCTCGACATGATCGCCAGGCCGAAGAAGGCGTGGAACGCCAGGGTCGCGAGCAGCAGGATGAGCCGGAACGGGAACGCGGGCCGGTTCGGACCGGGGTCGACGCCGATCAGCACCCAGAAGAACAGGTACCCGGTGGCGAGGAAGTGCACGGTCATGAGGACGTGACCCTGGTGCGCGATCATCGCCCACTCGAACCAGCCGGTGTAGTAGAACACCACGAGACTGCCGGCGAACAGGACGCCCGCGACGGCGGGCTTCGACAGGAGGCTCAGGTAGCGGGAGTGCACGACGGCGAGGATCCACTCGCGGAGCCCCCGCCCACCGTCCGTCCGGGCCGGCAGGGTCCGGAGGGCGAGGAGGACCGGGCCGCCGAGCACGAGGAGCGGCGGCGCGATCATCATGAGTGCCATGTGCTGGAGCATGTGGGTGCTGAAGTGGATCTGGCCGTAGGCGGCGAGGCCACCACTCGTGGCGTACAGCAGTGCGACGCAGCCGAGCAGCCAGGCGACCAGCCGGGTCACCGGCCACGCGTCACCGCGCCGTCTGAGCCGCAGGAACGCCCACAGGTACCAGCCGGCGCCGACGGCCGCGATCCCGGCCCACATCCAGTCCACGTGCCACTCGGTGAACATCCGGAGCGGCGTCACGGGCGGTGGGTACTCGAACCCGAGGAGGCGGCGTCGGACGTCGTCGGCGACGGGCTCCTGCGACACCGGCGGTTGGCTGCGGGACAGCGCGACGGAGACGCCCATCGTCACGGCCATGACGACGACCTCGCCCACCGCGAGGCGGATGAAGGCCCTCGGGTCACCACCTGGACGCAGCAGCCGGGGGATGAGGCGACGTCGGTGCCAGACGCCTGCGCAACCGAGGAGCACGAGCGCCACCGTCTTGGCAACGATGAGCAGCCCGTAGGGGGTCAGGAGGTCGGACGGTCCCGCCAGACGCAGTGAGGCGTTCACGACACCGGAGAAGGCCACCGCCCCGAACGCCCAACCGGCCAGCACCGAGTAGCGCGCGACCACGACCCCGATCTCGTTTCCGACGGCTCGGCGCAACAGGATCACCGCGACGAGGCCGCCCGCCCAGGCGGTGACGCCGATGAGGTGGACGGCGAGCGAGTTCACTGCGTTGCCGTGTTCGTCGGAGCCGGCCGCGTGTCCGGACAGCGAGAGCGGCAGGAGCGCGAAGACCGCGATGGCGTTCGCCGCGGCGACCCAGGCGAGACGGCGCGCGAGCACCACGATGCAGCCGACGAGGAGGACGCACCCGAGCGAGCCGAGGAGCGTCTGACCGAGTTCGAGTTGCGTCGCGTAGAAGAGGAAGGTGTTGGCGAAGGTGGGCGACGACACGGGGACGCCGATGGAGTTCGCCGCGGTGAACACGAGGACCGCGATACCGGCGGCCAACCAGACGGCCGACGACCAGGCGGCCCAGCGGACGGCCTTGGCCTGCGAGAACGAGACGATGCCGGGCACGATGCGTTGCCCCGGCAGGAGGAACGTCGCGGCGGTCAGCAGCCCGATCGTCACCGCCGCCGCCGCATCGTGGACCACGCGCGCGATCGGGAGCCCCCTCGTGACCACGACACCGGGGTCGGAGAGCAGGGTCCCGGTCGAGAACGCCCCGGTGCCGACGAGCGCGAGCAGGGTGACGGCGACGGCGACCGGCACGGATGCGAGCATGATCGCCTCCGGTGCCCGGATCGGAGCCAGTCCGGGGGAGCGGTTCGGCGCGACCGCGAGGTCGTCGTCCGGTGGGGAGGAGGTGCGGGGTTCGGCCACGGTGGTGGCTCCTTTCCTGCGGGTCGGCGCGCTCGTCCCTCGGGACGCGTCGCCGCTGCAGCACTGGCCGCTCGACGGGTCGGCGGGGACCGTGGTCGAGCGACGGGAATGGGGAGACGGGTCGTGCGGCGCTCCGGATGTCGGAGCGCGGTGGGACGACCCGCGGTGTGGGGCGGTCGACGGGGACCGATGGGGTCCGGCCGGCCGCGTGCTCAGCGGATGGTCGCGAGCGGCGGACCGCGCAGGGCGGTCGTCTCGGGGTGGAAGCCGAGCGGGTGCGCCAGGCGGGGTTCGATCGCCGTCTCGACGCGCGTCGGGCGCGTCGGCGGCGTGTCCGTCAGCGCTCTGCGGATGAGGCGGACGAGGACGAACTCCCGCACGCCCGCGAGGGCCGCGAGGAGCGAGCCCGCGCGCTGGAAGGCGGCGATGGTCACGAGACCGGCGGCGAGGTGGGCGGACCACATGCCCACATCGGTGTGGTGGCTCGCGGTCGCGCCGGTGACGAGGTCGACCGTTGCGGCGGACCCGTGCGTGCCGTGCGCCATGGCTCCCGGGTGCTGAGCCGTTCGCGGTGCGGTGCCGAGTACGAACAGGGTGTGGAACAGGACCTGGCTGACGACGACCGAGAGCGTGGTCCGCAGGAGGGTCAGGCGCCGACCGGCGAGGAGGACGCAGGCCGCCGTGGAGAGGACGAGTGGGGCGACGACACCGAGCGCACCCGGGACCTGGCCCCCGCCGGCGACGTGCGACAGCAGGGCGACGAAGGTCGCGAACACCGCCGCGCTCGACCCGCGCAGGACGCGGTCGGAGCGGTCTGACGGCATGGGTCCATTCTCACAGACGCGCGTCCGCTCGGCGTCGCAGACGATCGGCCCCGGACACGACGAAGCAGCCCCGCCATCCGGTGCGGATGACGGGGCTGCGGGTGTCGCTGGTGATGCGTGCGGGTGAACCCGCGGTCGGCTACTTGGCCGGCGGCATCAGGACCGAGTCGATGAGGTACACGGTCGCGTTGGCGGTCTTGACGCCACCGCAGATGACCTTGGCACCGTTGACGGTGATGTTGTCACCCGAGCCCTCGACCTTGACGGTTCCACCCTCGACGGTGGTCTGGTCACCATCGATGTCCGACGGCGCGATCTGGCCGGGGATGACGTGGTAGGTGAGGATCGACGTCAGCGTCGCAGCGCCCTCAGGCGTCTTGAGGCTGTCGATCGTGGCGGCGTCGATCTTCTTGAAGGCGTCGTCGACCGGAGCGAAGACGGTGAACTCGGAGCCGTTCAGGGTGTCGACGAGGTTGACGTCGGGGTTCAGCTGGCCGGAGACCGCAGCGGTGAGCGTGGTCAGCAGTGGGTTGTTCGATGCGGCGACGGCGACCGGGTCGGCCGACATGCCGGCGACGGATCCTGCACCGTCCGGGACGGCGTCAGCGTAGGCGGCGCAGCCCGAGCCGACGAGGTCCGCTGCCGGGTCGGCAGCCATGGACTCGGTGGGTGCGGAGCTGGGCTCCATGGAGGAGCCGCTGTCCGAGCTGGAGCCGCTGGAACAGGCTGCGAGGCCGAAGGTTGCGACGGCGGCGAGTGCGAGCACTGCCATGTGGTTCCGCTTGATGGTACGCATGTGATTCTCCTTTGATGAGGTTTGGACCGGCTGTTCGAGTGCCTCTCAGAACCGGCCCTCGATGACACTTCGGAGCCCCCACAGGGGTGGTTTGGAAAAAGTTCGGATCCGGCCTCGACGACCCTCCGGCATTAAGAGGAACGAACTTTCCGTCCGGAACGCTGTGGAGGCTCGCGCGGCGATGTCGGCTGTGGCGGCTACGATCGACGGATGAGCTGGAGCACCGAACCCGACTGGATCCCGGACGACGCGGACGCTCCCGACGACTTCGACGCACCGCCGCCCGACGACGCCTACCTCGGCGGCGGGGTCAGCTGGGGCGCGGCGCCGTCCACGGCCGCTCCGGCTGCCCCGCGCACGGCGACCCCGGCCGTCACGCGCGCCGCAGGCCAGAAGTTCGCCACAGCGCAGGAGGCCCTGCACACCGTCTTCGGGTACGACGCGTTCCGCGGGGAGCAGCAGCAGATCATCGAGCAGGTGGCCGGCGGTGGCGACGCGGTGGTCCTCATGCCGACGGGTGGCGGCAAGAGCCTCTGCTACCAGATCCCCGCACTGCTCCGGCCGGGCACGGGCATCGTCGTGTCACCGCTCATCGCGCTCATGCAGGACCAGGTCGACGCGCTCCTCGCGGTCGGCGTCCGTGCCGCCTTCCTCAACTCCACGCAGGATCCCGCGGAGCGTTCCCGGGTCGAGCAGGCCTATCTCTCCGGCGAGCTCGACCTCCTCTACGTCGCGCCCGAGCGGCTGAGCTCCGAGGCCACCCGCCGCTTCCTCGGGCAGGGCACCATCGCGCTCCTCGCCATCGACGAAGCGCACTGTGTGTCGCAGTGGGGGCACGACTTCCGCCCCGACTACCTCATGCTCGGCGAGCTGGCCGAACGCTGGCCCGACGTCCCGCGGATCGCCCTCACCGCGACCGCCACCGACGCGACGCACCAGGAGATCACCCAGCGCCTCCACCTGGGCGAGGCGAAGCACTTCGTCTCGAGCTTCGATCGCCCGAACATCCAGTACCGCATCGTGGGCAAGAACGAGGTCCGCAAGCAGCTCGTCGCGTTCGTGAAGGAGCAGCCGGCCGGCACCGCCGGGATCGTGTACTGCCTGAGCCGCAAGACGGTCGAGCAGACGGCCCAGCTCCTCCGCGACAACGGGGTGGACGCCGTCGCGTACCACGCCGGCCTCGACGCCTCGGTCCGCGCGGCCGCGCAGTCCCGCTTCCTCCGCGAGGACGGGGTCGTGGTCGTCGCGACCATCGCGTTCGGCATGGGCATCGACAAGCCGGACGTCCGGTTCGTCGCCCACGTCGACCTCCCGAAGAGCGTCGAGGGGTACTACCAGGAGACGGGGCGCGCGGGCCGCGACGGCGAGCCGTCCATCGCCTGGCTCGCGTACGGCCTTCAGGACGTCGTGCAGCAGCGTCGCATGATCGCGGAGTCGCCGGGCGACCTCGCCCACCAGCGCAACCTCAGTGCGCACCTCGACGCCATGCTCGCGCTCTGCGAGACGGTCGACTGCCGCCGGGTCAACCTGCTGCGGTACTTCGGCCAGCCGTCGACCCCGTGTGGCAATTGCGACACCTGCCTCGAACCGCCGGTCACCTGGGACGGCACCGTCCCGGCGCAGAAGCTCCTCTCCACGATCGTGCGCCTGAAGCGCGAACGGAACCAGTCGTTCGGTGCCGGCCAGATCATCGACATCCTCCGGGGCAAGCGGACCGACCGGGTCGCCCAGCAGCGGCACGACGAGCTCGCGACCTTCGGCATCGGCGAAGACCTCAGCGACCAGGAGTGGCGTGGGGTCGTCCGCCAACTCCTCGCACGCGACCTCCTGGCCACCGTCGGCGAGTACGGCACGCTCGGCCTCACGGAGGGGAGCGCCGAGGTGCTCGCCGGGAGCCGGCCAGTCGCCATGCGCCGCGAGCCGGAACGCGCCGCCCGGTCCTCGTCGCGGTCGTCCTCCCGGTCGGCGGGCGCGAACGCGGAGCTGGAACCGGCCGCCGCCGAGCTCTTCCAGGCGCTCCGCGCCTGGCGGGCGAGCGTCGCGAAGGAGCAGGGCGTCCCGGCGTACATCGTCTTCGGCGACGCCACCCTGCGGGCGGTCGCGACGGCCAAACCCACCTCGCTCGGCGAGCTCGACGGCATCAGCGGCATCGGTGCGAAGAAGCTCGACGCCTATGGTGCGGCGCTCGTCGAGGTCGTGTCCGCGAACAGCTGAGCCACGGCCTGGGAGCTTCCTGCGACAGCTGTGGGGCATGACCAACACGGTCCGCCACGATCGGGCGGCCCCTTGTCCACATCCCACAGGTGCTTTCGGGCTTCGTTATGACAGTCCTACCATTGTGGGAGGTTTTCATGGGTGAAAGGCAGGGCACAGGGATGGTCGACACAGCGATCCGGACGAGCGTCAGCGGTACGACGGCAGCGACGGTCGAGGTTGCGCCGTCGGATGCGCGCCTCGACGTCCCGGCGCTCGCCCGCCAGCTCCTCGGATCCTGGCCGGAGGCACGTCTCGCCTCCCGCGCGCTCGCCGCCCGCCCCGAGATGCAGCGCATCGAGGGGCAGTCGATGGACGACCACCGCGACCGCGTGTTCCACCAGTTGAAGCTGCTCGTCGAGAACGGACAGGTGCTCAAAGCCTTCCCGACGCGCCTCGGCGGTGCGGACGACCACGGCGGCAACATCGCCGGGTTCGAGGAGCTCGTGCTCGCCGACCCGTCGCTCCAGATCAAGTCCGGCGTGCAGTGGGGCCTCTTCGGCGCCGCGATCCTCCACCTCGGCACCGAGCCGCACCACGACGCGTTCCTCCCGGGGGCGATGAACCTCGACGTCCCCGGCGCCTTCGCGATGACCGAGTCCGGCCACGGATCCGACGTGGCGTCGATCGCCACGACGGCGACGTACGACCCCGAGACGCAGGAGTTCGTCATCGACACCCCGTTCCGGGCGGCGTGGAAGGACTACCTCGGCAACGCGGCCGTCCACGGGAAGGCGGCGACGCTGTTCGCCCAGCTCATCACGAACGGCGTGAACCACGGCGTCCACTGCTTCTACGTCCCCATCCGCGACGACGAGGGTGCCTTCCTGCCCGGGATCGGCGGCGAGGACGACGGGCTGAAGGGTGGCCTGAACGGCATCGACAACGGTCGACTGCACTTCACCGGGGTTCGTGTCCCGCGCACCAACCTGCTGAACCGCTACGGCGACGTCGCCGAGGACGGCACGTACTCCTCGCCGATCGCGAGCCCCGGGCGTCGCTTCTTCACCATGCTCGGAACGCTCGTCCAGGGTCGGGTGTCGCTCGACGGCGCCGCGACGTCCGCCTCCGCCCTCGCGCTGCAGATCGCGATCACCTACGGCAGCGAGCGCCGTCAGTTCAACGCGGGCAGCGACACGCAGGAGGAGGTCATCCTCGACTACCAGCGCCACCAGCGCCGGCTCCTGCCCCGCCTCGCGACGACGTACGCGCAGATCTTCGCCCACGACCGGCTGCTCGTGAAGTTCGACGAGGTCTTCAGTGGCAAGGCCGACTCCGACGAGGACCGCCAGGACCTCGAGACGCTCGCGGCAGCGCTCAAGCCCCTGTCGACCTGGCACGCGCTCGACACCCTCCAGGAGGCTCGGGAAGCGTGCGGCGGGAACGGCTTCCTCGCCGAGAACCGCCTCACGGGTCTGCGTGCGGACCTCGACGTGTACGCCACGTTCGAGGGCGACAACAACGTGCTCCTGCAGCTCGTCGCCAAGCGCCTCCTCACCGACTACAGCCGGAAGTTCGCGAAGGTCGACGCCGGGGCGCTCGCGCGGTACGTGGTCGAGCAGGCGACCGACCGCGCCGTGCACAACAGTGGGCTGCGGAGCCTCGCGCAGACGGTGAAGGACTTCGGGTCCACCGCGCGTTCGGTGAGCCAGCTCCGCGACACGAACGTGCAGCGTGAGCTGCTCACGGAGCGGGTCGAGTCGATGATCGCCGAGGTCGCGACCAAGCTGCGCGGAGCCAACAAGCTGTCCAAGCAGGCCGCATCCGACCTCTTCAACGCGCACCAGAACGAGCTCATCGAGGCGGCACGGGCGCATGGCGAACTGCTGCAGTGGGAGGCGTTCACCGAGGGCGTCGAACAGATCGAGGACCCGGGCACGAAGCAGGTCATGACCTGGGTGCACGACCTCTTCGGGCTCTCGCTCATCGAGAAGCACCTGGCCTGGTACCTCATCCACGGTCGGCTCTCGCCGCAGCGTGGTCAGGCTGTCAGCGCCTACGTCGACCGCCTCATCGCGCGGCTCCGCCCGCACGCCCTCGACCTGGTCGATGCCTTCGGGTTCGCTCCCGAGCATGTGCGGGCGCCCATCGCGACCGGCCAGGAGGCGCAGCGCCAGCAGGAGGCCGCCGACTACTTCGCAGCGCGTCGTGCTTCTGGCGAGGCGCCGGTCGACGAGAAGACGCTGTCCAAGAAGCAGCGCTGAGCGCAGCCGGTTGACGGGAGGCATATCGTCGTCGGCGCAAGGGTCCGGCGACGATATGCCTCACCTCGCGCTGCGCGATAAGGTGCGGACATGACGTTCAACGACAACGCCGACATCAGCGGGAACAAGGTCAAGCGACGGGGCAAGACCACCGGCATCGCCGTCGGCGGCGGCGCGGTGGGGGTCATCGTCATCGCGCTCATCTCCCAGTTCCTCGGCGTCGACGTCTCGGGCCTCCTCGGCGGCGGGGGAGCCGGTGGCGGATCGCAGGAGGAGACCCTCCTCTCCGAGGAGTGCCAGACAGGTGCCGACGCGAACGCAAACGTCGACTGCCGGATGGGTGGTGCCTACTCCTCGCTCGACGACTACTGGTCGGAGGAGCTTCCGGCCCTCGGTGTGGACTACACCTCACCGGCTGACTTCATCATCTTCGACCAGCAGACGAACACCGGATGCGGTGCTGCCTCGAGTGCCACCGGCCCGTTCTACTGCCCGCCGGACCAGACCATCTACATCGACACGAGCTTCTACGGCGAGCTGCGCGACCGCTTCGGCGCCTCCGGTGGCCCGCTCGCGGAGATGTACGTCGTCGCCCACGAGTGGGGTCACCACATCCAGGCGCTCACCGGCGTCATGGATCGCGCCGACCGCAGCGGCACCGGGCCGGCGTCCGACTCCGTGCGCATCGAGGTCCAGGCCGACTGCTTCGCCGGCGCCTGGGTGGCGGCGGCGTCCGACACCGAGGATGCCAAGGGTGTCGCCTTCCTGAAGCCGGTGACGCAGCAGGAGATCGACGACGCGCTGAGCGCCGCGGCCGCGGTGGGCGACGACCGCATCCAGGAGGCGGCGACCGGCCAGGTGAACCCGGAAGCGTGGACGCACGGCTCGGCCGAGCAACGCCAGCGCTGGTTCATGACCGGGTACAACGGCGGTCCCGCCGCCTGCGACACCTTCTCGGTGTCGGCCGACCAGCTCTGACGAGACCTGGGGGAACGGTGTGGTGGCACCCTCGGCCGGACGATCCACGCCATGCTAGAACGACCAGTGCGACGCGTCGAGCGCGCACCGAGGAAGGACAGGACCATGGGCGAGCCGTATCCCGAGATCGAGCCGTACGAGACCGGCATGCTCGACGTCGGCGACGGACAGTCGCTGTACTGGGAGACCTCCGGCAACCCCGACGGGAAACCCGTCGTCTTCCTCCACGGCGGACCCGGCGGCGGCACGAGCCCCGTCCACCGCCGCCTCTTCGATCCGAAGCGGTATCGGATCGTCCTCGTCGACCAGCGCGGCTGCGGCCGCAGCACCCCGCACGCGAGCGATCCCGCCGCCGACCTGTCCACCAACACCACCTGGCACCTCGTCGCCGACCTCGAGACGCTGCGGAAGGCGCTGAAGATCAAGCGCTGGATGGTGTTCGGCGGGTCCTGGGGCTCCACCCTCGCGCTCGCGTACGCCCAGAAGCACACGAAGCGCGTGACGGAGCTCGTCCTCCGCGGCATCTTCACCCTGCGCGACGAGGAACTCGACTGGTTCTACGAGGGCGGCGCGGCAGCCGTCTTCCCGGACCTGTGGGAGGGGTACCTCGAACCGATCCCCGTGGAGGAGCGCCGTCGGCTCATCGAGGCCTACCACCGGCGCCTGTTCGACGAGGACCCTGCTGTGCACGGTCCGGCGGCGGTCGCCTGGTCGCGCTGGGAGTCCTCGACGATCACGCTGCTCCCACAGGCCGAGACCGTCGCCCGCTTCACCGACCCGCGGTTCGCCGTCGCGTTCGCGCGCATCGAGAACCACTTCTTCACCAACCGCGGTTGGTTCGAACCCGGACAGCTCATCCGCGACGCCGACAAACTCGCCGGCGTCCCCGGCGTCATCGTCCAGGGCCGCTACGACATGTGCACCCCGGTCTTCACCGCCTGGGACCTGCACCGCGCCTGGCCCGAGGCCGAGTTCACGATCGTCCCCGACGCCGGGCACGCGTTCGACGAGCCGGGCATCCTCTCGGCGCTCGTCGACGCGACCGACCGCTTCGCGAAGGACTGAGCGGCTCCCGTCGACGCCCTTCGACAAGCTCAGGGACCGGGGAGGCTCAGGGACCGCGGTGCCGCTACTCCGAGAAGCGGGCCCGGCGCACGGCCTTGCCGCCGCGCAGCGCCTCGCCGAGCGAGCGGCCCACGAGCCCTTCGCGGGCGAATCCGCTGAGGAGCTCCTCCGCGAGTGCACCGCGGTCGACGTCGGGCTCCGGGCCGTCGTCGACGCCGTCGGCAGGGCCGGCGAAGCCGTCGTGCGCGAGCAGGATCGACCCCTGGTGGCAGTGCCGGACGGCGTGGGCGACGCGCTCGTGTTCGCCGACGTCCTTGACGTCCCACGCGGTCGCGGTCCACAGCACCGTCTGGAGGCCGGCCCGCTTGACCGCCTGCCAGGTCTCGATGCTCTGCGCACCGTACGGTGGACGGAACCACTCGATGCGCTGCCCGCTCAGCTGCTCCAGCTCCTGCTTCGCGGCGAGGGTCCGCCGGTAGGCGACCTCCTCGGGGAAGTCGGTGAGGCGGACGTGGTCGTCACCGTGGAGGGCGAGTTCATGCCCCTCGGCCACCATGCGGTGGAGCAGTTCGGGGTGCTTCCTGGCCCGTCCGACGAGGACGAAGAAGGTCGCGGTGGCGCCGGCCGCGGCGAGGGCGTCGAGCACGCCAGGCGTGCCGTCTGGGCTCGGGCCGTCGCCGTAGGTCATGACGACCGTGCGCTCCTCGGTGGCGACACCGACGATCGAACCGTGGACGGGCAGCGAGCCGGTGAGGCGTGCCAGCAGTGCCTGCCGAGCCTTCGTCATGTGTCCACCGCCCCGTGTGTCGATCCGTCCAACAGTACCTCGATGCGCTGCGGATGGGGAGCGTGGAGCTGCGGGGCGGGAACCGGCGATCGTGCCGGAGGAATCAGGCCTGGACGAGCGTCGCGTCGAGCTCGCGTTGCTCGTCGAGCTGGGCGAGTGCGCGTCGGAGTGCGGTGCTCGAGGTGCTCATCGTGTACGGGAAGTACACGACCTCGACACCCACCTTGGCGAACTCCGCTTCGAGCCGGAGGCCTTCGGCGGTGCCGCGCCAGTCGTCGCCCTTGAAGAAGATGTCGAAGCGCAGCGCGTCCCACGCCTGCAACTTGTCGTCCCAGGTCTCCTCGACCGCCTCGTCGACGAAGCCGATGTGACGGACGATCTCGAGTCGCTCCGTCAGCGGGACGATGGGTTCGATGCGCTTGCGGGTGCGGAGCAGCTCGTCCGAGACGACGCCGGCGATGAGGTAGTCGCAGGCGCTCTTCGCGTGCCGCAGGATGTTCAGGTGACCGACGTGGAACAGGTCGAATGCTCCGGCGGCGTAGCCGACGCGGCCCTGTCGTCCGGACTGCTGCGCGCTGCTCTGCTGATCGGTCATCGCCGAACGCTCCCCACTCGAGTGTTTCCCTGTCGTCTTCGGCGCGTTCATTGAGCCTCTTCCGAGGGTATGAGGGTCATCAGCGCTTGCCGAGTCCACTTTCAGGTGCCACCCGAGGAGGGGTGTCGGCTCCGATACCCCCTGACGGACCGGTGCGATACAGTTCCCGAGACGATCTGGAGCATGACATGGCCGAAGCAGAAGACCGCACCGAGGTGTCCCCCGCAGCACACGAAGCCGGAGCGCCGGAGCGCCGCCGCCTCGTGGCCATCGTGGTCTCCGTGGTCGTCGTCCTCGTCGTCGTCGGGATCGTCCTGTGGTTGACCCTCCGCCCGGGCACGCCGTCGGGGCAGGGCACGACCGCGCCGTCCGCCCTTCCCTCGTCGTCATCGTCGACGCTGCCGACCGCGGAGCCCGGCTCGACGTTGCCCCCCGCCGGATCGAGCGACGGCGCGATCGGTCTCGACGACACCGCCCCGGTGACCGACGCGGTGAGCGTGCGCATCGAATCACTGGAAGCCGTGGACGGTGAGGCGTCTCAGCCCGGCGAGGTCGCCGGTCCGTCGATCCGGGTGACGATCGCCTTCACCAACTCCGGTTCCGAGGCGTACTCCTTGGCGGGCGCGGTCGCGAACGCCTACTACGGTTCGGATCTCACGCCGGCGATCGAGCTGGCCGCTCCGGGCGGCGTGCCGTTCCCGGAGCAGGTGGCGGCGGGCGAGACCGTGCGTGGCACCTTCGTCTTCAATGTCCCCGAGGACGCGCGCGACGCTGTGCGGGTGACGGTCGACTATGCGGCGGCCGAGCCGGCGGTGGTGTTCGAGGGCGCCGCACCGCGCTGACGAGCGTTCTGTATCAGCCAGCTGTCGATCTGTCAGGTGTGATCGGGGCTGTCAGCGAAAGTCACCCCTGATCTGGGGGTGCTTCTGCCCCCAACGGGGTGCATCGTCGTCCCCCATCTTGCGCTTGACTGCGTGGAGGACCTCATCATCCCGCCCGCGTCTCCCGAACGCGTGTGCCAGCGGTCCGCCTCCTTCACCCGAGAAGACTGCGAGATACACCATGACCACACTGCTGTCGTCCGAGCCCGCGATCGCGCGGCGGACGCACCGACCATCCGGCGCGCGCCGCCTCGCCCTCGTCGGCATCACCGTCGCGGCCGTGCTGTTCGGCACGCTCACCACCGCACAGGCGGCATCGGCCGACACGACGCCGACGACCGGCCAGCCCGCGACGGTCTCGTCCGACGCCCTTCCCGCACCCCAGATCAACGGTGTCGTCTGGGACCAGGTCGTCATCGGCAACACGGTCTACGTCGCCGGTTCGTTCACGACTGCACGGCCGGCGGGATCCGCGGCCGGTGCGAACACCGTGACGCGCAACAACTTCCTCGCCTATACCCTGTCGACTGGCGCGCTGCTCCCGTGGGCACCGAACTTCAACCAACAGGTGCGCTCGCTGGCGGCATCGCCCGACGGTACGAAGCTGTACGCGGGCGGCCAGTTCACGGCGGTCAACGGGACGACCAGGTACCGCCTCGCCGCGTTCGACGTGGCGACGCAGACGCTGATCGCCGGCTTCGCGCCGTCGATCAACTCGATCGTCAAGGCGGTCACCGCGACGGACACGACCGTGTACGCCGGTGGTCAGTTCACCTCCGCGCAGGGCTCGGCCCGCGCCGGTGTGGCGGGCTTCGCCGCGTCGAACGGCGCGCTGACCGGCCTCGCACCGGACGTCGTCGGCGGAACGGTGCAGGCGCTCGTCCTCAGCCCCGACTCTTCGAAAATCGTCATCGGTGGCAACTTCACGTCGGTGAACGGTTCGAACAGTCCCGGCTACGGGCTCGCGGCCCTGAGCACCGCCTCCGGCAGCTCCATGCCTTGGGCGATCAACTCCCTCATCCGCAACGGTGGTGAGGAGGCGTCGATCAACTCCCTCACGAGCGACGGCACAAGCGTCTACGGCACCGGATACACCTTCGGCAAGGGAGGCAACATCGAGGGCGCGTTCAAGGCCGACTGGACCGGCGGCGAGCTGCAGTGGGTCGAGGACTGCCACGGCGACTCGTACTCCGTCGCGGCAGACACCGACGTCGTCTACGTCGCCAGCCACGCCCACTACTGCGGGAACGTCGGCGGATACCCGCAGACCGACCCGTGGGGCTTCCAGCGAGCGACCGCCTTCACCAAGGCCACCACCGGCACGCTGACCGCCGACCCGTACGGCTACTACAACTTCGCGGGCACCCCCGCACCGACCCTGCTCAACTGGTTCCCGACGATCAACACCGGCAGCTACACCGGTACCGGTCAGGGCGCCTGGGACGTGACCGTCGCTGGTGACTACGTGCTCTACGCCGGTGAGTTCACCCAGGTGAACGGCACGGGCATGCAGGGCCTCGTGCGGTTCGCGAAGGCCTCCATCGCCCCGAACAAGGACGGCCCGCGACTCACCGGCTCCAACTTCGTGCCCACCGTCACGTCGTTCAGCCGTGGGACGGCCCGCATCTCATGGCAGGCCAACTACGACCGCGACAACTCGGACCTCACCTACCAGGTGATCCGCAACAACGTCACGGCCTCGCCCGTGTACACGACCCAGGCCTCCTCCACGTTCTGGAAGCGTCCGGTCATGTCCTTCCTCGACACCGGCCTGACACCCGGACAGTCCTACAACTACCGGATCAGGGCGACCGACCCGTACGGCAACTTCCAGCAGGGACTCAACGTCGCGGTCACCGTCTCCGAGGACGGCGTGATCAGCAGCTACCAGCAGTCGGTGCTGAATGACGGCGCGACTTCCCTCTGGCCGCTCGGCGAGTCGAGTGGGACCACCGGCTTCGACTGGACCTCTGGTGACGACCTGACCCTCACCGCGACCGGCGTGACGCGCGGAGCGGCTGGCCAGGAAGCCGCCTCGAACAACGCGGCGACCACCTTCTCGGGCGGATCCAGCTCCTCCACCGTCCAGAGGCCTTCCCCGAACGTCTTCACCACGGAGGCGTGGTTCAAGACCACGACCACTTCCGGCGGCAAGATCATCGGGTTCGGCGGATCCGCGACCGGCAACTCCTCCTCCTACGACCGTCACGTCTACATGGGCAACGACGGCCGACTGAACTTCGGCACCTACACGGGCGCGACGAACGTCGTGACCAGCCCGAAGGCCTACAACGACGGCGAGTGGCACCAGGTCGCCGCCTCACTCGGAGCGAACGGCATGCAGTTGTTCGTCGACGGGCGGAAGGTCGCGGCCAGGGCCGACGTCACGAGCGGTCAGGTCTTCAACGGCTACTGGCGTGTCGGTGGTGACAGCCTCGGTGGCTGGCCCAACGGTCCGAGCAGCAGCAACTTCTCCGGCGACATCGACGACGTGTCCGTGTTCCCGACGGTCCTGACCCGCCAGCAGGTCGACGCCCACTACGTCGCCTCCGGCCGCACGTCCACCGTCCCGACCGCACCGGCCGATGCTTACGGCGCCGCGGTGTTCGGCCTCGACCCGGCGCTCTTCTGGCGCCTCAACGAGACGAGCGGGTCCACTGCCGTCGACGCCGGCCCGACTGAGTCGAACGGCCTGTACTTCGGTCAGGTCACGAAGGGTGCGAACGGCGCCATCTCCGGCGTGGACAACAGGGCGGCCCAGTTCACCTCCAACGGCTGGGACGAGGGCGGTGTCTCGAGCCAGTCGAGCTACTCCAACCCGACCAGCTACGCGATGGAGGCCTGGTTCCAGACCACCTCCACCCAGGGGGGCAAGGTCATCGGCTTCGGCTCCAACCAGACCGGCGGGTCCGGTGGGTACGACCGACACGTCTTCCTGCGTCCCGACGGCAAGCTCGTCTTCGGCACCTGGACCGGCCAGGAGAACACGATCACCTCGCAGGCCGCCGTCAACGACGGCCAGTGGCACCACGTGGTCGCCCAGCAGTCCGCAGCCGGTATGAAGCTGTTCATCGACGGCTCGTCCGTCGGTACCAACCCGCAGACCGGTGCGCAGGACTACACCGGGTACTGGCGGGTCGGCGGCGACAACGCCTGGCAGGGTTCGGTCCCGTACTTCAACGGCAAGATCGACGAAGTCGCCGTGTACAACGCGCCGCTGACCGACGCCCAGGTCACCCAGCACCGTGAGCTCGGCCTCGGCCAGGCTCCCAACGTGCTGCCGACCGCCGCGTTCACGAACGCGGTGGCGAACCTCCAGCTCACCACGGACGCGTCGGCCTCGACCGACTCGGACGGGGTCGTCAGCTCCTACGCCTGGGACTTCGGTGACGGCCAGACCGGCACCGGCGCCACGGCTTCCCACACCTACGCCGCGGGCGGCAGTTACACCGTCAGCCTCACGGTGACGGACAACCGCGGTGGAACGGCCACCACGCAGCAGACGGTGACGGCCGTGGCTCCGAACCAGCTCCCGACCGCGGCCTTCACGCCGACGGTCGTGAACCTGGACGGGTCCTTCGACGCCTCCGCCTCGGTCGATCCCGACGGGACGATCGCGTCGTACGCCTGGAACTTCGGCGACGGGACCACCGCGACGGGCGTCACCGCGACACACACGTACGCCACGGCGGGCACGTTCAGTGTGAGCCTGACGGTCACCGACAGCGTCGGCGCGACCGCGAGCGTCTCGCACGACGTCGTCACGACGTTGGCTCCCAACCAGCTGCCGATCGCGAGCTTCACGGCGGCGTCCACCGGACTGACGGCGAGCTTCGACGGATCGGGTGCCTCGGACCCGGACGGGACCATCGCCTCGGTGGCGTGGGACTTCGGTGACGGAGCGACCGGCACCGGGACGACGACGACCCACAGCTACGCGACGGCGGGCGCCTACACGGTCACCCAGACCGTGACGGACAACCGCGGCGGCACGGCGGCGACGACCCTGAGCGTCACGGTCGCGGAGATCCCGGTGGCGTCCACCTACGCGGCGGACACCTTCGAGCGCACCGCGAGCAACGCGTGGGGCACGGCGGGGACAGGCGGAGCCTGGACCGTCGCCGGAGGCAACACGAGCTTCTCGGTCGGCAACGGCACGGGCAAGATGTCGCTGCCCGCGGGCGGAACCCGCACGGCTCGCCTCAACGCGGTGTCCGCGACGGACGTGACGGTGAGCGCGAAGATCACGGCCTCCGCTGTGGCGAACGGTGGCGGCGTGTACGCGTCCGTCATCGGTCGCCAGGTCGGGAACGCGTTCTACTCCAGCCGCGTCTGGATCCAGGCGAACGGAGCGGTCCGCATCCAGCTCCTGCAGGGTGCGACGGCTCTCCAGGCCGTCACCGTCCCGGGCCTCACTTACACCGCCGGACAGGCGCTCCAGATCAAGCTGCAGGTGACGGGCGCCTCGCCCACCACCCTCGGGGCGAAGGTCTGGGTCGCCGGCGCGACGGAGCCGACCGCCTGGCAGGTCCAGGCGACCGACTCCACCGCCGGGCTGCAGTCCGCCGGCCTGGTCGGCCTCAGCAGCTACCTGTCGGGATCGACCACGAACGGACCGGTGACCGTCACCTTCGACGACCTGCTCGCAGCGACGCCGGGTGCGGCCCAGCCGACCCCGGTGAACCAGGCTCCGACCGCGTCGTTCACGGCGACGGCCTCCGGGCTCACCGCGGCGCTCGACGCCACCGCGTCCACCGACCCCGACGGCACGATCGCCTCGGTCGCGTGGGACTACGGAGACGGCACGACCGGAACCGGCTCGACGTCCTCGCACGTCTACGCCGCCGACGGGACCTACACGGTCACCGCGACGGTCACGGACAACGGCGGGCTCACGGCCACGACCACGCGGACCGTCACGGTCACCGCGCCGATCGTGCCCCCGGTCGACCCCAATCCGGTCGTCATCGCGGCGGACACGTTCGCACGGACCGCGGCCAACAGCTGGGGAGCCGCGCAGACCGGCGGCCCGTGGACGCTCGCCGGGACGGCGTCGTCGTTCTCGGTGAACGGCACCGCCGGCCTCATCTCGGCCACGGCCGGGCAGTCCCGCACCGCTCGACTCGCCCAGGTCTCGTCCACCGCGACCGATTCGACGGTGTCGTTCACGATCGCGCAGGCATCGACCGGTGGGGGACAGTTCGTCTCGCTGGTCGGCCGTCAGGTCGGCGCCGACAACTACGCGGCGCGCGTCTGGGTGCAGGCGAACGGTGTCCTGCGTCTGCAGCTGATGAAGGGATCCACGGCGCTGACCGCGGTGAACATCGCCGGCCTCGCGTACACCCCCGGGATGAAGATCACGGTCCGTACGCAGGTGTCCGGTGTCGGCACGACCGCCATCAAGGCCAAGGCCTGGGCGGACGGGCAGACCGAGCCCGACTGGCAGGCGAGCACCACCGACACGACCGCCGCGCTGCAGGCGCCGGGGTCGGTCGGGGTGGACACCTACCTCTCCGGCACCATCACCAACGGTCCGGTCGTCGTGAACTACACCGGCTACCGGGTCACCGCGCTCTGAGCTGACCGAGACCCGGCCGGGAGCGGACGCCGTCCTCGATGAGACGCCCACTCCCGGCCGCACCAACGGCGGTGTCCACCGGTGTTCGCAGCGCCGGGACATCGCCAGATGTGCCTCCGTCGGGATACGGAGCACACCGAGAAACGCCCCTGATGCTCATCAGGGGCGTTTCTCGGTGCGGGGCCAGATCAGTGGGTGGACGCGCGGCCGGTGCGGATCCGTGTCGCGAGTCGGCGTCCGTCGTGGATCGCACGGACGGCGGTCCACAGGACGGACGGGTTCGTCAGCAGTTGCTTCCGGCCGCCCTGGAGCAGGATCTCCCACGAGACCGCGAGGGTGGAGCGCCGCCACGAGGCCTCGTCGCGCTCGCTGAGGTGGAGCGCGGCGAAGACGAGGCGGTTCCGGATGTTGTAGAAGTAGTACAGCCCCGACTTGGCCTGACCGGACGAGGTCTGTCCGACGGCCTGGGTCCCGCCCTCCGCGTGCACGGCGGTGACGTCGTCGAGGACGAGCAGCGTGCCCCCGGCGGCGACGACCTTGTGCGACAGGTCGACATCCTCCCAGTAGAGGAAGTACTCGTCCGAGAAGCCACCGACCTCGCGCCACAGCGACAGGCCGATGGCGAGGCAAGCGCCGGTGAGCCAGGGCTCGATCCGATCGAGGGGCACCGTCGCCAGGCGACGACGACGGGAGCGGATACGACCGTCGTCCAGGTACAGGTCTGACCCGCCGAACCAGAGGCTGCCGTCCGGGCGGAGGATGCGCGGCGCGACCAGGGCCGATGGGTCGGCCTCGCACGCGGCGAACAGCGCGGCCGCAGCGGAAGGGAGGAGTTCCGCGTCGGGGTTGAGGATCACGAATCGGCTGGCCCCCGCCTCGACGGCGAGTTCGACGCCGGCGTTCACGCCTGCTCCGAAGCCGAGGTTGCCCGACGGCTCCACCAGATACCAGCCCTCGGCGGTGGCCAGGGTCTGGAGCCGGGCGCGCTCCGCGGTGGTCGTCAGGTTGTCGACGACGACCGTCACGAGCCCCGGAGCGTCCCGAGTGAGTCTCGTGAGGTGCTCGGCGAGCAGCGCACTCGAGCCGTAGTTGACGACCACGACGGCGGTGCCGCGGAAGTCGGGGACGGCGGCGGTGTTCATGCGAGACTCCCGTCGTCGGCAGGGCCGTCCGGCTCGGTCGAGGCGGCGGGTGGGGTCTTCGACCGTCGCGCGGCCGAGACGATGTTGAGGACCATCCGCAGGTCTCGACGCACGGCGGGGACCACGAGTGCGGCGAGGCCGTACACCGCGAGGTCCGCCACGATCGCGGCGAGGATCTGCAGGACGGAACCGCAGCCAACGGTGAAGACGGTCGCACCGTACGCGGCGGCCCCGGCTGCGAGGGTCAGCAGCGAGATGCGTACGACGCCGAACAGGAGCTTCCGGATCGGGATCGGCGCCCACCGGTTCAACCACCAGAGCGAGAGTGGCCAGGACACCACTGGCTCAAGGGCGAAGCCCGCGGCCACACCGACGACGCCCCAGTTCGACCCGATGAGGACGAAGGTGATCTTCAGGGCCGCACTCATGAGCGTGAACTGGAACAGCCGGGCGGTGAGCCCCTTCGACACGTAGACCCAGTACCCGACGAGGGCGAGGGTCTGGAAGGCACCGGCCACCGTCAGGAACCGGAGGACCGGGGCCACCTCGAGCCAGCGCTCGCCGAGACCGAGGGCCACGATCGGTTCCGCGGCGCCGGCGACGAGCCCGAGGCCGGCGACGAGCGTGTAGCCGAGTGCGACCTGTCCGCGCACGACGTAGGAGTCGAAGCGCGCCTGCTGGTCCTGGATCCGCGAGAGGACCGGGATCGCGACGCGGGTGACCGGCGCGCGGAGCTGGTTCAGCGGGTTCATGAGGAGCTGGAAGCCTCGGCTGTAGATGCCGAGCGGAGCCGCACCGAGGCGCAGGCCGATGACGAAGGAGTCCGTGTTGTTGGCCGCGTAGCCCACGAGCTGGGTGGCGACCATGTTCCAACCGAACCGGTAGAAGCCCCGCATGTCGACCCCGCGTCGCGGGAGCCGGGGGAGCCAGCGCGACGCGATGAGCACGAGGATCAGCGTTGCGAACGACAGCGTCACCATCTGCCAGGCCAGGGCCCAGTACCCGGCGCCGAGGACGGCGAAGACGATGGCGACGGTGAGCGCGATGACGGCGGCGGCGACGTCGACGACGGCGAGCGTCGTGAAGCGCAGCGACCGGCTGAGGCTCGCACGGTGCTGGGTGCAGACGCCGTTCAGGAGGAAGGCGAGCCCCATGAACTGCGCGAGCGGCACGAGCTCGGGCTTCCCGTAGAGTGCCGCGATCAAGTAGGCCAGACCGAAGATGATCGCACCGAGCGCGATGCCGATGCCCGAGTTCGCCCAGAACAGGATGTCGCGCTGTCGATCACTGAGCGTCTTCGCCTGGATCGCAGCATTGGAGAGCCCGAAATCGCGGAAGATCTCCGAGACGCCGACGACGGCCATGACCATCGCGAAGAGGCCGTAGTCGTCGGGCGTGAGGAACCGCGCGAGCACGACCACGGAAACCACCTGGACGAGGATCCTGGTGAGCTGACCGACCATCGTGACGGCCGCGCCCCGGGCGGCATGGCGGCCGAAGTCGCCGCTCGTGGTCCCCGGCGCGGTCCCGGCGGTCATGCGCACACCGCCGCGACGACGCCCGAGGTGGGGGCGGTGGGGACGTCCCGGCACCCAATAGTCTGGTCATCGATCGACGGCTCTGCCGCGGAGAGGGAGCACATGCACTCGGAGACCCCGGCCGGAGCCACCGGACGCCAGGCCGCGACCTCGTTGGTCGTGGCCATGTTGACCTTCCGGAGGCCGGACGACCTCCGGGTGGCGCTGCCGGCGCTGATCGAGCAGGCCGAGCAGGTGATCGAGCGGTTCGAGCGCGTCGAGGTGCTGGTCGTCGACAACGATCCGCAGGAGAGCGCCCGGGCCTTCGTCGAGGAGTTCCCGTCGGCGGGCCCGGTCGTGCTCACGTATCGCTGCGAGTCGGAGAGCGGCATCACCGCCGCACGCAACCGTGCGCTCGCCGAGGCCGCTGCGAGCGACCTGCTGGTCTTCATCGACGACGACGAACGGCCGACCGAGCGGTGGCTGGTGGACCTCGTCGCGACCTTCGACCGCGGCGACGCCGTGGCCGTGGTCGGCCCCGTCGTCTCCCGCTTCGAGCGGGAACCCTCCGCCTGGATCCAGGCTGGGGAGTTCTTCACCCGGCGCCGCATGCCGACGGGCACGGCGGTGTCGGTGGCAGCCACCAACAACCTGCTGATCGACCTGCGGGTGGTCCGCGGCATCGGGCTGGTGTTCGACACGGCCTTCGGGCACGCGGGCGGCGAGGACACGATGTTCACCCGGACGCTGCACGCCACCGGTGGACGTCTCGTGTGGTGCGACGAGGCGGTGGTCTGGGACATCGTCCCGGCAGCCCGCAGCACGCGCGACTGGGTGGTCCGCCGAGCGTTCAGCAGCGGCAACAGCTGGAGCCAGACGTCCATCGCGCTCGAGGACTCCCTCCGCGGACGGCTCACGGCGAGGGTCCGCTGCATCGCCAAGGGGCTCGTGCGCGCGGCCGGGGGCGCGGTGAGGTCGGTGGTCGGTGTCGTCACCCGATCCCTCCGCCATCGGGCGAAGGGCGTCCGGACGCTGGCGCGCGGCTTCGGGATGATCGCCGGTGCCGTGGGGTATTCGTACGAGGAGTACCGACGCGTCGACGCCTGAGCGGTGTCCGCGTGCCGGATGGGCTCGAGCAGCTCAGATCGCACGGACGTCGGCCTTCCGCGCAGCGGTGCCGGACGCATCCGGTCGATCGTCGCCGAGCGCCGATCGATACGCCGCGAGGTGCAGCTCGCCGGACAGGTCCCAGTCCCGGGCCGAGAGGTCGGGAGAGCTGCTCCGTGACGTATCGGAGACGACCCGGAGGGCGCGCTCGAGGTCGGCGGCGTCGAGCTCTCCCTCGTACTGCACGACCCAGCCGGGTCCCACTTCTGCGGAGAGCCGCTCGTTGACCGCGTTGGACGGGACGAGCACGGGCCGGTCGACGGAGAGCGCGGCGAGCGCGCCGCCCGAGTTGTGCATCTCGCGGTAGGGCAGGACGACGAGCTCTCCCTGCCGCGCGACGTCCACGAGCTCGGCGTCGCTCAGGAACTCGAGGCTCAGGTCGATCCGGTCGTCGTCCTCCGCCAGGCCGCGCAGTTCGGCCGCGAGCTCGTCACTGGACGGCCGACCGGCCACCCGGAGGCTGTGCTCGTCCCCGGGAAGGGCCGTGAACGCACGGAGCAGACCGTCGACGCCCTTGTACCGCCGGATGAGGCCGAAATAGCTCAGGCGGCCGCTCACGGCGTCCCGCTGCGGGAACCGCGCGTACCAGTCGCGGTAGTGGCCGTGCGGGATGAGGGCTGCGCCGACGCCTGCGGGTGGGACCGTCTGCTCGTTGAGCACGATGACGAAGGACGTCCGGCGCTCGAACAGTCCGAGGAGTCCGTGCTCGACCCGCGAGATCCCGGACGGCCGGTGGAGGTTGTGGAGCGTCCGCACGATGGGGGTCCGCGTGAGGGCGAGCCTCGCCAGGAGGACCAGCGTGAGGAGCTGGCGGACGGCGCGTTTGGGTGCCGAGGATCCGGACACCAGGATCTCGGGCCAATGGGCGTGGAAGACGTCGTACCGACCGAGGATGGCCCCGCGCCAGGAGAACGTCCGCACGGCGACGCCGGGCGTCGTCGCGAGGTGGTCGCGCAGCATGACGATGTACGGGTTCGTGGTCGGCCGCGGTTCCGGGAAGGACTGCTGGACGGTGATGGTGCTCGGGTGCTTGGTCACGGGAATGGCCTCCGGAGACGGGGTACTGGCGGTCCGATGGTCGCCGCTAGGCTCGCAGTCGGGGAATTCGAGGATCGGATGGATCGATGGGACGACTGCGTGCCGTGCGGAAGCACTTCTGGAGCTACGCACGTGGCGTGCTCCGCGGACACCCGGGCGCGAGGATCGAGGCGGGCGTGAAGCTCGGCGGTCCGGGGACCTACCGGCTCGACCGCGGCTGCACGGTGTCGAAGGGCGCGCAGATGTGGGTCGGCGAGGGCGCGACGCTGCATCTGTCGAAGGGGTCGAAGATCGGCATGCGCACCATCGTGAACGTCGAATCGGGCCTGGAGATCGGACCGGACGTCCGCATCTCCTGGGAGGTGCAGATCCTTGACACCGACTTCCACTGGACGACGTCGCCGACCGGACGACGCCGCGCCCACACCGCGCCGATCGTCATCGAGCGCAAGGTACTCATCGGGACGCGCTGCCTGGTGCTGAAGGGCGTGACCCTCGGCGAGGGTGCCGTCGTCGGTGCGGGCTCGGTCGTCCGCCGCGACGTGACACCGCGCACCGTCGTCGCGGGGAACCCGGCCGTGGCCGTCGGTGAGGTCTCCGACTGGGGTAGCGCCGTCGGCTGACCGGGCGGGCTCAGCGGACATCGGCGTGCCGTCCGCGCGTCGGAGCAGGAGTCGGTCCGCGGAGGAACCCGGGCGCCTCGTAGAGCACCCGTGCCGGCCCGCGCATGGCGGCCCCGCTGATGAGCAGTGACCCGGCGATCGCGAGTCCGGCCAGCACCGGCGGGAGCCCGGGGGCCACGACCGCGATCGGTGTGACCCGCGCGAGCAGTGCGAGCAGATAGGCCATGACGATGATGAGCGGTGTGTGGGTCAGGTAGACCGGTAGGGTGTTCGACCCGATGGACACCAGGCGCGGGATCCGCGCCAGCCAGCGGCTGACGGTCACCCCGGTGACGACGCCGAGGACGCAGTTCACGAAGTACAGGCCGGGCACCCAGCGCAGTCCGAACACGGCGACCACCGCGGAGACCGCGACCCAGGAGACCATGAGGGTCACCAGGAGCACCCCGACCCGCGCGCGGCTCAGGCGGAACACCGCGTCCTTCAGGTACAGACCGGCGAGGAAGAAGAAGCAGTACTTGATCGAGCCGCTCCACCCGATGTTGGCGGTCTCCCAGCCGCTGAGCGCGGTGGCCGAACAGACACCGGCGACCACGAGCTGGATCCGCCAGTCGATGCGTCGGATGAGCTTCGCGACGACGAAGAAGATCGCGAGCGCCCAGATGAACCAGAGCTCGAACCGGGGTGCGATGGGCGAGACGACCAGGTCGCGGATCGTGCCGACGAGGTTGATCGGCTGACCCTTCATCGTGAGCCCGAGGAGGAAGACCGCCGACCCGATGACCTCCCAGACGAGGAACACCCAGACGAAGAGGGAGAGCTTCGACCGCCACAGTGCCCTCCAGGACGCGGTCAGCCACTTCGCGGCGAACAGTCCGGCCAGCATGAAGAACAGGGGCATGCGGAGCGACGACAGAGCCTCGTTGACCTGCCGCCACCCGTCGATCTCGAACCCGGCGCCGAGCAACCAGCTCGCCGAGTGGTACATGGCGACGAGGGTGATCGCGAGCCCCTTGCCGGCGTCGACCCACTCGAGGCGCGGCTTGGCCTGCGGCGTGGCGGCGGTCATCGGCGCACCGCCGACCGGGGGTTCGGCAGGGTGCGCAGCGCGACGGTCCCCGACGGATCGATCCGGTGCCGAGTCGCCACCGGGACGAAGGCCACCCCGAGGAACAGCATCGTGAGGAGCACGGACGAGTCGATCGGGCTGAAGCACAGGTTCCACAGCATCCTGATGGCGAGCCAGACCACGAGGGCACTGGCCGCGCGGCGGGCGAGTCCGTCGCCGATGGCCCGGAAGGTCAGGACGAACAGGAGCACGACCAGCGCGGCCCCCAGGAGTCCGAAGCGCACCCACAGGTCGCCAATCATGGAGTGGACCTCGTAGCCGTTGCCGAACATGTACCGCTCGACGTACCCGTTGTTCGGTTGGTAGCCGATGAAGGACATGCCGGTCTTCGCCGACAGGATGTCGGACAGGGTCGGGAGCGCTCCAGAACCGTAGCCGAGCGGACGGTTCGCGACGAGCTCGACGGTGGCGGCGGCCTCCGGCCTGCCGCCCACGATGAGGTTCCCCGAGGTGTCGATCTGCGCCTGGGTGCGTTCCTGCGTCCGCTCACCGAGCAGCCCGCCCAGGATCACGGCCTGCGCGATGGTGTACACGGCCGCGGCGAGGACGCCGAGGCCCAGGAGTGTCCGGACCGTGGAGCCGCGTCCGCCCGGGCTCGACGGACGCAGCTGCCAGAGGACGAGGGCCGCCGTCATCACGAGCATCGCGCTTCCGGAACGGGCGTCGTTCAGGGCACCGATGACGCCGATGACGGCGATGACGGCGAACTCCATGAGCCGCGAGCTCCAGCGCCACGCCAGGGCCAGGAGCAGGACGGTCAGCGGCAGGGACAGTCCGAAGCGCCAGACGTTGACGCTCGAGAGTCCGTTCCCGAGGGGGATGGCCGCCACCATGCCGAGTCCGAACCAGACCGCGACCATGGGGGCGCCGATTACGGTACGGGCCCAGAGCAGCGCACCGGTGCCGGCGACGAGCCCCAGCACCATGAAGGAGTTCCCGGCCAGCAGGGTCTGGCTGGTGGACTGTCCGGCGCTGCTGAACGCGGTCAGGACGGCTCCCATGGCGATCGCGGCGAGTCCGAGGACGCCGAACAGGCGGGCCTCCCGGAAGCGGGCCAGGACGGGGAGCCACACCGGGATGAGGAGGAGGGCGAAGACGTAGCCCACCTTCAGGCCCTGCGGCAGGTCGATCGACATCGCGAGGAGGATCGGGGCCGTCGCCGCCGCAGCCCGGTCCATCCACGTGTGCGGCCGGAGCGGTGTCGTCGGCACCGCCGCCGTCGGGGCGAGCGCTTCGGCGGGGGCGGTGGGGCGAGTCCGGCGGGTCGCTCGGATGCTCGGTCGTGCCGTCATGATCGCCCCCTCATGGCTCCGGTCGGATCGTCGGTTCGCCGGGGCCGCAGGGGTCGAGGACGTTCGGGCGTCGGTCGATTCGGGAGGGCCTGGAGTGGGGATGCGCCGGGTCTGCATCCGTCCACCGGTCATCCGATCCTACCGAAGGGCACCCCGGAAGGCCTTCCCCCGTTCGCGGGGATGTTGCCCCCAAATCGAGGGGTGACGACGGAACGGCGTGTGCCGGAGCACACGCCGTTCCGATCATGATCCGGGGGCGATCAGGGGCTGAGGAGGCTCCCCGCCCGCGCCGGGGCGATCCCGGCCTGCAATCCCAGCAGCCCGGCGATGGAGCTCGGCACGGCGACCACGACGAGCGCCGACTGGACGAGTGCCGCCGGCGTCAACTGGAAGTCCGCCGTCGTGACCGCGGTGCCCTCGACGAGGACCGACCGCCGTTCCTGGCCGGTCGACTTCGTGAACGCGGCCACCGTCGCGAAGCTCTTCGCGGTCGCTGCACCCTGTCCCCAGCGCACCGCGAGCGACGGGGCGTTCGCGGAAGCGCGCTGATAGACGTTGCCGTTCAGTGTGAGCTTCATCTGCTCGGCCGTGAACTCCTTCGACTGGTCCTCCACGCAGACGAGGCACCCACCGCCGGCACCCGAGATGACGTTGTTCGACACCGTGACGTTCTTGATGATCCACGGCACCGTCATGTCGGGCAGCGGCTGACGCCGGTCGTGGCCCGCGGAGTTCACGTTCGTCTGGCGACGCTTGTCCTGGGTCAGCTGCAGGGCGGCCATCGAGTTGCCCGTGATGGTGTTGTTCCACACCTGCACGTTGCCGGTGTTCCCGATCCATAGGCCGTACCGCCCGTTCGAGGCGATGACGTTGTTCGTCACCGAGAACGTGTCCGAGATCTCGAGGATGATCCCGGTCGCGCCGTTGCCGATGGAACGGTTCCCCGAGACCTTCCCGTTGTACACCGACTCGTCGAGCCAGAGGCCGACGGTGGTGTTCTTCTGGAAGTCGTTGTCGGTGAAGGCGACTGTGCGCGAACGCGTGATCTTGAACCCGCCGGACACCGGCATCCGGTTGAAGTTCTGCACGTTGTTGCCCGAGATCACGGAGTTCTTGAGCGTGAACTTGTCGGCCGAGTTCGCTCCGCCGCCCATCATCCCGTTGCCGGTCGCGGTGATGTTCGCGAAGGTCACGCCGGTGCCCCACGCGTACATGCCGATCGTGGCGTTGTCCTGCACCACGAGGTTCTCGAAGGTGATGGCGTCGTTCTGAGCCGTGATCGCACCCATCTGGTACACCGAGTTGCCGTAGTTCCGGACACCGAGGCCGCGCACGACGCTGCCGACGCTCTTCACGGCGAGTGCCGTCTGGAGCTTGCTCGCCGTGACGGTCTTCCCGGCAGGGTCCGTACCGAGGATGAGGCGCTTCCCGGCGCGGTCGACGAAGAAGGTGCCCGCTCCCACCGCTCGCTCACTGGCGACCTGTTGCTGGGCGACGCCGTCGACCCACACCTGGTCGGGGTAGGCGGCGAGCGGATAAGCGGGATTGATGAACTTGATGGCCTCGGCACTGCCGTCCGACGCACCCTTGGTGAAGGTCGGGCTGGTGTCGAAGCCGGTGTTCCAGCCCGTCACCGCCCAGCCCGTGGAACTCTTGTTCCAGCCGGCGACGCGGTCGCTGCCGTCCAACCACACCGCTTCCTTGGGATAGGACTGGATGGTCAGCTGCTTCGAGCTCGCGAGGACGACGCTCTCGCGGTAGGTGCCGGCGCGCAGCACCAGCGTCGATCCACTCGGCGCCTTCGCGACGGCGTGCGTCAGTGACGTGTAGGGCGAGGCGAGGCTGCCCGAGCCCCCGGTGCCGTTGCCTGCCGCCACGTACAACGCGCCCTTCGGGATCGCGTACGAGGTCGTCCCGACCGCAGCCGAACCTCGGCCGCTCGACGGCACCTGGGTGTCAGGCCCCGTCGGCGTGGTCGGGGTGGTCGGCGTCGCGGGAGCGGTGGGGGTCGTCGGGGTCGCTGGTGTGGTCGGTTCCGGCACCGGGGTCTCGACGGGGTCCGTCGGCTCGGTCGGCGCGGGGACCGGGGTCGTCGGTTCGGGTTCCGGGTTGGCCGACGACGAGGTCACCGGGGCCGCGCTCAGGGCGCTGATCCCGAGACCGAGCGGTGCCGCCGCGCTGGAGAGGTAACTCCACACACCGATCCCGCCGGACTGGAGCCGCTCAGCGCTCGCGTCGGTCGCGATCCGTTGCCAGGAGGGCTTCGCCGCTCCGACGACCCACGCACGGCTCGCGACGGTGACGGTGGTGGACGACCGGGTGCGCAGGTCCATCTGCAGCGATTGGCCGGGCTGGAGATCCGATGCGACCAGCGCCTCCTTCGACAGCTTCTTCTGGTTCGTGGTTGACCCGTCGATGCGTGCCGTGCCGAGATAGACCGAACCGGTGGGCGTGACGCGCACCGTGCTCTGGTAGTACCGCTTGCCGTCCGACCGGGCCTGCAGCCCGAAGTAGACGCCGCTCCCGGCGGTGGGGAGGGTTGGGACGGTGATGGTGGCGGTGGCCTGGACGTCGCCGATCTGCACACCGGCGAGCAGTGCCTGGCGGGCGGTCCCCGGGGTGGTGAAGGTGATGCTGCCGCCGTTCGCGACGGCCATCCCGGTGGTGACCGCGGAGGTGTAGTCGCCTCCGAGATCGGCCGAGCCGAACCCGGTCGCGACCGTCCGCGCGAAGGTGTCATTCGCGACGGGCTTGCCGACGGACCAGGTCTCACCTGCGGCGTTCGCCGGTGCTGCGGCCGTGAGGGAGGTCAGGAGCAGGGCTCCGGCCGCGAGACCGCTCGCCAGGACGGTGCCGGCACGGCGGATGCCGCTCGAGCCGTCAGTCGGTCGGACGCGACGGCGCGTCGATCGGAGCGTTGGCCGGTCGGTCGTGGGAGGACCGGCTGCGTGGAGGTCGGAAGTCAAGAAGGGGTTCCTCACGGGGATCGGGAGCGCCCGATCCGTCGACGCGGGGTGGATGCGGGGGAGGTTCAGCTGCGTCGGATGGAGCGGACTCGGCCCGTGACAGGCCGTTTCGGTCGGGTGGCGCGATAGTGCTGTTGACGGATGGTACAGCAAGGATCTGTGACGGGTCCATGTTTCGAGAACGCGGTTCTGAGGCGATCGTCCAGCTCTTCACCGGGGCGGTGAAGACGCCGGGCACCGCCCGAAGAAGCCGGTGGATCCCAAGGGAGATCAGGATGGAAGCCGCCGTGAGTGCGGGAGGGAGCACGATTCTCCACCACAGCGGGAGCGTCTCGGCGATCGGGTGCAGCGCGCCGGCCACGGCGATCATAGGGAACGTATGAAGGAGATAGATGGGGAGCGTCCTCGTGCCGAGAACCGCCAGGAAGGAGCAGGAGCGGAAGCGGGACAACACCACGGCGAGCGCGATGCCCGTCGCCGTCGCCATGAGGCCGGCTCCGAGGAGGACGAACGGGACGAAACGCGCCTGGGTCCTGAGGACGAAGACGACGATACCGCCGTAGACCCCGACCAGGACGAGCAGGTGCACGAGCCCGAGACGCGGCGCCAGACGTCTGACGAGCGGCGCGGCATGCGCCGCCAGGAGGAAGAAGAAGAAGTAGCGGCCCGCCTTCTCCCAGGGCACACCGAGCGAGGAGAGCATCCCGGTCCCAAACGCAGCGGAGACCGCGGCCGCGAGGGCGAGCTGTACCAGGGGCGGCCAGCGGCGGATGAGCCAGGCCACGACGAAGTAGATCGGGAGGGCGTAGATGAACCAGAGGTTCGGATGCGGCTGGACCAGGATCGACGCGAACGACCACCACGTGACGGGATCCTGAGCGTCGCCCACGGGGGGCATCACCGCGCCGTAGGCGGTCTGCAGGGTGCTCCACACGACGTATAGGTAGAGAAGGAGCAGGAGGCGCTTGCGGAACAGATCCCGGAAGGGGCGTGCGAGCGCTGACGGCGCCAGCAGCCCGGAGACGAAGAAGAACAGCGGCATGCGGAAGGTGTCGAGCGGGGTGCTGGCCAACGACCACGGCCCGGTGATCCCGGCCACCCCGAGATACATCACCGCGTGGAACAACACCACGAGGATGATCGCGATCCCGCGCGCGGAATCGATCCACGTTTCGCGTGAACCGGATTCACCGCGGCGCGCCGGCCGCGCGTCTCGGGCGGTCGTGGACATGGCGGTTACCGCTCTCCGGCGGTCTCGGGTGCAGGTTCCGTCGTCGTCGTCGTCGCCACGACCGCTCGCCGACGCCGTGCACCCAGGACGGGTGCGCTCTGCCGAGGCCGCGCGTTCTCGTCGTCCGTGTAATACGTCGTGCGCTCGTGATGCCTGACGTCGTTCGCCACCACGCCGAGCACCCGCGCGCCGACGGAGTCGAGCGTCGACAGCGCCTTCTGGAGCTGTTGGCGCTTCGTGCGACGCTCGCGGACCACGACGATCGCGCCGTCGGTCTCGTGGACGAGCCACAGCGGGTCGGTGACCGGGATGACCGGGGAGGTGTCGATGACCACGAAGTCGTACTGGGACTTCAGCAGGTCCAGCGTGGTCCGCATCGTGTCCGAGGCGAGGAGCTGGTTCGGGTTCGGCGGGACCGCACCGGCGACCAGGATGTCGAGGCCTGGGACACCCCAGGGCTGGACCGCCTCGTCGAGGGAGGCGTCGCCGAGCAGGACGCTGGTGAGTCCGACCGTGCCGTCGAGGCCCGTGTACTCGGCGATCGACGGGTTCCTGAGATCACCGTCGACGAGGATGACGCTGCCGCTCGACTCCGCGAGGGACATGGCGAGTCCGACGGAAACGGAGCTCTTGCCCTCACCGGGGAGTGCCGACGTGACGACCATGGAGGCCACCGGCTTGTCGACATCCGCGAATGCCAGACTCATGCAGAGCGATCGGAACGCCTCGGCCGTGATGCCGTTCGGGCTCGAACGGATGACCTGGGCGATTCGACGATCACGTGAGGTGCGGCCGACCTCCGCGAGGAGCGGCAGGTCCGTGACGAGGTCGATGTCGGAGTTGCTCCGGATCCGGGTGTCCACCAACTCGCGCAGGACCGCCCAAGCGAGGCCGAGGAGGATGCCGATCACGCCGCCGATGCCGGTGATCAGCCGCACGTCCGGAGATACCGGGTTCACCGGTGCCGAGGCCGGCGAGATGATGGTCAGCTGGACCGAAGCCGCCTGCGCGGCGTCCTTGGGGGAGATGTTCGCGACGGCGTCCGACAGCGACTTGGCGATGCCGTCGGCGATGGCTCTGGCGAGCTCGGGATCGGAGTTCACCACGGAGATGTCGACGACGACCGTGTTGAGCGGGGTGTCGGCTGTGACGGTGCGCGCGAGCTGGGCGACGCTCAGGTCGAGGTCGAGGTCGTTGATGACCGGCTGCAGCACGTAGGGTGACTTCGCGATCAGCGCGTAGGACTGCACCAGGTTCTGCACGTAGGTCGACCCCTGCACCAGTTCGCTCGTCGATTCGCCGTATGCGGCCGAGGCGTAGGCGCTGCTCGTCGAGCGGTACATGCTCGGCATGGTCTGGGCGTAGACGTAGCCACCCGCTGCACCGAGGAGCGCGAGGATGAGGATGACGGCCCACTGCTTGCGGATCGCGCCGAGGTAGTCGTGAACGGTCACGTCAGTGCCCTTCTGCCGGCACCGGGCCGGGGTTGTGCTGCGGGTAGGCCGGTCCGGCCGTCCCGATGGTCCCACTATCATGTGGGGAGGACGAGGGGAGCAGGGATCTGGACGAGCATCGTGACCAGACACTGTTGGTGGTGTGCGCGGCGAACGTCTGCCGATCGCCGCTGGCGGAGTTCCTCTTGCATCGACGGTTGAGCGGCCTACCAGGCTTCGACGGCGTCATGGTCGAGAGCGCCGGGGTGTCGGCCAGGGCCGGCTCCGAGATCTGCGAACGGGTCAGACGGGTGGAGCGCGGCGACGGCTTCGCCGCCTTCGCCGGTGCGCACCGCTCGCGGCCGATCTCGCTGGAGATCGTCAAGGGCGCGTCACTGATCCTGACCGCCTCCACGGCCGAACGGTCGGCCATCGCCGCGCTCGCACCAGCGGCGCGGTCTCGGACGTTCACCCTGCGCGAGGCGACTGCACTGGCCACGATGCCGGGCTTCGCAGACGAGGCCGATGTCGAGGCCGACGGGGTGTTGGACCGCTTCGCGGCGATGATCCACGGGCGCCGCGGGTTCGCACCCACGAGCCGGAAGCCCACGGGCCTCCGCCGGTTCGGGCGGAGTAAGACGCCTGCAGACCCGTTCGACATCGCCGACGGCCACCTGCAGGGGTCCGCCGCCCACGACCGCACCATCGCGCAGGTCGGAGCGGTCGTCGACGCGCTCACGGCCGCGCTGCCGGCCGTGACACCACGCGACGACGCCTGACGGGCTCCACCGGAGACTCGGCCCGGACGAAGGTCGGCGCTACACATGGACGTGTCCGCTCCGCCGCGCCCGGATCGGGAGCCCGACCACGGAGTCGATGATCCGGTCCTGGTAGGAACGGACGGAATGCCGGTCGGCGGCGATCCGCTCATCCGCGATGGCCGCGCTGGAGCGGGTGGCCCAGTCCGATCGGATCTCGGCCAGGGCGTCGGCGATGGCGGTCGCGTCCCCAGGGGCCACGAAGGTCGCAGCACGGTAGCCCGCGGCCGCCTCGCGGAGCCCTGAGGTGTCGCTCACCACGACCGGCCGGGCGGCGAGGATGCTCTCGACCGCGGTGTTGCCGAAGGGCTCGTCGAGTCGGGACGGCACGACGAGCACGTCGCTGGTCGCGAGCGCGGCCCACGGAGACGGCTGGAATCCGTGCAGCGTGACGCGGCCCTCGAGCCCACGCTCCGCGATGGAGGCCAGGAGTTCGTCCTCGAACCACTCGTAACCGGGGTAGACGGCGCCGACGATGTCGGCCCGCGCTCGGATACCGCGGCGGGTGAGCTCGTCGACGGCCTCGATCACGAGGTCCGGCCCCTTCCGCGGCGAGAGACGGCCGACGAAGAGCACGCGGAGTTCGTCGAGCACGTCCGCGCGGGGCTGCGTCACCGCGTCGGGGCCGGGTACGCCGTTCAGGACGATGCTCGTCCGACCGGCGAGTCGACGGTAGGAGCGCTGGAGCGTCTCGGCGCTGTAGCGGCTGTTCGCGATCAGCCGGTCCGCGAACAGCAGGGGGAAGGCGAGGGCGCGCATGACGACGGGCTTCGCCGAGCCCTCCGCCTCGTGGACGTGCACGACGGACGGCAGGCGGTGCAGGCGGGCGAGAGCCGTCCACAGCGGGATCGTAATGGTGTTGGTCCACACGAGGTCCGGCTGCACCGATCGGAGGAGTCGTCCTCCTGCTCGCAGCCCCCGGACGGTCTGCGATACGAGCGCGCCGAACCCGCGGGGGGTCAGCAGGCTCTTCCGCAGCACCAGCGTCGGCACGATGTGCACCCGCGCGCCCCGCTCGACGAGCAGCGCACTCAGCGGCCCGCCGGCCGGCATCGTCACGACGACGTCGGAGCCGTCGCGCACGAACGCCTCCACCGTCTCCAGGAATACGCGGTCGGATCCGTACAGGTCCGCGCTCGGATGCGCGAGCAGTAGTGTCCTCCGTCCGGGCGACGCTGCAGTCGACCGGCCGGACCCCCCAAGGCCGTTCATCGTCGAATCAGCTCCGGACGTCTGCGGCGGGTGCCGCTCCGAGACGGTCCATGTCCCGGAACCACTTGACGGACCCGAGCAGCAGGTGACCGGTGTTCGCGATGAACATCAGCGTGTAGGCGGCGAAGAAGAGGGGAGGGAAGCCGATCAGGAGGAAGATCATGCAGAGGAAGCCGTAGTCGGTCGGAATGACGAGCAGCGAGCGCATCGGCGAACTCCGACGGGCGTCGAGGGCCGGCTTGTGGCCGTAGGCGGCCTTCAGCTGGTCGTTGAGGATCATCGCGAAGAACGAGACGGCGGCGACCACGGTGTAGCCCATCGGGATGAGGTACAGGGCCGGGTTCGTGAAGTCGAAGTGGCGGAAGACCATGATGAGGACCGCGAGGTGCAGGGTGGAGATCTTCGTCGCGTCGACGACGTGGTCCAGCCATTCGCCGCTCGCCGAGCCGCCGCCGCGCAGGCGGGCGACCTGGCCGTCGGCCGAGTCGAAGGCGTATCCGATGGCGAGGGCGAGCCAGATGGCGACGCCCACCCACCAGGCGGGAGGCAGGATCGCCAGCATCGCGATACCGGCGAAGGTGAACAGCGCGCTGATCGCGGTGACGACGTTCGGGGTCAGTCCGACCTTGTACGCCCCGGCGGCGAGATACCGTCCGGCCTTGCGGTTCACGTAGATGGAGTAGGCCGGGGCACCCGGAGCGCGCTTCTTCTGGGCGCCGGCGAGGCGGGCGACGATCTCGTTGTAGGACTCGGTGGTCGAACGGGTGTCGGCAGTGATTCGGGTCATGCCAAGCCTCCGGTGGTCTCGGTGAAGCGTGTCGGGTGGATGCCGGCGACGGGTTTCGGGTTCCAGTCGATCGG
This sequence comes from Plantibacter sp. ME-Dv--P-095, assembly GCF_030209365.1. NCBI lineage: Bacteria > Bacillati > Actinomycetota > Actinomycetes > Micrococcales > Microbacteriaceae > Plantibacter > Plantibacter sp. ME-Dv--P-095. The sequence goes on from NZ_JARVSB010000007.1 coordinate 48,455, forward strand.
CAGACGGTTGAACCGTCCGGTACCGTGGATGGTCGCGCCGTCGGCCAGGCGGAGGGCGAGTGCCTCGTAGCCGTCGGCGATGGTGTCCCAGCGGTACACCTCGGCCGCGCGTGCCTGGAGCGCTGCTCCGAGGGCTGCCGTGCCCGCCTCGTCCAGCTCGGCCTGCTCGATGAGCCGGGCGACCTCGTCCGCCGTGGCGAAGAAGGAACCGGTGCTCCCGACGACCTCGTGGTTGAAGACCGAGTCGAAGCCGATCACGGCCGTTCCGGCGCCCATGGCGCGCAGCAGCGACGGGTTCGTCCCGCCGACGGAGTGGCCGTGGACGTAGGTGAGCGCACCGGCGTAGAGCTGGTCGAGGAGTTCCTGGTCCCACACGCCACCGAGCAGGTGCACGCGCGGGTCGCTGGCGGCCAGGGCCGCGATACGTTCGCTGTGCTCGGCGCCGTAGGGTGCGGAGCCGACCACGACGAGCGGGTGTCGCGCCTCGCTGCGGATGTAGCCCTCGACGATCAGGTCGACGTGGTTCTCGGGTTCGAACCGGGCGACCACGAGGTGGAAGGCCCCGGCTTCGACGCCGGCTCCTGAGCCGAGCAGGTCCGTGCGGGGCTGCTCGAGGATCTTCGCGCCGTAGGTGAGGAGTTCGGTCGGGACGCCGAACTGCTGCTCGTAGTAGTCGGCGATCCCCGCGGCGTCGGCGATGAGCGCGTCGGCCGTGCGGACGGAGCGTTCCTCGGCCCAGCGGTAGTAGCGCTTGCCGGAACCGCTCCACTTCGCCCGCTTCCATTCGAGACCGTCCACGTGCACTGCGGTCGGGACGCCCTTGGCGCGAATGACGGGGACGAAGGGGGCGTTCGCGGCGTTGAAGACGAAGGCGACGTCGTGGCGCTTCGTGACGGCCATGTTCAGCACCGACAGCGCCGTGTGGCTGAGGGTCTCCAGGACCTTCTTGCGGACGGCGGGCAGGTGCACGAGGCGCATCCCCAGGTGCTCGTCCGGCTGGTCGGCGGCGGTGCGACGGCAGAAGACGGTGACGTCGTGGCCGCGGGCGGCGAGCCGACTGCCGATCTCCTCGACGGCCGTCTCGAACCCGCCGTAAGCGGCGGGGACACCACGGGTGCCCACCATCGCGATCCGGAGGGTGCCGTCGGCCTGGCGGCCGTGGGCGACGCTCCTGCGCTTCGGGGCCCTCATCGGGTGGTGGCCGCGGCGGATCGCGCGACGGACTGCAGGGTGGTGGTCATGGCTGAGTTCGGGTCTCTCATGATGTCGCTGCCGGCCCACGGGGTTCGGGTGTGCGCCGATGCTGCTGGCCGGCGTCTCGGGCGCCGGTGTTCGGGTATCGCGTGCCCGGTCGGGTTCCGGTGCACGGCGACGATGTCACAGCTCGCGCTCACGGCCCGGTGGTGTCCGCCTTCGGGGGCGGACGGCGTCGATGCTCGCGTCGCTCGGGTAAGCGTCACGGATCTCGATGCACGATCGGGTTCGTGCGCGCGAGCGGCGTCATTGACCTGGTGAATCGTGTCGACGGGTTCGGGTGTTTCGGGTGTCGAACGACTCATCGGTTCGCGGTGATGGTGACGACTGTAGCGAAGTGTTGTCCCCTCCGGAAGGAGTTTTGTCCTCTTTTCGCAGGACACCCCTCGCTTTGGGGGCATCACCGACAGCAGTCCTCGCATCAGTACGCGCCGACCGGTTTCAGGACCACCTTGACGGTCTGCCACATGATCATGAGGTCGCCGGTGATCGACCAGTTCTCGACGTAGTAGAGGTCCAGTCGGACGCTCTCGTCCCAGCTCAGGTCGGAGCGTCCGGAGACCTGCCACATCCCGGTGAGCCCTGGCTTGATGTGGAGGCGACGGTGGACGTCCTTCTCGTACTCGGCGACCTCGCTCGCGAGCGGCGGGCGAGGGCCCACGAGGCTCATGTCACCCGTGAGGATGTTCCAGAGCTGGGGGAACTCGTCGAGCGAGTACTTGCGGAGGATGCGGCCCACCCGCGTCACCCGCGGGTCGTTCTTCATCTTGAACAGCACACCGTTGCCCTCGCTCTGCGCCATCAGGGCGGGCAGCGCGGCTTCGGCGTCGGTGATCATCGACCGGAACTTGAACATCGTGAACCGCTCACCGTTGCGCCCCACGCGCTCCTGACGGAAGAGGACGGGGCCCGGGCTGTCGAGCTTGATCGCGAGCGCGAGGAGGGCCAGCACGGGGGAGATGAGCAGCAGGCCGAGGCTCGTGAGGCCGACGTCGAGGGCGCGCTTCATGATGTGGTGGCCGCCCTCGAACTGCGGGATCTCCACGTGGATGAGCGGCAGCTCCTCGACGGGACGGAAGTGGATGCGGGGGCCGGCGACGTCGGTGAGGCGCGCGGCGAGGACGAGCTCGGTCGCGGTGCCCTCTAGGTCCCAGCCGAGTCGGCGGATGTAGTCGCTGCCGCCGTCGACCGGTCCGGCGATGATGACGGCGTCGGCGGTGAGGTTCGCAGCGGCCTGGGCGACGCCGTCGACGTGGGCGATGACGGGGACGGACCGGCCCCGGCTCGAGAACGGTTCGGCGGTCTCCTCGTCGGTGATGGCCGCGCCGACGACGGTGTAGCTCATGCTGTGCTGTTTGGCGACCTGTTGGAGGACGTAGTCGACGTCGTCGCGGCGTCCGACGACGACCGTCCGTGCCGTGTACTCCCCGACGCGGCGACGGCTGAGCAGCCACCGACGCCACATCCACCGCGAGGCGAGGAGGGCGAGGGTCCCTGCCGGCAGGGCGAGGATGAAGTAGCCGCGCGCGATGTCGACCTTGGCGATGAGGAACGCGATCGCGAGGATGCCGAACGCGAACGCGCTGGCGTTGACGACCCGCTTGTACTCGATGACGCCCGAGCCGATGATGCGGCTGTCGCGGGTCCTCGTGAACCCGAGTACGGCGACCCAGACGACCACGATGAGGCCGGACAGCAGCACGTAGAGCTGCTGGGCCTCCGGGCCGACGGGCTCGTCGCCGAACCGCACGACGAAGGCCGCGGAGACGGCGAAGAGGGCGATGGCGCTGTCGGTGAGGACGAGCCAGCGGCGGTAGCGCTTCGACCACTCCCGCTGGGTCAGCGAGGTGACGGCGGCGGGTGACGACTCGGCGCGGATCGCGGAGGCGCGGCGTCGGCCCAACGTGACCGGCGTCGCGATCGGACCGGTCATCGGGAACGCGCTCTCGGTGAGTTCGGCGCTCATGCGTCATCCCCTCGCAGGGTGCGCTGCTCGAAGGAGACCGCGGTTCGGGTGCGCGGGCGGGTCTGTCGGAAGGACCGACGGCGGTTCGGGTACGTCGTCATGGGGGCTGCTATCCACTTGTGGGTTCGGGTGTGGTTCGGGTGCGCGGTGCGCACGGGCGGTTCGGGCCGCCCGCGGAGAACGCGACGTCGTTCGTGTCCCCACGACCGATCGACGATGTCGATCGGGATGACCGTCCCCCTTGGATATCCCTCCACTGTAGGAAGCGGGGGTCATCGGCGGATCCCCCACTCCAGGGGGTCGGCGGCCCCCAATTCTGGGGGTGAGGCAGGTGTGCCACGCGCGATTCCGTCGTGGATCGACCTCCCGGCGACGGACTTCGTCGCTCGGCCGACAGACAAGGGATTGGGGGACAGCACGCGTGCCCCGGGTCGTTGCGGCGGCTGGTGGAGGCCCCCTCCGAGGCGCGGGCGCTACATTGGTGCCATGGATGGAGTGCGTGCGACCGACGGCGTGGTCGCCGACGCCGCTCGCGATCCGATGGCGGATTGGCCCACGGGGCGTCTGCTGTCGACCGCCGCGCGCCTCATCGAGCACACCTGGCAGCAGGCTCTGGACGGCATCGGCGTCACGCACGCCGGCCTCATCGTCCTGCACCTCCTGGACAGCGGGCCGGCGAGTCAGAAGGACCTCGCCCGCCGCGCCCGGGTGCAGAACCAGACGATGTCGCGCACCCTCGACCGACTGGAACGCGCCGGGCTCATCGAGCGCATCGCGGCCGCCGACGACCGCCGGCGGCACGTGGTGAGCCGGACCGCGGCCGGCGACGAGGCCTGGCTCGCCGCCCACCGGCTGGAAGCCGACGTCTTCCCCGAGCTGCCGGACGAGTCTGCCTTGCGCTCGCAGCTGCTGGCGATCATCCGCTCTGGCGAGTCCTCCCGCTGGTCGCCCGAGGACGTCGAACCCGCCTGACCGGTTCGCCCGGCGTACCCGCTCCGGTCACTGAGCGTGTCGAGGTGCGGGCCCCGGTGTCCGGCGCGCCCTTCGACGCGCCTCCGTGCCCAGTCCGGGGGCATTCGAGCTGGTGCTGCGGGACGAGAGTGGCTAGTGTGATCAAAGTTTCTATTGTGACTGTTGTGACACGATGTCGACCGCGACCCGCCGGTGTCGGAGTGATCGTGTCGTCGGACTGGAGAATGATGACCCCCGCACGAACGCCCGGTGCGCAGTACGGCCGCCGCCGTCCCTGGCTGGCGATGGCCGTCTCCGTCGGCGTCGTCACCGCCTCGCTCACCCTCGGGGTGCTGCCGGCCCATGCGGACGACTACCCGAGCTGGGCGGACGTCGAGGCGGCGAAGTCGAGCGAGTCCGCGAAGGCCGCCGAGATCACGAACATCACCGCACTCATCACCTCCCTGCAGGAGCAGTCCGACGCCGCGTTCCGCACGGCACAGATCGCCGCGGAGTCCTACCGGCAGGCGCAGGACGCCGTGACCGAGGCGACCGCGCGCGAGTCCGCCCTCCAGGCGCAGGCCGACGCCGCTGCGGCCGCCGCGAAGGTGTCGAAGCAGCGCGCCGGCGCGCTCATCGCGCAGCTCTCCCGAGGCGGTGGCGGCGACGTGTCGCTCGACCTCGTCCTCGGCGCGGGGAAGTCCGACGACCTCCTGTCGCGGCTGTCCGTCATGGACAAGCTCGGCGAGCGCAACGCCGCGAGCTACGCTGAGGCGGTCACGGACCGCAATGCGGCGTCCGGGCTCACCGACCAGGCGGAGGTCGCGAAGACCGAACGCGAGCGACTCGAGGGCGAGGCGCAGACGAAGTACGACGAGGCCGAGAGCGCTTCGGCTGCCGCATCGGCCGCGGTCGCCGCGCAGGAGCAGCAGGCCGAGCAGCTGTACGCGCAGCTCGCCTCTCTGAAGAACACCACGGCCGAGACCGAGCGCGGCTACGCGGCCGGTGAATCCGCCCGTCAGGCGGCGGAGGCCGCAGCAGCTGCGGCGGCCGCAGCGGCGAACACGCCCCCGGCCTCGAACGGCGGTTCGTCGGGTGGTGGCGGCTCGAGTAGCGGCGGCGGTGGCGGCGGCGGCGGTGCCTCCAGCGGTGGTGGCGGGGGCAGCCCGGTCGCTCCGCCGAACTCCGCCGGCGTCGAGTCGGCGATCGCCTTCGCGCTCGCGCAGGTCGGCAAGGGCTACCAGCTCGGCGGCTCCGGCCCCGACGTCTGGGACTGCTCGGGCCTCACCCGGGCCGCGTACGGCAGCGGCATCGGTACCCACTCGGCGACGAACCAGTACTACACGATGCAGTCGCAGGGGCGCCTCGTGCCGTACAGCCAGAAGCAGCGCGGCGACCTCATCTTCTGGTCGAGCGGCTACGACTACTACCACGTGGCGATCTACCTCGGGAACGGGCAGATCGTCGAGGCGGCCAACGAGCGGGCCGGAACGCGTGTCGGCTCGATCTGGGGATCCGGCGACGTCGCGGCGTACGTCGGTCGCCCGACGGGTTGACCCCATGACCTCCGCCGAGGTCGACGCCTACCTCGACTCCCTCTCGCACCAGCTGAAGCCGGCGGTCGTGCGGCTGCGCGAGGCCATCATGGCCTCCGACGAGGGGTTCTCGGAGCACTTGAAGTGGAAGGCACCGAGCTTCGTCTACGCCGGCGAGGACCGCGTGACCTTCGCCCTGCACCCGGCGAACCGGATCCGTATCGTGCTGCACCGGGGCGTGCAGCGGCGGGCCGACGCCGAGGGGTTCCGGTTCGAGGACCCGTCCGGTCTCGTCGTCTGGGCGGCGCCCGACCGTGGTGTGGTGACCTTCGCGAGTGTCGAGGCCGCGGCCGATGCCGAGACCGCGCTCCTCGAGCTCATCGGGCGCTGGGTTCGGGCCTGACCCCTCCGATGGCGGAGCGGGGATGGCGGCGGCGTGGTTCCGGGTGCGACCAGAGGCCGGACTAGCCGACCGGCAGCACGCGGAGGTCGCGGAACGAGACACTGGTTGCGGCCTGGGCGGAACCGGAGAGGTAGAAGCCGACCCCGACGACACCGGCGCCCTGCAACGCCGCCATGTCGTCGACCACGGTGAGCTGGAAGGCCGTGGGTTCGGTGGCGCCGGTCCAGGCCTTGGCCTCGATCGTCGTGCTCGTCGTGCCAGTCGTCCTCGTCACGAGATGGATCTCGGTCCCTGCGGTGACCGCCGTCCCGGCCAGGTTCACCGCACTGATGGTGCTGCCGTTGCGCTGGACCTGGAGCTGGACGACCCCGGTGGCCTGGACCCAGGCGCGGGTGACGTAGCGGTCCGCGCCGATCTGCCGGGTGATGAGCGACACGAACTGTCCACCGCCGGTCGGTGCCTGGTCGAGTGAGAAGCTCACGGAGGTCTGCGCGGCGGTCACGGGGGTGGCAGCGAGGATCGCCGTCCGGGTCGCGCCCGGGGTCGCCGCGATCGTGCCACGGCCCGACGAGACGCCGAAGCCGGTCTTCCCACCCGTGAGGGTCCAGGTGCCACCGACAGTCGCGTCACCCCAGCCGCTCGTCACGGTGCGGGCGAAGTCGTCGGAGACGAGCGGTGTCGGCTCGGCCGGCGCAGTCGGCTCCGACGGTTCGGTTGGCGTGGTCGGCTCCGTGGGTTCGACCGGTGTGGTCGGCTCCGTGGGGGTCACCGGCTCCGTCGGTTCGACCGGGGTCGGGTCGGCGGGATCGGTCGGTTCAGGCGCGGTGGCGGCCGCCTCACGTCCCCCGGCGGCGATCGCGTCGAAGCTGCTGACCGTGAAGGTCACCGGCCCGTTGGTCGCCGACCCGGACACGTAGCCGGACAGTCCGACGCCGCCGGGTGCCTGCAGTGCGGCGTTGGCGTCCGAAGCCGTCACCTGCCAGTCAGCGGGCTCCGCGGCCGACCCCGCCCACACCTTGGCGCTGAGCGCGGTCACGCCGTCGACCGGGGCGCCGGCGACCGCGCGCAGGTGGAGGGCGTCGGCCGCGGCTGCGGTCAGTCCGTCGACCTTCTGCGAGACGAGCACGGTCGATCCGGACAGCAGCTGCAGACGGACGTCGTTCGCCGCGCGGTACCAGAGGCGTGCCGAGTAGGCGACGGAACCGACCTGACGGGTGATGACCGAGTAGTAGGCGCCACCACCGTTCGCGATGACCGAGGGGGCCACATCGGTCAGCACGTCCGCCGAGGCCTCCGAGACGGCGTTGAGGCGTGCGGTCCGCGTGCCCCCGGCGGGAGCCTGGATCGTGGCGGTCGAGGCGGATATGGCGAACGCCGTCTTCCCGCCCGTGACCGTCCAGGTGCCACCGGTCGGGGCGTCGCCCCATGCGCTCGTCGCCGAGCGGTCGAAGGTGTCCGACGCGAAGGGTGTCGCCGTCGGCTCCGGCACGACCGGAGCGGTGGCCGTGACGGAGCGGGTCGCCGTCGCAGTCGATCCGTCGTCGTCGGTCACTGTGAGGGAGACGGTGTAGTCGCCTGCCGTCGTATACGTGTGGCTCGCCGTGGCTCCCGCACCGGTCGCGCCGTCGCCGAAGTCCCAGGCGTACGCGGTGACGGTGCCGTCGGCGTCGGTCGAGGCGGTTCCGTCGACGGAGACGGTGAGGAGGTCTCCCGTCGCGGTGAAGGCCGCGGTGGGCGCCTGGTTCTCCGGCTCGGGCGCGATGCCGTCCGTGCCGACGGCGTGGTGCGCGGCGAGCTGCGCGGCGGTGAGCGCCCGCGGGTACACCGCGACATCGTCGAGCTTGCCGTCCAAGTGGTCGCTCGATGGTCGGTCGGGCCAGCCGGAGAGCGAGGTGCCGCCGACGGTCCAGTAGCCGCTGTAGTCCTGGCCCCGGACGGTTCCGGTGTCCTCGGCCTCGAGGACGCCGTCGATGTAGATCTGCTGGCCGGTGTTCCCGAGGACGGCGACCACGTGGTGCCACGCGCCGTCGTTGACCGCGCTCGTCGACGTGACGGTGCGCACGGTCCCCGGGTACAGGCCGAAGCGGACACGTCCGTCGTTGCCGAGGTAGACCAGCCGGTCACGGTTGCCGGAGCCGAGCGCAGTGCCGTTGGAAGCGCCGATGATGGGCCCGCCCGACGTGGTCGTCGTCTGGACCCACGCCTCGAGGGTGAAGCGGTTGGTGAACGGTTCGGTGGTCGCCGTCACGCCCCGCGCGTCGCCGCCGAAGGCCGTGGACGTGCCGCTGCCGTCGGACTCCGCTCCAGCCTGGCCGCGTGCGAGGGTCGTGCCGGTCAGCTGCAGGTCGCCGCCGCCGACCCAGTCGCCGCCGGTGGTGCCGGACGCCTCGTTGAGGGACCAGTAATGGGACGGGCTGTCCGCGAGGACGGTGCGGTCGAGGTCGGTGGACGCGATGGGAGCGCCGTCCGTGGCGGTGAACGACACGTTGTCGCCCCAGGCGGTGTTGCCCGCCGCATCGGTCGTCTTGACCCGGTACGAGTACCTCTGACCAGGGGTCAACCCCTGGTCGACGAAGGTCAGATCCGGCTTGTCCCAGAACGAGGAGGCCGCGTTGACCGTGAACACGGGTGCGGTGGTCGCGTTGTCTCTGATGACGTCGTACCGGAGCACGGCGTTGTCGCGGTCCTCGTTGGAGGGCCAGGTGACCTTCGCGGCGCCACCGCCGACGCCGGTGACGCGCGGGGTCATCTTCGAACCCCCGAGCTGCGGGCCCTGCGCGTTCGTCGACGCCGCACGGGTGGCGAACCGGGCGAGGCCCTGCTGCGGAGCGCCGTTGACCGTGGTGAACTCGCCGGCGTAGAGCACGTAGTCGCCGCCCGCGGTGACGTCCCACGGACCCTGGTTCAGTCCGGTGAAGGTTCCGGCGTTCATGTCCGGGAACCAGTGCAGCAGCTGCGTGGCCGGGTTGCCCTCGAAGTTGCCGTAGGTCCAGCCACCGGGCGGGGTGTTGTGGGCGACCCGGCCGACGCTCTGCTTCGAGAAGGCGACGGCGCGGTGGTAACCGTCCGAGTTGGGGAATCCGCCGGTGTTGTCGCAGGCGTGCGCATGACCCGCGGTGTAGACGACGTCGCCGACGACCTGCACGGAGTAGCTGTCGCCGTGGCAGTCCGCCAGCCAGTCGAGGCCGCCGTCCGACCAGCGCATCCGGAACGTGCCCTCGGTGGCCTTCCCACCCTGGCTGTGCTGGTAGCCGACGCCGTAGACGCTGTCGGCATCGGAGGAGAGCGAGAAGACGGACGACTTCGTCCCACCGTTGCGGATGATGGAGTTCGCGGCCCACGGCAGGATCCCACCGGTGTCGCCACTGACGGCACCCATGCCGAGTCCGGGTTCGGCCGATCCGCCGATCGAGGTGAATCCGCCGCCGAGGACGACCTTCGACCCGTCCGGCGACACGACGATCGCCTTGACCGAGCCGCCCAGCACCGACGGGTTCCACGGCTGCAGTGCCGCGTTCGTGGCGTTGAGCGCAGCTCCTCGGAGCCGTTCGGTCTTCTGGACCGAGGTGAAGATGCCGCCCAGGTAGACGCTGCCGGACGTCACCGCGATGGACTCGACCGTCGCATTGACGGTCGGCGCGAAGGTCGAGACCAGGGTCATCGACGGGAGGGAGAACGCGGCGACGCGGTAGCGGGTCGAGCCGTCCACCTTCGTGAAGGAACCCGCGACGTACAGCCGGGACTGGTCCGGGGAGACGGCCATGGCCCGGATCTGGCTGTCGAACGACGTCGTGATGTCGGTGCGCAACGCACCGGTCGCGAGGTCGTAGGCGAGGAAGTTGGAGCGCGGGACGGTCCCGACGCCGACGGCGGCTCCGGCCGGGCGGGCGGTGGTGAACTGGCCACCGACGAACACCGTTCCGCCCGCGACCACCTGGTCCCACACGACGCCGTCGATCTGGGGCGTCGGCAGGGCGTCGGCGGTCACGGTGGTCGGGGTGAGCGGGTTTGCCGGGTCGACCGGTGCGCTGTCGGCGACTGCGGCGGTGGCCGGGACGAGTGCCCCGACGAGCAGCGCCGCCGTGGCGACCGATCCGGCGAGGGCGGTGGCCCAGCGCCTCGTCAGGGACGTCCGCGGATCGTCGGCTCGCTCGGTTCGCAGTCGACCCACGGTGTTCCCCTTTTCTCCGGTGCTGATGGCGCACCGGAAGCGTGGGCGGCCAGAGCACCACGCATCTGCTTCGGCACGTCCTCCGATGCTCTCAGCCCGTCGATGCGGTTCCAAGGCTGGTGATGCCCCCAGTTCGGGGCGATCTCGCAGCCGATCTGCTGACGTCCCGACGGCGATCGCCGCAACGGCCGTCGTATGATCGACTGCCGAGCGGGCCGCAGCGCACCGACGGACCGGTGATGGAGGAGGCGTCGTGCGCAGTGCCGTGCTCGGTGTCGTCCTACTCGTCGTGGGCGCGATCGCGATCCTCACCGGCATCCTCCCGGGGAGCGAGGCGCTCGGCATCGCGGATCGCGTGTGGCCGATCCTCCTGTTCGTCGTGGCGATCACCGTCGTGGCCGAACTCGCTGCGGACGCCGGACTGTTCACCCTCGTCGCCTCGCGGCTCGTGCGGTGGGGCCGGGGGAGCACCTGGCTGCTGTGGGTGCTCGTCGTCGCGCTGGCGACGCTCAGCACCGTGTTCCTCTCGCTCGACACCACGGCCGTCCTGTTGACGCCGGTCGTGATCACGCTCGCCCGGCACGCGGGACTCTCGCCGGTGCCCTTCGCCCTCACCACCGTGTGGCTGGCGTGCACGGCGTCACTGCTGCTGCCGGTCTCGAACCTCACGAACCTCCTCGCCGAGCACGCGATCGACGAGGCCTCGGCGGCATCTGGTGGCGGCCCGCTGGGGCCGGGAGGATTCGCCGCGCTTCTGCTCGTGCCGGCGATCATCGCGGTCGTCGTCCCGTGCGTCGTCCTCGCGATCGTCTACCGGCGACAGCTCGCCGGGCGGTACACGGTGGACGTCGAGCCGAGCGACGACGATCGCGTGCTGCTGTGGGTCTCCGGGCTCGTCGTGCTCGTGCTGCTGCCGCTGCTGGTGTCCGGGATCCCGGTGTGGATGTCGGCGCTCGGAGCGGCCGTGGTGCTGGTGGTCGTGTTCCTCGTCAGACGTCCGCGCGCGCTCCGCCCGGCACTCGTCCCCTGGCAGCTCCTCCTCCTCGCGTCCGGGCTCTTCCTCGTCGTCGAGGCTGCCCACGCGATGGGGCTGGCGCGTCTGCTCGCATCGATCGCCGGCACGGGTGACTCCCTTCCGGCGCTCCTGCAGCTGGCCGGAGTCGGCATGGCCAGCGCGAACCTCGTCGACAACCTGCCGGCCTACCTCGCGCTCGAGCCGGTGGCCGGCGACCCGGTGCGGTTCGCCGCGCTGCTCATCGGCGTGAACGCGGGGGCGCTGATCACGCCGTGGGCGGCCCTCGCGACCCTGCTCTGGCACAGCCGGTTGCAGGCGGCGGACGTCGAGTTCGGCTGGGGCCGTTTCATCGCGCTCGGGTTCGCGGTGGCGCCGCTGACGGTCGCCCTCGCGACGGTCGGGCTGTGGGTGGCGCAGGGCTGAACGCGCTCGACCGAGGCCGGGTCCTCAGTGCTCGTGGCGGGCGTCGGCGGCGCGGCGGCGGGCCAGCAGCTCGGTGACGATCTGATCGATGAGCTCGAAGGGGATCGGCCGGCTGAACGGGAACTGGAGCGTGTCCTTCGCCGCGCGGTAGTCGGCGACGGCCGACTGGAGGGGTTCGTCGAACGGCGGGATCGAGTAGAGCGCGATGTGGTGCTTCCACGCGCCGAGGTAGAGCAGGTAGCGGTCGTCGAGCATGAAGGTCGGCATGCCGTAGCGGATCGCCTCGGTGATCCCCGGGACGATCCGGTGCACGCGGAGACGGATCTCCTCGATGGCGTCGGCGGGGTCGGTCGGCAGCGCGGCCAGGTAGTCGTCGATGGTGCTCGGTGTACCAGGCATGTGCGTCCTCCCCAGGTTTCGGACGGCACGGGACCACTCGTCCCGTGCCGTCATCGTCCCATGTCCGCCGCCGGTGCGACAGTGGTGGTTCTACCGCTCCGCGAGGGCGCGACGCACGTCGTCCTGCACGAGGTCGGCGTTCATCGCCGCGCCGGCCATCGCCCCGGCGGCCGCCGCCTGCACGACCTGCGGCCGCAGGCTGGTGACGTCCCCGGCCGCCCACACGCCGGGGACCGAGGTGGCACCCATCGCGTCGACCCCGATCGCATCGCCGTAGTGCGCACCAGCCGGGTGCGGTTGCGTCTGCACGCCGAGCTCGGCGAAGGCCGCCGCGTGCACCCGGGCGACCGGTGCCACCGCGAGCGCGTCGACGCGGACGGTCCGGCCGTCGGCGAGGCGGACGCCCACGAGTCGGTCGTCCTCGACCTCGAGCCGCTCCACGAGGCCGTCGACGACCTCGATGCCGCGGGCGTCGAACGCGGCCCGGTGCTCGCCATCGAACGCCTCGGCGGTGTTGCGCAGCACGATGACCCGTTCGCTCAGCTGTCGGAACAGCTGGGCCTGGTGCGCCGCCGCCTGGGCGTCCGTCCCGAGGATGCCGATCACCCGGTCCTGCACCTCCCAGCCGTGGCAGTACGGGCAGTGGAGGGCGTCGCGCCCGTAGCGTTCGCGGAGTCCGGGGATGTCCGGGAGTTCGTCGGCCGTGCCGGTGGCGATGAGCAGTCGTCGACCGCGGAGGGACGCCCCGTCCGTCGTCGTCAGCACGAACCCCTCGTCGTCGCGGACGGCCGTGCCGACCTGGGCGTCGATGACCAGGACCCCGTAGGCGGCGACCTCCGCGCGCCCGAGACGGACGAGCTCCCGAGGGGGGATGCCGTCACGCGACAGGAAGCCGTGGACGCCGTCGGCCGGGGCGTTCCGGGGCTGGCCACCGTCCACGACGATGACGGAGCGACGCGAGCGGCCCAGCATGAGGGCGGCGCTGAGTCCGGCCGCACCGCCGCCGACGATGATCGCGTCGACGAGCTCGGTCGGGGCCGGTGCGGCGGCGGACGGGATGTGGGCGGGCGTGGTCATGATCGTTCCGTTCGGTCGAGGGGCGGTGCGGGGTCCAGCGTGCATCGCAGTGTGCCGAAGTGGCAAGAAACCTTGCTGGAACGGCAACGGCCCCGGAGAATCGAGCCATGGCGCATGGACACGAGGAGCAGCGGTCGATCGACGGGGTGCTGGACGCGGTCGGGCCGCGTCTCCGCGCGATCCGGCAGCACCGCGGCACCACCCTCGCGGCGCTCTCCGCCGAGACCGGCATCTCGGTCTCCACCCTGTCCCGGCTCGAGTCCGGACAGCGCCGACCGAACCTCGAACTGCTCCTGCCGCTCGCGAAGGCGCACCAGGTCCCGCTGGACGACCTCGTCGGCGCCCCGCAGACCGGTGACCCCCGCGTGCATCTGAAACCCGTCCAGCGCCACGGCCAGACGATCGTGCCGCTCACCCGCCGGCCGGGAGGCTTGCACGCGTTCAAGAGCATCATCCACGGCGGACCTGGTCCGCAGACCCCCGGGACGCAGCAGGTGCACGAGGGGTACGAGTGGCTCTACGTCTTGAACGGCCGGCTCCGCCTGTTGCTCGTCGATCAGGACCTCGTCCTCACCGCGGGCGAGGTCGTCGAGTTCGACACCCGAGTGCCGCACTGGTTCGGGCGGGCGGAGGCCGGAGCGGTCGAGTTCCTCAGCCTGTTCGGCAAGCAGGGCGAACGCATGCACGTCCGGGCGAGGTCGACCGAGGCCCGCTGACGCGTCATACCGTTCTCCGCAGCACGGAGCGTCCGGACATGGCAGGCTGAGGCCGACGGTCCACAGGGGCCGCCCGACGAGCAAGGGAACCGATGAGCGCATCCGACGACCGTCCGTTCGCCGAGCAGCTGCTCGAACGCCCAGGGTTCGCCGTCGCGACCGCGCTCGTCGTCATGCTCGGCGGGCTCGTCGTCCCGTTCGTCGGCTGGGTGGCCGGCATGGTCATGCTCTGGCGGGCACGCGCCTGGACCACGCGCCAGAAGGTGTGGGCGACCGCCGGCCCGCTCCTCGCCACCGGGGTCGTGCTCATCGTGCTGGCCCTGCTGACGGCGAACTGGAGTACGACCGACGCCGGGCTCGGCGGCTCACCGGTGATCCCGGTCGTCCTCGACCTCGGTGGGACGGCCGTGGTGCTCCTGCTGGTGTCGTACGCCGTGGCGGGTGGGTGGCTGTTGTGGTCGGTGCTGCGCCGACCGGCACCGCAGGGCTGAGCGGCGCCGTCGGATTCGCGGTCGGCGCTCAGGTGGACCGGGCAGAGTGGGACGATGCCCGACTCCTCTCGCTCCCGCCGACCCGTCCCCGTCCAGCCCGGACCCGGTGAGGAGTCCGTCTGGGAGTACCCGCGCCCGCCCCGGGTCGAGCCGCGCGACGAACGCGTCGTCATCCGGTTCGGGGGAGCCGTCATCGCGGAGTCGACGTCGGCGGTCCGCGTCCTCGAGACGAGTCACCCGCCCGTGTACTACGTGCCGGCCGCCGATTTCACGCCGGGCGTCCTCGTGCCGGTCGACGGCACGACCATGTGCGAGTTCAAGGGTGAGGCCCATTACCTCGACGTCCGGGTGGGCGACGAGGTCGCGCCCGCGGCCGCCTGGACCTACCCGGACCCGCGCTCGGGCTACGCACCCCTGTTCGGCATGATCGCCGTCTACCCGGGGCGCATGGAGGCCTGCGAGGTCGACGGCGTCCGGGTGCACGCCCAGGCTGGCGACTTCTACGGTGGGTGGATCACGCCGGGGATCATCGGGCCGTTCAAGGGCGCCCCCGGCACCATGGGCTGGTAGCACGTCCCCCTCGGACACCCGCCTCGCCTGCTCCTACACCCGTCCCACCCGCCGTGCAATGGCTGGGTGGCGGGCCGACCCCGTGCCACGCTGAGCGCCAGGACGCCTCGACGACGAGGCTCGGGTGCAGGAGGCGATCATGGCCATGGACGCATTCGGTGAAGCGGTCGACCCGGGGTGGTCCCTCCTGCGCGTCGTCCCACTGTTCGGACTCGCCGTGAGTGGTGGTGCGGTCGTCGGTGCGGTCATCGCCGCCGGCGCGCAACTGTTCGGGGCTGTCGGGACCGTCTCCGCGCACCCGGCCGACCTCGGCGGCATCGCCGTCCTCGTCGGTGGGCTCGTCGGCGGCATGCTGGCCGCCGTCGGGGCGGTGGGTGCGCTCCTCGCGTTGGGCGTGCTGGACCACTGGGGTGAACGCGCTCCGCTCCGTCGAGCCTGGATCGCCGGCGGGGGTTCGGCCGTGCTCGTCTCGGTCGTCGGCGGCCTCATCGCGGCGCCCATCGGACTCGGGTCGACGATCGGGGTCGTCGCGTTCGCCGTCCTCGCCGCGGGCGGCGCAGCGGGCGGGGGCCTGTACGCCTTCGAGCGTGCCCTGGCTCGTCGAGGTGTCGCCGGCGGGTGAGGGTAGCCGTCAGCCGGCGAGCTGCAGGAGGCGGGCCCGATGCCAGTCGGTCTGCGTGAGCGCGGACACCCGCAGGAGTCCCGTCAGCGCGTCCCACCCGGCGGACCAGCCGATGCGCGAGGCGATGGTCCAGACGTCCGCATCGGGGTCGTCGGCAAGGACCGACCGCACCTCGTCCGCACGACGCAGGTGATGGGCCGCCAATTCGTCGCACCGCTCGGCGAGGCCGGTGAAGCGGAAGCCGTGTCCCGGGATCACCTGGTCGCCGTCGTGCTCACGGACGCGGTCGAGCGAGGACAGATAGGCCGTCACGGGGTTCTCCGCGGTCCGTGCACCGAGCCCGAGGCCTGAGAAGATCGTGGGGAGGACGTGGTCGCCGGTGAAGAGGTAGCCGCGGTCCTCGTCGCGCAGCGTGAGGTGCCCCGTGGTGTGCCCGGGCGTGTGGATGACGCGGACCGTGCGACCGGGGAGGGCCAGCAGCTCGCCGTCCTCGAGCGTCCGATCGGCACGGGTGTCGCCGAGGTGGCCTGCCGGGGCGGCGGCGCCCTCACTCCAGGGGCGCACGGTCGTGTCGTCGGCCGGGACGCCCCAGGCGTCCAGGGCCGCGGCCAGCTCGGCCGGGCCGGGCGGCGTCGAACCGGCCGCCTCGTCTTCGAGCCGGTGCATCAGGACTGGCGCGGCCAGTTCCTCCCGCAGGACCCCGGCCAGGCCGAGGTGGTCGGGGTGGAGATGGGTCACCACGATGCCGGTGAGGGTGGTGACGCCGACGTCGCGGAGCTCACGCAGGAGATGCTCCCGACCCTCCGGGGTGTCGGTTCCCGGGTCGATGACGATCGCGCGGCCGTCCGTGCCGAAGAGCACCGAGCAGAGGGTGAAGGGGTTCGCGGGGTCGGTGGTCGGAACGGCGATGACGACCGTGTCCGCGTCGAGCTGTTCCGTCGGTGGCGTCCGTCCCTCACGGAAGGCGGCGGCCTGCGATTCGCTCGACGAGGTGATCATGGGGGTGCTCCGGGTGCTGTTCGGGGGACGGACCAACCCTAGTCGTGGCTCCCGCGAGGTTCAGTACGATGGGTGCATGACCGTGAACGACATCCTCATCGGCGTGATCGCCCTCATCACCGTCCTCGGCGGCATCGGCATGGTCGGCGCGCTCGTCGCGATGGCCAAGTCGGGCTACCACGGCTGACCGCTCGCCTGTCGAGCTCAGCGCGCGACGGCCTCGTCCGTCGCGCGCTGGATGGCTGCGAGCGCTGCGGCGACGGCGGAACGCTGCAGTGAGCCCTTCCGCGCCGTTGCGATGATCTTCCGCTCGCTCATCCCCGAGATCGGCTTGCGGACGACGTCGGTACGCGAGCCGATCGCGATGTCGGGGAGGACGGCGACGGACAGCCCTGCCGCGACGTGGTCGATGACGACCTCGTAGCTCGTGAACCGTCCGACCACCCGGGGTTCGAAGCCCGAGCGTCGGCACAGCAGCGGGACGAGTTCGCCGAGGTAGGTGCCCGGGGCGTCGAGCGCCCACGACTCCGCCTGCAGTTCGGCGAACGACACCATGTCGCGCCCGGCGAGCGGGTGGTCGAGCGGTGCGATGAGCAGGAGCGGGTCCGTGGTGAGCGGAACGCTGTGCACCGAGGGGTCGAGGAGGAAGCCGTCCTCCTGGTCGACCGTGATGACGACGTCGCAGGTGCCGCGTTGGACGGCCGTGGTGCTCTCGTGCGGTTCGACTTCGATGAGTTCGACCTCGAGTCGCGGGTACTGCTGGGCGAGCGCGCGCGCGGCCGGGATGAGGACCGGGGCGATGACGCTCGCGAAGCCGGCGATGCGGAAGCGGCCGGACGGCTCGGACTCGACCTCGGCCAGTTCCACCTCGATGGCGTCCATCTGCGCGAGGAGCGCCCTGGCGCGTTCCACGAGCAGTGCTCCGGTCGGTGTCAGCGCGAGGGTCCGGCCGCGTCGTTCCAACAGGGCGGCGCCGGTCTCCGACTCGAGGACGGAGAGCTGCTGGGAGACCGTCGAGGGGCTCAGGTCGAGCTCGCGGCCGACTGCACGGATCGTGCCGAGGCGGTCGAAGGCCTCGAGCAGTCGCAGTCGCACGGGGTTCAGGGCCATGGTGCAACAGTATCGAGCGGGCCTGGGCGCCCTCCACACGGCCGCCAGTCCGATCGGGGGCCCGTGGCTCGTCCGAGGACCCCGCGTCACTCCCAGACGAAGGTGTTGGGGAGTCGGCCCGGTTCGGTGAGCCTGGCGTTCCGCAGCACCGCTCCCTGCGGGCCGAGGGACAGGGCGGTGACGGAGAGCGAGGCGAGTCGCAGGCCGTCGTGGTCGTCGATGCGAACGACGGCCTCGTCCGCGTCGGCCGCCAGGCGCGTCGTCGATCGCAGTGTCTGCAACCAGGGCTCCCACGACGCGGCCGTGGCGCCATCGAGCGGGCCTGTCGGCGCCGGGGCCTCGACGAAGTCGGGCCGCCACCGGCGCACCCGGGGGACGTCGAGGTGGTCGGGTCCCTCGTGGGTCACGACGTGCAGACCGGGCGGCACCTCGACCGAGCGGAGCGACGTGCCGTCCCAGCTCGTCACCTCGACGCGGTCGGGGCGGAGCTCGACGAGGTTCCACGAGCGGGCCATCCGGCCGTCGGAGCCGTCGACCCCGGTCGTCACGGCCTGCAGGGGGAGTACCCCGCGCGAGACCCACCCGCTCGCCGGCATCGGGAGGTCCTCGCGTCGGTTCAGCACGACCGCCGCCCGCGGCCCGCCGTCGGCGTCGAGGTTCGTCGCCAACCAGGCACCACCCGCCTCTCGGTCGTGGATGCCGCGGACCCCGTCACCGAGCGCCGGCCACCAGGAGCCGGGTGGATCCCAGGCGCGTCCCGGCTGCTCGTCCCGGAGCCCGAGCACGGCGATCGGCCACGGGCGCCCCGGCTCGAAGTCGATGATGACGGTGCACACGGGGGTTCCTCCTCGGCCGGCCGGACTAGGACAGACTAGACGAGGACCGCGCGCCGGAGCGCCGGTGGCGAGGAGACGAGATGACCACGCAGGACGCAGTACCCGGAGCGCACCGTCGCACCGTCGTCGTCGGCATCACGGGTGGGATCGCGGCCTACAAGGCGGTCGGCGTGGTGCGTGGCTTCGTGCGTGCCGGGCACGACGTCCACGTGGTCCCGACCGAGAGCGCCCTGCGGTTCGTCGGGCTGCCCACCCTCGAGGCGATCAGCCGGAACCCGGTCACCACCTCGCTGTACGACGGCGTCGCCGAGGTCAGGCACGTCGCCCTCGGGCAGCGGGCGGACCTCATCGTCGTGGCTCCCACGACGGCCAACACCCTGGCGAAGCTCGCGGCCGGGTTGTCCGACGACCTCCTCGGCACCACCATCCTCGCCAGTCGTGCACCCGTGCTTCTCGCCCCGGCGATGCACACCGAGATGTGGCAGCACCCGGCCACGACGGCGAACGTCGCCCTCCTGCGCTCGCGCGGCGTCGCCTGCATCGGACCGGAGACCGGCGCACTCACCGGCGGCGACGAGGGACCGGGGCGGATGAGCGAGCCGGAGGACATCGTGGCGGCGGGACTCGCGCTCCTGCAGGGCCGCGACTCGGCCGGCGACCTGCGTGGCGATCGCGTCGTCGTCTCCGCGGGTGGCACGCGCGAACCGCTCGACCCGGTGCGCTTCCTCGGCAACCGCTCGAGCGGCCGGCAGGGATTGGCGGTCGCGCAGGCGGCCGTCGCCCGCGGCGCCGAGGTCGTGCTCGTCGCAGCGCACCTCGAGGCGGACGTCGCGGCCGAGGCGGCCGGTGTCGTCGGCCTCAGGGTCGTCCCCGTCGGGACCGCGGCGGAACTCGCCACCGCGATGGACGCAGCGGCGAAGGAGGCGAGCGTCGTGGTGATGGCGGCGGCCGTCGCCGACTACCGGGCCGCCGAGATCGCCGAGCGCAAGATCAAGAAGGAGGACACCGGCGACGAACTGACCCTGCGACTCGTGCGCAACCCCGACGTCCTGGCGGGGCTCGCGGAGGCAGCCGTGCCGGGCCGCCTCATCGTCGGCTTCGCGGCCGAGACCGCATCCGATCGCGACGAGCTCCTGGCCCTCGGTCGAGCCAAGATCGCCCGCAAGGGCGCCGACCTCCTCGTCCTCAACCGCGTCGGTTGGACCGACGGCTTCGGCACACCCGACAACGAGGTCGTGGTGATCGACCGGGAGGGCGAGCTCGTCGGTGAGGCGGCCGGCTCGAAGCGCGCCGTCGCCGACCGCGTGCTCGACCTCGTGCTCGCCCGCCGCTGAACCCGCCGTGCCCGCTGGGCGAGCCTCCCCCCGAACAGGGCTCACCGCTGGCACGATGGGCACCATGCCACGCCTCCGTCCCGCGCGCCGTCGCGCATCCATCGCCGCGACCCTGGCCGGAGTCATCGTCCTCTCACTGGGACTCGCGCAACCGGCCGCTGCTGCGGAGTACCCCAGCTGGGAGGACGTCGAGGCGGCCCGGTCGAGCGAGACGTCGAAGCAGTCGACCATCGTCCAGATCGAAGGCCTCGTCCAGGAGCTCAAGAACGCCGCAGTGCTCGCCGAGGCGGAAGCGGTGCTGCGCGCGGACGAGTACGAGGCGGCGCAGCTCGCCGTCGACGAAGCCAGCTACCGTGCCGTGTCGCTCCGTGAGCAGGCCGTCGCCGCGACGACCGTGGCCGAGACGTCCAAGCGGCAGGCGGGTGCGCTCGTCGCCGCGTGGTTGCGGTCCGGGAACGTGGACCTCTCGACCGCGGCGTTCCTGGACGGCGACGAACCCGAGGCGCTCCTCGGCCGGCTGAGCACGATCTCCAAGCTCAGCGAGTCGACCGACGGGACCTACGACCGCGCGAAGACGGACGCGAACACGGCCTCCCTCCTCACCGAGCAGGCCACCATCGCCGAAGCCGCGCTCGGCGACCTCGCGGCGGCAGCCGAGACCGCCCTCGGCGACGCGGTCGCGGCTCGAGCGGACGCCGAGACCGCCGTGGCCGATCAGCAGGAGTACCTCGCCACGCTCGAGGCCCAGCTCATCGTCCTCAAGGAGAACCGCGCGGCCACGGAAGCCGACTACCGCAAGGGCGAGGAGGTGCGCGCGGCGGCAGCGGCTGCTGCAGCTGCGGCCGCCGCGGCAGCCGAAGCGGCGAGGGTTGCTGCCGAAGCCGCCGCGAACGCCGCAGCGAACGCCGGCGGTGGCGGCGGTGGTGGTGGCGGCGGTGGCGGTGCCAGTTCAGGTGCGGTCGGCGGTCAGGGCTGGGCGCTGCCGATCTCCGGCAGGATCACCGACAACTACGGACCACGACCTGGGCGACCCGTGCCGGGCGTCAACGCGTTCCACTCCGGGACCGACATCGGAGCCGGGTGCGGTCGCGCGGTCTACGCCGCCAATGCCGGCCAGGTGGTCTACGCGGGGTGGCTCGGGACCTACGGCAACTGGGTCCTCATCGACCACGGCGGCGGGGTCATGACCGGCTACGCGCACAACAGCAGCATCCTCGTCGGCGAAGGCCAGTCGGTGTCCGCAGGGCAGAACATCTCCCTGGTCGGATCGACGGGTGCCTCCAGCGGCTGCCACGTCCACTTCGAGGTCAGGATCGGCGGCTCCCGCGTCGACGCGGTGCCGTTCATGGCGGACCGGGGCATCCGCCTGGGCTGAGTGGCGAGACCACTCGGGGCGACGCCTCAGAGGCCGAGGCGGTCGAGTTCCGCGTCCATGCGGCGCGCCATCTCGGCGTAGCCGTCGTCGTTCGGGTGCAGTCCGTCTGCGGCCATCCACTCCGGGTGTCCCTCGATCCAGTGCGACGCTCCGGGAACGGTGTCCGCGTCGATCTCGTCGGCGGCCTCGGCCACCCAATCGATGATCGTCTCGATCGCCGCCGGGCGCTCGTCCGTGTACCAGAAGGACTCGACGACGATGAAGCGCGCGTCCGGCAGGGCGTCGCGCAAGCGATGCAGGTCGGCGTCGATCTGCTCGTGGATCCGATCGGCCGACTGGTCGAAGCTGAAGGCGTCGTTGAGCCCCATCGTCACGAAGACGATCTCGGGGCGTTCGGCGATGATGAGCGAGGGCAGATCGCCGCTGTCGTCACCGAAGCGGTCGCGGTGGTTGATGAAGCCGAGGCCGTTCACGCTCGGGTTGAACTCTCGCCATCCTCGTTCTTCGCTGATCACCGTCGACCACCGGTTCGCCGGGTCGCTCGCGCCGGTGCCGAGCGTGTAGGAGTCTCCATAGAAGGCGACGACCGGGCCGTCGTCGTCGGACTGGGCGCATCCGGTGAGCCCGGCGGCCAGGGCGAGCACCGCGGCGGCGGCGAGCAGTCGTGATCTCATGCGGGTGCTTCGGAGCGGTCGTCGTCGCGGAGGGTCGCCGCATCGGTACGCGACGGGCGGCCGGGAACGCGGATGCGGACGAGACTACGGCGATCAGGCGTGGATGCGTGCACTAGCCTGACTCCATGCCGCAGATCCGTATCCGAGACGCCGCCCTGTTCCTCGGGGTCAGTGACGACACCGTCCGCCGCTGGATCGACCAGGGCGCGCTCGTGAGCGCGAAGGACGACGCCGGCCGTGCGGTCGTCGATGGGCTGTCGCTCGCGCGGCTGGCCCGACAGAACGCCGTCCTCCCCGTCGACCCCTCGGAGATCGGACGCTCCGCGCGGAACCGCTTCGTCGGCATCGTCACGGACATCACGATGGACACGGTCATGGCGCAGGTGGAACTGCAGTGCGGACCGCACCGTGTCGTGTCGCTCATGAGCAGTGAGGCCGTGCGCGAACTCGGCCTCGAACTCGGCTCCACAGCCATCGCCGTCGTGAAAGCCACGACGGTCCTCATCGAGACCCCGAAGGCGCAGACATGAACCGCACCGCACCCCGTCGCTCCACCCGACTGCTCAGCGCCGTGGCCCTCGGCATCGGGATCCTGCTCACCGCATCCGCCTGCGCCGCGCCAGCGACGGCGCCGACACCGAGCGGCTCAGCTACGGCGGACGAGCTCAGCGGCTCCATCACGGTGTACGCCGCGGCGTCCCTCAAGACGACCTTCACGACGCTCGCGGCGGACTTCGAGCAGGCGCACCCCGGCACGAGCGTCGAGCTCACCTTCGCCGGATCGTCCGACCTCGTCACGCAACTCACGAACGGTGCCCCCGGCGACGTGTTCGCCTCGGCGGACGAGAAGAACATGGCGAAGCTGGTCGACGCCGACCTCGTCGACGGCGACCCGACCGACTTCGCGACCAACGTCCTGCAGATCGCCGTCCCGCCGTCGAACCCCGCCGACGTGCAGACCTTCGCCGACCTCGCCCGCCCCGGTGTCAAGACGGTCGTGTGCGCGCCGCAGGTGCCGTGCGGCGCGGCCACCGTCGCCGTCGAGGAGGCCACGGGTGTCGCGCTGAGTCCGGTCAGTGAGGAGTCGTCGGTCACCGACGTCCTCGGCAAGGTGACCTCGGGGGAGGCCGACGCCGGGTTGGTCTACGTGACCGACGTCATCGCGGCGGGCGACGCGGTGCGCGGCATCGCCTTCGACGAGTCCTCGAAGGCCGTCAACACCTATCCGATCGCGCCGCTCGCCGGCAGCGCGAACCCCGCGCTCGCCGCAGCCTTCGCCGCCTTCGTCGTGAGCGCCGACGGGCAGCGTGTCCTCGCCGACGCCGGCTTCGGCGCGCCGTGACCGCATGAGGAACCAGGGCTCGGGGGTGCCCCGCTGGGTCGTCGTCATCGCGGCGATCGGAGCGGCGTTTGTGCTGCTCCCGCTCGTCGCGATCGTGCTGCGGGTCGACTGGGCGGACTTCGGCGCCCTCGTGACCTCGGAGTCCTCGGTCGCGGCGCTCGGCCTGAGTCTGCGGACCTCGCTCATCGCGACGGCACTCTGCGTCCTGTTCGGCGTGCCGCTCGCGCTCGTCCTCGCCCGCACACGGTTCCCGGGCCAGCGGCTCCTGCGGTCGCTCGTCCTCCTCCCGCTCGTGCTTCCCCCGGTCGTCGGCGGCATCGCCCTGCTCTACACCTTCGGCCGGCTCGGCCTGCTCGGCCCGGCGCTCGCCGACGCCGGGCTCAGCATCGCGTTCTCCACGACCGCCGTGGTCCTCGCCCAGACCTTCGTCGCCCTGCCGTTCCTCGTCCTGAGTCTCGAGGGTGCGATCCGCACGAGCGGCGCTCGCTACGAGGCGGTCGCGGCGACGCTCGGTGCGCGGCCGACCACGGTCTTCCGGACGGTCACGCTGCCGCTCATCGCGCCCGCCATCGTCTCCGGCGCCATCCTCTCGTTCGCGCGGGCGCTCGGCGAATTCGGCGCCACGCTCACCTTCGCGGGGAGTCTGCAGGGCGTGACCCGCACGCTCCCGCTCGAGATCTACCTGCAACGCGAGACCGATCCGGACGCCGCGGTCGCCCTGTCGCTCGTCCTCGTCGTGGTGGCCGTCCTCGTCGTCGGGGTCGCCGGTGCCCGTGGAGCGGTGACGCGACGTCCGGCCCGTGGGCGGCGACCGTCTCCGCGACCCGTCGTCGGAGTCGATCGATGATCCCGGCGGAGCGTGGCGGTTCACCGCTCAGCCTGCGGGCGACCATGCGCGCCCGCGATTGGGACGTCGCCGTCGAGCTCGCCCCCGGTGAGACCGTCGCCGTGCTCGGACCGAACGGAGCTGGCAAGTCCACGTTGCTCGCCGTCCTCGCGGGTCTCCTGCGGCCGGACACGGGGCTGGCGACGCTCGGCGGTCGTGAACTGTTCCGGGTGGGTGAGGCCGGGCGTGAGCGCTGGCTCCCGCCCCACCGGCGAGGTGTCTCACTGCTCGCCCAGGAGGCGCTGCTCTTCCCGCACCGGACCGTGCTCGACAACGTCGCCTACGGGCCGCTCGTCGCCGGGATGTCGCGCGGCGAGGCACGGGACATCGCCAGGCGGCGGTTGGCATCGGTGGAGGCGTCCCACCTCGAGGACCGCCGACCCGCTGAGCTGTCCGGCGGTCAGGCGCAACGCGTGGCGCTCGCCCGGGCGCTCGCGCCGGATCCCGCGCTGCTCCTCCTCGACGAACCGATGGCCGCGCTCGACGCCTCGGTCGCCCCGCAGCTGCGTCGCATGCTCCGCGAACAGTTGCGCGGACGCACGACCCTGCTCGTGACCCACGAGGTGCTGGACGCGTACACCCTCGCCGATCGGGTCGTCGTGCTCGACGCCGGGCACATCGTCGAGCAGGGGCCGACCTCGGAGGTGTTGGAGCGGCCGCGGAGTGCGTTCACCGCCGACCTCGCCGGCCTGAACCTCCTGACGGGCGTGCGGACGCGGAGCGGGCTCCGGCTGGTCGACGGGACGGAGGTCGCGGTCGGCCCGGTCGTCGAGGGGGAGCCCATGCCGCTCGGGGCCGCCGTCGCCTGCGCGTTCCGGCCGTCGCGGGTGGAGGTGTTCGACGCCGACCAGGCTCCCGGTGGCGGCGCCGTCCGGGCGGTCATCACCGACCTCGAACCGCGTGGTGACGTCGTCCGAATCCGCACGGAACTCCTCGCGGCCGACGTCACGGTGCCGACGCTCGCCTCGGCCGGGTGGTCCACCGGTGATCCCGTGGACCTCGTCGTCGACCCGCAGACCGCCGTCCTGTATCCGCGGTGAGCCATCACGCGCCGGGGCACGACGGCGAGGTGACCGGCCGAGACGTGACACAGTGAGTCGATGAACCGATTCTGGAGACGCTGGTGGCCGCTCGTCGTCGGGGCGGCCGGCACGCTCGCGATCGGCGTGGTCTGCGTGGCGCTCATCGCCATGGGGCTCGTGCGGCCGAACGCCATCCTGGCCGCCTCGTACGCGGTGCGAGGGGTCGACGTCTCCTCGTATCAGGGCGAGATCGACTGGGATGTCCTCGCGGCTCAGCGCATCGACTTCGCGATCATGAAGGCGACCGAGGGATCAGGCGATCAGGACGAACGGTTCGCCGCGAACTGGGCGGGCGCGCAGCGGGCGGCCGAGAAGACCGGCCTGCTCGTCGGGGCGTACCACTTCCTGAGCTTCGACAGCCCGGCCGAGACGCAGGCGCAGAACATCTTCGACACCGTCCCCGTCACCGCAGGGGCGCTGCCGATCACCATCGATCTCGAGTGCTACGCCGACTACTGCCGGACGCCTCCGAGTGCTGAGCGGGTCGCCGCCGTCCTCGATCCGCTCCTCGCGGCACTCGAGGAGCACTACGGGCGACCGCCGATCATCTACGCGACCATGCGGTACTCCGACGCGTTCCTCGCGGGTGCGTACGAGCGGAACCCGCTCTGGATCCGCTCGGTCGTCACACCACCGGTCCTGTCGGACGGGCGGGCGTGGGACCTGTGGCAGTACACCAGCCGGGAACGCCTGGCCGGTTACGTCGGCAAGGAGGAGTTCATCGATGTGAACGTCTTCGACGGCTCCCTGGAGGACCTCCGAGCACTCGTCCGCCCCTGAGCCGCAGGTTCCCCCGGCGGCTCAGGTGACGCTTCCTCGGGTTACGGTGCGGGGGCGGGGCCTGAGGTCGGCTCGGCGACGGGGAGGAACGTGTCCTCACCGTCGACCTCCTGCTCGATGGAGTCCTCGGTGGTCTCGGTGTCCTCGGGGATGCGGTCGTCGTTCGCTGCGTGCTTGCTCATACGACCACGATACGACGGGTGTCGCGCTGAGCAATGGGGTTGCGGGCCGACGCCGGGCGGCTGCCGACGATCGCGCTCAGGAGGCGAAGGCGAGCGAGCGGGCGTCGAGTGCTGCGGACAGGACATCGATGGCCGTCGGACCCACGCCGTGGATGCGGGCGAGCGCCGCGGGGGAGACCCTGGTGAGTTGCTCGAACCGGGTGAACCCGTGAGCGGACAGCGCCCTGCCTGCGACCGACCCGATCGAGGTCGGGAACTCGGACGTCTCGGAGGGGACCAACTCGACGAACAGGGCCGCGATGCGTTCCTCGATGTCGTCGCGGATGCGTCGGACGGCGTCGATGCCCTGCCCCGCCGGATCCTCGAGTTCCCAGTCCTCGTAGCGTTTGCCGGGGAAGATCGGGCAGGCGTCGCCGCAGCCCATGGTGATCACCGCGTCCGACGCCCGCACCGCTTCCGTGGTGAGGATGCGTGGGACGGCGGCCGTGATGTCGATACCGTGCTCCGCCATCGCTTCGACAGCGACCTGGTTGATGCGGTCCTTGGGTTCGCTGCCCGCCGAGAGCACCTCGACCCGGTCGCCGGCGAGCGCGCCCAGGAAGCCGGCCGCCATCTGGGAGCGTCCGGCGTTGTGCACGCAGACGAAGAGGACGGTCGGAGCCGTCGGGGTGGTCGGGTCGATGGTCATGGCGTCTCCTGGAGGTGGCGTGATCCGAGCGCGGACGAACGGTCGAGCAGCTCGACGAGGACAGCGTAGCTCGCGCCGGGCTCGGCACCCCGGGTGAAGCCGTCGACGAGCTCGAGGGAGACGAAGCCGTGGAGGGCCGCGCGGACGATCCTGCCGGCGTCGGTCATCGCGACGCTGTCGAGCCCGCGTCCGGCGAGGGTCCGTTCGACGAGGAGGACGAGTTCCCGATCGGCGGGGTCGCCGGTGACGGTCCGGACGTCGGTCGTCGAGAAGGCGAGCGTGTACCGGCCGGGGTAGGCGAGGGCGAAGCGACGGTAGGTCTCGGCCAGTGCGGTGAGCGCCGGCGTCCCGCCGAGGCCACTCGTCGCGATGTCGATGCTGCTGGCGAGGTGGGCCAGTGCGAGGGACGCGACGGCGGCTCGGAGGTCCTCGGTGCTCCGCACGTGCTTGAGGAGCGCGGGCGCCGAGGTGTCCAGGTGTCGGGCCAGGGCGGCGAGCGTGAGTGCGTCGGCTCCGTACGCGTCGGCGAACTCGGCGGCTCCGACGATCACCAGCTGGCGGGAGAACTTCGTCCGGGAGACAGGTGTGTCGGTCATCGGATCGAGCCTAACCGCTTGCCGGGGCTGTCCTGGGACGGCCGCCGGCGCCTCCGGGCTGGCGTCAGACGGTGGGTGGCGTCGCCTCGTGGTGTGGAGCGCCGTGGGTGCGGCGGTCCTCCTTCATGGCGGCTTCCGCGAGGTGGCGGCGCCCGCCGGCGAGTTCATCGCGCACGTGTGCCTCGAGCGTGCGGAACGGCTCCC
This sequence comes from Plantibacter sp. ME-Dv--P-095, assembly GCF_030209365.1. Taxonomy (NCBI): domain Bacteria; kingdom Bacillati; phylum Actinomycetota; class Actinomycetes; order Micrococcales; family Microbacteriaceae; genus Plantibacter; species Plantibacter sp. ME-Dv--P-095. Next base: position 76,136 of record NZ_JARVSB010000007.1, read on the forward strand.
AGTAGTTGCCGTCGTAGTCCTCGACGATCTGGAACGTCCAGCGTCCGTCGATGACGTTCCGCCCGACGAGCTCACGATCGATGCGATCGGCGAGCTCGGTGTGCCCGGCGTCGCGGAGCGCGTCTGCCGCTTCGCCCAGCGCGAGGTCCGCCTTGCCGGTGAGGCGGTGGAAGCCGTAGAGCATGCCGCGTGCCTGCTCCACCACCTCGAGCGCCTCGGTCACCTTGCCGACCGCTTCCACAGTCGCGTCGTCGACGCCGTCCGGGATCTGGTGGGCGTCGTCGGGTCCGTCGGTGGTGCGGTCGTCTGCAGAACTCATGCCACCAGTCTGTCTCGATCGACCCTGGATGTCTCGGGCTTGCGGATGAAGGCGCATGGCGGGAGCCGGCCACGGTCCTTCGCGCGCACCGAGCGGGCGCACTCCGACTGCCCTTCGACAGGCTCAGGGACCGGAGTGTGTCCGGTGAACCGCTGCCGGTCGCTGAGTGCGTCCCTGGTCACTGAGCTTGTCGAAGTGCGCACGAGAAACCCTTCGACAAGCTCAGGGACCGAAGCGCGCCCCGTGAATCTCCTCCGATCACTGAGCTTGTCGAAGTGCCCACGAAGAACCCTCCGACACGCTCGGGGACCGGAGGTGGTCAGAACGGAGCGGGATCGGGTTCCGTCCGATGATGTTTCCCGTCGGGTGTCGTCCAGTCCAGGACACCACCGGGCCCGTGGTCGAGGTTCCAGCCCGGGAGGTGCTTCATCCGGTGGTGATGTCGGCACAGGCACGCGAGATTCCCGACGTCCGTCGCCCCGCCGTCTTCCCACGCGAGCGAGTGATCCAAGTCGCAGGCCCGCGCGCGCCTGCCGCAGCCGGGTGCGCGACAGGTGCCGTCCCGGAGGCGCACCGCCCGTTGGAGATCGGCCGGCACGCGGTACTGCTTCCGCCCAACTGAGAGGACGGCGCCGGTTTCCGGCTGGACCAGGATCCGGGTCAGGCTGGGCGCGTTCACCGCGAGCCGGGCGGCCGTCTCCGGGTCGATCGGGCCGTATCCGTCGAGGGTCGCCGGCGCATCAGAGACGCCGGCCAGGCTGAGCGCGGGGACGGTGATCTGCACGGTGGGCGTGATGTGCTCCTGGACCTCGATCGGGTGCGGGAGCACCGGGCTCGACATGACATCTTGCGGGGTCACGCCGGTGAGGGCCAGTGCCGCGAGGGCATCCGCCTGCAGCTGGGCGCAGGTGCGGGTGTCGCCAGCTGCGCGCGACTCCGCTGCTGTGGCTTCGACCCGCTCGATGATGCCCTGCGCGATCGGTGCGGTCGTGAACAGGTGCACCCACGCCATGCCGTCGGTCGCGGGCTCGAACTCGACGCGACGGTCGGCCTCGGAGCGGACCGCACGTGCGGTGATGGACTCCGGGTGGAGGCGCTCCCGGAGGACACGGGCGCGCTTGCGGAGGCTGGCGTCGGTCAACTGCTCCGCGACCGGTAACACCGCCTCCAGGAACGCCGCCCGGCCCGCTGTCGGCACGTCGCTGAGTTGGTCGGTGATCGTCTGCGCATGCCGAGCCGAGATGCGGCCGGCCTCGAGCGAAGCGAGCACGGCGGGTGCCTCGTTCACGAGCCGTTCCGCTTCGTTCGTCGCCCGCTGAACCGTCTGCTCGGGCGTTCGCGTAGCCATGGCGAGCGCTGCGCAAGTGGATCGGCGGGAGAGGGCCTGCCGTTCGGCCGGCGGATAGATGGCCGGGACGACCGAGTCGGCGAGGGCGTCGGCATACGCCGCCGAGCGAGCGAGGAGCCGCGCCGCCCGAGCGGCCAACACAGCTTGCTGCCGGCAGATCTCCGCGTACTCGTCCGAGAACTCCGCGAGCTGCGCGGCGTACTCATCGCCAGCTCGAACTGCGGAAGCGGTGCTCTCGGTCATGGATCAAGTCCACCATGGACCACTGACATTCCAGATGCTGAGCTGTCTCGATTGTGGAAGTTCTTCGGAGGCCCTTCGGCAGGCTCAGGGAGCGGGGAAGCGAGACAGGTCTGCCCGCAGGCCCACTGAGCCGGTGCCGGCTAGTAGTTCAGGCAGCGATCCGGATCCTCGATCTCCGGCGGATCACCCTGATAGAGGGTGAAGAAGTTCTCGGCCGGGCCGGACAGGGACCCGCGGGTGTGGATGCACAGGCGAGCGAGATCGTCGTCGCTCCGCACGCTGGAGGTGATCGATGACGTCTCGCAAGCGCCGTCGTCGGGCCGCAGAACGAGGTCCCGATTGGTTCCCTCGTTGTCCACGACCCATGTCCCGGAGAAGTCGATGACGTCGTTCTCGCGTGGGTCTTCGTCGAAGCTGCACTGCACCTCCGAGGGCCAGGCGGTGGCGTCGAAGGTTCCGTCGTCGGCCAGCTCGAGCAGGGTGTCTCCGCTGCGCCACGTGCCGACGGCTTCGTCAGGTGGCAGTCCGTACTGCGTATCGGAGCAGGAGACGAGCGAGGCGCTCAGCAACACGCCGAGGACGGAGGCGGCCACCCAGTGTGCTCGGCGGACGGTCGCTCGCCGCGTGCGGCTGGTTGCTCGGCGTGACGGTCTCGACTCCACGCTGCGAGTCTGGTCACCGTGGACGGGCGTGGCAAATCGTGTCGGGCCTCGGCGGGCTGGGTGGCAGGCCGGGCAAAAAAAGAACCCCCACCATGTAGAAGCTAGGTGGGGGTTCCGTGGCTCCGACGGGCGTCGATCCCGTGACCTCACGATTTTCAGTCGTGCGCTCTACCAACTGAGCTACAGAGCCGAGTACATCAGCTGCACGAACGGCGACGATGTCTCAAAAGCAGAAGCCCTCCCTTGCGAGAGGGCTTCCGACCTTTTGCGACCCTGACGGGACTTGAACCCGCGACCTCCGCCGTGACAGGGCGGCACGCTAACCAACTGCGCTACAGGGCCATACATGTTGAATTGGTGATGATACGAACTGCGGTGATGCTGGTGTTGCTCGGTGCTTCTCGCAGTCGCGCAGACTCACTATACCTGAATCTGAGCGGCTGTTTTTCCAGTAGTCGGTGGTGACCCCAACGGGATTCGAACCCGTGCTGCCGCCGTGAAAGGGCGGTGTCCTAGGCCGCTAAACGATAGGGCCGCGAAGCCCTGAAGCTTCATGACTACCGAGCGACAAGCATACGGATGAAACCCCGGAATCCAAAATCGGGTTCCCCCGCCGCCGTGTCCCGCTCGACGGCGGATCTCGCGACAGGCGCCGAATGGTCGCTGAGCCGCACATCGCCGGGGTTAGCCTCGGGCGTGGCACCATGCCCGCCCGGCCGCGCCGCGCGGGGTGTCCGAGGGCTGTCCCCACCCCTCCGGGGGTACCGTGGACAGTGGTACAGATGTGACCGATGTGACTGCAGCGAACCGAGATGGGCCGTACTTCATGAGCAAGAGACTTCCCGGTGCCTCGCGCCGAGGCCGGACGACGACCTCCGGGACGGTGTCCTCCGCCCGTTGGCGCGGACGCCTCGCCGCCGCGGTCGTGATGTCCCTCGCGATCGTCGGATCCTTCGGCATCGCGGGACCGGCTTCGGCAGCCGACTATCCCTCATGGGACGACGTCCAGGCGGCGAAGGGCAACGAGGCCGCGAAGGCGGCCGAGGTCACGAACATCAAGAACTTCATCGTCCAGTTGCAGGACGAACTGCAAGTGGCCCAGGACGAGGCCCAGAAGCGCGGAACCGAGTTCCAGGCGGCCGAAGAGGCGTTCTTCGAGGCCGACGCCCGTGCGACCGCGATCCAGGCCCAAGCCGACGCGAAGACCACCGAAGCCGACACGGCCACCAAGCAGGCCGGTCGGGTCGCCTCCCAGCTGTACCGCTCCGGTGGTGCCGACCTCAGCCTGAGCCTCTTCCTCGACGGGGAGAGCAAGGGCGCGACCGACCTCCTGTCGAAGCTCGGCAACATGAACCAGGTCGCCGAGCACAGCAACGGTGTCTACGAGCAGGCCGTCGCCGCGCGGAACACCGCAGCGGCGCTCGGTGAGCAGGCAGGCGTCGCCCGCGACGAACGCGAGTCGCTGCGGCAGGCCGCGCAGGCCGCCATGCAGGCCGCGCAGGAGGCGGCGTCCGCGGCGGCGGCGAAGCTGGAGCAGAACCAGGAGCTGATCGTCACGCTCAACGCGCAGTTGACGGCGTTGCAGGACACCACGGCCAAGACGGTCCAGGACTACGAGGCCGGCGTGGCCGCGGCGAAGGCGAAGGCCGCAGCCGAGGCTGCGGCCCGAGGGCAGAGCGCCGATGGCGGTCAGCTCAGCAGCCAGGGCTGGGCCATCCCGGCGTCCGGCAGCATCTCCGGCACCTACGGCTATCGCGACCCGATCTCCACCGGCGGTGGCAGCTCGGGCAGTTTCCACCGGGGTACGGACATCGCGGGCGGGTGCGGGATCCCGATCTACGCGGCGACCTCCGGCACGGTGACCTATGCCGGGTGGTACGGCACCTACGGCAACTTCATCCTCATCGACCACGGATCGGGTGTTTCGACCGGCTACGCGCACATCGTGGACGGCGGCATCCAGGTCGGTGTCGGCTACCAGGTCTCCGCGGGGCAGGTCATCGCCTACGTCGGCACGACCGGCGCCTCCACCGGCTGCCACCTGCACTTCGAGGTCCGCATCAACGGCAACGCGATCGACGCCCAGCCGTTCATGGCCGACCGCGGCGCACCGCTCGGCTGATCGCGGCACCCCGCACGACGAAGCGGCCGACACCCGAGGGTGTCGGCCGCTTCGTCGTGCGGGGTGAGGCTGGGCCTCAGGGGGTCAGTGACCCTCCGCCTTGAGCTTCTCGAAGCCCGCGAGGATGATCTTCTCGGCGGCGGCGGCGTCGCCCCAGCCGTCGATGCGAGCCCACTTGCCGGGCTCGGTGTCCTTGTAGTGGACGAAGAAGTGCTCGATCTCGTCGCGCGTCGCCTGCGGGATGTCGTTGAGGTCCTGGATGTGCGCCCAGCGCGGGTCCTTGTACTGCACGGCGATGACCTTGTCGTCGCCGCCGCCGTCGTCGGTCATGTGCAGCACGCCCACGGGACGGACCTTGATGCCGACGCCCGGGAACGTCGGGAAGTCGAGGAGGACCAGCACGTCGACCGGGTCGCCGTCCTCGCCGAGGGTGTTCTCGAAGAAGCCGTAGTCGGTGGGGTAGACGAAGCTCGTGAACAGCACGCGGTCGAGGAAGACCCGACCGGTCTCGTGGTCGATCTCGTACTTGTTGCGGCTGCCCCGCGGGATCTCGATGACGGCGTCGTACTCGGCCATAAGCCTGCTCCTTGCGAGGTTGGATGTCCTGGAATCGGCACGGTCGCCGACGAGGACCAACCCTAACCGATGCGCCCAGGAGCCACCGGTACCGGGGGACGCCCGCCGTCGTGCAATAGCGTGGAGCGCGTGAACGACGTCCGACCTCCGCTCCACCCGTCCGTCGCCCTACTGCGGAAGGCGGTCCGCGACGCGATCGGCCGGTGGTCGGCGGCCGGCTCCAGGGCGGAGGGCGAGGCGGACCTCCTCGTCGCCCTAAGTGGTGGGGCGGACTCGCTCGCCCTCGCCGCGGCGACCGCCTTCGAGGCGTCGAAGCTCGGGTTGCAGGCCGGTGCCGTCATCGTCGACCACGGCCTGCAGACGGATTCCCCAGCCGTCGCCGCCCGCGCGGCTGACCAGGCGAGGGCGATGGGCCTCGACCCGGTGCTCGTCCGGCGGGTCGAGGTCGGTGCAGACGGCGGTCCGGAGGCGGCTGCGCGCGATGCCCGGTACGCGGCGCTCGAGGGCGCACGCGTCGAGGCCGGGGCGTCGGCCGTATTGCTCGCACACACGCTCGACGACCAGGCCGAGACGGTGCTCCTCGGGCTCGCCCGCGGATCCGGCGCCGGCAGCCTGCAGGGGATGTCGCCCGTCAGCGGCGCCCTCGTCCGCCCGCTCCTCGGCGTCCGCCGGGCGCAGACCCGCGAGGCGTGTGCCGCGATGGGCCTCACCCCCTGGGACGACCCGCACAACACCGACGCCGCGTACACGCGTGTCCGTGTGCGGGAGCGGGTGCTCCCCGTGCTCGAGAGCGAACTCGGACCGGGCATCGCGGAGGCGCTCGCCCGCACCGCGGACGCCATGCGGGAGGACGCCGAGGCCTTCGAGGAGATGATCGAGGAGACCATCGAGGAGATCGTCGAGCACGCCGAGGCCGGGATCTCCGTCAGCGCGGCGGCGCTCGCTGCGAACCCCGCCGCGCTCCGGCAGCGCGTCATCCGGTACATCGTGCAGAGCGAGTTCGGGGTCGCCCTCTCCAGGACGCAGACGATCGAGGTCGCGCGGCTCGTGACCGACTGGGCCGGGCAGGGACCGATCGATCTGCCCGGCTGCCGGGCCATGCGCCGCGACGGCCGCATCGTGTTCTCCGCGCGCTGACGGCAGGCCCCGCGAGGAGGAGGTGCGCACCGGCGTCCGGGTCATCTCGCATACACTCGACGCATGGAGCAGAGCGACATTTCGGACGACCTCACGACCATCCTCGTCACCGAGCAGGAGATCCGCGACAAGCTCGCCGAACTCGCCCGCCGGATCGAGGTCGACTACGCCGGGAAGGACGTCCTGCTCGTCGGCGTCCTGAAGGGCGCGGTCATGGTCATGGCCGACCTGGCGCGCGAACTCCGCATCCCGCTGTCCATGGACTGGATGGCCGTCAGCTCCTACGGGGCCGGCACGAAGTCGAGCGGTGTCGTGCAGATCCGCAAGGACCTCGACGCAGACCTCACGAACCGTCACGTCCTGATCGTCGAGGACATCATCGACTCCGGCCTCACCCTCTCCTGGCTGCTCGAGAACTTCGCCTCGCGCGGCGCCGCCTCGATCGAGGTCTGCGCGCTCCTGCGCAAGCCGGAGGCCGCGAAGGTCCACGTCGAGTGCAAGTACGTCGGCTTCGACATCCCGAACGACTTCGTCGTCGGGTACGGTCTCGACTTCGACGAGAAGTACCGCAACCTCCGCGACGTCGGCGTGCTCGCCCCTCACGTCTACGCCTGAGCGAGCGACGAACCTCGCCTGGATCACTCGTTAAGCCCATGGCAAACATGGGGGAGGCATCCAGCAGCGAGGGGGTAGCCTGATTTCCGACGCGGCTCCGCCCGTCGACCCCTCCTGCAGAAAGGGAACGGGCCAGTCCCGGCCTCTCAACTATGAACGTCAAGCGCCTCTTCAAGGGTCCCATCCCGTACCTCATCATCGCTGCTCTGGTCTTCTGGATCGGCATCAGCCTGATGAGCATGAACGGCTTCCGTGAGGTCTCCACGCAGGAAGGCCTGGCCTTCCTCGAGAAGGGGCAGGTCAAGGAGGCCGTCATCACGGACGGCGACCAGCGCGTCGACCTCACGCTGACGAAGGCGGACGACGAGTTCGGCAAGCAGGTGCAGTTCTACTACGTCGGCGCTCGTGCCGCCGACGTGGTCGAGGCCGTCGACGCCGCAGACCCCTCCGGCGGGTACAACGACAAGGTCCCGCAGCCGAGCTGGCTGCTGTCGATGCTCGGTCTCCTGCTGCCGCTGCTCCTGATCGGTGTGTTCTTCTGGCTGATGCTGTCCGGCATGCAGGGCGGCGGCAACAAGGTCATGCAGTTCGGCAAGTCGAAGGCGAAGCTCGTCTCGAAGGAGTCGCCGAAGGTCACCTTCGACGACGTTGCCGGTGCCGACGAGGCCATCGAGGAGCTCGAGGAGATCAAGGACTTCCTCAAGGAGCCCGCGAAGTTCCAGGCCGTCGGCGCCCGCATCCCGAAGGGTGTGCTGCTCTACGGCCCTCCCGGAACCGGTAAGACCCTGCTCGCCCGCGCCGTCGCCGGCGAGGCAGGCGTCCCCTTCTACTCCATCTCCGGCTCAGACTTCGTCGAGATGTTCGTGGGTGTCGGCGCGAGCCGCGTCCGCGACCTGTTCCAGCAGGCCAAGGAGAACTCGCCGGCGATCATCTTCGTCGACGAGATCGACGCCGTCGGTCGTCACCGTGGTGCCGGCATGGGCGGCGGTCACGACGAGCGCGAGCAGACCCTCAACCAGCTCCTGGTGGAGATGGACGGCTTCGACGTCAAGACCAATGTGATCCTCATCGCCGCGACGAACCGTCCCGACATCCTCGACCCCGCGCTCCTGCGTCCCGGTCGCTTCGACCGCCAGATCGGCGTCGACGCCCCGGACCTCGCCGGCCGCAAGCGGATCCTCGAGGTGCACGGTAAGGGCAAGCCCCTGGCCGCGAGCGTCGACCTCGAGGTCGTCGCCCGCAAGTCGCCCGGCTTCACCGGTGCCGACCTCGCCAACGTCCTCAACGAGGCGGCGCTGCTGACCGCGCGCTCGAACGCACAGCTCATCGACAACCGTGCACTCGACGAGGCCATCGACCGCGTCATCGCCGGTCCGCAGCGACGCACCCGCGTCATGCGCGAGCAGGAGAAGCTCATCACCGCGTACCACGAGGGTGGTCACGCGCTCGCGGCAGCGGCGATGAACAACACCGACCCCGTCACGAAGGTCACGATCCTGCCCCGCGGCCGCGCCCTCGGCTACACGATGGTGCTCCCGCTCGAGGACAAGTACTCCGTCACGCGCAACGAGCTGCTCGACCAGCTCGCCTACGCGATGGGCGGCCGCGTCGCCGAGGAGCTCGTCTTCCACGACCCGACCACCGGCGCCTCGAACGACATCGAGAAGGCCACCGGCATCGCCCGCAAGATGGTCACCGAGTACGGCATGACGACCGACGTCGGCGCCGTGAAGCTCGGTCAGTCCTCCGGTGAGATGTTCCTCGGCCGCGACATGGGCCACCAGCGCGACTACTCCGAGGAGATCGCGCAGCGGGTCGACGCCCAGGTCCGCGAACTCATCGAGGCCGCACACGACGAGGCCTGGCAGGTCATCACGACCAACCGCGCCGTGCTCGACCGCCTGGCCGCCGAGCTGATGGAGAAGGAGACCCTCGACCACCTGCAGCTGGCCGAGATCTTCAAGGACGTCAAGAAGCTCCCGGCGCGTCCGGTGTGGCTGTCCAGCAAGAAGCGCCCGGTCGGGTCCGGTTCCGCCGTCGGCTCGACGACGTTCACCGCCCCCATCGACTCGGGTGCGGCGGACGGCGGCGTGAGCTCCGAGCCGGAGCCGGAGGCGCCAGTAAAGCCGAAGCGCACCCGCGCCACGAAGCCTCGACCGGCGACCGCCTAGCCCGCATGACGCCCGGCGAGCACCCCGCGAACGCCGCGGCCGGAGCCGCGCAGGCCGAGTCTGATGCAGACTCGGCCTCGCGGCCGTCCGTCGACCGAGCGCGAATCGCTGCGGCCGTCCTGGAGATCCTCGACGCGATCGGCGAGGATCCGGCCCGCGACGGCCTGGCCGACACCCCGACGCGCGTCGCCGACGCGTACGCGGAGTTCTTCAGCGGCATCGGCCAGGACGCCGGTGAGCACCTGGCTCGCACGATCCCCATCGAGGAGGGTGCGACGAGCGACGCCGTGCTCGTCCGCGACATCGCCTTCCGTTCCGTGTGCGAGCACCACCTGCTGCCGTTCCTCGGCACGGCGCACATCGCCTACCTCCCCGACGAACGCGTCATCGGGCTCGGCGCCCTGCCGAAGGTCGTCGACACGATCGCGTCCCGCCCGCAGGTGCAGGAGCGACTGAGCGAGCAGATCGCCGACGTCCTCGAGGAGCGACTCGCCCCACGCGGCGTCCTCGTCGTGCTCGAGGCGGCGCACGGCTGCGTGTCCATGCGCGGCTCGCGTCAGCTGACGAGCACCACCGTTACGATCGCCAGCCGCGGCGCCCTCGCAGATCCTGCCGCGCGGGCCGAACTCATGCAGCTGATCGGCACCACCGCCGAACAGGCCCGGTGATCCGGTGACGAGCGACGACGGGCACGCCGTCCCCGCAGACGGCCGACGCACGACCGCGGCGCCGACGACGGAGCCCGAGATCATGGGCGTCGTCAACGTCACGCCCGACTCCTTCAGCGACGGCGGCCGCTACTTCGACGTCGACGACGCCGTCGCGCACGGCCTCGAGCTCGTCGCTGCGGGGGCCACCGTCATCGACGTGGGCGGTGAGTCCACCCGGCCGGGCGCCGCTCGGGTCGACACCCGCGAGGAACAACACCGGGTCGCACCCGTCGTGTCGGCCCTGGCGGCGGCCGGGGTGCGGGTGAGCATCGACACCATGAGCGCCGAGACCGCCCGAGCTGCAGCCGACGCCGGTGCGTCGATCATCAACGACGTGTCCGGCGGGCTCGCGGACGATCGGATGCCGGCGTTCATGGCCGCATCCGGCCTCGACTGCGTCATCAGCCACTGGCGCGGCCACTCGGTGGACATGGCGAGCCGCGCCTCGTACACGGACGCGGCGGTCGACGTGGCGCGCGAACTCGACGACCGCGTGTCGACCCTGCTCGGTCAGGGCGTCGATCCGCAGCGGATCGTCGTCGATCCGGGGCTCGGCTTCTCGAAGCACACCGAGCACAACTGGCGCATCCTCGCGCGCCTCGACCTGCTGCTCGAGCTCGGCTATCCGGTGCTCGTCGGCGCCTCGCGCAAGCGGTTCCTCGGCGCACTCCTGCCGGACGACGCGCCGATGACCGATCGCGATCTCCCGAGTGCCGTGGTCAGCGTGCTGGCGGTCCAAGCCGGCGCCTGGGGCGTCCGCGTCCACGACGTCGCCGCCACGAGACTCGCCCTCGACACCCTCGATGCATGGCAAGGTGGAGCCGATGACTGATTCGATCACCCTCACAGGCCTGCGGGCCTTCGCCCACCACGGCGTCTTCGACTTCGAGCGCGAAGCGGGGCAGGAGTTCGTCATCGACGTGACGGTCACCCTCGACCTCCGCCCTGCGGCAGGCGGCGACGAACTCGGCGCGACCATGCACTACGGCGAGCTGGCGGAAGCCGTGGTCGCCGCGGTCGAGCGCGACCCGGTCGACCTCATCGAGACCGTCGCGGAGCGCATCGCCGCCGTCGTGCTGTCGAACCCGCGCGCGGAGGCGGTGCGGGTCACCCTCCACAAGCCGAGCGCCCCGATCACGGTGCCGTTCGCGGACGTCGCGGTGACGATCGAGCGCACCGCCGCGGATCGCGCCGAGACCGGACAGGCCGGCTGATGGTGTCGCGCACCCCGATCCACGACCCGGCGCGACGCCCGGGGCCACCGAAGCCACGCGCGGTGCAGGCTGTCATCGCGCTCGGGGCGAACCTCGGGGATCGCCGCGCGACGATCGCTCAGGCGTGTGAGGACCTCGCCGCCGTCGACGGCGTGCTCGAGGTCCGACCCTCGCCGCTCGTCTCGAGTGCCGCCGTCAAGCCGGCGGGCGTGGACGAGTCGGCACCCGCCTACCTCAACGGGGTCGCCATCGTCCGGACCCGGCTCCGGCCGCTCGAACTCCTCGACGAACTCCAGCGGATCGAACTGGCCCACGGCCGGGTCCGCGAGGAGCGCTGGGGCGACCGGACGCTCGACCTCGACCTGCTCGCCTACGACGACGAGACGATCGACGACGACCGCCTGACGGTCCCGCACCCGCGTGCCGCCGAGCGCGGCTTCGTCGTCGTGCCGTGGCTGTTGCTCGACCCCGACGCGACGTTGCCCGGTGTAGGTCGCCTCGACACCCTCGCCGCCGCCAAGGACGGATCCGTGGTCCCCGACGACGGAGCGCAGCCGTGAGGCGGACCACCGCGACGCCGCTCATCGTCCTCGCCGGGGTCGGCGTGGTCGTCGGGTTCCTCGTCGAGGTGGCGTCGGTGTCCGCCGGGCGTGCCTCGATCATCCCGCCCGTCACCCTCACGGTCTCCCTCGTCGCGGTCGCCATCATCCTCATCGTCCTGTCCTGGCCGATCCGGCGCAGCACGACCGGGCACGCGACCCGACGGATCGACCCGTTCCGGGCCATGCGCGTGGCCGCCCTCGCGAAGGCGTCGAGCCACGCGGGCGCCCTGGTCGCCGGTGCAACCGTCGGGATCATGCTCTTCCTCCTGACCCGCCCGATCCTGCCCGCGCTAGGCTCGTTGTGGCTGGTGATCGCGTCCATCGTGGGATCCGTCGCGCTCGTCGCCGCCGCTCTGGTGGCCGAGTGGTTCTGCACCGTTCCGAAGGATGATGATGACGACGCCGCACCCGGGGGAGCCCCGTCCCACACCTGAACCGCTCATCGAGCGGCCCTTGATCGACACACCGCTCGACGAGACGTCGGCCACGGAGGCCGCACACGCCGAGTCGTCCGCTCCCGGCGGGCACCGGCTGGACCTCCCCGACGTCGAATGGCGTCGGGTGAGCCGCAAACTCATCGCCATCGAGTTCATCTCCGAGGGCGCCGGCCTCCTCATCGTCACCGCGGCGGTCGTATTCGTCGCGCTCGTCTGGGACTGGACGTGGATCTGGTGGCCGTTCGCCGCCTTCGCGGTCATCTCGCTGATCACCGCGGCCTTCATCCCGCGTCGGATCCGGGCCATCGGCTACCAGCTCCGCGCTGACGACCTCCTGTTCCGCCGGGGGATCATGTGGCAACGCTTCGTCGCCGTCCCGTACGGTCGCATGCAGCTCGTCGACATCAACCGCGGGCCCCTCTCGCGCGCGTTCGGCCTGGCCGACCTCAAGTTCGTGACCGCATCCGCCTCCACCGGCGTGGTGATCAACGGGCTGCCCGAGGCCGAGGCGGAGGGACTGCGCGACCACCTGGTCGCCGTGGCGGAGAGCCGACGGACCGGCCTGTGAGCGAGCAGCAGCCGCAGGGACCGCCGCCCCGGTTCGAGGCGCCCGCTGCCGGGCCACGCGTCAAACCGACGGCCGAGGCGATCGTTCCGCGCGTCGCCGGGCAGAGCCTGGTCGACGGTCAGTGGCACCGCCTGCACCCGGCGACGCCCCTGCTCCGCGGCGGCATCGCGTTCGTCGCCATCCTCGGCATCGTCATCGCCAACCTGCGCGAGCGGCTCATCGAGTTCTTCATCCCGGCGCCGGGCATGGAGCAACCGACCGACCCGATCGACTACATCCTGAACCACGGGTTCGTCGGCTGGGTGCTCCTCGCGATCGCCGGCGGGCTCATCGTGGTCATCGCCGTGTTCTGGCTCTCGTGGCGCATGCACACCTTCCGCGTCACCGACGAGGCCGTCGAGGTCCGCAGCGGCATCCTCTTCCGCACGAACCGCAAGGCCAAGCTGGACCGCATCCAGGGCGTCTCCATCGAGAAGCCGCTGCTGGCCCGACTCATCGGTGCCTCCCGCATCAACGTGAGCGTCGCCGGGCAGGACGCGAACGTCAAGCTCGAGTACCTCTACACGGCGGACGCCGACGGCCTGCGCCGCGACGTGCTCACCCTCGCGAGCGGCGTGAAGCTCGCCGAGCGCCAGCAGCGGCCCGCCGCCGCTCCGGTCGACCCGAATCTGCCGGACGCCGCGACGCCGGACGGCGGCGGCGTCTCACGGTTCGTCACCGAGCGGGTGGACGACTTCATCTCACCGGAACTGGACCCTCAGGAGGCGGTGCCGGATTCGGTCGTGCGGCTGACCCTCGGACGTCTCGTCGGCTCGACCGTGCTGAGTCCGTTCACCGTCATCGTCCTGATCTCGGTCGTGGTCGGGGTCGTCCTGCTCGTGAACGGTCTCGAATGGGCCTGGTTCTGGCTCGTGCCGATGGTGCTGAGCCTCGGTGCCTTCATCTGGTCGAGCGTGACGAAGTCGCTCCGCTACAGCATCGCCGCGACCCCCTCGGGCGTGCGCGTCGGGTTCGGTCTGTTCTCGACGACCAACGACACCATCCCTCCGGGTCGCATCCACGCCATCGAGGTGTCGCAGCCGATCATCTGGCGTCCCTTCGGCTGGTGGAAGGTCCGGATCAACAAGGCCGGTCTCTCCCTCGAGCAGGCTACCCGCGGGGCGAGCAACAACACGGTGTTGCCGGTCGGATCGCTCGTCGACGCCGCCCAGGTCGTGGAACTCATGCTCGCGGGTCGCATCGACGGCAGCGCCTGGGCTCCACTGCAGTCCGCCCTCTCGACGCGTGACGGGGTCGGGTTCGTCGGGTCGCCCCGTCGCTCGATGTGGATCAACTGGTTCTCGTGGCGGCGCACGGGCTATGCGCTGCGCGACGGGATGCTGCTCTTCCGCCAGGGGGTGGTCTGGCGGAAGCTGCACATCCTGCCGCTCGCCCGGCTGCAGAGCATCCGGATCAACCAGGGGCCGCTCCTGCGGGCACTCGACCTGGCCTCCGCGACCGCGCACACGGTGCCCGGTCCGGTCATCGCGAAGCTCCCGGCCATGGCGCGGGACGAGGCGGTTCGCATGTTCGAGGCGGCCTCCGAGGCGATCGTGGTCGCGCAGGCGACCGACCGGAGTCACCGCTGGGCGAGCTTCGACCCCGAACACCAGCCCGGTGACGAGCCGGTGACGGCCCCGTACCTCGCAGAACCGACGGCGCAGCCGGGCACGGAGGCCGTGGCTGAGGCCGAGGGACCACTCGAATCCCCGGCAACGCCGGTGCCGGCCGACGACGATCGGACGATGCGGTGAGCGCCGACCGTCGGAATGCCCGCCTCGGCGTCGGGATCATCGGAAGCGGTCGGGTCGGCCCGGTCATCGGGGCGGCCCTCGGCGGTGCCGGACACGCGATCGTCGGCATCACCGCGGTGTCCGAGGAGAGTCTCGACCGCGCGAACGCCCTGTTGCCGGACGTCCCCGTGCTCGATCCGACCGAGGTCGTCGAGCGGAGCGAACTCGTCGTGATCGCCGTGCCTGACGAGCAACTCGCGTCGCTGGTCGAGGGGCTCGCGGCGGTGGGTGCGTGGCAGCCGGGCCAGCTCGTGGCGCACACCTCGGCTCGCTTCGGCACCGCGGTCCTCGCTCCGGCCGCTCGCGCGGGCGCCATCCCGTTGGCGTTGCACCCGGCGATGGTGTTCACGGGGACCAGCCTCGACCTCGCCCGCTTGCACGAGACGTCCTTCGCCGTCACCGCTCCGGCACCCGTCCAGCCGATCGGCCAGGCACTGGTCGTGGAGATGGGCGCGGAACCGGTGATCATCGCCGAGGCCGATCGGGAGGCGTACGCCGAGGCGGTCGAGACGGCTGCCAGCTTCTCGCGGGCCGTCGTGCAGCAGGCGACCGGACTCCTCCAGGAGATCGGGATCGAGAACGCCGGCGGGTTCCTGTCCTCGCTCGTCCGGTCCTCGGTGGACGAGGCCTTGCGCGGCGCCACGACGCCCGACGTCGACGAGCTGCTCTAGCCGAACGGCCGCCCACTCGTCCGAACGGGCGAGCGAGCGGCCGTGGTCGCGCCAGACGGAGTGGGCGACGTCGTGGTACCGGGGTCAGTGGCGACGGCGGATGAGCGCGTCGATCGCGAACCGACCCGGGCCCGTGAGGGCGAGGGCGAGGGCGGCGACGCCGAGCACCATGACGTACTCGAAGCCACCTTCGGCGGCGGAGAAGCCGGCCGGCAGGTGCACGAGGACCAGGGCCACCGCCATCGTCACGGCGAGCAGCGCCCCGATGACGCGGGTGCCGAGCCCGACGATGAGCAGGAGTCCACCGACGACCTCGAGTCCGGCGACGACGACCGCGGTCACGTCGGGGAGCGGGATGCCCATCCCGCCGAAGCCGGCGGCGACGCCCGGGATCGTGTCGACGAGGAACTTCTGCAGCCCGTGCGCGATGAAGACCACACCGAGGACCACGCGGAGGAGGACGAGCCCGGCGTCGAGGCCGACGGAGCGCCGGTCGTTGGCGGCCGAGGCCGGAACCGGTGGGACGACGGTGGCGTCGCGGCGGGCAGTGTGCTGATCGTCGGTGTGCTGGTGGTCGGAGAGCGTCGTCATGACGAGCCTTTCGAGTTCGTTTCCGGCGTCGGTGCCCCCGATCGGGACTCCTGGCCTCCGAGCCAAGCACGGGCCGAGGCCACGACTGGGTGCTCGGAACGGTTCTTCGAGACCCTTGTCAGGCCGTCGATAGCCGGTTCATAGGAAACCGTCCGTGCGCGCAGCCCGAGCGTGGTCCCCGGTAAACTCCAGTGACCGCACGAGGAGAATCGCACCGCATGACTGACACGACGCCAGAGCAGATCGACGACGCAGCAGAGCAGGCAGAGCTCTCCGAGCAGAAGGCCGTCCGCCTCGCGAAGCGCCAGCGCCTCATCGACGAGGCGACCTCCGGTGCCGGTGGCGCCTACCCGGTCACCCTGCCCATCACGGACACCATCCCGGCCGTGCGCGCCCGCTACGGCGAGCTGCAGCCCGACGAGGCGACCGGTGTGACCGTGGGCGTCGCCGGGCGGGTCGTGCACCTGCGCAACACCGGCAAGCTCTGCTTCGCGAGCCTGCAGTCGGGCGACGGCAGCCGCATCCAGGCCATGGTGAGTCTCGCCAGCGTCGGCGACGAGCAGCTCGCCGCGTGGAAGGAGCTCGTCGACCTCGGCGACCACGTCTTCGTCTCCGGTGAGGTCATCTCCAGCCGCCGTGGGGAGCTGTCGATCATGGTGGCCGAGTGGACCATCGCCGCGAAGGCGATCCTCCCGCTGCCGAACCTCCACAACGAGCTGAACGAGGAGACCCGGGTCCGCAGCCGGTACCTCGACCTCATCGCCCGCGACCAGGCGCGCAAGAACGTGCTCGACCGGGCGAAGACCGTCGCCAGCCTCCGCCAGACGTTCACGGAGCGCGACTTCGTCGAGGTCGAGACGCCCATGCTGCAGGTCATGCACGGCGGCGCGTCGGCACGGCCGTTCGTCACGCACTCGAACGCGTTCGACACCGAGCTCTACCTGCGCATCGCGCCGGAGCTCTACCTGAAGCGCGCCGTCGTCGGCGGGATCGACCACGTCTACGAGATCAACCGCAACTTCCGCAACGAGGGTGCCGACTCCACGCACAGCCCGGAGTTCGCGATGCTCGAGGCGTATGAGGCCTACGGCGACTACGGCACCATGGCCGACCTCACCCAGACCCTCATCCAGAACGCCGCACTGGCCACGAGCGGCAGCCACGTCGTCACCTGGGCCGACGGCACCGAGTTCGACCTCGGCGGCGACTGGGACCGCATCTCGATGTTCGAGAGCCTCTCCGCCGCAGCCGGTGTGGAGATCACCCCGCAGACCCCGATCGAGGAGCTCAAGGCCCTCGCGGAGCGCGAGGGGGTCGAAGTGCCCCACCCCATCCACGGCAAGTACGTCGAGGAGCTGTGGGAGCACTTCGTGAAGGGCGGGCTCGAGCGCCCGACCTTCGTGATGGACTTCCCGGTCGACACGAGCCCCCTTGTCCGGGCGCACCGTTCCGTCGAGGGCGCGGTCGAGAAGTGGGACCTCTACGTCCGCGGCTTCGAACTGGCGACCGGCTACTCCGAGCTCGTCGACCCGGTGGTGCAGCGCGAGCGGTTCATCGAACAGGCGAAGCTCGCCGCGCAGGGCGACGTCGAGGCGATGCGTCTCGACGAGGAGTTCCTGCGGGCCCTCGAGTTCGGCATGCCGCCGTCGGGCGGCATGGGTATGGGCATCGACCGCCTCCTCATGGCGCTCACCGGTCTCGGCATCCGCGAGACGATCCTCTTCCCCCTGGTCAAGTAGCGGCCCACCCGGCAGCACGACCACGAACAGTCAGGCGCGACGATGAGCATGATGGACCCGGGCGACCACCAGGACCCGAAGAAGCAAGGACCGACGACGGCACGGATCACGATCTGGATCGTGGTGAGCGGTATCGGCCTCTACCTCGTGGTGAGCGGCCTCTGGGGCGCCCTCGCGGGTGGTTCCTGAGCGACCCGTCCTTCCGGTCCCTGCGCCTGTCGAAGGGCGGTACGATTGACGGGTGATCGAGGACTACTGGCTGAATGCGCTCTGGTCGCTGCTGCCCACCGTGGTCGTCGGCGTCATCTTCTGGGTCGTGATGCGTGCCATCCTGCGCTCCGACCGCAACGAGCGCAAGGCGTACGCGCAGGTCGAGGCCGAACAGCGGGCCAAGCTCGGTCTGCCGCCCGTCGACTCCACGGCCCCCCGCGAGGTCTGAGCGTCCGTCCGAGGCCGCGGTGTCGCATGCCCGCAGTCCGGGGCGGTCAGTAGGCTGGAGCCTCGGCACCTGAGCGGATGGGCGACATGACGATCGAGTTCTCCTGGAACTGGCTGGGCATCACCGCCCTCGTCCTGGACTTCATCATCCGGGTCATCGCGGTCATCGTCGTCCCGCGCAACCGGCGCCCCACCGCCGGGATGGCCTGGTTGCTGGCCATCTTCCTCATCCCGTACCTCGGCGTCATCGTCTTCCTGCTCATCGGCAATCCGAAGCTGCCGCGGGTGCGTCGGCGGAAGCAGTACGACATCAACGTGTACATCCGTCAGACGACCCGCGACCTCGTCAAGGCGAACCTGACCTCGAACGCGCCGGCGTGGTTCCGATCGGTCGTGACACTCAATCGCAACCTCGGCTCGATGCCACTCCAGGGCGGGAACGCCGCGAGCCTGATCGGCGACTACGAGGCCTCCATCCACGCGATGGCCGGCGACGTCGACCGCGCCGAGCACTTCGTGCACGTCGAGTTCTACATCCTCACCTGCGACCGGACGACGAAGCCGTTCTTCGACGCGCTGAAACGCGCCATCGATCGCGGCGTCACCGTCCGGGTGCTGCTCGACCACTTCGCGAGCTGGCGGACCCCCGACTACAAGCACACCCTGCAGCGCCTCACGGCGATGGGGGCGCAGTGGGCGCTCATGCTGCCGCTCCAGCCCTTCAAGGGGAAGTTCCAACGGCCCGACCTCCGGAACCACCGCAAGATGGTGATCGTCGACGGCGCCGTCGCGTACATGGGGTCGCAGAACATGATCGACCGGAGCTACAACAAGCCGGGCAACATCAAACGCGGGCTCCAGTGGCAGGAGCTCATGACCCGGGTGGAGGGCCCGGGGGTCGCCGGCATCAACACGATCTTCCTGAGCGACTGGTACAGCGAGACGGGCGACGTGCTGTCGCAGGAGGTCGGGTTGCTCGACGCCCGGCCGGCCGGCGACCTCGAACTCCAGGTGGTGCCGAGCGGCCCCGGCTTCGACGGCGACAACAACCTCAAGCTCTTCCTCGCGCTCATCTACGCGGCGCAACGGCGCATCGTCATCACGAGTCCGTACTTCGTCCCCGACGAGTCGTTGCTCGCCGCCGTCACGACCGCCGTGCAGCGCGGGGTCCCGGTCGATCTGTTCGTGTCCGAGATCGGCGACCAGGCGGTGGTGTGGCACGCACAGCGGTCGTACTACGAGGCGCTTCTGCGGGCTGGGGTGCGGATCTTCCAGTACCCGGCGCCGTACATCCTGCACGCCAAGCACTTCACGATCGACGACGACGTGGCGGTCATCGGCTCGAGCAACATGGACATGCGGTCCTTCGGTCTCAACCTGGAGGTGTCGCTCATGGTCCGTGGGCGGGAGTTCGTCCGTGAGATGCGTGCCGTGGAGGACGGGTACCGCGAGATCAGCAAGGAGCTGACGCTCGCGGAATGGCTGAAGCAGCCGCTGCGCTCGACCGTCCTCGACAACCTCGCCCGACTCACCTCGGCGCTCCAGTAGCGGTCGGCACGGCCCGGCGACGGGTGCGCTGAGCGAGCCCGACGGCGCCCGCTCCGCCTCCGAATCCCCGGCGAATCCGCCAGGGCCGCGCGGCGACCGCGTCCCTATACTGGGGGCAAGTCAGGCCCACGACGGCGTCGCCTGCTCCCGGTCGACCCTTCGCCTGACGCGATCGAAGGAGGCATCAGTGCACCACACCGATATTCCGACCCGCTCCGACATCGTCGAGCTCGCGAACGCCCGAGAAGCGTCGAGCGTGTCGATCTACCTCGAGACGAGCACCAACCCCGCGGACACGAGCCACATCCGGCTCGACCTGAAGAACCAGGTCAAACAGGCGGTGGAGCAGTTGGCTGCGGCGGGAGCGGACCGTGCCGCGGTCGGGCGGTTCACCGACGAGATCGACCGCCTCCTCGAGGACCCGGACTTCCTCCGGTACCTGTCCTCGAGCCTGGCCATCTTCGTCAGCCCGACGACGACCCGGTACTTCCGTGTGCCCAACGTCCTGCGCTCGTGCACCGTGGTGTCGGACCGCTTCTACATCAAGCCGCTCATGCGGGCGCTCACCTTCCCGCAGTCCGCCTACGTGCTGGCCCTGGCGCAGAGCGGGGTCCGGCTCGTGGCGGTCGCCCGCGACCTGCCGGCGACGAGCATCGAGCTGGACATCCCCGAGGACGTCGCGGCGGCGGCTCACGTCGACTCCATCCGCGGTCGCGGCTCGAACGGCCGCGAGCAGCTCGGACGCATCCAGGGCTCGGAGGGCCAGAAGATCCGGATGCAGGAGTACGCGCAGATCATCGATAAGGCGCTCGCGCCGATCCTCGCGAACTCGAAGGAACCGCTCATCCTCGCCGGCGCCGAACCGATGACGGGGATCTTCCGCTCGGTGAGCACCTCCAAGCAGCTGGTGAAGCCCGAGATCGAGGGCAACCAGCAGGAACGCTCCGACGAACAGCTCGCCGCCGCGGCACGACCGATCCTCGACGAGCTGTACGCCGCGGAGCTGCACGCGCTCTGCGAGGAGTTCGGCACCCGGGCGTCGAACGGACGCGCGGTGACCGACCTCGGCGACGTGGCACGCGCCGCGACCGCGAACGCCGTCGACACCCTGTTCGTCGACATCGACACGAACCTGCCCGGCACGGTCGACGAGGCCACCGGTGTCGTCACCCTCGACGAGGAGGCCGACGCGTCGAACTACGGCGTGATCGACGAGATCCTCCGACGGGCACTCCTGTCCGACGCCAGGATCCTCGCCGTCCGAGCCGAGGACGTCCCCGGCGGTGGGGCGCTCGCCGCGACCGTCCGGTTCCCCGTCTGATCCACCCGCGATCCGTCCACACCCGCAGCGCACGTGCCAGGTGCACGTGCGCTGCGGCGTTCCCGGACCCCCGGCATCACGCCCACGGCGAACAGGGGCGATGAGAGCTGCGGTGGTCGTTACGCTCCTACTAACGGCATCACCACCCTGCCCGGTGCCGGAGGAGAGTGATCATGTTCGAGAGATTCACCGACCGTGCGCGTCGTGTCGTCGTCCTGGCCCAGGAAGAGGCCAAGATGCTCAACCACAACTACATCGGGACCGAGCACATCCTGCTCGGCCTCATCCACGAGGGCGAAGGAGTGGCCGCCAAGGCGCTCGAGTCCCTCGGGATCTCCCTGGATGCCGTGCGCGAGCAGGTCACCGACATCATCGGCACCGGCCAGCAGCAGCCGACGGGACACATCCCGTTCACGCCGCGCGCCAAGAAGGTGCTGGAGCTGAGCCTGCGCGAAGCGCTGCAGCTCGGCCACAACTACATCGGCACGGAGCACATCCTGCTCGGCCTCATCCGCGAGGGTGAGGGCGTCGCCGCCCAGGTCCTCGTCAAGCTGGGCGCCGACCTCAACCGGGTGCGCCAGCAGGTCATCCAGCTGCTCTCCGGCTACCAGGGCAAGGAAGCCGCGCCCGTCGGCGGCAACCAGAGCGAGCAGCAGGCCCAGGGCGGATCCCAGATCCTCGACCAGTTCGGTCGCAACCTCACCCAGGCCGCGCGCGACAACAAGCTCGACCCGGTCATCGGTCGCGACAAGGAGATGGAGCGGGTCATGCAGATCCTCTCCCGTCGCTCCAAGAACAACCCGGTCCTGATCGGTGAGCCCGGTGTCGGTAAGACCGCGGTCGTCGAGGGCCTCGCCCAGGCGATCGTCAAGGGCGACGTCCCGGAGACGCTGAAGGACAAGCAGCTGTACTCGCTCGACCTCGGCTCGCTCATCGCCGGAAGCCGCTACCGCGGTGACTTCGAGGAGCGCCTGAAGAAGGTCACCAAGGAGATCCGCACCCGCGGCGACATCATCGTCTTCATCGACGAGATCCACACCCTCGTGGGTGCCGGTGCCGCTGAAGGCGCGATCGACGCAGCCTCCATCCTCAAGCCGCTGCTCGCACGCGGTGAGCTCCAGACCATCGGTGCCACCACGCTCGACGAGTACCGCAAGCACTTCGAGAAGGACGCCGCACTCGAGCGCCGCTTCCAGCCCATCCAGGTCATGGAGCCGTCGCTGCCCCACACGATCAACATCCTCAAGGGGCTGCGCGACCGCTACGAGGCCCACCACAAGGTGTCCATCACCGACGGTGCACTCGTCTCGGCCGCCAACCTGGCCGACCGCTACATCTCCGACCGCTTCCTGCCCGACAAGGCCATCGACCTGATCGACGAGGCCGGCGCACGCCTGCGTCTGTCGATCCTCTCGAGCCCTCCGGAGCTGCGCGAGTTCGACGACAAGATCGCCGGCGTCCGCGAGGCCAAGGAGACGGCCATCGAGGAGCAGGACTTCGAGAAGGCCGCTTCGCTCCGCGACGAGGAGAAGAACCTCCTCGGCGAGCGTCTGCGCCTCGAGAAGCAGTGGCGCTCGGGCGACGTCAAGACCACCGCCGAGGTCGACGAGGGTCTGATCGCCGAGGTGCTCGCCCAGGCGACCGGTATCCCCGTCTTCAAGCTCACGGAGGAGGAGTCCTCGCGGCTCGTCTTCATGGAGAAGGCACTGCACCAGCGCGTCATCGGTCAGGAGGAGGCCATCTCGGCCCTCTCGAAGACCATCCGACGCACCCGTGCCGGTCTGAAGGACCCGAAGCGTCCGTCCGGTTCGTTCATCTTCGCCGGCCCCACGGGTGTCGGTAAGACCGAGCTGGCCAAGGCGCTCGCCGAGTTCCTGTTCGACGACGAAGGCGCGCTCATCTCGCTCGACATGTCGGAGTACGGCGAGAAGCACACGGTCTCGCGACTGTTCGGTGCTCCTCCCGGGTTCGTCGGCTTCGAAGAGGGTGGCCAGCTCACCGAGAAGGTGCGCCGCAAGCCGTTCAGCGTCGTGCTCTTCGACGAGATCGAGAAGGCGCACCCCGACATCTTCAACTCGCTCCTCCAGATCCTGGAAGAGGGCCGGTTGACCGATGGTCAGGGTCGTGTCGTCGACTTCAAGAACACCGTCATCATCATGACCACCAACCTCGGTGCTCGCGACATCGCCGGTGGGCCCGTCGGCTTCCAGATCGAGGGCAACGCCTCGACCGGGTACGACATCATGCGCGGCAAGGTGAACGAGGAACTGAAGAAGCACTTCAAGCCCGAGTTCCTCAACCGTGTCGACGACATCATCGTGTTCCCGCAGCTGTCGAAGCCGGAGCTCCTGCAGATCGTGGACCTGTTCACGAAGCGCCTGTCGGAGCGTCTGCTCGACCGCGATATGACGATCGAGCTCACGCTCCCGGCGAAGGAGCGACTCATCGAGGTCGGGTTCGACCCCACTCTCGGTGCGCGTCCGCTGCGCCGTGCCATGCAGCGCGAGGTCGAGGACCAGCTCAGCGAGCAGATCCTCCACGGCCAGCTGAACGCCGGCGACCACGTGCACGTCGACTTCGTGGACGGGGCGTTCGCGTTCACGACCTCGGCTCGCGGCGAGTCCGTCGGTGCCGGCGTGAACTCGCAGGCTTCGCTCGGAACGGGTTCGGCCACGCCGGACCTCGCGATCACGGGCGAGTAGTCACCAGCACCACCGAAGGCCCCCACTCCGCGGAGTGGGGGCCTTCGTCGTGCCTGGCCGCGTTCGTTCGCCCATCTTTGGGCGACTCGGAGTTCACTCGCCCGAATATGGGCGAACGAACGGCGGCGGTCAGCCGAGGCGGTCGAGGTAGCGGAGGATGATGCCCTCGCGGAGGGCCCAGGGGGAGACGTCGAGCTCGCGCACGCGGAAGGCGGCCATGGCCTCGGAGAGGACGATCCCGCCGGCGACGATCTGGAAGGTGCGGTCGGCGGTGATGCCGGGGAGTGCGGGGCGCGCCTCGGCCGGGATCCTCGCGAGCCTGGGGATCCAGTCGTCGAGCTGGCTGCGGCGCAGGAGCGACCGTTCGGTTCCGCCGATGCCGTCTGCGACCGAGCCGGCGAGCCGCGCCAGCGAGCGGATGGTCTTCGACGAACCGACGACGTGATGCGCGTCCGGTTCTGCGGCGAAGGCCGGCAGGGCGTCGGCGAGCACCTGGCGGGCGTGCAGCCGGAGTGCCTCCTGCTGGGCGGCGGTCGGCGGGTCGTCGTGGAGGAACCCGACGGTTGAACGCCCGGCGCCCAGCGGGAGCGAGATGGCGACGTCGGGGACCTCGTCGCCGCCGGCGGCGATCTCGAGAGAACCGCCGCCGATGTCGAGCAGCAGCATCTCGCCGGCGGACCAGCCGTACCAGCGGCGGACGGCGAGGAAGGTGAGTTTCGCCTCGTCGTCACCGGACAGCACCTGGAGTGCGATGCCGGTCCGTGCTTCCACGAGGGCGAGGACTTCGGGTCCGTTGGCGGCCTCGCGGATGGCGGACGTCGCCATCGAGAGCAGCTCGTCGAGGCCACTCTCGCGGGCGATCGCCGCGGCAGCGCCGATCGACTCGAGGATGACGGCCACACCCTCGTCGCTGATGGAGCCGTCGGGCAGGAGGTAGCGCATGAGTCGCAGCACCGACTTGTGCGACGACTGGGGGATGGGGCGAGCGCCGGGGTGGGCGTCCACGATGAGCAGGTGGACGGTGTTCGATCCCACGTCGAGGACTCCGAGTCGCATGCCCTCACCGTACCGGGCCGGGGGATCGCAGGCGGCGCGCAAGGTCGCGCAGATGATCGACCACACCCCGTAGGATCGCGGCATGAACGCCGCCAGCTCCGAAGCCGCAGCCCCTCGCACGCTCGTCATCCTCGGCGCCGGGGGAGACCTCACGGCGCGACTCCTCCTCCCGGGGCTCGCCTCGCTCCTCGCCTCGCCGCGCGGCGAGGCGGTGCGCTTGATCGGCGTTGACCGCTCGGAGTCGACCGACGAGGCGTGGCGCAAGCGGGTCGCGAGCTCCTTCGCCGACGCCCCCTCGAAGCTGGCCGATGCGATCGTCTCCGAGACCACCTACCTGCAGGCCGACGTCTCCGACCCCGCGTCGCTCGAGCGGGTCCTCGAGGCCGCCGGCCCGAACGTCGCGCTGTATTTCGCGCTGCCGCCGGCCGTCACCCTGCTCGCCTGCAAGGCGCTGCGGAAGCTGGAGCTCCCGAAGGGCATCATGCTCGCCCTGGAGAAGCCGTTCGGGACCGACTACGCCTCCGCACGCTCGCTCAATCGACTCCTCCAGCACCTCGTGCCCGAGGAGCAGGTGTTCCGTGTCGACCACTTCCTCGGCAAGTCCACGGTCCTCAACCTCCTCGGCCTGCGCTTCGCGAACCGCATCTTCGAGCCGCTGCTGTCGGCCGACAACATCGAACGCGTCGACATCGTCTTCGACGAGCAGTTGGCACTCGAGGGTCGTGCCGGCTACTACGACCGGGCCGGAGCGCTGATCGACATGATCCAGAGCCACCTGCTGCTCGTGCTCGCGTTCGCCGCCATGGAGCCCCCGGCGAGCGTGCACGCCGAGGACCTGCGCGGCGGGATGGCGCAGGTGCTTCGCGCGACACGACCGTGGAAGACCGACGGGACGGAGAGTCGGCGGGCGCGTTACGGCGCCGGCACGATCGGCGACCGCAAGCTGCCCGCCTACATCGACGAGCAGGGGGTCGACCCCTCGAACTACACGGAGACGCTCGCCGAGATGACGCTCGCGATCGACAACTGGCGGTGGGCCGGCGTGCCGTTCGTGCTGCGCTCGGGGAAGGCGTTGTCGGGCACGCGGCAGGAGATCGTGTTCACCTTCAAGCCGGTGCCGCACCTGCCCGCCGGCCTCCATGGGACGAAGACGCCGGCGCGGCTGCGGATCGGCCTGAAGCCGGCGTCGCTCGACCTCGACCTGATGATCAACGGCGAGGACGACCCGTTCGAGCTGGACCCCGTCGCCCTCCACGCGGAACTCCAGGCCGGGCAGCTGAGCGCGTACGGCGAGGTGCTGTCGAGCATCCTCGAGGGCGACCCGACGCTGTCGGTGCGCGGCGACGTCGCCGAGCAGTGCTGGCGGATCGTCGCGCCGGTCCTCAAGGCGTGGCGCAAGGACGAGGTGTCGATCGACACCTACCCGGCGGGGAGCGCTGGTCCCGCGTCCTGGCACTGACCCGGAGGCCCTCGCTCGGTCGGGAACACCGCGCGGGCGTCAGTAGACTTGCTCGGAGGTTCTGACGCTGGGAGGCGAGATGGTCGAGCAGGCTCCGCAGGGATACACCGTCCGTCGCGCCCGCACGGGTGACGTCCGCCGCATCCAGCAGCTCGTCGAACCGCTCGTGCAGCAGCGCATCCTCCTCGGCAAGGACGACGTCGTCTTCTACGAGGCGGTCCAGGAGTTCCGCGTCGCCGAGACCGCCGACGGCGAGCTCATCGGATGCGGTGCGCTGCACGTCATCTGGGAGGACCTCGGCGAGGTCCGCACGCTCGCCGTCTCGGCCGACCACCTCGGAACCGGTGTCGGCCACGCGCTGGTCGAACGCCTCGAGCACGACGCGATCGAGCTCGGCCTGCGTCGCCTGTTCTGCCTGACGTTCGAGACCGGCTTCTTCACGCGGCACGGGTACCAGGAGATCGGCGAGGAGATCGTCCCGCCGGAGGTCTACGCGCAGCTCGTGCGCTCCTCCGACGAGGGTGTGGCCGAGTTCCTCGACCTCGCGCGGGTGAAGCCCAATACGCTCGGTAACACCCGGATGCTCAAGCTGCTCTGAACCACCGCTTGAAGGTTGGTGGCCCGCGGATGGGGTCATGAGACCGTTCACAATCAGCTGCTGACCAGGCGTTCGAGTGCCTCGGGACGAAGTCGGTCTGCTCAGATGAGCACGCCCGGGTTTACGTGCCGTTCACATTTCCGGTGGTCTTCCGTCACGCATGTCGGTTAGCTTGTGAGGCACTACCCATCGTCTGTGCCTCGAATGGGGGGTGCGTTGTCGCGCGCCCCGAACGAGGACGGCCCTCGATTCGGAGCCACATGTCGTTCAAACACCCGTGGAGGCTGTCCGCCTTCGCCGCCCTTGCCGGGCTCGTCGCCGCACCGCTCGTGGCGACACCCGCACTCGCCTCGACGGACGGCCTCGGCGTCGTCATCAACGAGGCCTACCTCTCGGGTGGGAGCGCGAACGCGCCCTATCTGAACAAGTTCGTCGAGCTGTACAACCCGGGCGCGACGCCCGTCGACGTCAGCGGCTGGTCCATCCAGTACCGGAAGCTCGACGGTGTCGGCGCCTCCTCCACCGTGGTCCCGCTCACCGGCTCCATCGCAGCCGGCGGGTACTACCTCGTCTCCGGATCGTCGAACGGCGCCAACGGTGTCGCGCTGCCGACCCCGGACGTGACGAGCTCCCTGAGCCCGCAGGGGCAGAACGGCACGCTCGCGCTCGTCGCCTCGACGGCCGCCGTGACGTTGCCGACCGGTTCCGTCGTCGCCGACCCGACCATCGTCGACCTCCTCGGCTACGGCACCTCGAACACCTTCGAGACGGCCGCGTCGCCGTCGCCCTCGGGCAACGCCGTACCGCAGTCGATCGTGCGCACCGACTTCGCCGACACCGACAGCAACGCCGCGGACTTCGGACTCAGCGACACCGTCACCCCGCAGAACAGCGCGGGCGACACCCCGGTCGACCCCGAGCCGACCCCCGACCCGGAGCCGAGCCCCGAGCCCACCGACCCGACCACCCCGGTCGAGCCCGGCGTGGCGACGATCGCCGAGATCCAGGGCACCGCGGCCGCGAGCACCATGGTCGGCCAGACGGTGACCACGAAGGGCTTCGTCACCGCCAGCTTCCCCACGGGCGGCTTCAACGGCTACTACCTCCAGACCGAGGGGACCGGCGGCGCCATCGACCCCGCGACCCACCTCGCGTCCGACGGGATCTTCGTCTACTCACCGGCAACCGTCGGCTCCGTCGCGGTCGGTCAGTACGTGCAGGTCACCGGCGTGGTCGACGAGTACTACGGCCTCACGCAGCTGAAGGTCACGGACGCCGCGGCGGTCACCACGCTCGACGCCACCGGGGTCACGGCACCGACCGCAGCGACGGTCGCGTTCCCGGCCACCGATGAGGAGCGCGAGCGTCTCGAAGGCATGCTGGTGGCTCCCGCGGGCGACTACACCGTCACCGACACCTACGCCACCAACCGGTACGGCGAGGTCGGCCTGGCCGCGTCGGACAGCCCGTTCGTCACCCCGACCGTGCTCGGCAAGCCCGGGTCCGCTGAGGCGCTCGCCGCTGCGGCACGGGTCCCGGCGGAGAAGGTCGTCCTCGACGACGCCTCCACCGTCGACTTCTCGAAGGCGGAGAACACCGGCATCCCGCTCCCGTACGTCTCGACCACCGCTCCCGTCCGCGTCGGTGCAGCCGTCACGTTCACCGCTCCGGTCGTCTTCGACTTCCGCAACAGCAACTGGAAGTTCCAGCCCACGCAGCACCTGACGGGCGCCAACGCGGCCGAGGCGCAGCCGGCGACGTTCGAGAACACGCGCACCACCTCGCCTCGCGGGGTCGGCGGCGACGTCTCGCTCGCGACCTTCAACGTGCTGAACTACTTCGCCACCACCGGCGACTCGCGCACCGGTTGCACCTTCTACAGCGACCGTGACGGTGGCAAGACGACCGTCGACAACTCCGACGCCGCCGGTTGCGGCGTGCGCGGAGCGGCCACGGCCGAGAGCCTCGCGCGTCAGCAGGCGAAGATCGTCTCGGCGATCAACGCCCTGGACGCCGACGTCGTCTCGCTCGAGGAGATCCAGAACTCCGCGTCGATCGGTCTCGACCGCGACGACGCCCTGAAGACGCTGACGGCGGCCCTCAACGCCGCCGCCGGTGAGGGCACCTGGACGTTCGTCCCCTCGCCCGCGAAGGTCCCCGCGGACGAGGACGTCATCCGCACGGCGTTCATCTACAAGTCCGCCACCGTCGAGACGGTCGGTGAATCGCGCATCCTGCTCGACGAGCCCGCCTTCGACAACGCCCGCGAGCCCGACGCTCAGGCGTTCAAGCCGAAGGGCGCGGACGACGCGGCGACGTTCCTCGTGATCGCGAACCACTTCAAGTCGAAGAGCACCTCGAAGGCCGCGACGGGCGACAACGCCAACACCGGCCAGGGCGCCTTCACCGGCGACCGCACGCGTCAGGCCAAGGCCCTCGTGGCCTTCGCCGACACGGTCTCGAAGGACATCGGCACGAAGAAGGTCTTCCTCGTCGGTGACTTCAACTCCTACGACGCCGAGGACCCGCTGGACGTGCTCCGTGACGCCGGCTACCTCAGCCAGGAGGCGAAGACCGGCGAGTACACCTACGCCTACGACGGTGCGGTCGGCTCGCTCGACCACATCTTCGCGTCGCCGGAGGCCGACCAGAGCGTCACCGGCGCCGACGTGTGGAACATCAACTCCGTCGAGTCGATCGCCCTCGAGTACTCGCGGTACAACGCGAACGTGACCGACTTCAACGTGCCGGACATGTTCCGTTCGAGTGACCACGACCCCGTGATCGTCGGCATCAGCGCCGACGCGAGCGAGTCCGCGACCGTCAACCTGTTGAACATCAACGACTTCCACGGTCGGATCGACGCCAACACGACGAAGTTCGCCGGCACGATCGAGCAGCTGAAGTCGATGTTCGCGCCCGACCAGACGGCGTTCATCTCCGCCGGCGACAACATCGGAGCCTCGCTCTTCGCCTCGTCGTCGCAGGAGGACCAGCCGACGATCGACGTGCTCAACGCACTCGGGCTGGCGGCCTCCGCGGTCGGCAACCACGAGTTCGACCAGGGCTACGGCGACCTCGTCGACCGCGTCATGGCCGACGGGAAGAACGCGGCCTGGCCGTACCTCGGGGCCAACGTCTACGAGAAGGGCACGAAGCGGCCCGCACTTCAGGAGTACACGATCCTCGACATCGACGGGGTGAAGGTCGCCGTCGTCGGCGCCATCACCGAGGAGACGCCGACGCTCGTGTCGCCTGCGGGCATCGCCGACCTCGACTTCGGGGACCCGGTCGAGGCCGTGAACCGCGTCGCCGCCCAGCTCAGCGACGGCGACGAGTCCAACGGTGAGGCCGACGTCATCGTCGCCGAGTACCACGAGGGTGCTGGAGCCGGCACGCCGGACGGCGCGACCCTCGAGCAGGAGCTCGCCGAGAAGAGTGCCTTCACCGACATCGTCACCACGACGAGTGCCGAGGTCGACGCGATCTTCACCGGCCACACGCACAAGCAGTACGCGTGGGACGCTCCGATCCCCGGTGTGACCGGCAAGACCCGCCCCGTGCTCCAGACCGGCAGCTACGGCGAGTTCATCGGCCAGATCACGCTGACCGTCGACCGCGCGTCGGGTGACGTGACCGCCTACACGGCGAAGAACGTCGCGCGCACCACCGTGGCCGAAGCCGACCTCGTCAAGCAGTACCCGGCGGTCGCCACGGTCAAGACGATCACCGACAAGGCCCTCGCGGTCGCGGCGGAGATCGGCAACCGGAAGATCGGTGAGGCCAAGGCCGACATCACCCGCGCGTTCAACAACGGGGTGAAGGACGACCGCGGCGCGGAGTCCACGCTCGGTGCGCTCGTCGCCGACTCCCTCCGGGCCTCGCTCTCGAGCGCGGACCGCGGCGGGGCCGACATCGGCATCGTCAACCCGGGTGGCATGCGCGAGGAGATCCTCGCCGGTGACATCACGTACGCCGAGGCGAACGCGGTGCTGCCGTTCCTCAACAACCTGTGGACGACCTCGCTCACGGGTGCCCAGTTCAAGACGGTGCTCGAGCAGCAGTGGCAGCTCGACGCGGCCGGGAACGTGCCGTCTCGTCCGTACCTGCAGCTCGGCCTGTCGTCGAATGTCCAGTACACCTTCGACCCCACGAAGGGTCAGGGCGAGCGCATCACGAGCATCACGGTGAACGGCGCGCCCATCGACCCGGCGAAGAGCTACCGGATCGGCTCCTTCAGCTTCCTGCTGCAGGGTGGCGACAACTTCCGCGAGTTCGCGAACGGCACCGACACGCGCGACTCCGGTCTCGTCGACCGCGACGCGTGGGTCTCGTACCTCACGGCGAACAGCCCGGTCGCTCCGGACTTCGCCCGCCAGAGCGTGCAGGTCACGAACGTACCGACCGCGGCGATCGCCGCCGGCGGGAAGGTCACGTTCGACGTCGCGAAGCTCGACCTGACCTCCACGGGCAGCCCGGTGAACACCTCGCTCGCCATCGAGGTCAACGGTGCAGCCGTCGGAACGGTCCCGGTCACGGCCGGTGCCGCAACGGTCTCGTTCACGCTGCCGGCCGGCACGGCCGACGGCGCGGCGACGGTGCGCCTCACGGCACTCGAGTCGGGCACCACGCTGACGGTGCCGCTCACGGTCGCGACGCCGCCGGTGGTCACGCCGCCGACGCCCGCCCCGGACTCGGCACTCATCCAGGCGCTCAAGGACCTCATCAAGGCGATCACCGACTTCATCATCGGCAAGCTCGCCACGATCCACGTCGGCAAGGAATACGCCGGCACCTGGGTGAGCGTCTGGCTGCACTCCGACCCGATCCTCGTCAGTGACGGCCTCGTGCAGGTCGACGCGGACGGCAACGTGCAGGTCACCGTTCCTGAGGACGCCCCGGTCGGCTCGCACCGCCTGGTCGTCCAGGACGCCGACGGCAACGTCATCGGCTGGCAGGACATCGTCGTGCAGGCCGCGGCGGTCGACCCCGGCACCGACCCGGGCACCCAGCCCGGTGCGGGCGGCGGGACCGGTAGCGGCTCGGGCACGGCCGGCGGCAGCCAGGACGGCAGCCTGAGCGACACCGGTGCCGAGCCGTGGGGGAACGCGGCGCTCGCCGCACTGCTCCTCGTCGGTGGTCTCGCGCTCGTGATCGCCCGTCGTCGTTCGGCGCAGCAGCTCTAGCGTTCGCGGACACGTAAGCACCATCCCGATGCCCCGTCATCGGTCGGACCACGGTCCGCACCGACGGCGGGGCATCGGGCGTTTCCGCGCGACTGCACTTAATCTGTGAGCATGTCGAGCCTCACGAATCCCCGCGGACCGGAGCGGCCCGCCGTCTACTGGCGACGCAGGCTGATCGTGTTCGGTGCCCTGCTCGCCGTCGTCATCCTGGTCGTCGTCCTGATCGTCCGGCTGGCGTCGGGTTCCGGTGCCGAGCCGGCTGCCTCGTCATCGTCACCGACCCCGTCGGCGTCCGCGCCGCCGGTCGCGAGCGCTGCGCCCGAGACGTCCACGACCGCGCCGATCGACGAGGCCGCGACCACGGACCCCGGTTCGGCGGCTGCGTGCACCGCGGATCAGATCCGGGTCGAAGCGGTCGTCAACGGCACGAGCTTCGCGGCGGGCGAGCTGCCCCAGCTGTCGCTGAGCGTGACGAACACCGGCTCGGCCGTGTGCACGATGAACGCCGGCACGAGCCAACAGGTGTTCACCGTCTCGAGTGGCGAGGAATCGTACTGGACCTCCACCGACTGCCAGACGGCGCCGAGCGACCAGCAGGTGCTTCTGGAGCCGGGGAAGACGGTCTCGTCGAACCCGCCGATCACCTGGGACCGCACGCGGTCCGCTCCCGACACCTGTGATACGCCGCGCGATCCGGTGCCCGCAGGCGGGGCGTCGTACCACCTCAACACCTCCATCGGCGGGTTCGCCTCCGCCGACAGCGCGCAGTTCCTCCTGAACTGAGCCGAGGGACTCGCGGGG
The DNA here is from genome assembly GCF_030209365.1 of Plantibacter sp. ME-Dv--P-095. NCBI lineage: Bacteria > Bacillati > Actinomycetota > Actinomycetes > Micrococcales > Microbacteriaceae > Plantibacter > Plantibacter sp. ME-Dv--P-095. The sequence goes on from NZ_JARVSB010000007.1 coordinate 108,802, forward strand.
CCACCCTGTCGCCCGTCACCGGCCTGCGACAATGGAGGCATGGCGAAGCAGAAGCGACCCGAGTTCCGTTCCGAGCCCCTGGCCGCGGCCCTCGCCGCCGGCGACATGGTGGCGGTGGCGCTCGCGTTGCGGAACGGGCGGTTCGTCGTCCCGCTCATGAAGCCGGGCAATCCCGACAAGCCGACCGAGACCGGCGAGGTCTGGATGTTCCGGCAGCCGGAGACCGCGAGGCTCGCGCTGCTTCTCTTCTCTGACGCCAAGAACAAGCCGGCCGCCCTGCCGCCCTACGTGGGCCTGCACGACGGCGTCTGGCTCGCGAGTTTCCTCCGCACCTACGGTGACGACATCGAGACGGTGCTCTTCGACGTCGCCGGTCCGCACTCCCTGCAGGCGTCGCCGGAGGAGCTGCTCCGCGTCCTCGAACTCGAGGCGCCGGCGGAGTAGGCGCGGGCGGCCGAAGAGCTCGATCCTGACCGCCGGCGGTCGGCTCAGAAGGCCGCGTCGAGCTCGCGTTCGCGTCGGGCGGGCCGCGCTGCTTCGGCCGCGGTCTTCGCGATGCCCAGCACGGACTTGAGGTCGTTGCTGACGTCGGAGTTGAGCAGCAGCTTGTAGCCGAGGCGGTTGCCCTCGGAACCGCGCTGCTTCGCGACGCTCACGGGGCGCACCTCGCCGCTGAGGCTGATCTCGCCGTAGGCGGCGAGGTCGCGGGGGAGGGCGAGGTCGCGGATGACGGAGACGAGGGCGAGGGCGATCGCGAGGTCGGCCGCCGGTTCGGCGATCTTCACGCCGCCGACCGTGGAGATGTAGACGTCGTGGTCGCTGAGGTCGTAGGAGTACCGCCCGTGGAGGACGGCGAGGATCATCGCCACGCGGGACGGGTCGACGCCGTTGGTGACCCGGCGGGGGTTCGGTGCCTGCGTCTTGTTGATGAGTGCCTGGACCTCGACGGGGAGCGCGCGGCGGCCTTCCATGACGATGGTGACGCAGGTGCCGGCCACGGGCTCGTTCTGGCTGAGGAAGAGGGCGCTCGGGTCGGGGACCTCGGCGATGCCGTCGCCGGCCATCTCGAAGCAGCCGACCTCGTCGGTCGCGCCGAAGCGGTTCTTCTGCGCGCGGAGGAAGCGGAGTGCGGTGTGACGGTCGCCCTCGAACTGGCAGACGACGTCGACGAGGTGTTCGAGGAGTCGGGGTCCGGCGATCGAGCCGTCCTTGGTGACGTGGCCGACGAGGAGGATCGGGAGGTCCCGCTCCTTGGCGATGCGGGTGAGGACGGCCGAGACCTCGCGGACCTGGCCTGGTTGGCCGGCGAGCCCGTCGGATTGCGAGGACGAGACCGTCTGCACGGAGTCGACGATGAGGAGTTTCGGGTCGACCTGGTCGATGTGGCCGAGGATGGTGGCGAGGTCGGTCTCGGAGGCGAGGTAGAGGTCGTCGTGGAGGGCGCCGGTGCGCTCGGCGCGGAGGCGGACCTGGCTGACCGACTCCTCGGCGCTCACGTAGAGCACGCGGGCGCCGGTCTTCGCGGCCCGGGACGCGACCTCGAGGAGCAGGGTCGACTTACCGACACCCGGCTCGCCGGAGAGCAGGATGGCTGCGCCAGGCACGATCCCGCCGCCGAGGACGCGGTCGAACTCGGCGATGCCGCTCGACCACCGGGGTGCTTCGTCGGAGCGGGCCTCGGTGATGGGGCGGGCGGCGCGCTCGTCGGTCGCGCGGATCGGGGTCAACTTGCCGAGGACACCGGTGGGGGCCGTCGCCTCGACGACCGTTCCCCACTGCTGGCATTCGCCGCACCGGCCGGCCCACTTGGCGGTGGTCCAGCCGCATTCGGTGCAGCGGAATGCAGGGGAGTGTGCCTTGGCCATGCGGCCAGCCTAGGCGTGGCCACCGACACCACCGGCCCTCCGCGCCGCCTGTGGATGAGCGGCATCGCTCAATTCGCGTCGGCGCTCGTCTTCTATTACACTCGACCCCGGTACCGTGTCCGAGCGGCCGAAGGTGCAACTCTCGAAAAGTTGTGTGCTTGAAAGAGCACCGTGGGTTCAAATCCCACCGGTACCGCCATAGAAAACCCCTGGTTATCCGGGGGTTTTCTGCATTCCCAGGACGCGCGTGATGCAAGTGTGGTGCATGGAACCGAAACCTACAGCCGCCGTCCGCTGCGCAGTACGCGCCCTGTGAGGCGGGGGCACTGCTGTTTAGCCAAACCGTTGTACAGACCCAAAGGCCGGCGGCGCGGCCGCGGTTGAGCTTGATGACCAGCGACGTAGCTAGCCAGGAGGTATCCCACAAGGTTGTTTCAGGTCGCCTACTGGGTGAGAAGGTAGGTAACTCCGGCCCCCAAGATGCCGCCAAAAATGGTCGTTCCGATGAACCCAACGATGCTCCAGCCGCGGTCTTCTCGACGTTGGTAGACGTCAGCACGCGTCCGCCGTGTAATCCATGTACCGGTTCCGCTGGTGAGTGCTGCGGCAATCCCGCTTCCGGCGGAAGGGCCGAGCAGCCACAGGAAGAGGAACGGGTTCAGACCGTTGAGCAAGATCAGCGGAACGACAAAAGAACCGAGAACAACGGTGAGGCCCAGCACCAGGAACCGGCTCCGGAAGATCTCTAGCCAGACACGCTCCCATGCGGTTGCCTTGTGCTGGCCAAGGAATCCGACTACCGCTTTCCCAAAATCGTGTGTGCTAGTCGAGCTGTCGGTGGAGAGAACCCAAGTCCGCGCTAGCTGCAGATCGATGGAGAAATCAGGGTTGCGCGTCTTGATCGATAGATCCTTCAATTCTTTGCCGGACAACGACTGGATATCCTCGCCCGCGTCCAGATCTACGTTGCTGCCCGAAACGAGGCTCGCGGTAGCGCCTCTATCGCGGACCAGCTTCAACAGCGAATCGATGTCGTCGCGGTACAGCCGTGTGCGAGGAGCCGATTCGGAGAAGGACCAGAACGAGCTTGGTCCTGAGCGACGTACTGCCACGTTTTGATCCTGTTCTACTGAGTGTTCCATCACCCTATTGGGTTGTTCTCGACGGCTGTTGGTCGGGTAAGAATGAAGCTATGGCGAAGCGCACGATCGCCACCCTTGTCGACGACCTCGAGCGAGGATCTGACGAGACAATCCGGTTCGGCGTCGACGCCGCGCCTATGAGACTGACCTCAGCGACGACAACGCCACCGCGCTCCGCGAAGCGCTGCAGCCGTACACGGAGGCCGGTCGACGGATCGCGCCGACCCACTTGCGTCAGCGTCGCCGGGCGCTGAGTGCAACAGCATCAGACCCTTGCATCCCGGGTGCTGCAGGCCTACCATCGCTCCCGACCGGGGCAGCATTGCAGGTACGGATTCGGGTTCCGCGTGAGCCGCTGCAGGCAAGGAGGCCTGAAAAATGGACGGTCGATTGCCGACGCCACCGCACGTACAACAGTTGCTCGGTAACGCGATGATCGATCTCGGCAACGCCTGGCGCGACGCCGGATCGAGGCTGGCCGCGAGCGACCCGCCGCTAGAATCAGAGGCCGCGCAGGTCGAAGAAGACACCGTTGGAAGTTCCTTCCTCGGTCCGGTGTCAATGTCGCTGTCAGCGGCGAGTGACGAATTTCAGGCCGTCGCTCGCCTCGTGCGTATGGACGAGACGTTTGGCCCATCCATCGCGGCTTTGACCCGAACCACCCTCGAAACACTCGGCAGGGCGTGGTGGGTGCTGAGCGCAACGGATCTTGCAAGATCGCGGCACCGCGCGGCCCTCATGTATCTCAACGAAGTGAAGTCTGCCCAGAGGTACACGCCGACTCACATCAGGGCGACGCTCCACGACGGCAGAGCCGAGGCGGTCGACGCCGAGCCGGCTGTCGAGGAGGCACAACGTGACTTCGACGCGGTGAAGGTGCCAGGTGGCGAGGACAAGGTGCCGACCTACACAGCGCTGGTCACAGGCGTCATGGAAGCAGCGGACGTCGACGAGGCCCGAGCCGAATACTCGCATCTGTCGGGCGTAGCGCACGGTGAAGTGTTCACGGTGGGTGGGTTCTCACGGCAGGTCTCACCAGACCAACCCGACGTTGGGTCGCTGCAGCTACCGAACAGCAACCTGTTTCAGTACATCTGGACGCTGACGCACGTGGTCGACCTCTGCCTGCTGCGCTGGTTCGAGCTATGGCAATCCACCGCGGAGCGCGAGCGATGGGAACAACGCCGCGACCGGGCCTACGGCACGTTCGAGCATCTACGACTCCGGGTCTATCACTGGAATCCAGAAACGCAGGACTACGGCGACTGGGATCCGGACAGGCCGCCCCATGCAGCCGATTGCACGACGGCATTTGGACGACCGATACGCAGAGGCTAGTCGAGGACGTGCTCGGACACCACAGGCTGTTCCGCGGGAGCCAGCTCGCTCAGAGCGGCGCGCTGCTGGCTAGTGCGAAGTCCCGTGAGCGCCGTACAGTCGCCTACCCTGACTCCGTTGACACCGAGGTGACTGCGGCCTGCAAGAACAAAGCGCCGGACGATCGCGTATGGAGCGCAGATGATGGCAGGTTTCTGCGACCGGGCCATGCGTACAAGGGTGGTTTACGAGAGCGGTGAAGCGCTGCATGGACCTCGGCCCACACTTCCGCCGGATCACAACGCATGACCCTCGTCATACAGCTGCGTCGCTCGCAATCAGCGCGGGCGCCAACGTCAAGGTGGTGCAGCGCATGCTCGGGCACAAGTCCGCGAAAGTCACACTCGACACCTACGCCGCGTTATTCCCCGACGACCTGGGCAACGTCACCGATACGCTGAACCGCCAGCGTTCCGAGCAGGTTCGACCCAACTAGGCGGCGCCTAAGGGAGAATGTGTTGTCGACGAAGGCAAATAGTGGGTTGCGCCTGGCGAGGGAGACGCTGCTAATCCCTCGGTTGCTCCTGCGGGGGCTCGACCGGAACGCTTACACCCGATGGCGTGCTTGGAGCTCGAGCCGGGGCAGGGCGATTTCCCGTCGGCGCGGCGCCCTTCGTGACGGCTCCCTCACGGATTTCCCGCGGCTGCTGCTCGGTCATGTGTCAGTGTCCCCCTCAGGCTCGTTGATCCACTCGACTATGGACCCATCTGTGATGCTAAGCCACACGCCGCCCGTGTTGGGGATTCGATCACCGATGCTGCCATCCGCGGAGATCGTGAACTGTTCCTGAATGTAGATGTCACGAGGCTGCGGGTAAGTGGAAACGAAGCTCTTCCCGCTCATCCACCCAGCGACTCGTTCGCCGTTCGGAAGTCGGATTTTCACCCAGACGTCACTGTGTCGCGGCGCGACCTTGTCCCAGGCTGTGGGTGTGCTCTCGAAGGAGGAGCGTCTCCTGGGAATTTGGACCCAGCTTGGCCACCACCCCCACGCAGGCTTTGTCCAAGTCATGTCAGCATGCCAGGCGAATGCGATGCCAGCGGGGATTGCTAGGCCGAGCACGACCGTTGCAAATCCGAGGGAGCTCGGGTTGGCGATCAGTTCACCCTGCGGATCGTTGAGAATAGGAGCCAGTAGTGCCCCGAAGGCCCACAGATAGAGGGCATCGAGGATCACGCTGACCAGCACAGCGTCCAGTACTCGTGATGCCGCCGTCTGATCCGACCACTTGTAACCTCGAAGCCACGCACGAACTCCTGCGAAGACAATGCCAGGTACTACAAGCGCTACGAGCGCCAGAATGCCGAACATCGTGGTCGGGATGGCCAAGTTGCCCTCCAATGGGTTGACGTCCTGCGATCATCCTAGGGTTTGGCTGGCTAGCCGCATCGGGTGGCGATCTGTTACCTTGACCTGACGTCCAGTCCGACAAAGGAGCCCGAATTGGCTGACACGAAGACCATTTTTGTTGCATTTGCTATCGAGGACGAGTGGCAGCGCGATGCGCTGAAAGGCCAATCGCTCTCACCCAGGGCTCCGTATGAGTTCGTAGATATGTCAGTGAAGGAAGCCTACGACTCCGACTGGCAGGCGAAGGTGCGCACGCGTATCCGTCGGTCCGACGGAGTCATCGTCCTCGTGAGCAAGAATTCCTCTGCATCGACGGGGCAAAAGTGGGAGATTGCCTGTGCACGTGAGGAATCTAAGCCGGTGCTTGGCATTTGGGCCTATTCGAACGATCGCACAGTCATTGCGGGGGTCGCGACGAAGGTGTGGAGCGACCGGAACATCGTCGACTTCATAGACTCCCTCTGAGACATGAGGAAAGCTCTCGTTGTCGGTGTTGATTTCTACGAGCACATCGGATCGCTTCGGGGGTGTGTCAATGACGCCCATGATGTCGAGAGCACATTGGAACGCCATGCAGATGGGACTACTAACTTCACCAACCCACGTGTCCTCACTGCGACCGGTCCGGCGGCTGCTCTGAGTCGCGGCGACCTGAAGTCTGCCGTACGCGAACTCTTCGAGGACGATGCCGAGATTGCGTTGTTCTACTTCTCTGGGCACGGATATCTAGAGGACACTGGCGGATATTTGTGTACCAGCGATGCCTCGAGTGGCGACGACGGACTGGCGCTATCTGATGTCATGACGTTTGCGAACAGCTCTCCCGCCAAGAACAAGATCATAATTCTCGATAGTTGCCACAGCGGTTCGGCGGGATCGCCGCCAGGCGGTGCACCTGCTGGCATCCAAAATGGCGTCACCATTCTTGCGGCCTCGACGGCGGAACAGTACGCGCTCGAGGAGGATGGGTCTGGCGTTTTCACGAAACTCTTCGTGGACGCTTTGAACGGTGCGGCAGCGAATCTCGTTGGCGCCATCACGCCGGGCAGCGTCTATGCTCACATCGATCAGTCCCTGGGGCCGTGGCAGCAGCGACCGGTATTCAAGACGAATGTGAAAACTTTCGTTTCTCTCCGACAGGCGGCGCCCCCGATAGCGACAAGCGAGCTGCAGCAACTTGCCGCCCTGTTCCCCACTCCGGACTATCAGCTGCCACTCGATCCATCATTTGAGCCGGACCGGTCTGAAGAGCAGGCGCGCGATCCAGAAATCCCAGCACCTAATGCGGCCAATATGGCGGTGTTCAGGATTCTCCAGAACTATGTCAAGGTCAACCTTGTTCGAGCCGTCGGTGCTCCTCACATGTACTATGCAGCGATGAACAGAACGTCCTGCGAGCTGACCGTCCTGGGCGAACACTATTGGCGACTAGTGAAGGACGGACTCATCTGATGACGAGGGATCTTGAGGACTTTCTCGCCTCTGACGTTGCGCTGGAGGCTACGGCGGCCGCCGAGCATGATCGTTGGGTGCACTGGCAAAGCTACCTGCATGGGCAATGCGAGCTACTCGAGGACGGGAGCCTCCGCATTCCTGCACGGCTTGTTCAGCGTTGGAAGCGTCAGATCGAGACCACCTACCAAGACCTGGATGCGAGCGAGAAGGAAAGCGATCGCGAACAGGCGCAGGCTTATCTGGAGACCCTCCGGGCTTCCATCGACGGGTGGCTACATCGTTCTGGAGGGAATTCCTCCCCGAGCTGAACGTCGATTTTCATGGTGCAGTTTGGCGCATGATGAGGTGCGAAACGCTGTGAGTAGGTGTGTGTCGATGGGTCGTATTTCCGCCAATTCATAGGGTCTATCAGCCGTCGGGTGCTCACGCGAGCGATGTCCGTCTGGGTTCAAATCCCACCGGTACCGCCAGCAGAAGCCCCCTCCACCCGAGCAACACCGGGACGGAGGGGGCTTCTTCGTTGTCGCGTATCGCCATCGAACTGGAAGACACGGATTCTCAGCTACGCCCAGGGACGCCTCATCTGAGGCACAGCACCGCGTCGCACAGTGAAGTCATGACCAGATCACGTGCCGTCCTCGTTCCGCTCGTCCGCACCGCCGTCGTCCTCGCCGGCGTCTCGATGCTCGCCGGCTGCCAGGCCACCTCGGCGGCCACCGCCGACCCGTCGTCGTCCGCTTCGTCGGCGACGAACGGCCGCGACGACGGCGGCGCGATGGGCGACCGCGCGGATTCCAAGACCGAGCAGAAGAACCTCGCAGCCGTCCTCAAGCTGTACACGGACGCGTTCCCCGACCCCACGTCCTCGCAGGCGCAGGCGACCGCCGACAAGCTCATCGCCGCCGACGCCGTCGCACACGGTTCGGGGCAGAAGGCCGGGCCGGGCGGGCTGCTCAGCGAGTTCACCGCCGACCGGGGCCGCGTCCCCGGGGCACAGGCGGTCGTCAAGCACACGGCGGCCGATGGGGACCTCGTCGCCGTGCACTACCAGGTCGCCTCCGATCCGGCCGACGAGCGGACCGGTGAAGCAGCGGTCGACTTGTTCCGTCTGCGCGACGGCGCCGTGGTCGAACGTTGGTCCTTCGATCAGCCCATCGCCACTGGCACTCCGGCGAGCGGGAACACCAACACCATGTTCAGCGACCTCTACAAACCGGCGAAGCCCGCGGCCGCGCCGACCGAGGAGCAGGAGGAGCAGAACCGGACCTTCGCGGTGGACGCGTACAACACCCTCTTCCGTGACCAGGACGTCTCCATCCTCGACAAGGCGTTCGACCCCGCGTACCTGCAACACAACCCGGTTGCTCCGAACGGCACGGCGGCGCTCAAGTCGTTCTTCTCCGGATCCTCCAGCTTCCCGCCGCAGGAGTCGGTCATCTCGCTCAGCGACGGCGACATCGTCTGGACCTTCTCGCAGAGCGTCGGAGCGAAGTCGGGCGACCCGGTCCTCGCGGCGGACCTCTTCCGCGTCGACGACAAGCTCATCCGCGAGCACTGGGATGTGGTGCCGACCGCCGGCTGAGCCTGGCAGTGGGCGGGCGGCGCACCTACGATGGATGGCATCGTGACCACCCCACTCAACGACGTCACCATCCGCGCGTTCTCGCCCGCTGACGAGACAGGCTGGCTGCGCTGTCGTGTGCTCGCTTTCCTCTCCACGCAGTACTACGACGACGTCCGGCAACATCGTCCCCAGCTGTCGGAGCCGTCGTTCGGCCTCGTCGCCGTGGACACCGAGCAGCAGGTGGTGGGGCTGCTCGACGTCCGCGTCGACGGCGCGGAGGCGACGATCGACACCGTCGCCGTGCATCCGGACCACCAGGGCGAGGGCATCGCGACGAGACTCCTGGATGCTGCGCTTGCGCGACTGGGCGGCAGCGGCGTGAGCAGTCTCGACGCCTGGACCCGCGAAGACCCTGCTGCCAACGCGTGGTATCGACGGATGGGCTTCACCGAACGAGACCGTTACCTGCACGTCCACCTGTCCGACGGTGACGATGCCGACGGCTTTGTCACCCCGCCCGGCTTCAGCAGTCCTGTGTCGGCGTTCGTGCACGTCGGGATCGATCGTGAAGAGGAAGTCAGGTCCCGCTTCGCCCGCGTGTACGTGTGCAGGCAGTACCAGCGGGACCTGTGGGACCCTGACTCCACGACGCCCGCTGGCTAGAATCGCGGCATGAACGACGACACGACCAGCAGTTCCGACGACGGCGCGGACTTCGGCGTCGAACCCGGAATGTACCGGCACTTCAAGGGTGCGCTGTACGAGGTGATCGGCGTCGGGCGTCACAGCGAGACGGAGGAGCCGCACGTCTTCTATCGGACGACGACGACCCCGCCCACGTCGTGGGTGCGACCGCTCGCGATGTTCGTCGAACCCGTCTCACGCGACGGCTACGACGGCCCACGCTTCGCCCGCGTCAGCGACTGAACGAGGAGGATCACCGCATGGACGAGACTTCCGATCCGCAACCCGAACCCGCCGACGCTCGAGACCTCCTGGTGGAGCGGGTCATCCGTGCGCCGCGGTCCGTCGTCTGGGCGGCCTGGACCGACGCGGCGACGCTCGGCCGTTGGTGGGTGCCCGCGCCGTCCGTCTGCCGGGTCCTCGACCTCGAGCTGTGGCCCGGCGGGTCGTTCCGCACGGATTTCAGCGAGGACGGGGAGGCGTTCGTCCCGCAGATCACCGGCTGTGTCCTCGAGGTCGTCCCCGAGCAGCGTCTCGTGTGGACGACGGCTCTCGTCGCCGGATGGCGGCCTGCCGAGGACCCGTTCATCACGACCGTGATCGAGATGGAGGATCACCCCGACGGCACCCGGTACCGGGCGACCGCGCTCCACAGCGGTATCGCGCAGCGCGACCAGCACCTGGAGCTCGGATTCCATGCCGGGTGGGGGATCGTCACCGAGCAACTCGCCGCACTCGTCGAGGAGGCGTGAGCGGCTCGGACCGACGGTCGACACCACGTCCCTCCGCGTAAACTCGGGGGATGCCGAGTCCGACCCCTGCACCTGCACCCTTCGCCCTCCGTCCGGCGCTCATCCCGGGCATCCTGGGTGCGGTCGCGCTGATGCTCGGACTCGCGCTGCTCGAACTCGACGCGTTCACGATCGTCCGGTTCGTCGTGAGCATCCTCGCGCTCATCATGGCCGTGTTCGCCTGGCAGGCGAAGCAGCCGCTCTGGATGATCCCGACGCTGCTCGTGGCGATCGTCTGGAACCCCGTCATCCCGTTCCCGTTCAGCGGCATCCCCTGGGTCATCGCCCAGTTCCTCGGCGGTGTGGTCCTCGTCGCCGTCGGCATCCTCCTCGAGAACAAGCACGCCACCCCACCCGCCACCTGAGCGGAAATGTTTCGGGAACGCCTGCGGGTCGTCCCCGCTCTGGCAAGCTTGCGCTCATGACGCTTGAACGCAACTGGGCCGGCACACACACCTTCGCAGCGCCGCGGATCGTGAACGCCACGTCGATCGACGAGGTCCGCACCCTGGTGGCGGACGCGGCCCGAGACGGCACGCGCGTCCGCGCCCTCGGCACCCGCCACTCCTTCACCGACCTGGCCGACTCCGACGGCACACTCATCACCGTGCTCGACATCCCCGCCGACCCGGTGTTCGACGAAGCGGCCGGTTCCGTCACGATCGGGGCCGGGACCCGCTACGGCATCGCCGCCGCCTGGCTCGCCGAACACGGCCTCGCCTTCCACAACATGGGGTCGCTCCCGCACATCTCCATCGGCGGCGCGATCGCGACCGGCACCCACGGCTCCGGCAACGACAACGGCATCCTCTCCTCAGCCGTGAGCGGCCTCGAATACGTCGACGCCACCGGCGATCTCGTCCACGTCCGTCGCGGAGACCCTGGGTTCGACGGACTCGTCATCGGTCTCGGGGCGTACGGCATCGTCGTCCGCGTCACCGTCGACGTGCAGCCCGCCTACCGGGTGCGCCAGGACGTCTATCGCGACGTCCCGTGGGACGCGGTCCTCGCCGACTTCGAGGGCGTCACCGGTGGCGCCTACAGCGTCAGCATCTTCACGAACTGGCTCGGCGACACCATCGAGCAGATCTGGTGGAAGACCCGGCTGGTCGCCGGTGACGACGAGCTGCCCGTGGTCCCGGAGTCATGGCTCGGCGTGCAGCGGGACGCTCTGACCGCCGGCAACCTCGTCGAGACGGACCCCGACAACCTCACGCTGCAAGGCGGGGTGCCCGGCGACTGGTGGGAGCGGCTGCCGCACTTCCGACTCGAGTCGACACCGAGCAACGGCGACGAGATCCAAACCGAGTACTTCATCGACCGCGCCGACGGTCCCGCGGCGATCACGGCGCTGCGTGCCATCGGCGGCCGCATCGCCCCGCTGCTCCTCGTGACCGAACTGCGCACAGCCGCGCCCGACAAGCTGTGGCTGAGTGGTGCCTACCATCGCGAGATGCTCGCCGTGCACTTCACCTGGCGCAACCTGCCAGAGGAGGTGCGGGCCGTGCTGCCCGCGATCGAGGAGGCACTCGCGCCCTTCGGCGCCCGACCGCACTGGGGCAAGCTCAACCTCCTGACCGCTGAACGGATCGCCGAGGTCACGCCGCGGCTCGCCGACGCCCGGGACCTGTTCGAGCGGTTGGATCCCGCCGGCACCTTCACGAACGCGCACCTGGAGCGCATCGGGGTCCGCCTGCCCCGGTAGCCGGTGCTGATGGGCCGGGTGTCAGCGCGGTGCGGCGGCGTGAGCGCGGGTCATCGGGTGTCAGCGCGATGCGCTGACGCGAGCGCGGGGGACCCGGCGTGGGCGCGAGGCACGCGCGTGAGCGCGGGTCTCCGGAGACCCGCGCTCACGCGACAGACCCGCGGTGACGTCAGCGCACCGCGCTGGCGCACCGGGGAGGTCAGTCCTCGACTCGGATGCCGAACTGCTCGGCGAACATCGCGGCGAGCTCGCCCACCTGGAACGGCGTCATCGTCGCGCCCCGGAGATGCTCGACCCCGGCGATCCGCCGCAGCTCGAGCGTGCGGAGGTCGACGTCGGCGAGCTTGGCCCGGGTGACGTCGAGGCTGTTCAGCGTGCAGTCGACGAACCGGACCCGGGTGGCCGTCGTATCCGCGAGGTCGAGCTCGTCGATGGTGCAGCCCTCGAAGAGGACGTCCTGCAGCACCGCGCCGCGCAGGTTGACGAAGCCGAGCTTGCACCCGCTGACGCGCACGGACTGCCAGTTCGCGTCGTAGCAGTCCGCCGACCCGACCCGCGAGCCGTCGAGCTCCACATCGCGCAGCCGACTCCTCGGAGCCAACAGGATGGGCGCGTCCCAGCGCGCGAGTCGGGTGTCGAGGAACGACGCCGCACGGAAGTCCGTCTGATCGGCGGTGATCCCCGAGAGCGACGACTCCGAGATCGTGATGCCCGAGAGATCGCGGTGCGACAGGTCGAGGTCGGCGAACCGCAGCCCTTCGACGGCGTCGTGCGCCTCCAGGTCGCGTTCCTCGCCGTCCGTCAGCCCGATGAGCCGGACCGGGTCGAGTCGTGGTGCGGTCGTTCCGGTGCGTTTCGCCATGTCGTGCTCCGATGCTGATGCCTGAGGGTCGCGGAACAGCCTAGGTGCGGCCACCGACGCCCCTCGGGGTGATCGCTCAGCTCCGTGTGAACCGACCCGGCAGGAACGGGAGCAGGGGAGCGCGGTAGACGAGCGAGGTGTCGACCCCCGCGGTCAGGGTGGTGCCGGCGGCTCCGTACCGCCACAGCCGGTTGAAGAGGAAGACCTCGAACGACACCTCGGCACCGGTGATCCGCCAGCTGCCCGTGCCCCACTGCGCCGGTTGCCCGCGGCCGTCGAACACCACGGTCGGACGCTGCAGCGCGCCGTACCAGGGGCGACGGAGCGTGACCTCGATCCGGTCCTGCGCCGGCACGGTGTCCTCGGAAGCCTCGGTGCTCATCCGCTCAGCCTAGGGCGAGCGGCGACGTCCGCGAGGCGCCGGTGCGGGAGGGACGGCCTTCGCCGCGACGACCTCGGCGTCCGAGACGGTGACCGGTCCGCGTCTGGTCTCGATCGTGCTGCTCGCGGTCGTCCGCTCGACGAGTTCACCGAGTGCGTCGGTCGCCCCCGCCTCCGAGCCCTCGGGCAGCCGGTAGCGGACGACGACGCGGGTGCCGAGCGGTGCGTCGCGGAGGAACCGGACGGCGGCCGGACCGATCATCGCGTGGCCTCCGACCAGACGCTCACCTGGAACTCACCAGGAGCTGGGGCGGTAGTCCTTGAGGAAGACGCCGAAGAGGTGCTCGCCGGCCTCGCCGCGGACGATCGGGTCGTAGACGCGGGCCGCGCCGTCGACGAGGTCGAGCGGGGCGTGGAAGCCCTCCTCGGCCAGCCGGACCTTGGTGGGGTGCGGTCGCTCGTCGGTGATCCAGCCGGTGTCGACGCTCGTCATGAGGATCCCGTCGGTCTCGAACATCTCACGTGCGCTCGTGCGGGTGAGCATGTTGAGCGCCGCCTTCGCCATGTTCGTGTGCGGGTGGCCTGGGCCTTTGTAGCCGCGACCGAAGACACCCTCCATCGCGGAGACGTTCACCACGTAGGTGTGGTCGAAGTCCGAGGCCGCCATCGACGCACGGAGACGACTGATGAGGATGAACGGGGCGGTGGCGTTCGCGAGCTGGACCTCGAGCATCTCGATCGGCTCCACCTGGTCGACGTTCTGCACCCAGCTGTTGCTGTGGTCGACGTCGGGCACGAGTCCGCCCGCGTCGATCGCGGTCCCGGCGGCGAGCCGCTCGAGCGACGACGAACCGGCGGTCATGGCGGCCTCGGTGAGGGCGTCCGCCTTCGCCGCGGCGGCAGCGAGGATCGGGTGCGCGGAGACGGACGCCGCGAGCGACAAGGGGTGCGCGTCGTTCGTGTGGCCGAAGGTGACGAGCTCGGGCAGCGGGCCGTCGGGCAGCGGCGCGAGCTCCGCGTCGACGAGCGGCTGGTAGGCGCCCTTCGTGCGGCGCACCGTCTGGGCGGCGTTGTTGATGAGGATGTCGAGTGGCCCCTGCTCGGCGACGGAGTCCGCGAGCGCGATGACCTGGGCCGGGTCGCGGAGGTCGATGCCGACGACGCGCAGGCGGTGCAACCAGTCGCCGCTGTCGGGGAGGGCGCTGAAGCGGCGGACGGCGTCGCGCGGGAAGCGGGTCGTGATCGTCGTGTGCGCACCGTCGCGGAGGAGCCGCAGCGCGATGTACATGCCGATCTTGGCGCGACCACCGGTGAGGAGGGCGCGCTTCCCGGTGAGGTCGGTGCGGGCGTCGCGCTTCGCGTGGCTCATGGCGGCGCACTGCGGGCAGAGCTGGTGGTAGAACGCGTCGACCGTCGTGTAAGGCTGCTTGCAGATGTAGCAATTGCGCGGCACGAGGAGCTCGCCGGCCGTCGGCGCGGTGGTCGTGGTCGCGAGCGGGATGCCCCGCGTCTCGTCGTCGATGCGGTCTGGCGCACCGGTCGCGGTCGCGGCGATCACCGCTCGGTCGGCGTCCGCGATCCGGGCGCGGCGGTCGAGACGGCGTTCCTTCTTGACGGCCTTGAACATCTTGGCGGTGGCACGACGGACCTGGAGGTAGTCGGGGTGCTCCTCGTCCATCGTCGCCATGTGCTGGAGGACGCGGAGGGTGACCTCGAGATCGGTGGGATCGATGCCCGCGTCGTCGCCGGTCGTGGGGCTCGTCGGCTCGTCGTGGGGGAGGGAGGTCATTGCTTCATTCTACGAGCCGAGCGCGCCTCACCGGGCCGCTGGCGAGCGCCGCCGTCACCAGGTCCAGGGGACGGAGGGCGGTGTCCGGCGTGCGTGAGACCATGGGGCGGTGACCCCCGATCCCGCACCACTCGTCGACGTGGCCGACCTCGTCAGACTCGTCGGACGGGTGGCGTTCGATCGCGGACGCGGATACGCGAGAGACGGCCGCGTGACGTCGGTGGACTGGAACGCGGACAAGCGCCGGGTCCACGGGATCGTCGAAGGGTCGACCGACATCCCCTACGCGTGCATCGTCGACCTCGGAGACGACTCGGGCGGGATCGCACGCATCGAAGGCAGCGCCTGTTCGTGCCCCCTGCGCGGTGACTGCAAGCACATCGTCGCCACCCTGCTCCAGAGCAACGCGGCGCACCTCCGTGCGGAAGGCCGCTCCGACCGGTGGGTGGCCCCACAACGGCCACCTGCGGAGCGGGAGGCGTCCTGGCGTTCCGACCGGCGGTGGACCGCGCCGATCAACGACCCCGATCTCGACGAGCCGGCCGAGCATCGTCCGATGTACGCGGACGACGAGCTCGAGGCCCTGCCCGAGGCGTGGCGTCCCGCGGCCGGCCAGCGCCCGGCGCGATGGGCGCCGAGTCCACCGACACCCCCGGAACCACCCACCTGGCGCAACCGCCTCGACTCCCTCACGGGCGAGGGCGGTCGCGCCGTCGCACCCACCGCGATGGGCCTGCAGTTCGAGGTCCGGGAGGGCATCCCGCGCACGGCCGAACGCTGGCGCGGCCCGACGTCCCGCACCGCCGACGGCCCGCCCGACCCACGGCACCCGCGCCGCATCGCCGTCCGACCGGTCGTCCGGAAGGCCGGGGGCGGCTTCGTCAAGTCGACGATCTCCTGGACGTCGTTCACACACCAGGGCCACCGCCTGGCGCTCGACCCGGCGCACCAGCAGTGGTTCACCCAGTTCCAGGCGCTCCTGCGCGCCACCCGTCCGCCGGCCGGGGCGTTCGCCGGAGCGGGCGACGCGGACTGGCTCGTCATCGACGACTTCGGCAGCCCGGTCCTCTGGCACCTGCTCGAGGAGGCGGCACAGCTCGGCATCGAACTCGTCGGCACGCGCAAGGGCACGGTCGCCCTCGGTGCCGCCGCCGCCATCCGGCTGGACGCCGCGCACGCCGAGGGTGGAGTCGTCCTCCGTCCGGTCGTGACGATCGACGGCACGGACGTCGACGCCTCGACGAGCGGCGCCATCGGCGACCACGGCCTGTACCACTACGTCCTGGAGCCGCGGCAGGCGATCGTCCTCGCGCCACTCGCGGAACCGTCGTCCGACGAAGCGCGTGGGTTGCTCGGCCCGGGCGAGCCCGTCCTCGTGCCAGCGGCCGAGGTGCCGGAGTTCCTGGAGCACTACGTGCCCCGACTCCGCCGGACGATCGCGCTCAGCTCGACCGACGGCGCGGTCGTGCTCCCGGAGATCGTGCCGCCCGTGCTCGTGCTCACCGCCTCCTTCGAGCCGAAGCAGTCCCTCCGGCTCGCTTGGGCCTGGCAGTACGCGCCGGCACAACGCGTCCCGATCGGTGGGACGTCCACGGCGCTCGCCGCGGGCCGTTCGCTCCCGACGACGGTCGCCGACGCCGGTTCCGCGTCGTCCGGTTCCGGTTCGTCCGGTTCCGGGAACGGCGGGGACGTCCTCCGCGACGAGCGGGCCGAACGGCTGATCCTCGAACGCGTCGGTGCCGCCCTCGCCGCAGCTGCTGAGCCGGAGCGACGGGCGATCACCGCGGGAGCGCTTGACGAGCTCATCACGCCGAGCATCTGGCCGCCCCGAGCGCAGCAGCTGAAGGAGTTCGACGCGGCGCTCGTCACCGAACGGGCCATCCCGGTACTCGAGTCGCTCGACGACGTCCTCGTCGAGATCATCGGTGAACGGCCCGAGTACACCGAGCTCACCGGGACGCCGCACATCTCGGTCACCACCGTGGAGACCGAGCAGCGCGACTGGTTCGACCTCGGGATCGTCATCCACATCGGCGACTACAGCATCCCCTTCGAGCCCCTCTTCAAAGCGCTGTCGAAGGGCCGCACGAAACTGCTCATGGTCGACCACACCTACCTCTCGCTCGAACACCCCGCGTTCGACCGCCTACGCGAGCTGCTCACGGAGGCTGCGGCGCTCACCGAATGGGAGACGAAACCGAGCATCAGCCGCTACCAGGCGAGCCTCTGGGCCGACTTCGAGGACCTCGCCGACGAGACCGAGCAGGCCGTCTCCTGGCGTGAGGCCGCCGCCGGACTGAACGCCATCGACACCGTTCCGGACACCCCGCTGCCGGCCGGGCTGCAGGCGGAGCTCCGCCCCTACCAACTCGACGGGTTCCGCTGGCTCGCGTTCCTCTGGGAGCACGGCCTCGGCGGCATCCTCGCCGACGACATGGGCCTCGGCAAGACGCTGCAGACCCTCGCCCTCATCGCCCATGCCCGCGAGACGACCGGTGCTCCCACGCCGCCGTTCCTCGTGGTCGCGCCCACCTCGGTCGTGTCCAACTGGGTCGCCGAAGCCGCCCGATTCGTCCCTGGGCTCGTCGTCCGCAGCATCACCGCGACGCAGGCGAAGGGCAGCGCCTCAATCGCGGAACTCGCCGCCGGGGCCGACGTCGTGGTCACCAGCTACGCGCTGTTCCGGCTCGACGCCTCGGCGTACCAGGCGAGCGACTGGTCGGGGCTCATCCTCGACGAGGCCCAGTTCGTCAAGAACCATCGCGCCAAGCTGCACGACTGCGCAGTCGAGCTCCGTGCGCCGTTCAAGCTCGCCATCACGGGCACGCCGATCGAGAACACCCTCATGGAGCTGTGGTCGCTGTTGTCGATCGTCGCGCCGGGCCTCTTCGCCTCCGCTTCACGGTTCACGGAGCACTACGTCAAGCCGATCGGCAAGGGGCTCGACTCGAGCCGTCTCCAGACGCTCCGACGACGCATCCGTCCGCTGCTCATGCGCCGGACGAAGGAGCTGGTGGCGCCGGAACTCCCGCCGAAGCAGGAACAGGTGCTCCGCATCGAACTCGCACCGGCGCACCGGAAGCTCTACGACCTCGTGCTGCAACGGGAACGACAGAAACTCCTCGGCCTCGTCGACGACCTCGACCGCAACCGCTTCATCGTGTTCCGGTCGCTCACCCTGTTGCGCATGCTGAGCCTCGATGCGAGCCTCATCGACGCCGAAGAGCACGCGGGCATCCCGTCGAGCAAGCTCGACGCCCTCCTCGAGCAGCTCGACGACATCGTCGCCGAGGGGCACCGCGCGCTCATCTTCAGCCAGTTCACGTCGTTCCTCGGCAACGCCGCCCGCCGGCTCGAGGAGCAGGGCATCGCCTACGAGTACCTCGACGGGTCCACGCGGCGCCGCGGCGAGGTCATCGACCGGTTCCGTGAGGGGGATGCGCCGGTCTTCCTGATCAGTCTGAAGGCGGGTGGCTTCGGTCTGAACCTGACCGAGGCGGACTACGTCTTCCTCCTCGACCCCTGGTGGAACCCGGCGGCCGAGGCGCAGGCCATCGACCGCACGCACCGTATCGGCCAGCAGCAGAACGTCATGGTCTACCGGCTGGTCGCCGCCGACACGATCGAGGAGAAGGTCATGGCGCTCCAGGCGAAGAAGTCGGAGTTGTTCGCCGCCGTCCTCGACGACGACGCGGTGTTCAGCCAGGCGCTCACCGCAGAGGACATCAGAGGCCTCCTGGAGTGATCCCCGGCAGCCGACCGACGGTTGCCAGGAGTGCCGCGGGCGCCTCGGGCGATAGCCTGGCCGGTATGGAACTCGGGGTGTATGCAGTCGTCGGCATCGCCGTGATCGTGGCCGTCGCGGCCTTCTCCCGCAAGCTCGGGGTCGCCGCGCCCATCATCCTCGTGATCGTCGGCGTCGGCCTCTCCTATCTCCCCGGTGTGCCGGAGATCGAGGTCGAGCCGGAGCTCGTGCTCGACGTCGTCCTCCCGCCGATCCTCTACGCCGCGGCGATCAGCGTGCCGATCATGGACTTCCGCCGCAACCTCGCGACGATCACGAGCCTGTCCGTGGTCCTCGTGATCGTCACCGCGTTCGGCGCCGGGTTCCTGCTCTTCAGTCTGCTGCCCGACCTCAACCTCGCTGCCGCCATCGCCCTCGGTGCGATCATCAGTCCGCCCGACGCCGTGGCGGCGACGTCCATCGGGCGCCGACTCGGGCTCCCGCCCCGGCTGCTGACGGTCCTCGAGGGGGAGGGCCTCGTGAACGACGCGACCGCGCTCGTGCTGCTGCGCTCGGCCAGCGCGGCAGCGGCCGGTGGCCTGCTCACGCCGTGGGCGACCGTCGGCGACTTCCTCTACGCCGTCGTGCTCGCGATCATCGTCGGGTTCATCGCGGGGTATGCGACGGTCTGGCTGCGGTCGAAGCTCAACGACTCGGTCCTCGACACCGCGATCTCGATCGCCGTCCCGTTCGTGGCGTTCATGCCGACGGAGGCGCTCGGCGGTTCCGGCGTGCTCGCGGTCGTCGTCGCCGGCCTCTACACCGGGCATGCGAGTTCGGCCGCGTTCTCGGCGCAGGCGCGGATCAGCGACCGCATCAACTGGCGGACCATCCAGTTCCTCCTGGAGAACGCGGTCTTCCTGCTCATCGGACTCGAGATCCGCACCCTCATCGGTGCCGTCGACGCCGAGATCCTGTCGGTCGAGGAGTCCATCGGGATCGGCCTGGTGGCGACGGCCGCACTCATCGCGCTGCGGTTCCTCTGGGTCGGCCCACTCGTCCTCGGACTCCGCGCACGGGAACGTTGGGCGGAACGCCAGACGCTGCAACGGTGGCTGTCGATGGGATACTCGGAACGGTTCCCGAGACAGAACCGTCGATGGCATCGTCGACGCCGCCGCGAGCGGGCCTACGAGCGCCAGCGCGCCGACCTCGAGCAGCTGCGGCAGGAACAGATCGACTGGCGCGGTGGGGTCATCCTCAGCTGGTCGGGGATGCGTGGTGTGGTGACCCTCGCCGCCGCACAGTCGCTCCCGGAGAACACGCCGTACCGCGAGCAGCTCGTCCTCATCGCGTTCACGGTCGCCGTGGTGACGCTCGTCGTCCAAGGCGGCACCCTGCCCTGGCTCATCCGACTGCTGCGGGTGCAGGGGATCGACGAGTCGGAGGATCGCCGCCAGCTCGCGACCCTGCTCGACGAGATCAGCTACGCGGGCATCAGTGTGCTGGAGGATCCGGCGTCCGCGGTGGGCATCGAGGAGGACATCGACCCCGACCTGCTCGAACGGGTCCGGCAGTCGACCTTCCTCCGGGCCGAGGCGGCCTGGGAGCGCTCGCGGGAGTCGGTCTCACCGAGCGAGACGCATGCCGAGACTCCGCACCGGCTCTATCGGCAGTTGCGGCTCGCCGTCGTGCAGGCCGAACGCGAGCGGCTGCTCGACGCCCGGGCGCGCGGTGCGTACCCGTCGCGGATCCTCGCGGAGGCACAGACCATGCTCGACATCGAGGAGACCCGGCTGCGCCCGCCGCGCGCCGACCACTAGGGCAGCTCGACCGTTCTCAGGAGTCCTCCGGCGCGCCGCCCAGGAAACGGACCGACGCGCCGGCGAACTCCTGAGTACGGGTCGTTGCGGTCAGGAACTCGGGCCGGGGTTGGTGACGTCCGCGACACGCTCCGCCTCGCGCTCGGCGGCGGCGTCGCGTTCGGTCTCCGAACCGGGGTTCGTGATGTCTGCCTCACCGCTCGCCGCGGGGTCGTCAGCTTGGACGTCCGGGCCGGGGTTCGTCGTCGACGCCACGCGCTCGGCCGCCGTGTCGTCGACGGCCTCGTCGTGCGGACCCGGGTTGTTGATGTCGGCGTTCTGGTCACTCATGGGGTGCTCCTTCCGAGATCCGCCTGGGACGGACTCTGTCTCGCGCGTCGTCGCGCTGATCCGCTCTCACGGTAGGTCCGTGGGCGGGCGGGTGCAAGGGGTGGTGCCGCCCGCTCAGGCGCGGGTGGCGAAGGCGTCCACGCCGGTGAGTTCGGCGGAGAGCGCCCAGAGTCGGGCGGCCTCGTCCGGGTCGGTCGCGTGGTCGGCGACACCGGAGGCCGGGGACACGGCGGTGTCGGCCGGACCGGCGATGTCGCAGTCCTCGCAGAACACGCCGCCGAGGCCGTCGAGGGACGGAGAGGTCGCCGCCCACACCTCGGTCGCCGCACCCTGCTCCGGAGACTTGAACCCGGAGACGAGGAGCTTGCCGTCGGCGTCGACCCAGCCGAGCGCCATCATCTCCTCGCGCGGCAGGTGACGCTGCAGCGGCGTCAGGATGCCGCCCGGGTGGACCGAGAACGCGCGGACGCCCTCCTCGGCGCCGAACGCGTCGAGCTGGACCGCGAAGAGCGCGTTGGCGGTCTTCGCCTGCCCGTACGCCTCCCACTTGTCGTAACCGTGCTCGAACTGGACGTCGTCCCAGCGGATGCCCGAGCGCTTGTGGCCACTCGAGGACAGTGCGACGACCCGCGAGGAGCCGCCCTTCACGACGGCGGGCCAGAGGCGGTTGACGAGGGCGAAGTGGCCGAGGTGGTTCGTCGCGAACTGGAGTTCCCAGCCGGGGCCGACGCGCGTCTCGGGAGCGGCCATGACGCCGGCGTTGGTGATGATCAGGTCGATGCCACGACCGCTCGCGAGGAAGCGCTCCGCGAAGGCCTCGACGCTCGTGAGGTCGGCGAGGTCGAGTTCGTCGACCTCGACCCCCTCGATACCGGCGAGTTCCTCACGGGCGGTGTCCGGGCGTCGTGCGGGGACGATCACGTGGGCGCCGGCGTCGACCAGGGCGCGGACGGCCTCGCGACCGATGCCGGAGTAGCCACCCGTGACGATGGCGAGCTTGCCCGAGAGGTCGATGCCCTCGAGCACCTCCGCCGCGGTGCTCGAGTGGCCGAAGCCGGAGTCGATGGGATGCTGCGGGGTGCGCGTGGGAGTGGTCATGCCCTCACGCTACGACGCAGGCGACGACGGGGGAACCGGGTGGACCTGGGAACATGTGCAGGTACCGGCCCTACTCAGCGGGTGGACAGGACGCGCACGGAGGGCAACGGGTGTCCGTGCAGCAGCGCGCGGAGTTCCTGCAGGCGGCGGCGCACGCCCCACATCGTGACCTTCTTCAACGACTCCGACACGATGCCGCCGCTCATCTTCGACTCACCGGACACGCGCTCGGTGAAGACGATGGGTGTCTCCACGACCCGGAGGCCGCGCTGCAACGCCCGCCAGAGGAGTTCGACCTGGAAGCAGTAGCCCTGGGACGCCACGTCGGCGAGGTCGATGCGCCGCAGCGCCTCGCTCCGGAACGCGCGGAACCCGCCCGTCGCATCGGCGACACCGATGCCGAGGGCCAGACGCGTGTAGAGGTTGCCGCCGCGGCTCAGCGCGAGCCGGTGGGCGGGCCAGTTCTCGACGACGCCACCAGGGACCCAGCGCGAGCCGAGGGCGAGGTCGTGCTCGTCGAGCAGCGCGATGAGTCTCGGGAGGTCCTCGGGGTGATGGGAACCGTCCGCGTCCATCTCGACGATGACCTCGTACCCGCGGGCGAGCGCCCAGGCGAACCCGGCGAGGTACGCGCCACCCAGCCCGTCCTTCACGGCTCGGTGGAACACGTGCACCTGCTGGTGCTGCGCGGCGAGCTGGTCGGCGAGGAAGCCGGTGCCGTCCGGCGACGAGTCGTCGACGACGAGGATGTCGACCCCCGGGACGGCCAGTGTCCGGTCGACGATCGGCTGCAGGTTGTCGAGTTCGTTGTAGGTGGGGATGACGACGAGGGAGCGGTTCACGTCGGTTCCTTTCGGGTCGGTTGGAGTGGTTCGGAGCGGAGCGGCCCCTCGACAGGCTCGGGGACCGGAGGAGGGCTTACGGGGTCTTGCCCACGAGCGAGGCGAAGACGACGTAGTTGTTGGCGTAGGTGTCCGCGGCGTCGTCGAAGGGTCCGTTGCAGGTGATGAGCCGGAGTTGCGCATCGGGCGTCGGCCCGTAGACCTCCTCGGTCGGGAAGGTCTTCTTCTCGACGTCGATGGCGCGGTCCACCGCGTAGGTGGCGGTCGAACCGTCGGACATCGTCACCGTCACCTGGTCGCCCGCGACGAGCTGTTTGAGGTGGACGAAGACCGCCTCGCGGAGGGTCGTGTCGAGATGCCCGGCGATCACTGCGGGCCCCACCTGGCCGGGGAGGACACCGGCGCGGTACCACCCGGCGTCCTCCCACTCGACGGGTGGCAGGAGCACGCCGGACGCATCGCGTTCGAGCGGTTCGACCGCCGCGTCGACGCCGATCGCCGGGATCTGCACGCGGCTGACGCTCAGGGCGCTGACGTCGGCGGTCGGCGCCTGGGTCGCCGGGTCCTGTTTGGCCCCGGCGGCCCCGCGGTCGGTCGCCTCCGAAGCGGTGAGCGGCCCGTCGGCGGCGTTCGGCGACGACGGCGTCTGCCCGGAGTGCGTGGCGCCGCACGCCGAGAGGGCGAGCGCCGTGACGAGCGCTCCGGCGACGGCGAGGGCGCTGATCCTCGCGCGTGGTGCCCGGGTCATGAGCTGGCTCCGTTCATGAGTGGCGGGCAGCCGTCGAGGTCGTCGGTCGTGAGCATCATGGGGGCGAGGGCGGCCCAGGCGGCACCGAAGTAGCTCGGCACCTCCTGCGCGAGCTCGTCGGCCGCCCGCAGGTCGTCCGCCGCCTCCGGCAGGTTGCCCACCGCGGCGCGCGCGGCGGCTCTGGCCTCCAGGGCGAGCGGGTGCTGGTCGGAGGTGAGCGGCGAACCACCGAGGTCGGTCTCCGCCCGCAGCTCCTTCGAGCGTGCGAGCGTCGAGACGAGTCGAGCGGCCGTCGCCTGATCGGCGGGGACGCACGACTCGGCGTAGCGGATCGGGAGTCGGGCCGCGTCGTAGCCGTAGCGGACGCTCTGTCCCGTCCCGGCGGCACCGGGCATCGCGTCGACCGTGCCGTCGGCGTGCACCTGCGCCCAGTCCGGTGGGAGCGGGCTCTCGTCGAGCAGGGCGGACGTGACCGCAGCGGAACCGGCCTGCAGCTCGGCCCATCGGGGATCGCCCGTCGCCGCGCCCAGCACCGAGAAGGCGACGGGGGAGGCGTACGACGGGTTGTACGCGTAGGGTTCGGTCGCCGCGGCCCAGGTGCCGGGCAGCAGGATGCGACCCGCGGCGGTCTCGACGGTCATGCGGTCCGCGATCACCCCGGCGAGCTTGACGCCGGCATCGGTGAACCGTGGCTCGTCGAAGCGCTTCCCGGCGATGACGAGGGCTCGGGCGGCATCGAGGTCGCCGTCGCTGGCTGGTTCCTCGTCGACGACCTCGCCGTCACTCCACCGCCAGGCGAGCAGTCCGTCCGGTCGCTGCAGGTTCGCCTCGGTCCAGTCCCAGATCCCGGTGAACGCCTTCTTGTCGCCGACGCCCGCGGCGATGAGCAGCCCGTAGGCCTGGCCCTCGCTCACGGTGTCGTCGCCCTGGTCGCGGCGCACGACCCGGCCGTCGTCCACCCAGTCCGCGAGGAACGCCTCGGCGGCCTGGGTGGCCGAGCGGTCCGTCGCGGTCGGCTGCGGACCGCTGCCGGCCTCGACGGTGCCGGGTGACGCCGCCGGTGGCCCTTGGAGGTCCGCCGGGAAGCCGGTGGCCAGCGAGGCGATCACGGCGGTGGCGGCGACCGCGGCGACCGCCGTCACCGCGATGCCGATCGTCTTCTTGGCGCTCATGCTCAGCTCGCCGCCGTCCCGATCTCCTGCACGAGCCGTACGAGCTTCGCGTCGAGGTCGTCGAACACGCTCTGCAGCGCCGACGAGTCCTTCGCGAGCCCGCCGCCACCGGTCTCGACCGGCCCCTCGGGCGCGTTCCCGGCGGCGGAGCTGTCGAGCACGGGCATGAGGGTGACGCCGCCGGCTGCGTTGTCGAGCACGAAGAGCGTGCTCACGGTGCCGGGTGCGAGGTTCACGGAAGCTTCGGCCGCCTGCTTGCCGCCGGTCAGTTTGAGATCCCACGGGCCGGCGGGGACGCTGGCGTAGTCGGTCGCTGTCCCGGTGGTGGCGCCCTTCGCGATGGGCATGCCGGTCGAGGTGCTGACGTCGACGCTCTTCACGTCGGTCGACGCCTGGATGAGCCTGATGCGCGCCGCACCCTCGGTCGGACCGGTGAGGTCGTCCTCGAAGACCTTCGTCTGGAGGTCCTTGTTGGGGCCGTAGGCGGCGACGGTCGCCGCCTCCCCGGCCGTGATGGTCACGTTGGTGCTGATGACCGGCTTCGTGCTGTCGGGGGACCCGGCGGGCACCATCGACACCACGTAGGTGCCGGCGGCGAGGTCGGTGTACGGCGAGACCTGTCCGTAGGCGACGTCGTCGAGTTCGAAGACGGCCGCGCCGCCGGAGAGTGCCGACAGCTTCACGTCGACGGACTTCGTGTCGGCGGAGAGGTGGCCGACGCGGATCCAGCCGCCGCCGGACGCGTCGGTCGTGGCGGCGTTCGCTGCGGTGGTGCCGAAGCCGATGAGTGCTGCCGTCGCGACGGCGGCGAGGCCGCTGAGGGCGATTCGCCTCGTGGTGGTGGTTCGCATGGTGGAACTCCTGTTCTTCGGGTGGTTCGGGGGTTCGGTCGGTTCGGGTGTCCGGCTGGAGCCGGAACTCGGGTGGGTGGTCAGCGGACGAGGTCGGGTTCGACGACGGAGTAGGTGACGCGGACGCCCTCCGCCGTCTGCTCGACCCGGTCGGCGGCGTATTCGCCCTGGATCGACCGGATCGAGTCGGCCAGGCGGCTGTCGCCCGCCTCGTCACCGGTGCGGAGCACCATGGTCCGGCGCACGTCTCCGGTCTCGCCGTCGAGCACCGGGGTGCTCTCGAGCCGGACCGGCGTCGTGGCGAGCACCTGTCCGAGGGCGAGCAGGGCGCGGGAGTCAAGCTGACCGTCGCTGAGCGTCTGCGCCGCCTTGGCCGAGACACTCAGCGCGGGGTTCTGGAGGAGCTGCGCACCGAGCGCCGCCCGAGCCGCCGTGCGTCCGGCAGCCCGCTCCGCTGCGGCGTCGAGCCCGTCGGCGTCGATGCGACGGACTTCGACGGCCTGCGTTCCGGAGCCGAACGTCGCGACGAGTTCGGAGTTGTCGATCGCACCCTTCACCTCGGGGAACGTCGTCGGGAACGTCCGCATCGAGTCGGTGGTGACGATGTAGTCGGCGTCGCGCCAGCCGTTCGGCGACTTGGCCTGTACGGCGGAGTCGGTGTCCATCTTGTAGTACCAGATGACGTTGTCGCGGTCGAAGCCGCTCTCGACGAGGTCGACCCACATCGCGTCGTCGACGATCACCCGGGACTCCTGGGGCACGTTCGTCTGCACCCACTGCTGGGCCTGCCGGACGGGCTTGTCGAGGTCGGCGAGGAGGAATCCGCGGAGCTGGGTCGCGGTGTTCGGGACGGCGACGACGGCTGCCGCGAGCACGGCGGCGATCCAGACGGCGCCCGCAGCGCGTCCACCGATGCGGCGACCGCGGGGTGCACCTGTCTCGAGCGCGGAGCGCCGACGGAGTCGACGGACGGCCACCCCGGTCACGCCCATGATGAGGATCGTCATGAACGGCAGCAGCATGATGACGTACGGCACGGGCAGGTATCCTCCCGGACGCAGCATGAACAGCCCGAGGAAGACGGTCATGGCCGCGATGACCCGCAGCCGCTTGACGAAGAGTCCGGCGACGGCGGCGACCGCTCCGGCGACGAGGAGCGCCGCATCCAACTGCCACCACATGCCGAGCGTCTTGGCCGACAGGCTCGCGGGGTCGAACAGCGAGCCGCTCGCGACGCGCGATCCGAGCTGGAAGAAGACGCCGCCGAGGAGGCTCACCCGGTCAGGGCCCGGGAAGAGTTCGCCCTTGATGGCGGCGAAGAGCACGTAGGTGAAACCGATGACGACGACGATGGTCGCAGCCACCGGCAGCGTGTACCGCCGGGTCTCCTTGCGGGCCGCGCGCCACATGGTCCAGGCGAGGAAGGGCAGGGCGAGCAGGAAGGTCTCCTTGCTCAGCACGGCGATGCCGAACGCGGCGGCGGACCCGGCGAAGCCGACGAGCTGGTGCTTGCGGCTGGCGGCGAGGACGAAGGCGCCGAGGAGCCACGGCACCGCGACGTTGTCGAGGTAGACGGTGCGGTGGAACTGGACCGCGAGCGGCGAGATCGCGAACACGAGTGCGGCGACGGCGGCCATGGCCCGGCTGAGGTGCAGGCGTCGGGCGAGGACCCAGACGAGCACGACGGCGATCAGCGTCGCGACCAGCATGGCTTCACGCGCCGCGATCACGGCGATGTCGTAGCGGTCGAACGCACCGGTCAGCCCGGTGTACGCCGCGATCTGCAACCAGCCGAGCGGCGGGTGGTCGTACCAGTAGGTGTAGTGCGCGAGTTCACCGAGCTTCAGGACGCTCCACGCCTGGGCCGTGTAGGTGCCCTCGTCGTCGATGCGCTGCGGGGATCCGCCCATGTTCATCGCCTGCACGACGGCGGCGATGGCGAGCACGGGGAGGAGGAAGGCCAGGGTGCGACCGTGGCGCGAGAGCCAGCGGCGCACGATGCCCGGGCCTCGCTGCGTCGGCGGTCCGGAGGCGAGCCAGCCGAGGCGGTCGCTCTCCAGGTGGAGCTGCGGACGGCCCGGGGCGGCCGGTCGTTCGAGGATGCCGGTCATCGGGTTGCTCCGTTCTGGAGGACGAGCTCGGGTGCGCGGTCGGGCAGGTCGACGGCGACGGGTGCGGCCTCGGTCGCCTCGGCGACCTCGTCGCTGCGGTGGGCGCCGGTGTGCTCCGTCTTCTCCCAGGAGTGGTCGCCCTTCCACTCGCGGAAGACGGAGCGGACGGCTGCTGCGCCGAGGAAGATCTGGTACGGGAAGGTGCCGAGGATCAGCCGGGCGTAGTCGCGGAGGCGGACCTTCTGGCCGTAGAGGCGACCGAACTCGCCGAGCCCCGAGGCCTCCACCGCGAGGGTGACGATCGTCGGCGCGAGCGGGATGAACGTCAGCAGGGCGATCGGGGCGGGCACCTTCGCGAAGAGCACGAGCAGGACCGAGACGGGGATGAGGAGGCCGGTCGCCGCCTGGAGGAACGGCATCGACAGCAGGTACCGGGCGAACATGCGCTGACGGAAGGTCGGCAGTTTCCGCCACTCGCCCTTCTTCAGCACCTGCAGGAAGCCCTGGTTCCAGCGCGTGCGCTGCTTGTACAGGGACTTCAGGGTGCCGGGGGTCTCCTCACGGGTGACGACCTCCGGGCTGTAGGCGACGACGACCGTCGCGCCGGCGCTCGAGAGCCGGACGCCGAGCTCGCAGTCCTCGGCGAGGCAGCCGTCGTCCCACCCCTCCGACCAGTCGAGCCACGTCTTCTTCACGAACACGGTGTTGCCGCCGAGCGGGATGAAGCGCGAGTTCGCGTGGAAGTGCAGCCGGGACCGGAACCAGAAGTAGTACTCGAGCACGTTCCGGAGCGACCACCAGCTGGACTGGAAGTTCATGAGCTGCACGCCGCCCTGGACGACGTCGGCGCCGCTCTCGGTGAAGCGGGAGTCGACGAGGGTGAGCAGGCGGGGATGCACCTCGTCCTCGGCGTCGAACACGCCCACGACGTCGCCACGGGCGATCTGCAGGGCCCGGTTGAGGGCCTTCGGCTTGTTCTTCGGCACGCTGTCGTCGACGACGACCTTGATGAGCTCGGGGTGTCGGGCGGCGGCCTCGCGGACGACGCGCTCGGTCCCCGGGTCGTCATGGCCGACGATCGCGATGATCTCGAAGTCGGGGTGGTCCTGTTCGGCGAGGCGGTCGAGCGTCTGGCCCATGACCTCCTCCTCGTGCCGGCCGGGGACGAGCAGGGTGAACGAGTGCTTCGCGGGCAGCGGGACCGCTGCGAAGCCCGTGTTCTTGAGGTGGCCGGTCGACCGCCAGGCGTGGAGCATCCAGTAGAGCGTGGTGACCGCGATGATCGTCAGCGCTGCGGCGAACAGCAGCAGGGTGCCATAGCCGAGCCATTCGCCGACGCTCCAGGAGCCGGGATCGCCGACCGCCGTCGGGTCCACGAGGGTGCCGCGGTTCGGCAGCGGTTCCGCTGGTGCCGTGGGCTGCGGGGTGAGCAGGGGAGCGGGTTCGTCCGCACTGGTGAACGGGCGGGCGGACGCGTGTGCGAGCGCTCCGAGGAGCGGTGCGAGGACGGGTGCCATCAGGACAGGCCTCCAGAGGTCGGCAGGGCATGGGTCGGTGCGGATCGGCGAGCGGTCGTGGCTCGGACGGCCGGGGCTGGTGTCGCCGCGGCCGTCGGGTGCTCGGGCGTCGTCGGGGTTGCAGCGTGGTGCCTGCGGCTGCTCGCCGACCGGGCGGGCCGGAAGACGACGTGCCGGTAGGCGAGGAACCGGAACACCATCCCGAGGACGAGCCCGACACCGTTCCCGGCGATGTTGTCGGCGAGGGCGGTCGTGTAGCCGAGGACGTAGTGCGAGACGAACAGGCATCCCGCGGCGATCCCGAGGCCGAGGACGTTCATGAGGGCGAACAGCGCCCCCTCCTTCCACACCCCACGGCGGTGCTCGGTCCGGAACGTCAACGCCCGGTTGCCGAGCCACGCGACGATCGTGGCGACGGCGACGGAGATCACCTTCGCGCCGATCGGCTTGTCGTCGAGCACGGTGAACCGGAGGAGGTTGTACACGCCGACGTCCACGACGAACGCGGTGCCGCCGACGAGGCCGAAGGTGACCAGCTGGGAGACGAGCTTGGGGAGACGCAACGGCTGGCGTGCACGACGGGAACGCGTCCCGGGAGCGACGGATCGTTCGGGGAGGGACGACTTGCTCGGGTGCACGACGGAAGATTCGGGCTTCACGGTCATGCACGCCGTTCGGGCTCATCGCGAACCGTGGTTTGGTCGTGGACGCCGACGCCCAGAGCTTTGCCAGGTCCACGAAACAGGACCGAAATTCCTTGATTTTCCAGGGAAGTCGAGGTACTCGCGAGGCCTCGGGGGGCAACACTCCGGCCCCCTGAACTGGGCTGTCGCCAGTCCGTCAACCGGCACGACGGCGATCACCCGTTCGCCTACGATGGGGACAACGCCCGTCGTGCTCGGGCGTCGTGCGGCCCGGATTCGTGGGCGCGCGGATGACCGGCTCAGAGGGAGACATCTGTTGGGAAAGCTGATCTACGGGAGCTCGTCGCGGGAGCTCGAACTCGACGACCGGATGCTCGCGCACGTCAAGTCGATCGCCGTGATGAAACTGCGTCGCAACGAGTCCTTCACGATCTCCTGGCCCCGCTCGCTCGAGACCGGTGGTGGACGCGTGACGATCTGGGTGCACCCGTCGATCTCGCTGCAGTTCGAGTTCGACCAGGAGCAGCGTCCGGAACTCAACCGCAGCTGGCTCGAGTCGATGATGCAGGAGGCGAACAAGACGGGCGACCTGGCCATCGGTCGTGAGGTCCCCGAGGCGATGCCGACGAGACCGGCGCCCGTGAACGAGCCGCGGCCCCGGAAGTCCTCCGCGTGAGCGACCGCGTGATCGTCCTCACCGGCGCGAGCGACGGCATCGGCGCTGCGGCCGCGAAGGCCCTGACCGAGGCCGGCGAGCACGTCGTCGTGGTCGGCCGGTCGCCCGAGAAGACCGCCGCCGTCGCCGAACGGGTCGGGGCGGCGTCGTTCATCTGCGACTTCGCCGAGCTGGCGCAGGTCCGCCTCCTCGCCGAACAGCTCCTCGAGCGATACCCGCGCATCGACGTCCTCGCCAACAACGCCGGCGGTATCTTCGGTGCCGACCGTCGGGTCACGACGGACGGCCACGAGCAGACGTTCCAGATCAACTACCTGGCTCCGGCCCTCCTGACCCACCTGTTGCTCGACCGCCTCATCGAGTCGGACGCGACCGTCATCAACACCTCGAGCGTCGCCAACCGCCTCTTCGGGAAGCTGGACCTCGACGACCTCGACGCCGAGCGGTCGTATTCGCCGACGCGCGCGTACGGCAACGCGAAGCTTGCGCAGATCCTCTTCACCAAGGAGCTCGAACGCCGCTACGGCGCTCGAGGGCTGTCCGCAGCCGCGTTCCACCCGGGCGTCATCTCCACGAACTTCTCCAGCTCACCGGACGGCGCGATGCGACTCCTGTACGCGACGCCGCTCGGCCGCCACCTCCTGAACACCCCCGAGGAGGGCGCCGACACCCTGTTCTGGTTGGCCGAGAGCCAGCCGGGCATCGACTGGACGTCGGGCGGCTACTTCGTGAAGCGGAAGCCTGCGCGGGCCAACAAGCTCGCGTCCGACGTCGTCCTCGCGCGGCGGCTCTGGGAACGGACCGAGGAGATGCTCGCCGAGCACCACTGAGCTGACGTCCCGGCAGCCGGCCGCTCCAGCGGCTCGGTGTCCCGCCGACCGGCAGCCTAGGCTGGTGGGATGCGATGGAACGAATGGACGGTGGGCCTCGCCGTCGCCGGCGTCCTCGCGCTCGCCGCGGTGCTCATGCTCGTGGTCCTCGGGCCTGAAGCACCGGTCGTGTGGGGGCTCGTGTCGGGCGTCCTGCTCGCCCTCGTCGTCGCCACCATGTCGTACGTCAAGCGCGAGCGCTGACCGGCCCTCGTGCGCGAGGATGGACGCCATGACGACGAAGCGCATCCTGTTCATCGGCGGCAGCGGCATCATCTCCTCGGCGTCCGTCGCCAGAGCCGTGTCGCTCGGCCACCACGTGACGGTCCTGAACCGCGGTCTGTCCCACGTCCGCCCGCTCCCCGAGGAGGTCGAACTCCTCCGCGCGGACATCCGCGACACGGACGCCGTCACCGAGGTCCTCGGCGCCCGCGAGTTCGACGTCGTCGCGCAGTTCACGGCCTTCACGCCGGAGCACGTGCAGGCCGACATCGACCGGTTCGCCGGACGCATCGGTCAGTACGTGTTCATCAGCTCCGCCTCGGCGTACCAGAAGCCGCCACAGCGCCTTCCTGTGGTCGAGTCGACCCCGCTCCGCAACCCGTTCTCCCAGTACGCGCGCGACAAGATCTCCTGCGAGGACGTCCTCGTCCACGCCTACCGCGAGCAGGGGTTCCCGGCCACGATCGTGCGCCCCTCGCACACCTACGACCGCACGCTCATCCCCACGATGGGCCGCCGCACGGACCTCGACCGCATGCGCGCCGGCAAGCCCGTCGTCGTGCACGGCGACGGGACGACCCTCTGGACCATCACGCACACGGAGGACTTCGCCGTCGGGTTCGTCGGGCTCCTCGGCCGCCGCGACGTGCTCGGTGAGGCCTTCCACATCACCGGTGACCACGCGCCGAGCTGGAACGACATCACCCGGTGGATCGCCGACGCGGCCGGGGTGGAGGCGCAGATCGTGCACGTTCCGTCCGACCTCATCGACGAGATCCACCCGGCACTCGGCCCGACGCTCCTCGGCGACAAGGCGTTCCCGATGATCTTCGACAACACCCGGATCCGGAGCCTCGTGCCCGAGTTCCGTCCGTCGATCCCGTTCTGGGACGGCGCGGCCGAGATGGTCGCGTTCCACGACGCGAACCCGCAGTGGCAGCCGGCCGACCCGGAACTCGACGCCGCCTTCGACCGGATGGTCGCCGCCGTCGGTCACTGAGCCTGTCGAAGTGCTTCCGCAGCGCGGAGGTCCTTCCGGAGGATCTTGCCGGAGGTGGATTTCGGGATGACGTCGACGACCTCGACCCGGCGGATCTTCTTGTGCGGGGCGACGCGCTCCGCCACCCACGCCATGAGTGCCTCCCCGGAAACGTCTTGCCCGGCCTGCAGGACGATGAAGGCCTTCGGCACCTCCTGACCGTCCTCGTCGGAGACCCCGATGACGGCGGCGTCGGCGATCGCCGGATGGCCGAGCAGCAACGCCTCGAGCTCCGCGGGCGCCACCTGGTAGCCGTGGTACTTGATGAGCTCCTTCAACCGCTCGATGATCCGCACGGTGCCGTCGCCGCGGACGGTCGCGATGTCGCCGGTGTGGAGGAAGCCGTCATCCTCGAGCGTCGCGCGCGTGGCCTCCTCGTTGCCCAGGTACCCGAGCATGACGTTCGGCCCGGCGCACAGCAGCTCACCGGGTGCGCTCTCCTCGTCCGAACCGGCTGCGGGGTACTCGACCTCCACCCCGGTCTCCGGGTCGACGATCCGGCACCGCATGTTCGGCAGGCTCGTCCCGACGCTGTCGAGGGAGGCGCCCTCCGCCTGGAACGCGATCGCATGACTCACCGGGCTGAGCTCGGTCATGCCGTACCCCTGCCGCAGCCGGCAGTCGAGGCGCTCCTCGACCGCCCGTCCGAGCGTCGCGTCCAATGGCGCGGCACCGGAGAAGATCGTGTGGACGCTCGACAGGTCGAACTCGTCGACGAGCGGGTGCTTCGCGAGCGCGACCGCGATCGGTGGGGCGATGAACACGTAGCTGCACCGGAAGTCCTGGATGATCCGGAGGAACTCCGCGAGGTCGAACCGCGGCATGGTGACGAGGGAGGCCCGGCACGCGAGTGCGAGGTTCAACAGCACCGTCATGCCGTAGATGTGGAAGAACGGGAGGACCGCGAGGATCCGGTCGTCGGGCCGCATGCCCAGCTGCGGGATCGACTGCTGCACGTTGGCCACGAGGTTCCGGTGCGACAGCATCACCCCCTTCGGCCGCCCGGTCGTGCCGGACGAGTAGGGCAGCACCGCCACGTGCGTCGCCGGGTCGAACGAGACGTCCGGTGCGGGGAGGCGACGGACGAGGAGATCGGTGAGCGAGGCGTGACCCTCTGCGCCGTCGAGGACGACGACGCGGTCGGAGGGGATGTCGCAGGCGCTCGCCGCAGCCCACGCCTGGGGCAGGAGGGCGGAGACGGTGAACACCATCGTCGCGCCGGCGTCGAGGAGCTGCGCCTCGATCTCCTCCGCGTTGTACAGGCCGTTCACCGTCGTCGCCGTCGCTCCGGCACGGAGGATCCCGTGGAACACGGTCGCGAACGCGGGGACGTTCGGGGCGTGCAGGGCGACGACGTCCCCGATGCCGATCCCGGCCGCCGCGAGGGCGCCTGCCAGCGCGTTGATCTGCGAGATGAGCTGCCGGTAACTCGTCTCGGCGCCGGTCGTGCCGTCCCGGAGGGCGATGCGATCGAGGTCGCTCGAGGCGATGCCGCCGAACAGGGTGTCGTAGACGCTCAGATCGGGGATCTCGACGTCGGGATGCGGGCTGGTGAACACGAGTGATCTCCTTCGAACACCGGTGATGGTGGAGTGAGTCTACTCACGCCAGGTGCTCGTTAGGCTGAGACCCGTGAACGCGCCCCGCCCCATCCTCGGTCTCCTCCTCGACGTCGACGGCCCCATCGCCAGTCCCATCACGCGGACGATCAACGTCCCGAGCATCGCGCAGGACCTCGCGACCCTCGCGAACGCCGGCATCCCGATCGCCTTCAACACCGGCCGCAGCGACGCCTTCCTCCGGGCGGTCGTCGTCCCGCCGCTGCTCGCCGCCGGGCTCGACGCCGACGTCCGGCTGTACGGCATCTGCGAGAAGGGCGCCGTCTGGTTCGGGTTTTCCGCGACAGGCGTCGACGAGCTGCGGCTCGACGAGGAGGTGGCGATGCCCGAAGGATACGGGGCCGCCATCGAGCGCCTCGTCGACGAACGGTACGCGGAGACGGTCTTCTTCGACCACACGAAGCGCGCGATGGTCTCCGTCGAACAGCACGTGGAGGTGCCGGCGGCGGACTACGCGGTCGTGCGGAAGCACTTCGACGACGACGCCCGGGCCGAGCTCGCCCGTCGCGGGTTCGGGGTCGACCACGCCCCCGGGCGCTACCCCGACGACGCCGGCCTCGTCCAGTACCGGATCGACCCGACCATCATCTCCACCGACATCGAGTCGGTGCGCCTCGGCAAGGACCTCGGGGCTCAGCGCGCGCTCGAGCTCCTCGAGGCCGACGGCGGTGCGCTCCCGCTCGCCTGGCGGACGGTCGGGGACTCCCGCAGCGACTACGCGATGGCCGACTGGCTCTTCGAGCACGGCTACACGGTCGAACATGTCGACGTGCGGCCGGCCGACGGCGTCCCCGAGAAGCCGTACCCGATCCTGACCCACCCGACGCTCATCCACGACGAGGCCGGCGCGGCCTTCCTCGCCCGGTGGGTCGAGATGGTGCAGGGGACCGCGACGGACGACGCGGACGTGAGCTGACCATGGCCGACGACGGAGACCGCGCACCGAGGGACCGTCGCCACGGTCCGACCACGGAACGCGGCCTCGATCGCGTCGTCAACTTCAGTGACGCCGTCGTCGCGATCGCCATCACGCTCATCATCCTCCCGCTCGTCGATCTGGCGCAGGAGTACGGCGGTGGCCCCGTGGCCGCGTTCCTCGCCGAGAACTGGACGGGGCTGGCCGCGGCCGCCCTGAGCTTCGTGATCATCGCGAACTTCTGGCGCGACCACCACCGGATCTTCGAGCGCACCGTCGGCTACTCGAAGCGGCTCGTGTCGCTCAACTTCGTCTGGCTCGCCGGCATCGTCTTCCTGCCACTGCCGACAGTGCTCCTCTTCGACTCATCGGGGGACGACCGCGGCGCCCCCATGCTGTACATCGCGACGATGCTCGTGTCGATGGTCGCGGTGCGACTGCAGCAGCTGGTGATCCAGCGGGACGGGCTGCTCAGTGAGGAGGCCGCTGCGATGCCGCCCCGCCCCTGGGCGCTCGTCTGGGCGCCGACCGGGCTCATGCTGCTCGCGTTCATCCTCGCGGCGACGGTACCGGGGCTCGGCACGCAGGCGCTGTTCCTGCTGCTCCTGTCCATCCCGCTCGGGTGGGTCGGGGGCCGGAGGCACCGCGGCGACTGAGCAGGCCACCGGGTGACCGGGTCAGGTCTGGCAGTGGGGACACCAGTAGGTGTCGCGGAGCGCGGTCGGGTCGGCACCGAGCTTGCCGCGCTGGATCCGGGTCCCGCAGCGCAGACAGCGCTGGCCGTCGCGTCCGTACACCCACGTCTTCCTGCCCGGCCTCGTGTCGCCCGTCGTGACCCGGTTGCGGCGGTCGCGGTTCGCGTTGATGAGGCGGTAGCCGAGCCGGACCGCGCCCGGGAGGTCGACCTCGGCGCTCGGCCTCGTGGGCAACACCCCGCGGATGAAGCACAGCTCGTTGACGTACTCGTTGCCGAGCCCGGCCAGGTTGCGCTGATCGAGGAGCGCGACGTGGATCTCGCGGCCGTCGGCCTCGAGGTTCCGGATGGCGCGAGCTTCGTCCCAATCGGGACCGAGGAGGTCGGGGCCCAGCCAGCCGAACCGCTCCTCGTCCTCGCGTGACGGGAAGACCTCGACGAGGCCGAGTTCGAACCCGACGGTCACCCAGTGCTCGGTCGACACGATCGCACGGGCCTTCCACGCCGGCCGCCGCCAGTGCTCACCCGGCTGGTAGACGTGCCACAGCCCCTCCATCTTCAGGTGGGTGTGGAGGGTGTGGTCGCCGATGTGGTGCAGGAGGTGCTTGCCGCGCGGGATGACGTCGTGGACGACCTCGCCGCGGAGATCGACGGTGGCGAAGGCGGGCACACGCAGGTCGAAGCCGGAGACGACCTCGCCGGCCAGCGCCTGTCGCAACCGATGCGCGGCCTGGAAGACCGTGTCACCCTCTGGCATGAACCGCTCCGTCCGTTCCGGCTACGGTGCCACCGGCACCGCGTCCGGCGCAACCCGTGGCACCACCCAGCCGTCCCGGCTCAACCACGCCGGAGCCGCAATCCGCGCGGTGTCTCGACGAACCCGGCCTCCCGCAGGGCGTGGCCCGTCGGGGTGCCGAGGACGAAGGTGCCGTTCACCTGTTCGATCCCGAGCTTCTCGATGCGGCCCGCCGTCACCGTCGATGCTAGGGAGCGTGCACCCGAGCGGAGCTGGTCCACGTCCTCCGTGAACACCAGTGCGGTCTTGCCACCCCGCTCGAGGTAGTAGACGGGCGCACCGTCGACGAGGACGATGAGCGCGCCGGCCTTCCGCCCCGGCCGGTGCTTCACCCCGGTGACCTCCTGGCTGGGCCAAGCGAGTGCGGCACCATAGGGGTTCGCAGGGTCGGTCGCGGCGAGCGTCACGGCGGCGAGCGGTGGGTCGTCGTCGGTACGGATGAAACTCCGCAGCCGGTCGACCGTGCCCGAGGAGGCGAACTGTGCGCCCCCGAGTCGCTCCACGAAGTACCCGCGTCGGCAGCGGCCGTTCTCCTCGAACTGCTTCAGCACCCGGTAGGCGAGTGCGAAGCCGCCGACGACGCCTTCGGCCACCACCGAACCCCGGGTGACGACGCCGTAGCGCTCCAGTAGGGTCTCGCCGGTCGCGACGGCACGGATGGTGGCGTCCTGCTCGGCGAGCGGCAGGATCGACCATCGGCCGCCGAGGGTCTGGCTCGCGCGCGTGGACATCGATGGGCGCTGCAGGTTGCGCCCGCGGTACAGCTTCGCGCGCGGGGTCTGCCGCTGCACCCGGTGGGCCGAGGTGCCGCCTCCGGACCCGACGAGGGTGCGCAGCGGGGAGAAGGTGTCGTTGGTCACCAGCCCTGCCCACACGAGCTCCCAGAGGGCGTCGACGAGGAGCTTGTCGTCCGTCGACCCGACCGATTCCGCGAGCTGCCGGAAGAAGTACGCGCCACCCCCGCCGAGGGTCGCGAGCAACTCCGTCTGCAGGGCGTCGGGCGTGTGCGGGGTGGGGGTCAGCGGCAGCGTGAGCGGCGCCGTGTCGGCGAGGTGGAGGGCGACCCAGCCGTCGTTGCCGGGGATGGAGCCGCTGCCCGACCAGACGACCTCGCCCGTCGCGGTGAGTTCGTCGAGCATGGCCGGGCTGTAGTCGGCGACCCGTGAGGGCAGGATGAGCGACTCCCAGGCCGAGGCCGGGACGGGTGCCCCGGCGAGCTGGTCGATGACCGTCGCGACGCCGTCGACCCCGCGGAGCGTACCGCCGAGGTGCTGCCACACGGGCAGGAACCGGGCGAAGGCCTGCTGCTCGACGGGCTCGACCTCGTGGCGGAGCGCGGCGAGCGAGCGGATGCGCAGCTTGCGGAGGACGCCGGCGTCGCACCACTCGGTGGCGTCGGTCGGGCCGCGGTCGGCGTCGTCGCCCGACTGCTGCCGGCCGGCGGGGAGGAACTCGCCCTTGACCACGCGTCCGGCGTCGGCGAGGCGCGCGAGGGTGTGCTGGACCACGGCCGTGCCGAGCCCGAACCGCCTGGCGGCCTGCCCGGTCGTGAACGGGCCGTGGGTGCGGGCGTACCGGGCGAGGAGGTCGCCGAGTGGATCCGTGACCGGCTCGGTGAACGCCACCGGAACACCGATCGGCAAAGGCGTCCCGAGGGCGTCGCGGAGACGGCCCGCGTCCTCGATGGCGGCGAAGCGTTCCTCCCCGGCGATCGGGACACGGATGACGCGCTTCGTGCGTTCGAGCTCGGCGACGGCTGCGGCGGAGCGCACCGGGTCGGGGACCCAGGCGTCCGGGTCGTCACCGCGGCTCGCCTCGCCGTCGGCGGACACGGCGACCCCGTCGAAGGTCGTGCGGGCGGCGATCTCATCCACGGTGAGCGGACCGAGCATCCGCAGCGCATCCGCGACCCCCTCGACCCCCTTGAGTCGTCGCTCGGGGTCGAGACGTTGCAGTTCGAGCGCGGTCTGCTCGATGACGCCGGGGTCGAGGAGCTCCCGGAGCTCCACGCGGCCGAGGAGTTCACCGAGCATCGTGCTGTCGACCGCGAGTGCCGCCGCACGCCGCTCGGCGAGCGGGCTGTCGCCCTCGTACATGAACGCGCCGACGTAGCCGAAGAGCAGGGACCGGGCGTAGGGCGACGGCTGATCGGTCGTGGTCTCGACGATGCGGATCGCGCGTGACTGCAGCTCGCGCGCGAGCTGGTCGAGGGCCGGGAGGTCGTAGACGTCCTGCAGGCACTCGCGCAGCGTCTCGAGGATGATCGGGAACGTCGGGTACTGCTTCGCGACCTCGAGGAGTTGGGCCGACCGTTGGCGTTGCTGCCAGAGGGGCGAGCGCTTCTGCGGCGAGTAGTTCGGAAGCAGGAGGGCACGCGCGGCGCACTCGCGGAACCGGGAGGCGAACAGGGCGGACCCGCCGACCTCCTGCGTCACGAGGGCGTCGAGCTCCTCCGGCTCGAAGACGAAGAGTTCGGCTCCCGGCGGCTCGCTCTCGGTGTCGGGAAGCCGCACGATGATGCCGTCGTCGCTCGCCACCGCGGAGCCGTCGACGCCGAGCCGCTCCTGCACGCGTGCGCCGACCGCGAGCGCCCACGGTGCGTGCACGCGCAACCCGTAGGGGGAGTGGAGGATGACGCGCCAGTCGCCGAGTTCGTCGCGCGAGCGCTCGACGACGAGGGTCGTGTCGTTCGGGACGACGCCCGTCGCCTCGCGCTGTTCGCGGACGTAGGCGACGAGGTTGCTGATGGCCCGTTCGTCGAGTCCGGCCGCCTCCAGGCGCGGGGTCGAGCCGGTTCCCGTGGTGTCGAGCTCGCGGACGAAGGCGCCGATGGCACGACCCAGCTCGGCCGGGCGTCCGATGCCGTCACCCTTCCAGAACGGGAGCCGCCCCGGCTGGCCGAACGCCGGGGTCACGAGCACGCGGTCGTGGGTGATCTCCTGGATGCGCCAGCTCGTCGCACCGAGGGCGAAGACGTCGCCGACGCGGGACTCGTAGACCATCTCCTCGTCGAGCTCTCCGACCCGGGCACCAGGGCCGCCCTCGCCCACCATGAAGACGCCGAAGAGTCCGCGGTCGGGGATGGTGCCACCGCTCGTGACCGCGAGGCGCTGGGCTCCCGGTCGACCTGTCAGGACCCCGGCGTCGCGATCCCAGACGATGCGCGGGCGCAGTTCGGCGAAGGCGTCGGAGGGGTAGCGTCCGGCCAGGAGGTCGAGCGTCGCTTCGAAAGCCGAGCGGGGCAGGGAGGCGAACGGAGCGCTGCGCTTGACGGTCTCGAACCAGTCCTCCACCCCGAGCTCGTCGAGCGCGACCGCCGCGACCGTCTGCTGCGCGAGGATGTCGAGCGGGTTCGAGGGGACCTCGATCGCCTCGATGAGCCCGGCCTCCATCCGCTCGGTCGCGACCGTGGTGCTGATGAGGTCGGCCCGGTGCTTCGGGAACAGGACGCCTCGGGAGACCTCGCCCACCTGGTGGCCGGCTCGACCGACCCGCTGCAGGCCGCTGGCGACGCTCGGCGGGGACTCCACCTGGATGACGAGGTCGACCTCGCCCATGTCGATGCCGAGTTCGAGACTCGACGTCGCGACGACGCAGCGCAGCCGACCTGACTTGAGGTCCTCCTCGATGCCGGCGCGCTGCTCCTTCGAGACGGAGCCGTGGTGGGCTCGGGCGAGCAGCGGGATGTCGTCGTCGCTCTCCTCCGCGGTGGGGCGGGCCGCTGCGGCCGCGACGCTCGCCGAGCCGCGGGTCTGTCCGCTCTGCGCCATGAGCTGGGCGGGTGGGCGTCCGGCACCCGGCGTCACGAGGGCGCTCTCGCTGAGCCGGGCCTCGTTGATCTCGTTGAGTCGGGCGGTGAGGCGCTCGGCGAGCCGCCGTGAGTTGGCGAAGACGATCGTGGAGCGGTGGGCGAGCACGCGGTCGACGATGGCCTCCTCGACGTGCGGCCAGATGCTGCCGACGCGGTCCTCGCCGCCGCCGTCGCTGTTCGGGGTGTAGCCCGTGAAGCCGCCGCCACTGCCGTCGTCGTCGGCCTCGCCCGGTGTCCGCATGCCGGCGTCGGGATCGGTCATGTCGTCGACGGGGACCACGACCCGGAGGTCGAAGGTCTTCGCCGCCGGCGGCGAGACGATCTCCACGGGTGCCCGGCCGCCGAGGAACCGTGCGACCTCCTCGGCCGGGCGCACGGTGGCCGAGAGCCCGATGCGCTGGACGGGCTTGTCGAGCATGGCGTCGAGCCGCTCCAGCGAGACCGCGAGGTGTGCGCCGCGCTTCGTCGAGGCGACGGCGTGGATCTCGTCGATGATGACGGTGTCGACCGTGCGGAGGGTCTCCCGGGCCGCGCTCGTCAGCATGAGGAACAGGGACTCGGGTGTGGTGATGAGGATGTCGGGTGGCTCTTTGGCCATGGCCCGGCGGTCGGCCGACGGGGTGTCGCCGGAGCGGACGCCGACGCTGATCGTCGGCGGTTCGGTGCCGAGACGTCGTGCCGCCTGGGCGATGCCCACGAGCGGGGTGCGGAGGTTGCGCTCGACGTCGACCCCGAGCGCCTTCAGTGGGGAGATGTAGAGCACGCGGGTGCCGCGCGAGCGCTCTCGCTGGGCCTCGGCCGCCTCCGCCTCGTCGGCCTCGAGCCCGCTGAGCGGCACGCCCGTCCGCCGCTTCGCCCCGTGTTCCGCGATCGCCTCGGACAGCAGGCGGTCGATCGACCACAGGAAGGCCGACAGGGTCTTGCCCGACCCGGTCGGCGCGACGACGAGCGCGTTCGCCCCGCGCGAGATCGCTTCCCACGCGCCGGCCTGAGCCGGCGTGGGCGCGACGAACGCCCCCTCGAACCAGTCGCGCGTGGCGGGGGAGAAGCGCTCGAGCACCTCGGTCATGGGTTCCATCATCCAGCACACCACCGACACCGTGACCGGCATCGCGTCCGCTGGGCGGGGCCCCTATGATCGCGGCGTCCACCGGGGACGCCGTGTCGAACCGCCGCCCGCCTGGATCGCCGTTCGGCTCCATGCGGTATGAAGGAGCTATGAGCGTTCGCACCCCAGATCCCAACCCGGAACCCGATCTCCCCGGCAATTCCAAT
Source organism: Plantibacter sp. ME-Dv--P-095 (assembly GCF_030209365.1). NCBI lineage: Bacteria > Bacillati > Actinomycetota > Actinomycetes > Micrococcales > Microbacteriaceae > Plantibacter > Plantibacter sp. ME-Dv--P-095. The sequence goes on from NZ_JARVSB010000007.1 coordinate 150,545, forward strand.
CCGGGCTGGCTGTCGGACGTCGAACTCGAGGAGATCCGACGCCGCCTCCCGCTGCTCTACGTCGAGGCCGTGCCCGTCCGGGTCGACGGCTTCGGCGTCGTGACGGAGGTCGGCGTGCTGCTGCGCGCCACCGCCCTCGGCGAGATGACGCGCACGCTCGTCTCCGGTCGCGTCATGTACGGGGAGACCATCCGCGACGCGCTCTTCCGCCACCTCGAGAAGGACCTCGGTCCGATGGCGTTCCCGCTGCTCCCGGCGTCGCCCGTGCCGTTCCAGGTGGCCGAGTACTTCCCGCTCCCCGGGCTCTCGCCGTACTCCGACGACCGGCAGCACGCCGTCGCGCTCGCGTACGTCGTCCCGGTGACGGGGACGTGCGAGCCGCGTCAGGACGCGCTCGAACTCACCTGGATGACGCCCGAGGCGGCGTCCTCCGATGCGATCGCCGCCGAGATGGAGGGTGGCCGCGGCGCCCTGTTGCGCGCGGCCCTCGCCTCCGTCGGTCGCCTGCGCTAACCCTTCGACAAGCTCAGGGACCGGGAGGGGCGGCTCAGGGACCGGTACAGGCTCAAGGGCCAGGGACCGGGCGGGGTCAGCGGGTGAGGCGGACCTCGTCGATGGTCTCGCCGAGGAACGGCTCGGTCCGCGCCGCGCCGTCGGCGTGGAACCCGTTGCGCTCGTAGAAGCGGTGCGCGCGCGGGTTGTCCGCGGCGACCCACAGGTAGGCGGGCTGGCCGTCGGGGATCGCGGCGTCGAAGAGCTGCTGCCCGATGCCCGTGCCATGCCAGGCGTCCAGCAGGTAGATGAAGTACAGCTCACGCTCGCGCGGCATGTCGTCGTCGCGGCCGGGGCCGGAGCCCGAGAAGCCGACGATCTCGCCGTCGACGAGCGCGGCGAAGTGCGTGTACTCGGGGCCCTGCGCGGCCCAATGGGTCCACAGCTCGGCCATGCGGCGAGGAGAGAGGTTCGCGAGGGTGGCGGAGCTGATCAGGTGGTCGTAGGTCTCGTGCCAGGTCGTGGCGTGTACACGGCCCAGGGACTCGGCGTCGACGTCTCGGATCGGGCGGACGACTGCGGTGGCGTTCATGGTGGAACCGTATCCCGACAGCACCCGTCCGACGAAATCGGGGCCGCGGGAACGGCGAAGCGCCGCCCACCCGGAGGGGGACGGCGCTTCGATCGAGCGGGTCGCTGCTAGTTGCTGCTGGACGCGCGGCGGTTCGTGCGCGGACGCGAGGACTCCGCCGGAGCGCCCGAGTTCGCGGCGTAGCCGGTGCTGTAGTGGGTCCGGCTGCCACCGGTGGCTGCACCGGCTCCGGCGCGGGCGCCACCGGAACGGCCGGCGCCGGAGCGCTGACCGCCCTGGCCACCCTGACCGCCTGCGGGACGACCGCCACGACGACCGCCGCCGCCCTGACCGCCCTCGCGAGGAGCGCCGTCGCGGCTCGCGCCGGCACGGGCACCATCGCGGTCGCGGTGACCGTTGCCGAGGCCGTTGCCGTCGCGCGCGGCGCGCTTGCGCTGCGCGTTGGCGCCCTGCGAGCGACCACCGCCGCCACCACCCTGCGGCTGCACGGCCGCGCGCGGCGCGGGCTTCACGTAGGCGGCGACATCACCGATGAGCTCGAGGACCGCCGGCGAGGTCGCGGTGACCGCCTGCGGGGTGACGTTGATCTCGGCCTTGCGGAGGAGCTTCTTGAGGTCGTCCATCTGGCCGGGGATCGCGAGGGTGACGACGTCACCGGCGCTGCCCGCGCGAGCCGTACGGCCCGAACGGTGCAGATACGCCTTGTGCTCGGTCGGCGGGTCGACGTGGATGACGAGCTCGACGTCGTCGACGTGCACCCCACGGGCGGCGACGTCGGTGGCGACGAGGACCTTGGCGGTCCCGGCGCTGAAGGCGGCGAGGTTGCGGTCGCGGGCCACCTGCGAGAGGTTGCCGTGCAGGTCGACGGCGGGGATGCCGGAGTCGGTGAGCTGCTTCGCGAGCTTCTTCGCGTGGTGCTTCGTGCGCATGAAGAGGATGCGACGGCCGCTGCCGGAGGCGAGGGCCTGGATGAGGTCCTTCTTCGACTCCACCGAGGGGGTCGTGAAGACGTGGTGCGTCATCGCGGCGACGGGCGAGTTCGCCTCGTCCACCGAGTGGAGCACCTCGTTCTGGAGGAACTTGCGGACGAGCTTGTCCACGCCGTTGTCGAGCGTCGCCGAGAACAGCAGGCGCTGTCCGCCGCGAGGCGTCTTGTCGAGGATGCGCGTGACGACCGGCAGGAAGCCGAGGTCGGCCATGTGGTCGGCCTCGTCGAGGACGGTGATCTCCACGGCGTCGAGGTTCACGAAGCCCTGCTTCATGAGGTCCTCGAGGCGACCGGGGCAGGCGATGACGATGTCGACGCCGGCGCGGAGGGCCTCTTCCTGACGCTTCTGCGAGACGCCGCCGAAGATCGTCGTGGTCTTCAGGGAGTAGGCGTCGGCGAGCGGCTGCATGACCGCCGCGATCTGGGTGGCGAGCTCACGCGTCGGCGCGAGGACCAGGCCGAGCGGGCGACCCGGGCGGCGCTTGCCGCCGGCGAGTGCGCCGCCGAGCCGGGCGACCATCGGGATGCTGAACGCGAGGGTCTTGCCGGAGCCGGTCTTGCCGCGGCCGAGGACGTCGCGTCCGCCGAGGGTGTCGGGGAGCGTGTCGATCTGGATGGGGAACGCGCTCGTCTTGCCGTCCTTCGCGAGGGAGGCGACGAGTGGTGCCGGGACGCCGAGGGCGTCGAAGGTGATGGGGGCTGCTTCGGTCATGGGTGTGTGTCTCTTTCAGGCACGGCCACGAGCTTCGATGACGGCTGCCGGGCGCACAAGTGCTGCAGTGGCGGGCACGGCCGTCGTGATTCCTCACGGGCTGCATCGCTCACACGAGTTCTCGCATGGGTGATACGGCGTGCTTCCGTCGGCGTCGTCGCTGGTGGGAGGTGGCGAAGGCGCAGGGTCGCGCATCCGTTCGCCGTATGAAGTGTCATCGACCCTGGCATGCACCGCTGGGATGTCATGTAGGGGAGAGAGGGAGCGTTCTACGACGCAAGCGAACCCCGCACCGGATGGTGCGATCGAACGCAAGTGGCTCAACCCTAGCGCATGAGGCTCCGCACTCGCTGAGTGGCCTGCGTTACGGCGGTGTTTCCATCTCCTGGGATCGGTCGTCGGCGCTTGACAGTCCGCCGGAGCGGGTGAGTAATGTGTCACCCACCACAAACCGGTATCGGTGTACTGTGTCACACGGTACAGAAAGGCCTGTCGCCCATGAGCTTCGATGAAGACGCCCGAACAGCGAGCGCCGCCGTGCGCGCGGATCGCGAGGCAGGTGCCGTCCACCCCGTCGCCGGACACCGTGTTCCCGTGGCCGCCGGACGGGTCCGGTTGGGCGAGGGTGAACTCGGCGCGTGGCAGCGGCGGAACCGCCGGGCGACCGCGCCGCACGCGATCGAGCAGCTCCGACTCGCCGGCAACCTCGACAACCTCGCCAGGGTCGCCGATCCCGAGGACGCGACGGGTGCCTTCCGGGGCCGCTACCCGTTCCTCGACACCGACGTGTTCAAGACCCTCGAGGGGCTCGCCTACCTGCTCGCAGCAGACGACGCCGAGGACGACGTCACCCGAACGGTCCGCGACTTCTACGAGGAGGCCGTCGGCGTCATCCAGGCCGCCCAGCGGGAGGACGGCTACCTGAACTCCTACTTCCAGGCGCCCGAGATCGACAAGGAGCCGTGGGAGGACCTGGCGTGGGGGCACGAGCTGTACAACCTCGGCCACCTCATCCAGGCAGCCGTGGCCGCACAGCGGAGGCTCGGCGACGGGCGTCTGTTGGACGTCGCGCGGGCGTTCGCCGATCTCGCCGTCCGACGGTTCGGACCGGACGGCGACCCACAGGTGTGCGGGCACCCCGAGGTGGAGATGGCGCTCGTCGAGCTGTTCCGTGAGACGGGCGAGCGGTCCTACCTCGAGCTGGCGTCCGCCTTCGTGGACCGTCGCGGCCACGGCACCGTCGAACTCCGGGTCTTCCCGGCGGAGTACTTCCAGGATTCGGCGCCGCTCCGCGAGCTGGACTCCGTGACCGGCCACGCCGTCCGGATGGCCTATCTGGCCGCCGGTGCCGCGGACGTCGCGCTCGAACAGGGCGACGACGGCCTCCTCGCAGCCCTGCAGCGTCTCTGGGACGACATGGTCGAGACGAAGCTCTACTTCACCGGCGGGCTCGGGAGTCGCCACTCCGACGAGGCGATCGGCGACCGGTACGAGCTCCCCTCCGAGCGCTCGTACAGCGAGACCTGCGCCGCCATCGCGGTCATGCAGTGGTCCTGGCGGATGTACCTCGCGACGGGTTCGGCAGCCGTGCTCGACACCTTCGAGACCGTCCTCTACAACGCCTACGCCGCCGGACTCTCGGCCGACGGCACCGCGTTCTTCTACGACAACCCGCTGCAGCGCCGCCCCGACCACCTCCAGCGTTCCGGGGCGGAGCCCGACGGCGGACTGCTCCGTCGCAGCTGGTTCGGCTGCCCGTGCTGCCCGCCGAACATCGTGCGCTGGACCGCCGAGCTCCAGGACCACCTCGCCGTGGTCACCCCGGTGGGGATCGAGCTCGCCCAGTACACCGCGGCGACCGTCGAGACCGAGCGCTTCAGCTGCACGGTCGACACCGCCTACCCGTGGGACGGCTCGGTCGTCGTCACGGTCGACGCCGCCGACGCCGCCGAGGTCGAGCTCGCCCTGCGGGTGCCCGGCTGGGCGACGGACGCCACCGTCCGTGTCGCCGGTGAGTCCGTGGACGCCCGACCGGTCGACGGCTGGATCCGCCTCACCCGCCGATGGACGGCGGGGGAGCGGGTCGAACTCGACCTCCCGATGCCGGTCCGGGCGCACGGCGCGCACCCCTCGGTCGACGCCCTCCGCGGATCACTGGCGTTCGCGCGCGGACCGGTCGTCTACTGCGCCGAGCAGGAGGACGGCACGACCGACCTCGACCTGCTCCGCCTCTCACCGGCGGACGCCGATCGCGCTGTGGTCGAGCACCGCCGCATCCTCGAGACCGAGCGCATCGACGCCGTCGCGCTCCTCCTCCCGGCCATGGCGGACGCCCCGGCACCGGCCGTGCTCTACCCGGCGCTCACCGGCGGCGGCTCGACGCCCGCCGGAGCGACACCACCGCCCGCGGAGCCGATGCGCGAGACCACCGCGACCCTCATCCCCTACGCCCTGTGGGGCAACCGCGGACCCGGCGCCATGCGCGTGTGGTTCCGCACTCGCTGACCTTCCTCGACCCGTTCCCCTCGCACCGCTCCACCCTCTCCATCCGCGGGCATCCGCCCGATCCACACGAAAGCAGAGCGTCATGAAGCAACGATTCTCCATCCCCGCCCTCGCGGCGGCGGCCGTCCTCCTCCTTGCGGGGTGTACCTCCGCGGGCTCGGGCTCGGCGGGTGAGGGCCCCTCCAGCACCCCGGTCAAGGGTGGCACCGTCGACGTCCTCCTGAACGCGGACTTCTCCCACCTCGACCCGGTCCAGGGCTTCGACGGTGGCGTGAACAACTTCTACCGCCTCATCTACCGCACGTTGACGACGCAGTCCACGGGCGAAGGGGCCAAGGGCACCGAGATGGTCCCCGACCTCGCGACCGACCTCGGCACCGTGAGCGACGACGGCCTCCAGTGGACCTTCACGCTCAAGGACGACCTCAAGTTCGAGGACGGAACGCCCATCACGAGCGCCGACGTCAAGTTCGGCGTCGAGCGCTCCTTCGACCCGGCCATCGCCGTCGGCTCGCCCTACGCCCGCCTCACCATCGCCGGCGCGGACACGTACGAGGGTCCGTACATCACCGGTGACCTGCCGTCCATCCAGACGCCGGACGACAAGACCATCGTCTTCACCCTCAAGGAACCCTTCGCCGACTTCGCGAGCGTCGTCGGGCAGAACAGCTTCGTCCCGTTCCCGGCCGACACCGAGCGGGTGACGACCACGAGCCTCGACAAGATGCCGATCTCCTCCGGCCCCTACAAGGTCGAGAGCTACGAGCGCGGTTCGCAACTGAAGCTCGTCCGCAACGACGAGTGGGACGCGAAGACGGACGACGTCCGCAAGGCCTACCCCGACGGCTTCGACTTCACCTTCGGGCTCGACGCCTCGACCATCGACGAGCGCATGATCGCCGGCCAGGGTGACGACGCGAACGCGATCGCCGGTTCCGTGCAGGCGGCCTCCATCTCCCGGATCCAGACGCCTGCGCTCAAGGCGCGCACCATCTCCGGCCTCCAGGGCTGCACCACGTACATGGGCCTGAACACCACGAAGCCCAACATGGACAACCCGCTCGTCCGCCAGGCCATCGCCTACGCCATCGACCGCGAGTCGGTGAAGGACGCCTCGGGCGGTTCGCAGCTCGCGGACATCGCGACCACCATGCTGCCGCCGACCGTCGCCGGTCAGACCGACTTCGACCTGTACCCGAGCAAGGACAACGCCGGTGACCCGGAGAAGGCCAAGGAACTCCTCGCCGAGGCGGGCCTCCCCGACGGCTTCTCCTTCACCCTCGACATCCGCAGCCAGCCCAAGATGCAGGCCCAGGCCGAGGCGGTGCAGCAGGCGCTCGCGAAGGCGGGCATCACGGTGAACTTCAACCTCATCGACACCTCGACCTACTACGAGGTCATCGGCACGACGTCGCAGCAGAACGACGCCGCCATCACCGGCTGGTGCCCGGACTGGGCCTCAGGCTCGACCTTCCTGCCGCCGCTGTTCGACGGCTCGCAGATCTTCCCGAAGGGCAACTCGAACATCGCCCAGCTGAACGACCCGGCCGTCAACGAGCGCATCGCCGAGATCCGCGCGATGACCGACACCGATGAGGCGAACGCCGCCTGGGGCGCCCTCGACGAGCAGATCCAGAAGCTCGTCCCGACCGTGCCGCTGCTCTTCGAGAAGACGGTCATGGTCGTCGGCGCCAACGTCGCGGGTGCGTACTCCCACGCCGGCTACTCCGGCGGTATCGACTACGTGTCCGTCGGCCTGTCCTCGGCCGGCAAGTAGTCGGAAGGCCGGTAGCCGCAGATGTCGTCGTCCGTTCCCAGTGAGCTGACCACCGTCGCCGAGGAGGTGGGTGCACCGGCCGGTGCGCCCACCCCCGCGCGGCGGGTGATCGCCATCCTCCGCAAGAGCCCCCCGGTGCTGCTCAGCGTCACCTTCATCGTGCTCGTCGTGCTGCTCGCGATCCTCGCCCCGCTGATCACCGCGATCAGCGGCTGGGGTCCGTACACCTTCGACAAGTCGGCGGTGGACTCCGACCTCGGCGGCGTGCCGGTCGGTGCGCTCGGCGGGATCTCCGGCGAGCACTGGTTCGGGGTCGAACCCGGGAACGGACGCGACATCTTCGCGCGCATCGCCTTCGGTGCGCAGGTGTCGCTGTCGATCGCCGTCTCGGCGACGATCGTCACGACCGTGCTCGGCGTCGTGCTCGGCATGCTCGCCGGCTTCTACGGCGGGTGGGTCGACCAGGTCGTCTCCCGCGTCATGGACTTCCTCATGGCGTTCCCGTCGCTCATCTTCATGATCGCGCTCCTGTCGGCCCTGCCGGCAGGCAACCGGCCGGTCCTCCTGGTCGTCGTGCTGAGCATCTTCGGCTGGCCGTACACGGCCCGCGTGGTGCGCGGTCAGGCGATGTCGCTGCGGACGAGCGAGTTCGTCGAGTCGGCGCGCGCCTCGGGTGCCGGGGGCATCCGCATCGTGTTCCGCGAGATCCTGCCGAACCTCCGCGGCACCATCATCGTCCTGGCCACGCTCGCCGTGCCCGGCTTCATCGGCACGGAGGCCGGCCTGTCCTTCCTCGGCGTCGGTGTCACCCCGCCCACACCGAGCTGGGGCCAGATGATCGCCAGCGCGGTCGGCTGGTACGCGGTCGACCCGATGTACTTCCTCATCCCCGGTACCTTCCTGTTCCTCACCGTGCTGTCGTTCACCGTGCTCGGCGACCACCTGCGCAAGGCCCTCGACTCGGGAGACGCCGCCTCATGACCCTCTACCTCCTGCGTCGCATCGCCTCGGCGATCGGCATCCTCCTGCTCATCAGCCTCTTCACCTACATGATCTTCTTCCTGCTCTCGCCGGACCCGGCGGTGCAGATCTGCGGCAAGACCTGCACGCCGGACCGGATCGACCAGATCCGTGCGCAGCTCGGGCTCGACCAGCCGTTCTGGCAGCAGTACCTCGAGTTCCTGCGGGGCCTCGTCATGGGTCGGAGCTACGGCGAAGGTGCTTCGGCCGTGTCCTGCGCGGCACCGTGCCTCGGCTTCAGCTTCCAGACCAACGAGTCGGTCATGGACATGATCGTCGCGCGCTTCCCCGTGACCGTGACCGTCGCCGTCGGCGCCGCGGTGCTGTGGCTGCTCGTCGGCGTCAGCGGCGGCCTGCTCAGCGCGGTCAAGCAGGGCACCGGCTGGGACCGCGGGGCGATGATGGTCGCCCTCGCCGGCATCAGCCTGCCGAACTACTTCCTCGCGCTCCTGCTGCAGTACGTCCTCGTGGTGCAACTGCAGATCCTGCCGTTCCCGCAGGCGGTCCCCTTCGCCGAGGACCCCGTGCGCTGGTTCCAGAACTACCTGATGCCGTGGATCGTGCTCGCCCTCGGCTACGCGTCGATGTACGCGAGGCTCGTCCGCGCCAACGTCATCGACACACTCGGTGAGAACTTCATGCGGACCGCCCGCGCGAAGGGCCTGCCGGCGCCGCTCATCCTGCGCCGCCACGCCCTGCGACCGGCGCTCACCCCCGTCGTCACCCTGTTCGGCATGGACTTCGCCGGACTCCTCGGCGGTGCGCTCATCACGGAGACGGTCTTCGGCCTGAACGGCGTCGGCAAGTTGGCCGCCGACTCGATCGCCAAGAACGACCAGCCCGTGATCATGGGCGTCACCCTGCTGGCGGCGTTCTTCGTCGTCATCGGCAACGTGGTGGTCGACGTCGTGTACACGGTCCTCGACCCGAGAGTGAGAGTGAAGAGCGCATGAGCCCCACCGTCACCAGGACCATCTCCCTGCCCGTCCCCGGGGCGTCGCTCCTCGAGGTCGACGACCTCACGGTCACCTTCCCCACCACGGCCGGCGACGTCGACGTGGTGCGGAAGGCGTCGTTCTCCGTCCAACACGGGCAGACGCTCGGCATCGTGGGCGAATCCGGCTCCGGCAAGTCGATGACGTCGCTCGCCATCATGGGCCTGCTCCCGAGCGGTGGCCGGACGACCGGCAGCGTCCGGCTGAGCGGTCACGAACTCGTCGGGCGGAGCGACCGTGAGATGCGTCGCGTGCGCGGCGACCGGATCGCGATGGTCTTCCAGGACCCGCTCTCCTCGCTCAATCCGTACTACACGGTCGGGCTGCAGATCGAGGAGGCGTACCGCGCCCACCGCGGGGGGTCGCGGAAGGCCGCCAGAGCCGTCACGATCGACGCGCTCGAACGGGTGCGCATCGCGGACGCCGCCAGACGCGTCGACCACTACCCGCACCAGTTCTCCGGCGGCATGCGGCAACGCATCATGATCGCGATGGCGCTGTGTCTGGAACCCGACCTCCTCATCGCCGACGAGCCGACGACCGCGCTCGACGTCACGGTCCAGGCCCAGATCCTCGAGCTGCTCTCGGAGCTGCAACGGGAGACCGGCGCCGGGATGATCTTCATCACCCACGACCTCGCGGTGGTCAGCCAGGTCGCCGACGACGTGCTCGTCATGCGTGGCGGCGACCCCGTCGAGACGGGCAGTGCGGAGGAGATCTTCTCGCACCCCAGGGAGCCGTACACCCGCGCCCTCCTCGACGCCCTCCCGCGGATCGACGACGCGTTCACCGAACGGCCCGCGAGGACCACCACCACCGGAGAGGCACGAGCATGAACGACACCGGGGTGCTCCTCCGCGCCGAGGGGCTCACGAAGGACTTCACGACGAAGGGCGACGGAGCGATCCGCGCACGGACGACCCGGTTCCGTGCCGTGGACGACGTCGGGTTCTCGGTGCGCTCCGGCGAGACGCTCGGCATCGTCGGCGAATCGGGCAGCGGCAAGTCCACGACCGCCCGCATGATCGCCAAACTCATCGAGCCGACCGCCGGCACCATCACCTTCGACGGTGAGGACGTCACCACGGCCAAAGGGTCGGCGCTCGCCGCGTTCCGCACCAAGGTGCAGGTCGTCTTCCAGGACCCGTTCTCCTCGCTGAACCCGCGGCACACGGTCGAACGGATCGTCTCGGCGCCACTCGACTACCAGGGCATCACCCCGAAGCAGGGCAAACGCGCCCTCGTGCGGGACCTCCTCGACCGGGTCGGCCTCAACCCCGACCACCTCCAGCGCTACCCCCGGCAGTTCTCCGGCGGGCAGGCCCAGCGCATCGGGATCGCCCGCGCGCTCGCCGTCTCCCCGAAGCTCGTCATCTGCGACGAGGCGGTCTCGGCGCTCGACGTCTCGGTGCAGGCGCGCATCATCGACCTGCTCCGCGACCTGCAGGCCGAACGCGGACTCAGCTACCTGTTCATCGCCCACGACCTCGCCGTGGTGCGGCAGATCGCCCACGACGTCGCCGTGATGCACCGGGGCCGGGTCGTGGAACAGGGGAGCCGCGAAGCGATCTTCGACGACCCGCAGGACGAGTACACGAAGACCCTGCTCGCCGCCGTGCCCACGATCGACCCGAGCTGGGAGGCCGCCCGTGCCACCATGCTCGAACAGGAGCGGACGTCCACAGGCGCCGCCGGAAGGACCGACGCATGACCCACCGCACCACCACGTACCTGCTCCCGGGGATCGCGGTCACCGACCACACCGTGGACGTCCCGCTCGACTGGCGACACCCGGACGACGGGCGCACCATCTCGCTGTTCGCGCGCGAGCTCGTCGACCCCGTCCGGCGCGGCGAGGAGCTGCCCGTCCTGGTGTTCCTCCAGGGCGGTCCAGGCGGCAAGGGCCCGCGTCCGGTGTCGCGCGACGGCTGGATCGCGGAGGCGCTCCGCTCCCATCGCGTCCTCCTGCTCGACCAGCGCGGCACCGGCCGGAGCGCCAGGATCGACGGTCGGGCCATCGCGGCGATCGGCGACGCGACCGAGCAGGCCGCGTACCTCGAGCGCTTCCGGGCGGACTCGATCGTCGACGACGCCGAGTACCTGCGTCGCACCGTCTTCGGCGGCCGTCGATGGTCGACACTCGGGCAGAGCTACGGCGGATTCCTGACCCTCACCTATCTGTCCCGTGCCCCCGAGGCCTTGGCGGCCTGCTACGTCACCGGCGGTCTCGCGAGCGTCCAGCCCTCCGCCGCCGAGGTGTATCGACGCACCTACCCGCGCACGGAGCGGAAGAACCTGGCGTTCGCCGAGCGCTACCCGCAGGACGTCGACACCGTCTCCCGGATCGCCGACCGACTCGCCGAGGAGGAGGTGCTCCTGCCCGACGGGGACCGGCTGACGGTCCGTCGCTTCCAGAACCTCGGGATCGACTTCGGCATGAAGCCGGGGTACGAGCGACTGCACTGGTTGCTCGACGAGGCGTTCGACGCCGGTGACCGTCTGAGCGACACCTTCCTCGCCCAGGTGTGGGGGAGGACCTCGTACATCGACAACCCCCTGTTCATCGCCCTGCAGGAGAGCATCTACGGCTCGGCGGGCTTCGGTGCCACCGGATGGGCCGCGCAGGCCGAACGCGATGCCCGCCCCGCCTTCGCCGAGACGGCCAGACCGCTCCGCTTCACGGGCGAGATGGTCTACCCGTGGATGTTCGAGGAGATCCGTGCGCTCCGGCCGTTCCGGGACGCCGTCGAGCTCCTGGCCACCAAGTCCGACTGGGATCCGCTGTACGACCCCGACGCCCTGCGTGCGAGCACGGTGCCCGTCGCCGCGGCCGTGTACTACGACGACATGTACGTCGACGCCCAGCTCCAGTTGGAGACGGTCGAAGCCGTGGGAGGCGCCACAGCCTGGGTGACGAACGAGTACGAGCACGACGGGATCCAGGACGCCGCCGTGGTGCGGCGCCTGTTCGCGATGGTGGACGAACGCGGCGGACGTCGCGATGACGAGGAGCACGCATGATCGACCCCGACGACACGACCGCGCAGGTGGCGGGTATCGCCCCGGCGACCGCTGAGGCGCCGGCCGCCTCGATGCCGAAGCCGGCGACCCCGGACCCGCGGCTGCCCCGACTGACCGAGGTGTCCGCGTTCCGCGAGTTCCTCAGCACCGGGTGGGGCACGCCCGACCGCACGCCCCCGGTGGAGCCGGGGATCGCCGCGGCGGCGGCAGCGCATCGGGAGCGGCTGAGCGCAGCCTTCCCCGGTCGGACCCTCGTGATCGCGTCCGGCAGGGCCCCCGTCCGCGCCAACGACTCGAACTACGACTTCCGGCCGAACAGCGACTTCTTCTGGGCAACGGGGTGCTCTGCGGAGGACGCCGTCGTGGTCCTGCGACCGAGCGGTTCCGGGCACGATGCGACGCTCTACATCCCCGCTCCGGCGCACCCGGGCGAGACGGGCTTCTTCGCCGACGCCAACCACGGTGAGCTGTGGGTCGGGTCCGCCCCGGGGCCGTCCGACTGGTCGGCCGTCCTCGACCTGCGGGTCGAGCTGCTGTCGGCTCTCCCGGACGCCCTCCGCGGTGCCGAGCGGCCGCTCCTCGCGGGGAGTCTGACGTCGCGGCACGAGGCGCTCGCGCTGCTGACCCTCTCGCCGGAACTCGGTCGCGTCCTGTCCGAGCTCCGGATGATCAAGGACGAGTGGGAGATCGCCGAGCTGCGCCGGGCCGTGGACGCGACGGTCGGCGGGTTCTCCGCGGTGATCCGTGAGCTGCCCACCGCGGTGGCGGGCGGCGGGGAACGGTGGCTGCAGGGCACCTTCGGCCGCCACGCCCGGACGACCGGGAACGGACCCGGGTACTCCACCATCGTCGGCAGCGGCGCCCACGCACCGACCCTGCACTGGGTGCGCTGCGACGGCCCCGTCCGGGAGGAGGACGCGATCCTGCTCGACATGGGCGTGGAGACGCGGGCCTTCTACACGGCGGACGTGACCCGCACCTTCCCGGTGTCCGGGACGTTCAGCCCGGAACAGCGCAGCGTGCACGACCTCGTCGAGGCGTCTCACCGGGCCGGCATGGCGGCGGTGCGGCCAGGGCGTGACTTCACCGACTTCCACCACGCGGCCATGGAGGTCATCGCGCAGGGCCTCCACGACTGGGGGCTGCTCCCGGTGTCCGTCGACGAGGCGCTGAGTGCGACCGGCCAGCAGCATCGCCGGTACCTCGTGTGCGGCATCGGACACCACCTCGGGCTCGACGTCCACGACTGCGCGATGTCCTCCTACGAGGCCTATCAGGGCGGGTCGATGGCTCCGGGCATGGTGCTCACGGTCGAACCGGGCCTGTACTTCCACGCCTTCGACGAGACGGTGCCGCCGGAGCTCCGCGGTATCGGGGTCCGGCTGGAGGACGACCTCCTCGTGACCGCGACCGGTGCCGAGGTGCTGTCGGACGCCCTGCCCATCGACGCGTCGGGCATCGAAGCGTGGATGCGCGCCCACTAATCTGAGGCGACGACGGTGGGAGACGAAGGATGGGAGTCGCGATGAGCATGACGGCGATCCGGCCGGCCGAGCAGCGGTTGAGCCTGCGAGCACAGGTGGAGCGCGCGGTGTCGGCGGCGATCATCTCGGGGGAGCTCGCACCGGGGACGATGCTCTCGGTGCCGACCCTCGCGGTGCAGTTCAACGTCTCGGCGACGCCCGTCCGCGAGGCCATGCTCGACCTCGAGAAGCGCGACTTCGTCGAGGCCGTGCGGAACAAGGGCTTCCGGGTCACGGTCGTCAGCGAGGCGGCCCTCCGCAACACCGCCGAGATCCGGCAGCTGCTGGAGCCGCCGGCGATGGAGCGGCTCGCCGGGACGTTCGAGCCGTCGTCCCTGCCCGAGCTGCGTCGTCAGGCCGACGACATCGTGGCCGGTGCACGCGATGGCGACCTGACCCGCTACCTCGAGGCCGACCAGGCCTTCCACCTCGCGCTCACGGCCATGCTCGGCAACCCGCTGCTGGTCGAACTCGTCGAGGACCTCCGCGGGCGCACCCGACTGGTGGGGCTGGCGGCCATGCTCGACTCCCAGCAGCTCGACCGCTCGGCGGCCGAACACCACGAGCTCCTCGACGCCCTCGAAAGCGGCGACGGTGCGGCAGCCCGCGACCTCATGCACCGCCACATCGGCCACACCACGGGCTGGTGGGCCGGCAAGCCGGAGTCCGACGCCGAGTAACGCGACGACCCCGCGTGGTCCGGACCGGATCCGCCGCAGAGCACGCTTGCCCAGCCGATGAATGTGTGACACATTACTGAGCAGGCCTTCCCCGTATCGACCGAAAGGACCGCCCATGACCCGCATCGTCGTCGTCGGCGCCGGCATCGTCGGTGCGGCCTGCGCGCGGATCCTCGCCCGGCGCGGCGCCGAGGTGATCGTGCTGGACCGGTCGGCCGCGGCCGGCGGGACGAGCGGTGCCGGCGAGGGGAACCTCCTCGTCTCCGACAAGGGACCGGGCCCCGAACTCGACCTCGCCCGGTACGCGTCGCGACTCTGGCCCGTCGTCACCGCCGAGCTCACGGACGAACTGGGACCGACCTTCCCGAGCGTCGAGTTCGAGCGCAAGGGCGGGATCGTCGTCGCCACCACCGAGGCCGGAGCACAACCACTCCTCGACTTCGCCGCCGCGCAGCGCACCGCCGGGGTCGACGCCAGGCCGCTCACCGAGGCGGACCTCCTCGCTGCCGAACCGTCGATCACCCGGGCGTCGACCGCGGCCGTCCACTACCCGGAGGACGCCCAGGTCCAGCCGGTCATCGCGACCGAGGCCCTGCTGGCGTCGGCGCGGCTGGCGGGCGCGATCGTCCGGACCGGGGTCACGGTGACGGGCGGCCTGCGCAGCGTGACCGGTCGGCTCACGGGCGTCCGGACCTCCGCCGGCGACGTGTCGGCCGACGTGGTCCTCGTCTGTGCCGGCCCCTGGTCGGCGGAGCTCGGCGCGGTCCTCGGCGCGCCCGTCCCGGTCCGCCCCCGCCGCGGCATGGTCCTCGTCACGACGCGTATGCCACACCGCGTCCACCACAAGGTCTACGACGGCGACTACTTCGGCGCCTCCCAGTCGAGCGACGCGTCACTCCAGACCTCGAGTGTCGTCGAGTCGACGGCCGCGGGGACCGTCCTGATCGGCTCGAGTCGGCAGCAGATCGGCTTCGACGCCCGACTCGACGTCGACGTGCTCCGCGAGGTCGCCGGCAAGTCGTTGCGCCTCTTCCCGTTCCTCCGCGACGCCTCGGTGATGCGCAGCTACGGCGGGTTCCGTCCGTACATGCCCGACCACCTCCCGGTCATCGGCCCGGACCACCGCGTCGCCGGCCTCTGGCACGCCACCGGCCACGAGGGCGCCGGCATCGGACTCGCCCTCGCGACGGCGGAACTCATCGCCGCGCGGCTGCTCGGCGGAGCCGCGGCCCTCGACGACACCCCCTTCCAACTCGACCGCCAGGGGCTCGCCGCCCACCTCGGCGTCGACCGAGCGGCGGAGGTCGCCTGATGGTCTCGAGACGACTGCCGGCCACGAGCGACCGCATCGTGCCGGGTACGGAGGACGCGGTGCGCATCGAGCTCGACGGCACTCCCGTCGACGGGCTCCGCGGCCAGACGATCGCCGGCGTCCTGCTCGGTTCCGGCGTCCTCGCCTGGCGTCGTACGAGCGGTTCCGGGAAACCCCGTGGCGTCTTCTGCGGCATCGGCGTGTGCTTCGACTGCATCGTCACGGTGAACGGCCAGCGGGACGTGCGCGCGTGCCAGCGTCGGGCGAGCGACGGCGACCGCATCGAGACCCAGCACGACGCCCTGCCACGGCCGGTGTCCGAACCTGCACCCGAGCCCGAGCCGCTCGAGGGTCGATCATGAGCGCCCGGCAGCGCGACGTCGTCGTGGTCGGCGCCGGCCCGGCCGGGCTGCAGGCCGCCCTCGCCGCCCGGGCGCTCGGCGCGTCGGTGACACTGCTCGACGCCTCCGACGAACTCGGCGGTCAGTACTGGCGGCACCTGCCGGCGAGTCGTCCGTCCGCCGCCGAGGCGTCCCTGCACCACGGCTTCGAGCGCTTCCTCGCCATGCGCGCCGCGCTCGACGCCGACACCGGCTGCACGGTCGTGACCGAGGCCCAGGTGTGGGCGATCGACGTCGACCGAGACGTCCCCGCCGACGCCGCAGCGACCGGGCTGCGCCTCCACGTCCTCGTCGGCCCGCCGGACGGCGCGGACCGCACGCCGCTCACCCTCCGGCCGGACGCGCTCGTCCTCGCGACCGGCGCGCACGACCGCACGCTCCCGTTCCCGGGCTGGGACCTCCCCGGCGTGTTCTCGGCCGGTGCCGCCCAGGCCCTCGCGAAGGGCGAGCGCGTGGCCGTCGGTCAGCGGGTCGTCGTCGCCGGAGCCGGACCGTTCCTCCTGCCGGTCGCCGCGTCCCTCACCGCGACCGGATCGCGCGTCCTCGGCGTCTACGAGGCCACGACCGTCGGCGGGCTCGCGGCCGGCTGGCTCCCGAAGCCGTGGCAGCTGCTCGGCGTCACCGGGAAGGTCGGCGAGCTCATCGGCTACGTCGGTGGTCACCTCAGGCACCGGATCCCGTACCGCGTCGGTCACGCCATCGTCGCCGCGCACGGCACCGAGCGGGTCGAACGGGTCACCATCGCGGCCGTCGACGCCGACTGGTCGCCGATCCCCGGCACCGAGCGCACCGTGGAGGCCGACGCCGTCTGCGTGAGCCACGGCTTCACCCCACGACTCGAACTCGCGATCGCCGCCGGATGCGCGCTCACCCCGACCCGGTTCGTCGAGGTCGACGCCGAGCAGCGGACGAGTGTCCCGACCGTCTTCGCCGCCGGGGAGATCACCGGCATCGGCGGGGTCGACGCAGCGCTCGCGGAAGGGGCGATCGCGGGACACGCGGCTGCCGGCGGTCTGCCGGGAGCCTCCGGCATCCGCTCCGCCGTGGGCCGTCGCGACACCTTCCTGGCCTTCACCGAACGCCTCGAACGGGCGCACGGCATCCGCGAGGGGTGGAGTGACTGGCTCGAGGACGACACCACCATCTGCCGCTGCGAGGAGGTCGACCACGGCGCCCTCCGCGGCACGGCGACCGCCACCTGCGCGACCGGCCTGCGCTCGTTGAAACTCAGCACCCGCGCGGGCCTCGGGATCTGCCAGGGCCGGATGTGCGGCCGCACGGTCGAGGAGCTGCTGCACCGCGTCGCCCGGGAGTCCGGCGGCGACGGGCTCATCGACGGCGTCTCGAGCGACCGCCGGCCCATCGCCTCCCCGATCCGCATCGGCGAACTCGCCCCGCAAGGGCCGGAACCCGTCCCGCATGAACCGACGTCGACCCCGTCGACCGAACCCCTCGGCTGACCGACCGGTCGCCGCGTCACACCCTCGGAAAGGAACCACCCATGGCCCAGCAGTTCGACCTCGGCGGCGTCATCGTCGCGACCACCCTCGCGTTCAAGGAGGACGCGTCAGCTCCCGCCGGCCTGGCCGTCGACTACGACCGCTTCGCCGAGCACTGCAACTGGCTCATCGAGAACGGCTGCCGCGGCGTCGGCCCGAACGGTTCCCTCGGCGAGTACTCCTCGCTCACGGACGCGGAGCGTCGCAAGGTGATCCAGGTCGCCGTCGACACCGTCGGTGACCGCGGACTCGTCGTCGCCGGCGTGCACGGCGTGGGCTGGCACCAGGCGCAGCAGTGGGCCGAGTACGCCAAGGAGGACGGCGCCGACGGTGTCCTGCTCCTGCCGCCCACCATCTACCGGGCCAACGACGACGAGGTCATCGAGCACTACAGCCGCGTGAACGAGGTCGGCCTGCCGATCATGGCCTACAACAACCCCATCGACACCAAGGTCGACCTCACGCCCGACCTCCTCGTCGAGCTCGCGAAGCTCGAGCACGTCGTCGCGGTGAAGGAGTTCTCGGCGGACATCCGTCGGGTGCTGGAGATCCAGGACAAGACCGACCTCGACGTCATCGCCGGAGCCGACGACCTCCTCTTCGAGTCCCTCGTCGCCGGTGCCGTCGGCTGGTTCGCCGGGTACCCCAACGCGTTCCCGCGCGAAGCGGTCGAGCTGTACACGCTCGTCACCTCCGGCCGGGTGGACGAGGCCCGCACCCTGTACCGCGAGCTCGTGCCCGTCTTCGGGTGGGACTCGAAGACCGAGTTCGTGCAGGCCATCAAGCTGTCGATCGACATCGCCGGCGAGAGCTACGGTGGACCGACGCGGCCGCCGCGCGGACCGCTCAGCGCGCTGCAGACGGAGCAGGTGACGACGCAGACGCGCCGCGCGCTCGACTACCTCGCCGCCCGCTAACCGAGCGCCGAACACCCGGACACCCGAGCACCGAGGAGCACCCGATGAAGTCCTCCCGCATGATCAGTGCGGTCGACTCGCACACCGAGGGCATGCCGACCCGCGTCGTCACCGGCGGGGTCGGCGTGATCCCCGGTGCGACGATGAACGACAAGCGGCTGCACTTCATGGAGCACCTGGACGACCTCCGGCTGTTCCTCATGAACGAGCCGCGCGGTCATGCGGCGATGAGCGGCGCGATCCTGCAGCCCTCGACGCGCGCCGACTGCGACTGGGGAGTCGTGTACATCGAGGTGTCCGGGTGCCTGCCGATGTGCGGGCACGGCACGATCGGGGTCGCCACGGTCCTCGTCGAGACCGGCATGGTGGAGGTGGTCGAGCCGGTGACGACGATCCGGCTCGACACCCCCGCCGGGCTCGTGATCGCCCGGGTCGACGTGAGCGACGGTCACGCCGACCGGGTCACCCTCGAGAACGTGCCGAGTTACGTCGAGCGCCTGGACGCCGTCATCGAGGTGCCCGGGCTCGGCACCGTGCCGTACAGCCTCGCCTTCGGCGGCAACTTCTACGCCATGGTCGACCTCGACGCCGTCGGTCTGCCATTCGACCGCGACCGGCAGCAGGATATCCTCGACGCCGGCCTGCGGATCATGGCCGCGATCAACGAGCAGGCGCCGCCCGTGCACCCGGAGATCGAGGGGCTCGACCACTGCCACCACGTCGAGTTCATCGCACCGGGCTCCGACGCCGTGCTCTCCCGCCACGCGATGGCGATCTTCCCGGGGTGGTTCGACCGCTCCCCGTGCGGCACCGGCACCTCGGCGCGCATGGCCGAACTCTGGGCTCGCGGCGAGCTGCCGCTCCACCAGGACTTCGTCAACGAGTCCTTCATCGGCAGCCGCTTCACCGGCCGCCTCATCGCCGAGACGACGGTCGCGGGCCGGCCGGCGGTGATCCCCACCATCTCGGGTCGGGCCTGGGTCACGGGCATCGGCTCGTACCTGCTCGACCCCGCCGATCCGTTCCCGACAGGCTTCCAGTTCTGACCCGCTCCACGATCCCGGAGGATCACATGTCGACCACCCCCACCCCCGCCACCGAGACGACCCCCGAGCAGCTCGAGACCGTGCTGGCCGGCGCTGCGACCGCCGCACCGGCCTGGGCCGCGACGCCGCCGGCCACCCGAGCCCGGGCGCTCGTCGCGGTCGCGGACGCCTTGCTCGCGCACGCCGACGACCTCGTCCCCGTCGGGATGCGGGAGACGGGTCTCGCCGAGGCGCGCCTGCGCGGAGAACTCCTGCGCACGGCCGTGCAGCTGCGCCTCTTCGCCGACACCGTCGTCGACGGTTCGTACCTCGACGTCCGGATCGACGAGGCCGACCCCGACTTCGCCCTCGGCGCGCGTCCCGAGCTGCGGCGCGTGCTCGTCCCGCTCGGTCCGGTGCTGAACTTCGCCGCGAGCAACTTCCCGTTCGCCTTCTCGGTGGCGGGCGGCGACACCGCGGCGATCCTCGCGGCCGGTTGCCCGGTCATCCTCAAGGTCCACGACGGGCACCCCGGGCTCTCGCTCGCGACCGCCGCCGTCGTCGAGGACGCCCTGCGGGCGAGCGGCGCACCGGACGGCGTCTTCCAGACCATCGTCGGCCAGGACGCCGGCGTGACCGCCTTGCGCGACGAGCGGGTGCGCGCGGGCTCCTTCACCGGGTCCCTCCGCGCCGGGCGCATCCTCGCCGACATCGCCGCCGCACGGCCGGACCCGATCCCGTTCTTCGGCGAGCTCGGCAGCGTGAACCCGGTCTTCGTCACCGGGCAGGCTGTGGAGGAGTCGGGTGAGGCGATCGCGACGGGGTTCGTCGGGAGCGTCGCGGGCTCGGCTGGACAGCTCTGCACGAAGCCCGGGTTCGTCTACCTGCCGGAGGCCGCGGGCCTCGACGACACGATCCGGACCACGGCCGAGGCCGTGCCGGAGCACCGTCTCCTGAACGACCGGATCACCGCCGGATACGCCGAGCGCCGCGACACGATCCTCGGCACCCCCGGTGTCCGCGTCATCGCGGAGGGCTCGCTGCGGATCGATGCCGACGGTGACGGCTGGGCCACCCCGACGATCGTGGCCGTGTCCGTCGACGCCTTGCGGGACGGCCGGGACCGGCTGCTCGACGAGGCGTTCGGGCCGCTGTCGATCCTCGTCGAGATCCCGGCAGGCGCCCCGCTCGCGCCGCTCGTGGCGGAGTTCTGCGAGGGCAACCTCACCGCGACCCTGCACGCCGGTGCAGAGGAGACAAGTGACGACCTCGTGGAGCTCGTCGGACAGCTGTCGGCCCACGCCGGTCGGGTGCTCTTCGGTGGATGGCCGACCGGTGTGGCCGTCACGCCGGCCATGCAGCACGGCGGACCGTGGCCGGCCACGACGAACGACTCCAGCACCTCGGTCGGGACGGCGGCGATCACCCGTTTCCTGCGGCCGGTCGCCTTCCAGAACATGCCGGACCGCTTCCTCCCGGCGGTCTTGCGCAGCGACGCCGTCGGGATCCCGGCGACGGTGGCGCCCGCCGGTGCATCGAAGCAGTGGGGCGAGGCCGCGACGGCGTAGCCCCGGTGGCGTGGACGGTCGGGTGGTCGGCGCGCTGACGGCCCGATCGCCGGGCCGTGCCGTGGGGCTAGACGGCCCCCTCGACCGTGGCGCCGACCTCGTCGTCCTCCACGTCGCCGGGGAGCGGCGGGTCGTACGCCCAGGTGGGGGCGAGCGCCTTGATGCGGGCACCGCGCCACTGCCAGGTGGCCCAGAGCGGGTACCAGTAGAGCGGGGCGATGGCGCCGGTGATGACGAGGCGGTCGCGGTACAGCGTCTTCGTCGGGTCGTGCTTGTCGCGCGAGACGGCCATCTGGTGGTCCCAGCCGGCGAGCTTGCTCAGGGGCCCGGTGATCGGGTCGCCCTGGTCGTGGAGGATGCGGGTGCCGTCGCGGCGTTCGAGGAACTCCAGGTCGATGATCTGGTCGCCGAGCGGGACGGCGCCGGCGGCCTTGACCCGGACGCGGTGCGCTCCCGGTTCCCAGACGGTCGGGAAGCCGGCGGCGTCCAGCGCCTCGAGCCCCATCATCGGGCTGTACAGCTCCCGGAGGACGGCCGGGGAGCGGAGCGCCCGCCAGGCGACGTCGACATCACAGTCCAGGACGAGTTTCAGCATCACGCGCATGCCCTCAGTGTCGCACGCGCGGCCCGGCGGCGGCAGGGGAGGCGCGGGTAGGGAAGACTGTGCCTATGGCGATCCGGTACTGGCTGGGCGTGATCCAGCGGGATCACGTCGTCCTCGGGGTCCGGCACGGCTTCCTGCAGATCAACCACGGGCAGCGCGGTGCTCTCGAGCAGATGCGCGAGTCCGACGGGATCGTGTACTACTCGCCGCGCGTCAGCACGCCGGACGGTCAGCCGTTGAAGGCGTTCACGGCGATCGGGCGGATCGCCGACGACACCGTGTATCAGGCAGCGGTGCCGCGACCCGACGGTGCGGACTGGCGTCCGTGGCGTCGGAGCGTCGACTGGTACCCGGACGCCGTCGAAACGCCCATCCGGCCGATGCTCGCGCTCCTCGACTTCACGAGCTTCACCCGTGACTGGGGTATCCAGCTCCGGCGTGGGCTCATCGAGCTCAGCCGCCACGACTTCGAACTCATCCGCACCGAGATGCGCCCGCCCCACCCCGACGACCGTCGCTTCCCCATCGCCTCCCGCTGACCCTTTCTGCCCTGGCGCCAGCGCGGTGCGCTGACGTCACCGCGGGTCGCACGCGTGAGCGCGCCCCTCTGGAGACCCGCGCTCACGTCCGGTGGCCCGCGCTCGCGTCAGCGCACCGCGCTGGCGGCCTGCCCGCAGGGGTCTTCGGACGCAACACTCGTGGGGTGGATCGGGGCGGCTGGATACGATGAACGGGTGAGTACCGCAGCCGCCACACCGCCGCCCGTCCACCCGCCCTTCGCCCAGACCAAGTACCAGGTCCGGTTCGACTGGGGTGTCGCCGGGGCCGGCCGGGTCGAGACGGCGGACGTCGCGGTGATCGTCGACGTGCTCCATGCCACGACCTCCCTCGAGCAGCGGGTGAGTGCCGGCGAGACGGTCGCGGCCTCCGAGCTGGACGAGCACGGCGAGACGGCGCAGATCGCCACGCTCCTCGCCGACACCGGTGCGACGGTCGTCGCGGCGTGCCTCCGCAACCGCTCGGCGGTCGCGGACTGGATCATCGCGAAGCAGGCCGAACTCGGCCGACGTACGAGCATCGTCGTCATCGCAGTCGGCGAACTCGACGACACGGCCGAGACGCGGTTCGCCGTCGAGGACCTCTTCGGTGCCGGCGCCGTGATCGAGGCGCTCGGGCTCCGCGGCATCGACTTCACCTCGCCGGAAGCCGCTGCCGCCGCTGCCGCCTTCGAGGGCCTGCGCAACGGCGTCGGCCACCTCCTGTCGGCCTCGGCGACCGCCCAGCAGCTCGCGCAGTCCGGCCACCCGCAACACGTGCAGGCCGCGCGCGAGGTCGACGTGTCAAGCGTCGTCCCGGTCCTGGACGGAGCCGTGTTCCGGGCGTAGTCTCTGGCCATGCGCGCACTCCTCGGAACCACCGTCCTCGCCGAAGCCCCCGAATCGGAGCTCATCAAGATCGAGGGCAACTGGTACTTCCCGCCGTCGAGCCTCGACCGTGAGCGCTTCGTCGAGACCGACACTCAGTACCACTGCCCGTGGAAGGGCGACGCCCAGTACTGGGGCGTCACCGACGGCGGCGAGGTCAAGCCCGATGTCGCCTGGTCGTACCCGACCCCGTACCCGACGGCGTTCGACCGCGTCGGCAAGGACTTCTCCGGCTACGTGGCCTTCGGGAACGAGGTCTCGGTCGTCGACTGATGGCCGACTGGGGCGACCGCCCGCAGCCGCCTGAGCGCGGTGCGGAGCGCGAGACGATCGAGGGGTTCCTCGATTTCCAGCGCGCCAGCATCGTGTGGAAGGCGAGCGGTCTGAGCGACGAGCAAGCCGCGAAGCGGTTGCTCCCGAGCATCACGACGGTGTCGGGCGTCATCCGGCACCTCGCCGACGTCGAGCGCAGCTGGTTCCGCGAGGACATGGACGGGCAATCGGACGTGCCTGCGCGGTGGACCGACGACGACCCCGACGGCGAGTGGCGGGTCACGGCCGAGGACCGCCTGGCTGGGATCATCGCGGACTACGAGGCGGCGTGCGCGGAGTCCCGCGAGGTGGCGTCCCGGTACGGACTCGACGACCGCTGTCGCGGCAACGACCAACGGTTCACCCTGCGGTGGATCGAGCTCCACATGATCGAGGAGACCGCCAGGCACCTCGGCCACCTCGACGTCCTCCGCGAACTGCTCGACGGCCGCACCGGCGAGTAGCCGGCCGCGGCCACCGAGTTGCAGCTGGTCAGGCGTCGACGAGTGCTGCGCGGTCGCGTCCGCGGGTGACCCGGACGGCCACGGTGACGACGGCGACCACGACCGCGGCGATCGACGCCGCGACCCCCGCCTCGGTCGACAGGAGTTCACCGGTGAAGCGGCCGACGGCCACCCACGCGAGGCCCCAGCAGAGCGACAGCATCGGGGCGAGGCGTCCGCGACCGACGACCGCGAGCACGACCCCGACTGCGCCGGCGACCGCGAGGACGACGATCGCCCAGACGCCGGCGGCGGGCCCGTCGGCGCTGCCGATCCCTGATCCGACGAGCGCCGCGGTGAGGTTCGCCGCCGTCGCGACGCACACCCAACCGAGGTAGAGGCCCATCGTGCCGTCGGTGATGATCGCGTCGGCCACGCCGCTCGGCCGGGTGCGGAGCACGATCACGAAGATGCGCGCCAGGACGCCGAGGAGCGCGACGATCACGAACACGCTGAGGACCAGGAACCCCGCCTGGACGACGAGGATCCACGCCGCGTTCAGCAGCAGGCTTGCGACGACCCAGGAGCCGAGACGACGGTGGCGCTCGCGGGTCGTCTGCGAGGGCAGGAACTGCCAGACCGCGTAGGCGACGAGCCCGAGGTAGATGACACCCCAGATGGAGAACGCCGGCCCGTCGGGGGCGATCGGGGTCGACGAGGCGCTCAGGGCTCCGTTCGCGGCGTTCTGGATCTGCGTGCCACCGGCGGCGCCCGACCCGAGGTACGAGCCGATGATCGCGAGGACCGCGCTGACGGCCACGGCGCTCTGCCGGATGCGGTCCGCGGGGGTGGGTCGTTCGGTGCCGGTCATGACGCGTGCCTCCAGAATTGTGCAGCTAGCTGATCAATTCAGCGTACGCCACCAGGAGGCACCTCGTTGGGGCTTGCGGCGGCGGCTCAGAGGAGCTTGCGCAGCGTCCGCAGGTTGCGCGTGGTGACGTGCGGCTTGAACCGGGCCTTCGACGACTCCTTCGCGAACGCGGTGTCGGTGCTCGAGCCCTTCGGGACCTCCCAGTAGAGGACGCCGTCACCGGGGGAGACGCGGTCCGGCTGGTCTCCGGCCGTCTCGGCGAACGCCAGCAGGGCGTCGAGGGAGGCCTGCTCCGAGGAGAACATGACGTACGGCTGGACCTGCTCGGTCTCCGGCCACGGGTAGGCGCCGACGACGTCCGCGAGCGCACGCTGATGGCTGAGGACGATCCAGGCCTCGTAGCCGAAGGCGTCGGCCAGGGCCTGCTCGATGCGGAGCTTGAGTGCGCCCCGCGTGTCGGTCGTCGCCGCGGCGGGCGCGAGCCCGGGATCGGTGAAGACCACGTTGCCGCTCGCGAGGACGGTGCGCACCTCCGTGCATCCGAGCGAGCGGAACACCTCGGCGAGCTCCACCGAGCGGATCGTGACACCGCCGACGTTCACCCCGCGCAGGAGTGCGATCCAGCGGTCGGCGGGGACCGGGTCGCCGGTCACGAGCCGACGGCCGGGTCGTTCGGGGTCGAACCGTCGAACGCGGCCGCACGACGGCGCATCGCCGGGGTGACCTCGCGGTGCACCCAGCTGAGGAGGAACCGTTCGTCGTACGAGCGTGAGCACTTCCCACAGGAGGTGGCACGGCTCGGGCGCCGGTGCCGGTACAGGACGTGTCCGGACGGACAGGTGCCCACCCAGGGCGCGAGCTCGTCCGCGGTCTGGCCCTCGTGGAGTCGTGAGCCCTCGTAGCCGAGTTCCTCGGCGACCTTGCGCCACTTGGGCCCGTGCCCGGCCCGCGCCCCGGCGAGCGCGTGGGCGACCTCGTGCAGGAGGATCTGGTGGATCTCGTCGTCGTCGTAGCGGGCGGCGAGGTACCGGGAGACGGTGATCCGCTTCGTCGTGAAGTTGCAGAGACCGGCTCGGCGCTTCGCGTTGTCGAATCCGAACGTCCACACCGCCGGGTCGAGGTGCAGCACGATGAGGGCCTGTGCCCACGCCGTGACCCGACTCAGTTCTGCCATGCCTGGATGGTACCCCCGGCGACCGACACCACCGGGCAGGAACCGGGCCTTCCCGCCGCGTGGCGAGATCAGGTCATCGCGGTGCGAGCGGCTCGAGGGGGAGCTCGACGATCCGGTCGTCATCGGCGCCCGGTGAACCGCGGCCGTCCGTGTTGTTGGTGAGGATCCAGATCGTCCCGCGCGGGCCGGCGACGACGTCGCGGATCCTCCCGAACTCGCCGACGAGGTAGGGGACGGCGTCCACGACGCCGACGAGGGTCGTGCTCCCGGCCGGCACGTGCACGCCGTCGGTGATCCCGTACAGGCGCTCGCCGCGGAGGGACGCCATGAAGATCGTGTCGTCGACGATCGCCAGGCCGCTTGGGCTGGCGTCCTCGGTGGCCCACTGCGCGACCGGGTCGATCAGGCCGTCCGCTCCGGCGATCCCTTCGGCGATCGGCCAGCCGTAGTTACCGCCCGGTGTGATGCGGTTGAGCTCGTCCCAGGTGTTCTGTCCGAACTCACTCGCCCAGAGTCCGCCGTCACGATCCCAGGCGAGGCCCTGCGGGTTGCGGTGGCCGAGGGAGTAGACGGGTGAGCCGGGGAAGGGGTTGCCAGCCGGTACCGCACCCTCCGGGGTGAGCCGGAGGATCTTGCCGCCGAGGCTGTCGCCGTCCTGTGCGAGACTCCGGTCTCCGGCGTCACCGGCGGTGGCGTAGAGCATGCCGTCCGGGCCGAACGCGATGCGCCCGCCGTTGTGGTTGCCGGCACGCGGGATGCCCACGAGCACCTCGTCGACCGCGCCGAGGGCATACGAGCCGGCCTCGCCCGTGAGCGGCATCCGGACGATGCGGTTGTCGGAGGCCGTCGTGAGGTAGGCGTAGACCCACGTGCTGTCCTCGGTCGACGGCTCCGGGGTGAGCACGGCGAGGCCCAGCAGCCCACCCTCCCCGCCGGCGGCGACGCCCGGGACGACACCGAGCTGACGGACGTCTCCGCCGCTGACGAGTTCGAGGATGTCGCCGGCGTCGCGCTGACTCACGAGCGTGCTGCCGGAGGGGAGCCTCACCATCGACCAGGGCGCTTCCAGGCCGCCGACGACGGTGGTGGCGGCACCGGTCGGTGCGACGGGCCCGACGGGATCCGCGGGCGCCGACGCCGACTCGCTCGGCACGGGGGAAGGGGAGAGCGCCCCCGTGCCCGGCGAGCGGGGCTCGGCCTCCGTGCAGGCGACGAGTGCCAGCGCGGCGGCGAACAGGGTGGTGAGCGCGGCGGGCGCACGCAGGCCCCGTCGTGTCGGCGTCTGCGTGCTGGCCATGGTCAGCCCTTCGTCTGGAAGATGCCCTGGGCGGGGTTCGGGGAGGGGACGGCGGTCTCGTCCGTCACGACCTGCGCACCCGCGATGAAGGCACGCAGCTCAGCGCCCGCGACCGCCTTGGCCGGGTGGGGCCCGGCGGCGAGGAGTCGCGGCAGGAAGTCGAGTGGGAGGGCGGTGTTCGAGCCGACGAGGACGACGTTGCCGAACCGCCGTCCCTTGAGGATCTGCGTCTCCGCCAGTGCGGCCACGTGCGCCACCGACGCCGACAGGGTGGCGGCCTGCCCACGGGCGAAGGCGAGGCCACGACCGTCGGCGACGTTCACGACGATCACGCCGGTCGGCGAGAGCAGCTCGACCGCCGAGGCGTAGAACTCCGTGCTCGTGACGTGTGCCGGCGTGTTCGCGCCGCTGAAGATGTCCACGACCACGAGGTCGACCGTGCCGCGGAGGCCCGGGGGCAGCTTCGCGACGATCTCTCGAGCGTCGCCGTAGCGGACCCGGATCTGCGCCCGCTTGGACCAGGGCAGGTGCTCGCGCACGAGGTCGATGAGTTCCCGCTCGAGTTCGACGACCTGCTGGCGCGATCCCGGCCGCGTCGCCTCCACGTAACGAGGGAGCGTGAGCGCGCCGGCACCCAGGTGGACGGCCGTGATCGGCTGACCGGGCTCGACGATCTCGTCGATGATGTGGCCGATGCGCTGGACGTACTCGAAGAAGAGCTCCTCGGGCTGGTCGAGGTTGACGTGGGACTGCGGGGTGCCGTCGACCACCAGCTGGTAGGTGCCGGGCACGAAGCGGTCGGCCTCGATCCTGGCCAGGTAACCGCTGACGCCGAGTCGTACCTGTGCCTCGTCCATGCCCCCAGCCTAGACTTCCCGCGACAGCACGAGGCGGAGCGGGAAGGGTGCGGCCGTGGCCCAGGTGGACCTCAACAGCGATCTCGGGGAGGTCTGGCGCGGTGCGGCGACGGCCGACGACGACGCGATGTTCGCCCTGATCACGAGCGCGAACATCGCCTGCGGCTTCCACGCCGGCGACGACACGTCCATGCGCGACGCCGTCCGTTGCGCGACGGCCAACGCGGTGTCCCTCGGCGCCCATCCCTCCTACCGGGACGAGGCGGGCTTCGGCCGACGCGACCGGGATGTCCCGCCCGAGGTGCTCGAGGCCGAGGTCCTGGAGCAGTTCCGGGCCCTCGTCCGGGCGGTCGACGAGGTCCGCGAGGTCGACGGCGACCGACCCCGGCTCGCGTTCGTGAAGCCGCACGGAGCCCTGTACAACCGCATCGCGCACGACCGGGTCCAGGCGGCGGCGGTCGTGCGGGCGGTGCTCGCGGCCTCCGAGGAGCTCGGGCGGTCGCTCCCGGTCCTCGGCATGCCCGGTTCCGTCATCGAGGAGGAGGTCCGAGCCGCCGGGCTCCGGTTCGTCGCGGAGGCCTTCGTCGACCGCGGCTACCGCTCGGACGGCTCGCTCGTCCCACGTGATCAGCCGGGAGCCCTGCTGACCGACGAGACGGAGGCCGCCCGCCGCGCCGTCACCCTCGTCCTCGACCGTCGGATCACCACGGTCGACGGCGTCGAACGGGAACTCGAAGCCGCCTCACTCTGCGTGCACGGCGACACCCCGGGAGCCGTGTCGATGGCGGCGGCGGTCAGGGCGGCCCTCGTGGCGGCCGGCGTCGAGCTGGTCGCACCGTGGTGACCGCGGACACCTCAGACGGCCCCGTCCTCCGGGCGATGGGGGAGGAGGCGGTCCTCCTCGAACTCGGATCGCTCGACGACGTCCTCCTCGTCCACCGGGCGCTCGTCGCGTCCCGTCCGGACGGTCTCGTCGACCTCGTACCCGCCGCCCGGACCGTGCTCGCGGTGACGGACGCGCGGGGGCCGGCGCTCGCCGCGGTCGGCGCCTGGTTGCTCATGACGGCGGAACGGGTGCTGCGGTCGGGCGAGGGCGACCCGATCGGATCCGCCGCAGGGGCATCGGATCGGCCGGAGGTCGTCATCCCGGTCCGCTACGACGGCGCCGACCTCCTCGAGACCGCGGCCCTCCTGGGGATGGACGCCGACGGGCTCGTCGCGCGGCACACCGGTTGCGTCTGGACCGTGGCGTTCAGCGGGTTCGCACCCGGTTTCGCCTACCTCGTCGGCGGAGCCGCGTGGCCGCTCGAGGTCCCGCGGCTGAGCGTGCCGCGCATGGCCGTCCCCGCCGGTGCGGTGGCGCTGGCCGGGGCGTTCAGCGGGGTCTACCCCCGGTCCTCGCCCGGTGGATGGCGCATCATCGGGCGCACCGACACCGTGCTGTGGGACACCGCGGCGGACCCACCGGCCCGGCTCGTCCCCGGGGACCGGGTGCGCTTCGTGCAGGTCACCGCATGATGGGCGGGACGCTGCTCGTGGAGACCGCCGGGCCGTCCGCCACACTCCAGGATCTGGGGCGGCCCGGTGCGGCCTCGCTCGGGGTCGGTGCGTCCGGCGCGCTCGATCGCGGAGCGCTGCGCCTCGCCAACCGCCTCGTGGGCAACCCGGAGGGCCGTGCGGCGCTGGAGATCGTGCTGGGCCCGTTCGCCGCCGTCCCGGACGTCGACCTGTGGGTCGCGGTGACCGGCGCCTGGGGCCCGATCACGGTCGACGGCCGCCCGGTCGACGGGCACCGGGCCGTCCTGGTGCCGGCCGGCTCCAGGCTCGAGCTCGGCGCGGCGACGCACGGCCTGCGCTCCCTCCTCGCCGTCCGGGGCGGCTTCGACGGCCCGCAGCTCCTCGGCTCGCGGTCGACGGACACCCTGGCCGGCCTCGGCCCCGATCCGGTCGCCACCGGAGATCGACTCACCGTCCTGCCGACCCCGCGTCGTCGCATCCCGGTGCTCGACATCGCCCCCTGGACGCGGCCGGACGCCGGGGAGCGGCTCGTGCGGGTCACGCCGGGACCTCGGGTGGACTGGTTCGACGACGACTCCCTCCGGCGGTTCGTCGAGCAGCCCTGGACCGTGACGGCCGACGCCGACCGCATCGGGATGCGCCTCGACGGGACGCCCCTCGGACGGCGGGACCCGGGTCGCGAACTGCCGAGCGAGGGCATGGTCGCGGGCGCCGTGCAGGTGCCACCGAGCGGGTTGCCGACGATCCTCCTGGCCGACCACCCCGTCACCGGCGGATACCCCGTCATCGCGGTCGTGCGGCCGGCGGACCGCGACCTCCTGGCGCAGCTGCGGCCCGGCCAGCGGGTGCGGTTCAGTCGGACCTGAGGGCGACAGCGGGGTCGGCCCGGCGGTTATACCGGAAAGTCGAAAACTCGTCAAGGAAACAGTAGACACGCCGCAGATTCCGGCATATAGTTGTTCTTTGCGCTCCCAGAATCTCTATGCCTTCATATTGCGGTCGGCTGGTGTGCGGGTTCAACCCGCCACATGTTCCTTTCTGGTGAGTAACTCCACTGACGACCAGTAACTCGGCCCCCAACAGGCCTCCGGAGGTTATCCCCTTGGCTGCTGCGCGCAACGCAACCACCAACTCACCCAAGAACGGCCGCGGAGCATCCCGCCTCTCGTTCGCGAAGATCACCGACACGCTGACGGTTCCAGACCTCCTGGCTCTGCAGACCGAAAGCTTCGACTGGCTGGTCGGCAACGACGTGTGGAAGGCACGCGTCGCTGAAGCCACCCAGGCCGGCCGGCAGGACCTGCCGACGAAGAGCGGCCTCGACGAGATCTTCGAGGAGATCTCTCCCATCGAGGACCTCGGCGAGACGATGCAGCTCTCCTTCGCCAACCCGTACCTCGAGCCCGAGAAGTACTCCATCGACGAGTGCAAGGAGCGCGGCAAGACCTACGCGGCCCCGCTCTACGTCGAGGCCGAGTTCATGAACCACCTCACCGGTGAGATCAAGACGCAGACGGTCTTCATGGGCGACTTCCCGCTCATGACGGAGCGCGGTACCTTCATCATCAACGGCACCGAGCGTGTCGTCGTCTCGCAGCTCGTCCGCAGCCCGGGCGTCTACTTCGAGTCGGCTCAGGAGAAGACCTCCGACAAGGACATCTTCTCCGCTCGCGTCATCCCGAGCCGCGGTGCCTGGCTCGAGTTCGAGATCGACAAGCGCGATCAGGTCGGCGTCCGCATCGACCGCAAGCGCAAGCAGTCCGTCACCGTGTTCCTCAAGGCACTCGGCATGACGAGCGAGGAGATCCTCGAGGAGTTCAAGGGCTACGAGTCCATCGAGCTCACCCTCGAGAAGGACACGATCCTCACCAAGGAGGACGCGCTCCGCGACATCTACCGCAAGCTCCGTCCGGGCGAGCAGGTCGCTGCCGAGGCCGCGCGTGCGCTCCTCGACAACTTCTACTTCAACTCGAAGCGCTACGACCTCGCGAAGGTCGGCCGGTACAAGATCAACAACAAGCTCGGACTCGACAAGCCGCTCAGCGACTCCGTCCTGACGAACGACGACATCGTCGCCACGATCAAGTACCTCGTCGCCCTCCACCGCGGAACGGCCACCCTCCCGGGTGTCCGCAACGGCAAGCCGGTCGACCTCCGTCTCGACACGGACGACATCGACAACTTCGGCAACCGTCGCATCCGCGCCGTCGGCGAGCTCATCCAGAACCAGGTCCGCACCGGCCTGTCCCGCATGGAGCGCGTCGTCCGCGAGCGCATGACCACGCAGGACATCGAGGCGATCACGCCGCAGACCCTGATCAACGTGCGCCCCGTCGTCGCCGCGATCAAGGAGTTCTTCGGAACCTCGCAGCTGTCGCAGTTCATGGACCAGAACAACCCGCTCGCGGGTCTGACCCACAAGCGTCGTCTCTCGGCGCTCGGCCCCGGTGGTCTGTCGCGTGAGCGTGCAGGCGTCGAGGTGCGAGACGTCCACCCGTCGCACTACGGCCGCATGTGCCCGATCGAGACCCCGGAAGGCCCGAACATCGGCCTGATCGGTTCGCTCGCATCGTTCGCGCGGATCAACTCGTTCGGGTTCATCGAGACCCCGTACCGTCGCGTCGTCGACGGCCGGGTCACCGAGGACATCGACTACCTGACCGCGATGGAAGAGGACAACTTCATCGTCGCGCAGGCCAACGCTCCCCTGAAGAGCGACGGCCACTTCCAGGAGGACCGCGTCCTCGCCCGGAAGAAGGGCGGCGAGGTCGACCTCATCCCGTCCGAGGAGATCGGCTACATGGACGTCTCCCCGCGCCAGATGGTGTCGGTCGCGACGTCGCTCATCCCGTTCCTCGAGCACGACGACGCGAACCGCGCACTCATGGGTGCGAACATGCAGCGTCAGGCCGTCCCGCTCCTCATGTCGGACTCGCCGCTCGTCGGTACCGGTATGGAGGGCTATGCGGCCATCGACGCCGGTGACGTCGTCACGGCCGACAAGGCCGGCGTCGTGCAGGAGGTGTCGGCAGAGTCCGTCACGATCCAGCTCGACGAGGGTGGCACGCAGACCTACTACCTGCGCAAGTTCGACCGCTCCAACCAGGGCACGAGCTACAACAACCGCGTCATCGTCTCCGAGGGTGCACGCATCGAGGCCGGCGAGGTCATCGCCGACGGCCCCGCCACGGAGAACGGCGAGCTCGCGCTCGGCAAGAACCTCCTCGTCGCCTTCATGACGTGGGAGGGTCACAACTTCGAGGACGCGATCATCCTCAGCCAGAACCTGGTGAAGGACGACATCCTCTCCTCGATCCACATCGAGGAGTACGAGGTCGACGCGCGCGACACCAAGCTCGGCAAGGAGGAGATCACCCGTGATCTCCCGAACGTCAGCCCGGAGCTGCTCAAGGACCTCGACGAGCGCGGCATCATCCGCATCGGTGCCGAGGTCCGCCCCGGCGACATCCTCGTCGGCAAGGTCACGCCGAAGGGTGAGACCGAGCTCTCCGCCGAGGAGCGCCTGCTCCGCGCCATCTTCAACGAGAAGAGCCGCGAAGTCCGCGACACCTCGCTGAAGGTGCCCCACGGTGAAGCCGGAACGATCATCGCGGTCAAGGTGTTCGACGCACAGGACGGCGACGACGAGCTCGGCTCGGGCGTCAACCAGCGTGTGGTCGTCTACATCGCCCAGAAGCGCAAGATCACCGAGGGCGACAAGCTCGCCGGCCGTCACGGCAACAAGGGTGTCATCGCGAAGATCCTGCCCGTCGAGGACATGCCGTTCCTCGAGGACGGCACGCCGGTCGACGTCATCCTCAACCCGCTCGGCATCCCCGGTCGAATGAACTTCGGCCAGGTCCTCGAGATCCACCTGGGTTGGATCGCGAAGCAGGGCTGGAACGTCGAGGGCAAGCCGTCCTGGGCGAAGAAGCTGCCCGCGGCCGCCCACTCGGCGGAGCCGAACACCAAGGTCGCGACCCCGGTGTTCGACGGCGCTTCCGAGGAGGAGATCGCCGGTCTGCTCGACTCGACCAACGTCACCCGCGACGGTGACCGCCTGATCGGTTCCTCCGGAAAGGCCCGTCTGTTCGACGGCCGCTCCGGCGAGCCGTTCCCGGCGCCGGTCTCGGTCGGCTACATGTACATCCTCAAGCTGCACCACCTCGTGGACGACAAGATCCACGCGCGTTCGACGGGTCCGTACTCGATGATCACGCAGCAGCCGCTCGGTGGTAAGGCTCAGTTCGGTGGACAGCGCTTCGGTGAGATGGAGGTCTGGGCCCTCGAGGCCTATGGAGCCGCGTACGCGCTCCAGGAGCTCCTGACCATCAAGTCCGACGACATCCTCGGCCGCGTCAAGGTGTACGAGGCCATCGTCAAGGGCGAGAACATCCAGGAGCCGGGTATCCCCGAGAGCTTCAAGGTGCTCATCAAGGAAATGCAGTCGCTGTGCTTGAACGTCGAGGTCCTCTCGGCCGACGGCACCGCGGTGAGCCTGCGCGACACCGACGACGACGCCTTCCGCGCCGCCGAGGAGCTCGGGATCAACATTTCCTCCAGGTTCGAGTCGTCGTCCATCGACGAGATCTAAGCCTGACCACTGTAGAGACTGACGAAACCTTTCATAGGAGATACATTGCTCGACGTCACAACTTTTGACGAGCTTCGCATTGGTCTGGCCACCGCAGACGACATCCGTGCCTGGTCGCACGGAGAGGTCAAGAAGCCCGAGACCATCAACTACCGCACCCTCAAGCCCGAGAAGGACGGTCTGTTCGGTGAGCAGATCTTCGGTCCTTCCCGCGACTGGGAGTGCGCCTGCGGCAAGTACAAGCGGGTCCGCTTCAAGGGCATCGTGTGCGAGCGCTGCGGTGTCGAGGTCACGAAGTCGTCGGTGCGCCGTGAGCGCATGGGCCACATCGAACTCGCCGCCCCGGTCACGCACATCTGGTACTTCAAGGGTGTCCCTTCGCGCCTCGGCTACCTGCTGGACATGGCGCCCAAGGACCTCGAGAAGGTCATCTACTTCGCGGCCTACATGGTCATCGACGTGGACGAGGACGCACGCCACCAGGACATGCCCGGCCTTGAGAACGAGCTCCGCCTCGAGATCAAGACGCTCGGCGACCAGCGCGACTCGCGCATCGCAGACCGCCTGAAGAAGCTCGAGGACGACCTCGTCGCCCTCGAGGAGGAAGGCGCCAAGAGCGAGCAGAAGCGTCGCACCAAGGACGCCGCCGAGAAGGAGATGAGCCAGACCCGCAAGTCCTACGACGAGCAGATCGCTCACCTCGAGCGCGTCTGGGAGGACTTCCGCAACCTCAAGGTCGGCGACCTCAAGCCCGAGGACTCCGTGTTCCACGAGCTGCAGGACCGCTTCGGCCTGTACTTCGAGGCCTACATGGGTGCCGAGGCGGTCAAGAAGCGCCTGCTGTCCTTCGACCTCGCCGCCGAGTCCGAGCTGCTCCACCACCAGATCGCGGAGGGCAAGGGTCAGAAGAAGATCCGCGCCATCAAGCGTCTGCGCGTGGTCAACTCGTTCCTCATCACCGGCAACTCGCCGGCCGCGATGGTGCTCGACGTGGTCCCCGTGATCCCGCCGGAGCTCCGTCCGATGGTGCAGCTCGACGGTGGCCGCTTCGCGACCTCCGACCTCAACGACCTCTACCGTCGTGTGATCAACCGCAACAACCGTCTGCGTCGTCTGCTCGACCTCGGGGCTCCCGAGATCATCGTCAACAACGAGAAGCGGATGCTGCAGGAGGCCGTCGACGCCCTGTTCGACAACGGTCGCCGTGGTCGCCCCGTCACCGGTACCGGCAACCGCGCCCTGAAGTCCCTCAGCGACATGCTGAAGGGGAAGCAGGGTCGTTTCCGCCAGAACCTGCTCGGCAAGCGCGTCGACTACTCCGGCCGTTCGGTCATCATCGTCGGCCCGCAGCTGAAGCTGCACCAGTGTGGTCTGCCCAAGCAGATGGCGCTGGAGCTCTTCAAGCCGTTCGTCATCAAGCGCCTGATCGACCTGAGCCACGCTCAGAACATCAAGGCCGCGAAGCGCATGGTCGAGCGCAGCCGTCCCGAGGTCTGGGACGTGCTCGAGGAGATCATCCGCGAGCGCCCCGTGCTGCTGAACCGTGCGCCAACGCTGCACCGTCTCGGCATCCAGGCGTTCGAGCCTCAGCTCGTCGAGGGCAAGGCCATCCAGCTGCACCCGCTCGTATGTGCCGCGTTCAACGCGGACTTCGACGGCGACCAGATGGCTGTCCACCTCCCGCTGTCCGTCGAGGCGCAGGCCGAGGCGCGCATCCTGATGCTCGCGTCGAACAACATCCTGAAGCCGTCCGACGGCCGCCCGGTCACCCTGCCCACGCAGGACATGATCATCGGCCTCCACCACCTCACCACCCTCAAGGAGGGTGTCGAGGGTGAGGGTCGTGCCTTCTCGTCGGTCGCCGAGGCGATCCTCGCGAAGGACCAGGGCTCGCTCGACCTCAACGCCAAGGTGCGCATCCGTCTGACCGACGTGACGTTCGCCGAAGGCACGGGGCCCGAGGGCTACGAGGGTTCCGGCGTCGCACTCGTCGAGACCACGCTCGGTCGCGCACTCTTCAACGAGGCGCTGCCGGCGGACTACCCCTACGTCGAGGACGTGGCGGACAAGGGCAAGCTGTCCTCGATCGTCAACGACCTCGCGGAGCGGTACCCGAAGACGGTCGTCGCGGCCACGCTCGACAACATCAAGGACGCCGGTTTCCACTGGGCGACGCGTTCCGGTGTGACCGTTGCGCTCAGCGACGTCCTGACCCCGCCGAACAAGCGGGAGATCGTCCAGGGCTACGAGAAGCAGGCCGCCAAGGTCCAGAGCCAGTTCGACAAGGGTCTGACCACGGATGCCGAGCGTCGTCAGGAGCTCATCAAGATCTGGACGGAGGCCACCGAGAAGGTCGCCGAGGCCATGCGCGCGAACTTCCCGGCGGACAACACCATCAACCGCATGGTGTCGTCGGGTGCTCGTGGTAACTGGCTGCAGATCCGCAACATCGCGGGTATGCGAGGCCTGGTGAACAACCCGAAGGGTGAGATCATCCCTCGCCCGATCATCTCCTCCTACCGTGAGGGCCTGTCGGTCGCGGAGTACTTCATCGCGACCCACGGTGCCCGTAAGGGTCTGGCTGACACGGCACTCCGTACCGCCGACTCGGGATACCTCACGCGTCGTCTCGTCGACGTCTCGCAGGATGTCATCATCCGCGAAGACGACTGCGGCACGACCAAGGGTCTCGAGCTCGCGATCGCGAACGCCGACAGCTCGGGTGAGCTCGTGCGCGACCCGAACGTGGAGAACTCCGTGTTCGCCCGTTCGCTGGCCGCCGCTGCGGTCAACCCGAAGGGTGAGGTCGTCGCCGAGGCCGGCGAGGACGTCGGTGACGTGCTCATCGACAAGCTCGTGTCGGCCGGTGTCGAGAACATCAAGGTGCGCTCGGTCCTGACCTGCGAGTCGACCGTCGGTGTATGTGCAGCCTGCTACGGCCGCTCGCTCGCCACGGGCAAGCTCGTCGACATCGGCGAGGCCGTCGGCATCATCGCGGCCCAGTCGATCGGTGAGCCCGGTACCCAGCTGACGATGCGTACCTTCCACACCGGTGGTTCCGCGTCGGCAGACGACATCACGCAGGGTCTGCCCCGCGTGCAGGAGCTGTTCGAGGCGCGTACCCCCAAGGGTGCGACCCCGATCGCCGAGGCCGCCGGTCGCATCACGATCGACGAGAACGACAAGTCGCGCAAGGTCATCCTGACGCCCGACAACGGCGACGAGCCGGTCGTCTACCCGGTGCTGAAGCGTGCGGTCCTCCTCGTCGAGGACGGCCAGCACGTCGAGCTCGGTCAGAAGATCCACGTCGGTGCGGTCGACCCCAAGGAGGTCCTGCGTGTGCAGGGCGTCCGCGAGGTCCAGAAGCACCTCGTCGGTGGCGTCCAGGGCGTGTACCGCTCGCAGGGTGTCCCGATCCACGACAAGCACATCGAGGTCATCGTGCGCCAGATGCTGCGGAAGGTGACCGTCGTCGACCACGGCGACACCGACCTGCTGCCCGGCGAGCTCGTCGACCGCCTGCGCTACGCCGAGCTCAACCGCTCGGCCGTGTCGGAGGGTCGTCGCACCGCGTCGGCTCGCCAGGAGGTCATGGGTATCACCAAGGCCTCCCTCGCGACCGAGTCGTGGCTGTCGGCCGCTTCCTTCCAGGAGACCACGCGTGTCCTCACGCAGGCCGCCATGGAAGGCAAGAGCGACCCGCTGGTCGGCCTCAAGGAGAACGTCATCATCGGTAAGCTCATCCCGGCCGGTACCGGCCTGGCGCGCTACCGCAACGTGACGGTCGAGGCCACTGAAGAGGCGAAGGCGGAGCGTTACCCGAACCGCATCTTCGGTGAGGACGGCGCGTTCAACGAGTCCGACCTGAGCTTCGTCGACTTCGACAGCTTCAGCTCCGACGACTTCACCCCCGGGAACTACAACTAGGGGTTGAACGACTCAACCGGAAGGCCCGCCCTGCATCATGCAGGGCGGGCCTTCCGCCGTTGTGGGGGACGCCCGAGTTGTGCGGGCGGGCCGGGGCCGACATGCTGAGGGAATGAGCGATCAGCCCGAGCAGCCCACCGGTTCCTTCCAGCCCCTGGAACCGGACTCGGCAGCGGCGCAGCCGGACGTCCGGTACGGCGCACCGGCGCCGAAGCGGAAGCGGAACCCCCTCGTCATCTGGCTGAGCGTGCTGGCCGCCGTGCTCGTGATCGCGCTCGTCGTCGTCATCGGCCTCCTCGTCGTCGGTCAGGGCGGTACGCCCGCGACGGACGCCACCGGCACGCCGACCGTGACGGCCACCGCGGAGCCGACTCCGGCGCCGACCGCGACGGACGCCGTGCCCGCCGCGCCCGTGCGACCGACCGACTGCACGCAGCTCTTCCCCGCCGGCTACATCGACTCGGTGACCGAGGGCGGGATCCTCGAGCTCAACCCGGCGTGGGCACAGCCGGATCTCGCGACGGAGTTCATCGGGTCGAACGACAACGCGCTCGTGGCCGTCATCTCGGCGAACACCGACCGCCTCAACTGCATCCTCGGCAAGTCGAGCGGTGGTGGCGACCTCGGGATCGAGACGAACGTGCTCGTGGTCGACGCCGCCACGCAGACCGCTGCGATCGCGCGGATGAACGAGGCCGGCTTCACCTGCTCCGAGGAGACCGGTGGCACGATGTGCTTCACCGAGACGACCGAGGACGCCGGCACCTACGGGGAGCGCCACTTCCTCCGCGACGGCACGTGGATCGCGACCCGCTGGTCGAACACGTCCATCACCGGCTGGACGCAGACGATCGTCTCCACGCTCTTCCCCGCCTGAGACCGTGGCCCGGCTTCCGGATTCCGGCTAGGCGATGCTCCAGTAGTACACGTCCGCGCCGGGGTGCAGGACGGTGATGGCCTCGTCGACGGTGCGGTAGTCGGTGTCGTCGGTGTGCCCGGCGTAGTACACCTGGGTTCCGGCGTCCGTGATCTCGACGCGGGACACGATGCCCGTGTGGTCCCGGTCGCCACTGTTGTCCCAGTCGAACTGCACGATGTCGCCGACCTTGACCTGGTCGCGCTGGGTGTCGTCGAGCGCGGTGGCGAGGTCCGGGCGCCCCTCCAGGTAGGTCATGAAGAACGTGGAACTGACCCAGGCCTTCGAGAAGTCGAAGTCCTCGCCCGTCCCCTCGGCCCACCAGTCCTCGTCCATGGTCCACCCGCGCTCGATGAGACTCTGGCTGGCGAAGTTCGCGCAGTCGGTGTCGGGAAGCGAGCCGTACTCGGCGAGGTTGTAGTC
The DNA here is from genome assembly GCF_030209365.1 of Plantibacter sp. ME-Dv--P-095. NCBI lineage: Bacteria > Bacillati > Actinomycetota > Actinomycetes > Micrococcales > Microbacteriaceae > Plantibacter > Plantibacter sp. ME-Dv--P-095. The sequence continues at coordinate 189,932 of NZ_JARVSB010000007.1, forward strand.
GTCCCAGTGTGCGAAGACGTAGGCCATCTGCGTGTCGACCGGGCTCATGATGTCGTAGCGGTAGCTCAGGGTGTCTCCATCGATCCGGAGCTCGTCCGCGTACACGGCGATCCCCACGTCGGCGGGGGAGAAGTCCGAGGCAGGTGGCACAGCGACCGTCACCTCGGTGCTCGTCGCCGACAGGATCTCGGCGTCCTGCGCTCCGAAGACGACGCGCGTGACGCCGTCCACGTCGGTTCCGCTGACGGTGACGGTGCTGCCGCCGGCCACGGGGCCGGTCGTCTCCGAGATCGCCGTGACCGCCGTGGCGTTCACGGTCGACGCGGGGACCGACAGCGCCGCATCACCGTTCGGCTGCGCGGCGGCACCTGAACGAGGCGAGCCGGAGCCGTTCGCCGCGAGCGGCGCGATGACCGCGGTGGCGAGGAGGAGGGCGGCACCGGCGGCAGCACCGGCGACGACGCGGCGTCCGCGGAGGGGCAGGCCGCGGTATCGGGCCGAGAGGCGACGGAGCGGCGAGTAGGCACGTGCGTCGTCGCGCTGGGCGTGGGGGAGCTGCTCTGGCATGGTGCCTTTCCGGGGGATCCGCCGTGGGGGAGCGGCGTCGCGGGATCGGCGTTGATCCGACAAGTGTCTGTTGTGAGTCCCACTCAATCGCGCGGAGCTGAGGGGACCGTTTCCCTCGGATATGAATCAGACCTGAATCGCGTCGGACGGGAGTACCGCGTGCTCGGCGAGCTTGCCGGGCATCGCGGCCCGGTGTTGCTACCGTGGCGGACGGAGCGCCGTGCGGGCGCTCCTGAACAGGCTTCCGCCGAAGGAGTACGCGATGAGCACCCAGAACCCCGAGCCCGGATCGTCGACCGACCCGACCACTCCGGCGGCTGCCCAGACCGCGTCTGGTACCGCCCGTCCGACCACCGCGAGCGGTGACCCCGTGGTCGAGCGGGACATCCTCTCCGAGGACACCGTCCAGCAGGACACCATCACGACGGCGGACGGCGTCGGCGCCGACCCGGTCGTCGAGGACCGGCGCGCGGCAGCTCGCAGTGACGCCGACGCCGGTGTCCGCGAGACGCGCCCGTACCGCCCGCACACCCCGCAGCGCGCGTACTCGAACGTCGATGACGACGACGACACCACGTCCACGTCGACCACTGCGGCGACGTCCCAGCAGGCCGACACCGGCGCGCACCCCTACCCGGCGGCAGCCTACGAGCCGGTCGCGCGCTCCGGAGCGAGCGACACCGCCGCCGCGACGGAGACCGAGCAGCAGCAGCAGGCCTTCCCGCTCTACGTCCAGGCGCCGTCGGAGCCGGAGGTCCGCGGCAACCGCGGCTTCGGTATCCTCATCGGTCTGCTCGGCACCATCATCTTCGCCGGTCTGTACGCAGCCGCCGTCGCTGGCCTCGAGCTCGTCCTCGAGGGCGACGGCACCTTCGTCGAGAACCTCATCACGATCTCGACCAGCTGGCCCTTCCTGCTGGCGACCGCCGGCTTCTTCCTCTCCTGGGTGGTCACGGCCACGATCGTCAACCGATCCGGCTGGGTGCACTGGGTGCTCGGCGGCTTCATCATCGGGCTGGTCGTCTTCCTCGCATGGGTCGGCGGGTTCCTCATCCAGGAGCGCGCGTGGACGCTGAGTGTGGACGAGGTGCTCGCCGAAGTCACCGGCGTCGCGTTCACCTTCGGACCGGTCCTCGCGTTCGTCGTCGCCCGCGAGATCCCCGTCTGGTTCGGTGGCTGGATCGCCGCCCGCGGACGCAAGGTCCGTGAGGCCAACCTCGAGGCCCGCGCCGAGTACGAGCGTGTCCTCGAGGCCGGACCGACCACCGCCCGCTGAGCATGACCGACCGCGAGCGGGAGCACGGGGCGCCAGGGCCCTGGTGGGTCGCTCCGTTCGCGGCGATCACCTATGTCGCGCTCGTGGTCTGTGCGTTCGGCTTCATCAGTCTGCTGGCGGATCTCGATGTGGTGACCGACCCGGACGCGGGGCCGCTGACCGGCCCGTTGATGGTCGTCGTGGCCGCACTCGTGGTGCTCTGGGCGATCATCCGCGAGACGCGCCGGACGCCGGTGCGCGTCTCGGTGGGATCGGCCGTCCTGGCCGGGCTGCTCGCGTGGCTCGCCTACGGGGTCAGCGGCGGGATCTTCGATGCGGTGGCGAGTCGGGACGGAGCCGATGCGGCCGCGTTCGCGGTCACGACGCTGACGGGACCGTTCTCGGTGACCGTCGGGGTGTTGGCGCTCGTCATCGTGCTCGCCGCAGCCGCGGTGGCGACCTCGTCGACCGGCGGCCGGCCGACTCCGCGGTGGCCGTGGGAGCGCGGCGGCATCTGATCCCGGCGGGCTCACGCGCCGACGCGCCGGTTGCGCGATAATCGTTGCGTTGCTGCCGTCGGCCGACGGCGCCTGGGGAGGAACCACCGATGCGATCACCCGACCCGACCGACACCGGTCTGGAACTCGACCTGGCGGGCACCGCCGACGAGCTCGTCGCGCTCGTCCAGCAAGCGGTCGCCGCCTCCGGTGCAGATGCGCAGACGACCAGGCACTACGTCGCGATCGACGGTGGGACGAACGCCGACATCCGCTTGCGCGTGGTCTCCGTGGACGACCCGGCACCGCTGCTCGCCTTCGCGATCACGACGGCCCCGTCCGCCCGTGGGACCGCAGCGGCGACCTTCATCCTGCAGCACGGCGTCCAGAAGAAACGACGGCAGCGCACGCTGCTCGGCGAGCAGCCGTTCCTTGCGTTCCTGCACGCTCTGGCCGCGCTCGTGGCCGAGTCGGATCCGGGCGCATCGGCCACGGTGCGCGTCCACGGCGCGAGGACCGAGCTCGCCCCGATCGCCGCGGAGTCGTCGACCGGCGGGTCTTCCCTGCCCGACGCCGTTCCCTCCGCCGCCCCGACCGGCGCGGCGCCCGTCGCCTCCGCGTGGCCGGTCTCCTCCGGTGGCGAGCTCGCGGACGGCACCGATTCCTTCGTCGCTCCTCCGGGAGAGGCGCCGAGCTTCCTCGCCCAGCCGGTCGATGCGCCACCGGCTCCTGACGTGCCGGCGCCCGATGCCCAGGCGGCGCCCCCGGAACCGCCTGCGCCCGCCGTCGCTCCATCGGACCGGGAACCGGAACGTGAGCCGGACGCCGTCCCCGTCGTCGCCGCCCCACCGCTCGGTGCGCCGCAGTTCCGCCAGCCGCCGGCGGCCATCCCGCAGTCGTCGCAGGACGCCTCCTCGACGTCCTCGGTGGCGCCGGAACTCCAGATCACCGTCCCGCCCGGACTGATCGCGTCGGCACCGCCCGGGTCCGACAGGCCTGCGTCGACGTCGAACCCCACGCGGACGCCCGACGGCCCCGTCGCGACTTCCCAGGCCGATCTCGGCGCGACGGTCGTCTCCTCGTCGACGCGGGGCGGCGACTTCGCCCTCGAACTGCCCGACGGCGAACGCATCCGGCTCCGTGGGCCGGTGCTCCTCGGTCGCAACCCGTCGGCGCGTCCTGAGCAGCCCGACGCCGAACTGCGGGCACTCGTCGACCCGCGGATGTCCGTGTCGAAGACGCACACGGCCGTCGTGCCCGGGCGTCGGTCGCTCCGGGTGACCGACCTGCACTCGACGAACGGCACGACCATCACGGACGCGTCCGGTGCCGTCACCGTCTGCCAGCCGGGCGAGGCCTATGTCGTCGAGGCGGGTTCGACGATCGGGATCGGCGAGTTCCCCATCCGGGTGATCGCCGGTTGAAGCCGTTCCGGCGCATGGGGAGTGCTCCCCATCGTCGCGCCGGACGCTCTCGGATACGCTGGTGCCCGGCGGGGCGAACCCCGCTGTCGGCGACCATCGCATGGTCTCCGACTCCGTGACGACCCAAGGGGAACTATGGCCGGGGATCAGCTCTTCGTCGACGTCGAAGCCATTCGGACGGTCGCGTCCGGACTGGAGACGAGCGGATACAGCCTGCCGACCGAGGTGGCCGTGGATCTGAGCGGAAGTTCCAGCTCCAGTGTCTCGGGTGCCGCCGAAAGCTTCGCCATGTGGGCGACGGTGCAGACGATGCTCGCATCGGGACAGATCACGAACGCTGCGCAGATCGCCCGCGACGCCGCGGCGACGTGGCAGGAGACGGAAGCACTGCTCGACGAAGGAGCCAACTGATGGGTAATTGGACGAGGGAGGATCCGGGACTCTTCGACGCCGGGTCGCTCGGAACGGCCGCCACCGGCTTGCAGACGGTGGAGACGACGCTCGGCGAGGCCCGGACGGTCACGACCAACTCGCAGGCAGGCATGACCGCGGAGGTGTGGAGCGGAGACGCCCCGGTCACCTGGTCGGCGTCGCTGAACACCCCGGTCGCGACGATCGATGCGGTCACCACCGCACTGAGTGCAGCTCGGACGGCCATCGGTGTGTACTCCGAGACCGTGTCCGGCATCGCCACCCGCGCGACGTCGGTAAAGCAGACAATGTTCGAGTCGAACCAGGTCATCAATCGCCAGTACATGGACCCCGCAGGAGGCCCGACTCCGGAGCAGGCGCAGCACCGTCAGCTGCAGGAGCAGGCGGCCATGGGCGATCTCACCCTCGCCCGCAATGCGCTCGAAGGCCTGGCCGACGAGCGCACCTTGGCCGACAGCACCCTGGTGCTCGCGCTGACCCCTCCGAATGCGACCGCGTGGGAGGCGCAGCGCCAGGCGCTCGCAGCCATCGGCATCACCGACTCCGGCTCGCTGTCGCCGAGCGCCGTGGCACAGGCGATGGCAGAACTCGGGAACCAGATCGCGTCCGGCGACTACTCCGAGACGGACGTCGCGAACCTGCAGACGCTCTACGACCTGTACGGCAACAGTCCGCTGGTCATGGCGCAGATGAACCGCGACATGGGCGGCGAGAACGTCGTCAGCCTCATCGACGAACTCGGCCGTGGCGTGGTGGACGGCAGCGTCCCAGCTGCCGCCGCACTGGCGCTCGCGCAGAGCGTCCGCGGCGGGCTGTCCGTTGGCTCGCAACGGTGGACCCCGCTCACCGGGCAGGAGTTCGCCGAGGAGATGATGGCGAACGCCAGTACGACCGTCGGTGGCGACCCCGCGGCGATCGGCTTCCTGTTCGGCGATCCGACCAACGCACCGATCGGCGTGACCACCACCCTCGCGCTCGCCGACATGATCGACCAGGAGGAGCGCGGCAACTACCACATCTGGCAGGACGGCTCGCCGTTGCCCGGCGGCACGACGCTCGCCCTGCTCGAGGAGGAGCAGACGGGGCTCTCGGGGCTCCGCGTCGTCGACCTCGCCGGCCGTGTCCTGGAAACCCTTGGAGAGTACCCGGACGAGGCGCTCGACTGGCTCACCGACGGCTCCGACGACACCATCTCGGGCGAAGGTTCGCTCGGAGACGCCCGGGTCGACTACTGGTTCGGCGACCGCGACTGGTCGACCTACGACGAGTTCGCGGGCCCGAGCGGTCTCTGGGCCGGCACGCAGTACGCGACCGGCGGCCCCGGTGTCGCGACCGGGCATCCGACCGAGGGAACCTCGGCCGCGTGGAATGATGCGGCTGTCCTGACAGAGAAGATCATGCAGCAGCTCTCGGAGAACGAGTCCTTCAACGGCGAGAACGTGAGCAGCCTCGCGTCGGTGTCGATCGTTCGAGCGCTGACACCGCAGATCCCAGGGTTCGTCGAGTCCCCGTTGTTCGACGAGACGACCCAGACGCCTCCGACCCAGGAGGTCGCGTTCTTCGGTATCAGCGAGGACACCGGCATCTACGCGAACGTGTCCCAGGACCTGCTGTCCGACATCCTCGGCATCGCATCGAGCGACCCGTACGGTCACACAGCGCTGTCGGGCGTCGTGTCCCAGTATCAGGACGCTCTCATCGGAGCGGCCGGTCAGTTCGACGACGTCTCGGTGCACGGCACCGCCGAACGGATCGCGGTCTTGCAGGGAATGGTGGACGGTGCCGGGTCGGGTGAGCTCCTCGGCGAGGCGGCGCGCCACGATCAGGCGGTCGCGGACGCGATCGACGGACTGGAGACGGTGGTCGGCATGATCCCGGTTCCCGGGCTCGGTACGGTCGTCGGCGGCGTGGCGGGGCAGGTCATCGACACAGCGCAGGGCTACGCGGTCGGTCAGCTCATCGGCTGGGGAGGCGACACCCTCGAGGGTGGTTTCGGGGACACGCACGCCGCTTTGGTGGAGGATCTCGCGGCGAACAAGAACCCGAGCCTGCAAGCGGTCCGACTGCAGACGGCTCAGTTCGTGTGGCGGCTGGAGCATGACACCCCTGACGGACCGCTCGCAGATGTGCCGGACCCGACCGGCATGAGCGGCTCCGAGCTGCAGAGTTGGTACGACGAACATCTCGACGACCTGCTCGAAGCTCTCGACGAGGAACGCGGCGGTTCGACCTTCGACTCCCTGGCTCGTGCGTACCGGGATGGTTCTGGAGACGCCGAGGGTGACAACGACCCGGGTGAAGGATGACGCGCTCGTCCACTGAGAACAGGGCGGTCCGCCGATTCGGCCGGATCGCCACGGGCCTGGCACTCGTGCTCGGGATCGCGGGATGCACGCCGCAGGGCGGGCAAGCCGCACAGCCGTTCCCAGAGATCGTCTGGGCTGATGGTGAGCCGTCAGGGCCATTCGACGGGGACACCGCCGTGGTCGCCGTTCGCGACGGTCTTGCAGCGATGGCCGTCGCGAGCAATCGCAACGACTTCAGGCTTCCGGAGCTGGTCGCGACCGTCGAGTACGACGTCCGCTCGAACCTGTGGCGGGCCGCCGAGAAGCGCTTGGAGGATGGCGAGTCGACCTTGCTGGCCCCAGGGCCGGCGCCGTTCGAGCCGACGGAAGTCGTTCCCGACGGGGACGGTTGGCGTGTGCGAGGGTGTGTGCTCGACGAGTGGGCGACGCCCAGCGGCGCTCGACCGACCGGCGGGGCGGCTGCGATGGACGCGAGCGGCATCGAGTACCGATTGACGCCGACCGATGATGTCCTGAGAATCAGTGCCGTCATCGTGGTGCCCGCCCTCGACTGCGCGTCGGCGCGCCCGTCCATCGGCATCTTCGACCCCGCACCGGTGCCGTCCGGCGTGACAGACCCGGACGACGTGGAGCGTCCGCTGACTGACAGCCAGACGACGCAGCGTGCCACGCCGAAGTGATGGCTCGGGCGTGGGTGGCGGCCGCAGGAGGACTCACCGCCGTGCTCCTCGGACTCACGGGATGCACTCCGGCGGCGCAACCGACGACGGATCAGCCGTTCCCCGGGGTGATCTGGGCTGACGGCGAGCCCTCGAGTGAGTTGGACCAGGACGCCTGGGTGCAATCGGCACGGACGGCGCTGACCGCACTCGCCGTCGCGCAGAACCGCAACGACTTCACGCTGCCGGAGTTGGTCGAATCGTCGACCTACGAGGTGCGGTCCGCCGCGTGGCGCGGCGCGCGGGATCATGTCGAGTCCGGCGAACGGACCGATGTGCACCCTGGGCCGCAGCCATTGGAGCCGCAGAGCGTCGAGGTGTCCGCGGACGGTCGGAACGCGAGTGTCCAAGCCTGTGTCGCGCTCGACTGGTCGTCGACGCAGGGCACGCCTCCGGACTCGTTCGACACCGCCGGAGCGGAGTACCGACTCGAACGGACCGACGACGGCCGAACCGTCCTGGACGCCATCGTCGGCTTACCGAACCTCGATTGTGCGGCTGCAGAACCCGCTGTCGGGCTCTTCGCTCCGGCGCCTCAGGAATCTCCGGTGACGAGTGTCGATCAGATCGTCCGCCCACAGACCGACTGATCCTGCGAGGCTCTCGGACACGGCGCACGCCGGATCGTGGCCCGTCCGGGCGCTCGCTAGGCTGATCGAGGTCGCGCCGAGCGGCCCGCACCTCCAAGGGGACCCTGCATGCGCATCAAGCTGACGTTGACCAGGCCGTCGGGTTCGTCCGCCGACATCGTCGTGACCACCGATGCGGCGGCGAGCATCGCCGAGGTCGCGTCGACGATCGCACGCGTCGACCCGCAGGGGCCCGACTCCGCCAACGCCGACTTCACCTTGCACGCCCGTCTGCCGGGGTCGACCGAGACCCTCCCGCTCCCGCCCGAGGCACCCATCGGTGAGGCCTGGGTGGGCTCCGGTGCCGTCATCGAACTCGCCGACGCCGGGGTCTACTACTCCGCGGCGCGCACGGGCCAGGCGCCCGCCGTCGCCGTCGTCCGCGTCCTGTCGGGCGACGACGCCGGCCGTGAGTTCACCCTGCCGGCCGGCAGCTGGACCATCGGGCGCGAGGCGAGCTGCGATGTGGTCCTCGACGACCCGCTCGTCTCCAAGCGGCACGCGCGGCTCGAGGTCGGCGGCGAGATCGAACTCGTCGACCTCGGCGCGGCGAACGGCATCGTCGTCGACGGCGGGATCGTCCCGCGGCTCAAGGTGGTCGAGCCGGAACGCGTGCTCATCGGCGACACCGAGGTCGAGATCGGCTTCGCCGGGACCGTCGGTCGCGCCGGTGTCGTCCCGAAGGCCGGGCCCGTCTACTTCAACCGCTCCCCTCGGGTCGAGCAGCGGTACGCGGGGGAGACGTTCCCCGCCCCCGAGCCGCCGACCGAGCGCGAGAACCAGCCGTTCCCGCTCCTCGGCATGCTCACGCCGATGCTGCTCGGTGGTGCGATGTACTTCTTCACGAAGAACCCGTTGTCGCTCATCTTCATCGCCATGACGCCGCTCATGCTCATCGGCAACTACTTCACCGGCCGAGGTCGGAACAAGCGCAAGCTCAAGCAGCAGATCAAGATCTTCGACGAGCGGCTCGAATCGCTCGGCAAGCAGCTCGCGGCGGAGCGGGAGATCGAGCACGACGTCCGCATGCGCGAGGCGCCGTCGACCTCGGAGGCGCTGAAGCACGCCCTCACCCGCGGCCCGCTGCTGTGGACCCGCCGCCCGGAGCACTGGTCCTTCCTGAACCTCCGGCTCGGCGTCGGCACCATGCCGTCGCGGAACGAGGTGTCGGCGAAGGCGCGCGACAGCTTCCTGCCGGAGTTCCAGGAGCGACTTGAGAAGCTCAAGGACGAGTACGCCACGGTCGCCGACGTCCCCATCATCGACAACCTCTACGACGCCGGCGCACTCGGTATCGCCGGGTCGCCGCAGACCGCCGGCGGCGCCGTGAACGGCATCCTCGTGCAGCTGACGGCGCTCCACTCGCCGGCCGAGGTCGTCGTCGCCGCCATCGTGTCGCCCGCCTGGTCGAACGCCCTGTCGTGGGTGAAGTGGCTGCCGCACGCCTCCTCGTCGAACAGTCCGCTCGACGTCGGTCACCTCGCCGATAGTGTGTCGAGCGGCAACCAACTGCTGGCGGCCATCGAGGAACTCGTCCAGACCCGGCTCCAGGCGGCCCGGGCTGGGGACGCGCGCCGCGGTGCCATCTCCGAGAAGCAGGCGGCGCAGGAACGCGGCGCCGACATCGGCACGAAGAGCTCGAACGACACCGGCACGAAGTCGCCGATCCCCGCGATCGTGCTCCTCATCTCCGACGACGTCGGCGTCGACCGCGCGCGGCTCGTCCAGCTGGCGGAGATCGCCGCGGACGCAGGCGTCTTCCCCATCTGGATCGCCGACGAGGTCGTCTCCCTGCCGGCCGCCTGCCGCACCTTCCTGCGGGTCCCCGAAGCCGGAGCAGGCGTCGACGCACCCGCGACCGTCGGCATGGTCCGACTCGGGTACTCGGTCGACGACGCCCGTCCGGAATTCATCGACCCCGTGACGGCGCTCGACTACGCCCGGCGCATGGCCTCGGTGATCGACGCGGGCGCCCTCGTCGAGGACTCGAGCGACCTCCCGCGTTCGGTCTCGATGGTGACGCTGCTCGGCTCGGAGCTGACGACGTCGAGCGACGCCGTCGTCGACCGCTGGCGGCAGAACTCCTCGATCCACGACCGCACCCCCGGGCTTCCGCCGAAGCCCCGCCGGGCCGGCCAGCTCCGCGCGACCGTGGGCTCCGGTGGTGTGGACGCCATGCACCTCGACCTCCGCTCCCAAGGCCCGCACGCGCTCGTCGGTGGGACGACGGGTGCCGGGAAGAGCGAGTTCCTGCAGGCCTGGGTCCTCGGGATGGCGGCGGAGTACAGCCCCGACCGCGTCTCGTTCCTCTTCGTCGACTACAAGGGCGGTTCGGCCTTCGCCGACTGCGTGACCCTCCCGCACTGCGTCGGCCTCGTCACCGACCTCAGCCCCCACCTCGTCCGCCGTGCCCTGACGAGCCTCCGCGCCGAGCTGCACTTCCGCGAGCACCTGCTCAACCGGAAGAAGGCCAAAGACCTGTTGGAGCTCGAGAAGCGCGGCGACCCGGACTCGCCGCCCGCCCTCGTCCTCGTCATCGACGAGTTCGCGGCGCTCGTCGGCGAGGTCCCGGAGTTCGTCGACGGCGTCGTCGACATCGCCCAGCGCGGTCGGTCCCTCGGCATCCACCTCATCATGGCGACGCAGCGCCCGGCCGGTGTCATCAAGGACAACCTGCGCGCCAACACCAACCTCCGGGTCGCCCTCCGCATGGCCGACGAGTCGGACAGCCAGGACGTCGTCGGCGTCAAGGACGCGGCGCACTTCGACCCCGGCGTGCCCGGCCGCGGCATCGCGAAGACCGGGCCAGGACGCTTGAGCATCTTCCAGTCCGGGTACGCCGGCGGGTGGACGAGCGACGAACCCGAACGCTCCGACATCGAGGTCCGCGAACTCCGGTTCGGTGGCGACACCCGCTGGGAGGAGCCGCGAGCCGCGGACGCCGAGGAGGAACGAGACCTCGGCCCGACCGACCAGCAGCGGCTCGTCGCCAGCATCATCGCCGCCGCCGACCGCGCGTCGATCCCCGCGCCGCGGCGACCATGGCTCGACGAGCTGGCGCCCGTCTACGACCTCAGCAAGCTCCGGCAGCGGTCCGACGCCGAACTGCTCATCGGCGTCGCCGACCTGCCCGACTCGCAGGAGCAGCGACCCGTGTACTTCCGCCCGGACGTCGACGGCCACATCGCCGTCTTCGGCACCGGTGGTTCCGGCAAGAGCACGGTCCTGCGCACCCTCGCGACGGCAGCCGGCATCACGCCGCGCGGTGGGCCCGTCGAGGTGTACGGCCTCGACTTCGGCGCGGGGAGCCTGCGCATGCTGGAGGCGCTGCCCCATGTCGGTTCGATCATCCCCGGTGACGACCAGGAGCGGGTCATCCGGTTGCTCCGGCACATCAAGGAGATCATCGACGACCGCAGCGTCCGGTACGCGGAGGCGAACGCGTCCTCCATCACCGACTACCGCCGGGTCTCCGGCCGGAACGACGAGCGCCGGATCCTGCTGCTCGTCGACGGGTTCCAGTCCTTCCGGCAGGAGTACGAGACGACTCTCGGGCTGTCCTCCTGGTACACGCTGTTCCAGCAGCTCATCACCGACGGTCGCCAGCTCGGCGTGAACATCGCGTTCTCCGCCGACCGGCCGGGGTCCGTGCCGACGAACATCAGCGCGGGTGTGCAACGCCGCGTGGTGCTGCGGCTGGCGGACGAGACGGGGTACCAGCTCCTCGGCGTGCCGAAGGACGTCCTCGGGCCGGAGTCGCCCGCCGGACGCGCGATCGTCGACGGTCTCGAGGTCCAGGTGGCCATCCTGGGCGGCTCGCCGGTGCTGTCGGAGCAGTCGCTCGCGACCGTCAAGCTCGCCGAGGCGATGTCGAGGGCCGGCGCCACGGTCACGGCGCCACCGATCGGCGCGCTCCCGAAGGAGATCGAAGCACGCGAGCTCCCCGACCGCGTCGGCGACCGCCCGACGCTCGGCATCGGCGACGCCGACCTCGCGCCGCTCGGCTTCGACCCCTCCGGTGCCTTCCTCGTCGGTGGCCCGCCCGGGAGTGGCCGCACGAACGCCGTCGCGGCGCTCGTCGGTGCCATGCGCCGCTTCGACCCGGCGACCCGATTCGTCTACTTCGGTTCCAAGCGCTCGGACCTGCTCCGCGAACTGCGGTTCGACGAGTCGGCCGTCACCCCGGAGACGATCGTCGAACAGGCGAAGGCGTTGTCGGCGGCGATCGCGGCGGAGACGGTCACCACGCGCACCGTCGTCGTCATCGAGACGATCTCCGACTACCTCAACGGCATCGCCGACCCGCCGCTCGTCGAGCTGATCAAGGCCATCAAGCGCAGCGACCACCTGGTGATCGCCGAGAACGAGGTGTCCGGCTGGTCGTCGTCCTGGCCACTCATGGGCGAGATCAAGAGCGCCAGGCGCGGCATCCTCCTGCAACCGGAGCAGATGGAGGGCGACCTCGTCCTCCGGACCACGTTCCCGCGGCTCGCCCGCAAGGACTTCCCGCCCGGGCGCGGGATGTACGCGAACCGTGGTGCGCTGTCACGCGTGCAGGTGCCGATCGCCCCCGAGTTCCCGCTCGTTTGAGGGCCGACAGACACCGGCGGGGAGGGCATGGGGAGTGCTCCCCATGTGTTCCCGACAGGCGTTGTGGTTACATGATGAAGGCACCGACGGTGCCGGTGACCACAACGAAGGAGCAAGAGACATGGCCAACATCAACGTTAACTACAGCGAGATCAAGCAGGCCGCCGTCAACCTGACGACGGGCAAGGGCGAGGTCGAGACGACGCTCAACCGCCTGCAGACCCTCATCAACAACCTCGTGTCCTCCGGGTTCCAGACCGACACCGCGTCCGGCACCTTCAACGAGACCTACACGGCCTTCACGCAGAGCGCGACGGTCACCATCCAGCACCTCGACAAGCTGTCGGGCTACCTCAACAACGCTGTGACCACGCTCGAGCAGACCGACGCGGCGCTCGCCGCCGGCGCCGGCCAGTAGTCACCACCGTCGGCTTCGCTCTGCGCGCCCTCCCGACACCTCGTCGGTGAGGGCGCGCGGTCGTTGTCGAGCCTTGAACCGACGAACCGACGAGGAGCGAGCCGTGTACGGCGACACCCAGCAGATCAGACTCCGGGCGACCGAGCTCCGGGCCCTCGCGACCGAGGTCCGAGGCAGGGCGGGCGAGCTGCGATCCGCAGCCGAGCTCTCGTGGACCTCGACAGCCGCGGACACCTTCGTCGAGCAGCTCGGCACCCGGGCGGTGTCGCTCGAGACCTCCGCGACGCAACTCGACGACGCCGCGACGAAGCTCGACGAGCACGCGACCGCGGTCGACCACGTGAAGCAGATGATCGAGGACGCCGCCCGCTGGGTGGGCGACCGCTGGAACGACGCGGTGAACCTCGTCTCCGGCGCCGTCGAGACCGTGAAGGACGGGGCCGCGAAGGTGTTCGAGTTCTTCGGCCAGGAGGTCCCGGACTTCCTCGTCCACCAGGCGAAGGACATCGTCGCCTCCACCCCGTCGCTCCCCAGCCCCGGCGATCGCGGCTGGCTCGATCTCGCCGACCTCTACCGCAGCCGAGGATGGACCCCCTGATGACCACCACGCGCACCCGGCCGGCTCCCGCCGCCGCCGCGTTCCTCCTGTCCGCCGACGAGCTGCACGTGCTCGAGCACCGGACCCCGCACCTCGTGCTGCCCCACGCCTTCCACACCGAGTGGGGCTCCGAGGTGTCACCAGACGAGATCCGCGAGCGCGAGCTGCGAGCCGTCGCCCGACTCCGAGAGCGACGACTCCTCGCCCACGGCGACGGCGGCGTTCCAGACGACCTCACGGCCGACGTCGATCCCGATTTCGCCGCCTTCCTGTCGATGCCCCAGTTCGCGACGGCGGCCGTCGACTCGTCGTGCTGGACCTTGGACCGGACGGCGATCCAGTCCGTCTCCGTGATCGGCGCGCATGCCCTGGCGTTGTTGCGGACGCAGCGGGTCGATCACTCGGATGCCTCGCTCGCGGAGCACGGCACGGCCGCACGCGATGAGGACGCGATCGAGATCCGCGCCTTCGACACGGCCGGGTTGGCACAGCAACTCCTCCGACCACTCTCCGCGCTGCACGACGTCCCCGACTCCCGAGGCCGCTCGACGGACGTCGTCGTCCTCCCGCTCGCCGATGCCGAGGCGCTCGTGCTCGCCCTCCGCCAGGACCGACCCGATGTCGTCGGCGCGGTCGTCGAGCAGCTCCACAGTCCGCAGGCCGCGTCCCTCCTCGGTGGACTCGCCAAGCGCATCGACGGTGGGTTCCGGCTCGACGCGCTGTCCCGGCTCGGAAGTCCAGCACGCCGGTGGACGGACACCTGGCTCCGGAGCTCCGACGGGTGGGTGGCCGTGACGGTCGACACCCCGGACATCGATCCGTCGCGCACGGATCCGACCGCCGTCGCCGAGGCGAGCCGGGTCTCGCTCCGGGCGGTTCGGCGCGCGGACATCGTCGCCGAGGTGCTCACCATCGCGGCCCAGATCCAGGGAGCACGGGCATGAGCGACATCACGGTCTCCGGAGGCACAGGCGGCGTCGGCGCGAAGCTCGACGACATGCGTCTGCAGGCCCAGCAACTCGCCACGCTCTCGAACGAGCTCATCGGCCGCTCCGGGACGGCCGCCGCGAAGGCCGTCGACGGCGATCTGCTCGAGTCGATGCTGCTGTCCCCGATGACCGGGGCGGCGGCGGAGGGCGCCATCGTGCTGGCCTCCGGTTCCCTGCTGCTCGTCGCGACCGAGACCGGCGTCTCTGCCGTCTTCCTCGAGGGCGCCGTGGTCGCGTACGAGACGGCCGACCAGATGATCGCCGCGGCGACGGTCGCGCTGCACAACGGTGTCGCCTTCGTGATCGGCGTCCTGGCGGTGCCGGTGGGCCTCGTCATCGCGGCGGGCGTGGTGGTGGTCGGTGGGGCGTGGATGCTCACCGTCGCCGGTGTGAACGTCGTCGTCGAGGGGGTCGACTCGCTGGTGGAGGGCGCCCAGCAGACGCTGGATCAGATCGGCGACAACCCCTGGTTGTTGCTGTCGCCCGCCGGAGTCGCCGCAGCGTTCGCGACCAACTCGGTCTCCGCCTACTCGCCGCAGGAGGTCGTCGACCGGACGGCGGCGACCTACGCCGACGCGCTGTCGAGGCTGCAGGACCTCGCCCCGGTCGCGGCTCAGGCCGCCAACGAGTGGTTGGGCGAGAACGCCTGGATCGCGGACATCCTCACCGACGGTGCCCCGGGTCTCCTGGCCGGCCTCACGTTCCTCCCCGGCCTGGTCCCCGGCTTCAACGGGCTCATGTCGGTCCTCACCGGCCAGGGCTGGCCGCCGCTCACGTATGAACAGGCGATCGCGGCCATCGCCGGTGGTGGCGGCCGGTTCGGACTCTTCGAGGACGGCCAGGGCGGCCTCGCCATGGACCCGGACAACCCGACGCAGCCGCTTGCCGTGCCTCGGGACCGGACGGTCACCGACCTCGGTGACCTCATGCAGGGCTCGGCCGACATCGACCAGGGTGAGGAAGAGCTCAGCAACATCCGCGTGATCCAGTCGGCCGGACCGCCGCCGAGCTGGATCGTGCAGATCCCGAGCACGCAGGTCTGGGACCCGCACGGCGGAGCGATCTCGAACGACCTCACCTCGGACATCGCGGCCATGCAGGGCGGACAGACCGCGCTCAGTCAGGCGGTGAAGGACGCGATGGCTGCGGCCGGCATCTCGCCGACGGACCCGGTGATGCTCGAGGGCTTCAGTCTCGGCGGGATCACGGCCGGGCTGTTGGCCTCGGATCCTGATCTCGGGTACAACGTCACCCACGTCGTCACCGCGGGTTCACCGATCGCCCGGTTCGACATCCCCGACGACGTGCAGGTCCTCTCGATGGAGTTCAACGAGGACCCCGTCGCGCGTCTCGACGGGCAGGGGAACCCGGATTCGGCGAACTGGACCACCGTGCAGGGTGATGCACCGAGACTCGGCGGCGTGAATCCGGAACAGCAGGATCCAGGGATCGCGGGTGCCCACAATGCACAGCGGTACGAGATCATGGCGGATCAGACGACGTCGTCGGGAGACCCGAGCGTCGAGTCGTACCTGGACTCGGCGAGTGGCTTCTTCAGCGGTGATCAACAGGTGACCGACTACAGTCCTACGCGGAGATGATCGAATGCGGCCTGCCACCGGGTCGCCCCTCCGCAGCCCGTTCCGACCGTGAGGCCCTCCATGCGCATCAGTACCATCGTCCGATCCGGGGCCGTGTCGGTCGTGCTGTTGGGGCTCCTCACCGCTTGCGGGACCGGAGCACCGACGGCGCAGCGGAACCCGACCCGCAGCCCTGAGCGGCCCCTGGCGGCCGTCGAGGAAGCGGTCGCGGAGGTCCCCGGCGCCGACTTCCGTGCCGCCCGCGCCTGGGACGGCACGACGGCCTACGTCACCGCGACGCTCTCGGCCACCGACGCGTTCACCGGCGACCCCGGCGCCCTGGTGGACTACTCCCTCGCGCAGCTCGCCTCGCAGGACGAGCTCGACCGCGGTCGGTTCGTGCGGTTCGCGTTTGACGCCCCCGGGCAGACCGTCGAGTCGACGATCGCGATCCTCGCGACGCTGGACATCGCGTCCGAGCAGTACGCCGGCGGTGATTCCGTGGAGCTGTCCAGCTCCGACCTCGACGCCCGGTACGGATCCTGGCCAGGCGAGGTGCCGACCCTCCCCGCTGCGTTGGGAGGCACGGGATGACGACGATCGAGACGCCCCGATCCACCCACGTCCTGCGGAGCGAGGGCCGCACCGACACCGGCCTCGTCCGACGGCTCAACGAGGACGCCTTCTACGCGGGCGCTCCGGCCTTCGTCGTCGCAGACGGCATGGGCGGGCACGAACGCGGCGAGGTCGCCAGCCGGGAGGTGGCCGCCGCGCTCGAACGGGGCATCCCGGTCGGCACCCCCACGACGACCGAGGCGGTGGTGACGACGATCGTCGCGGCCAACGCCGTCATCCGGAGCATCCCGACACCGAACGGGGTCATCGGAACGACGGTCGCGGGTCTCGCCCTCGTCGCGCTGTCCCCGCAGACCGATCTGCACTGGATGGTCTTCAACGTGGGGGACTCCCGGGTCTACACGTGGACGGACGGCGTGCTCCGGCGGATCACCGTCGACCACTCGGCCGTCCAGGAACTCATCGACGCCGGTTCCCTGACTGAGGCGGAGGCGCGCGAGCACCCCGACCGCAACATCGTGACGAAGGCGATCGGCGTCGAGGCCGGCATCGACCCGGACGTCTGGTTGCTCCCGGTCGCCGGACGGCAACGGTTCCTGCTCTGCTCCGACGGGCTCACCGGCGAGCTCACCGACGAGGGCATCGCCGAGGTCCTCTCGCAGGGCTTCGAGGGTGCCGCAGACCGCCTCGTGGAGCTCGCGCTCGCTGCCGGCGGACGCGACAACGTGACCGCGCTGGTCGTCGATGTCGTGTCGACCTCGCTCATGTCCAGCGGGCCCGGCTACGATGACGCGGGTGGTCTCGGGTATCTTGAAGAGACGATGCCGCGAGGCTAGAGGAGTGGCCGTGTACTCGTACGAAATGGAACCGGCCGAGGTCCGCCGTTGGCTCGCTGTGGCGGCGCCCGGCAGGCTCGTGCTGGTCGACGCCCAGGGCGACGACGCCGCGGCTGCGGCCTTCGCCGCAGACCTCCCCGGCGACGCCTCGCTCGCGTTGATCGTCGACCGCCTCGCCGCCGGCGGTCTCTCGAACACCCCCGCGTTCGCGGCGGCCGTGTGGGACGAGTCGGGCGCGACGGTCATCGTGCGCGGACTCGCCGCGGCCGTCGTGACGAGCGATGCCGGGACCGAGACGGTCCTGGGCGCCCGGGCGACCACCTGGGTCGAGGAACACCACGCCGACGCGGTCAGCGTGACGCTCCGCACCGACCAGCCGAACCCTTCCGGTGTGCGGCTGCCGCTCGGGTCCGGCGCCGTGTGGACCACCTCCATCACGGCGACGCTCGACGAGGATGCGACCGCCGCCGTCCCCGCTCCGTCGGCGGATGCGCCCCGTTCCGCCGAGTCGTCGATCAGTTCGCCCACCGCTGCCGAGCAGCTCGCCGCCCCGCACGTCCCATCGCAGGCGGAGCCCGCCGCGTCGGTGGCGTCGTCGTCGGCCGGCCCGGACGACGAGATCGGCGATGACGAGTCGGCCCCGCAGACGCCCGTCGAGCCGGCACAGCCGCTCCATGTCGTGCCGTCCGTCTCCGACACCCAGTTCTTCCACGATGAGGACGACCCGGATGCGCCCCCGGCACCCCCGGAGGAGCCCGTCGACGAGGGCTACGACTTCCTGTTCGGCCAGACCGTGCTCCGGCCGGTCGGCGCGGCAGCCGTCGATGAGGCAGGCGACGCGGAACGCGCGGCGACCGAGCTCGCCGTCCAGCAGCAGGCTGCGGCGAAGGCTGCGCCCGAGGCCCCGGTCGCGGAGGCGACGGAGCTCGGCGACCACGACGGTCACACCATCCTCGCTGAGGACCTCGCGGCCCTCCGTGCACGTCGAGCGGCCGAGACCCCGCCTGCCCGGTCGACCACTCCGGCGGCCACGCCGCTCACCTACCTCGAGCTCCCTGGCGGCACCCGGCAGTCTCTTGCGTCACCGGTCGTCCTCGGTCGGGCACCGAGCGTCTCCCAGGTCCCCGCATCGGTCGTCCCCACGCTCGTCACCCTCGCGGGCGACGACATCTCGCGGAGCCACGTCCGCGTGGCAGTCGAGGGCGGAACGGTCGTCGTCACGGACCTGCACTCGCGGAACGGCACCCAGGTCGTCCTCCCCGGCCAGGCGCCGCAGTCCCTCCGGCCGGGGGAGTCGACCCCCGTGATCGTCGGAACCGTCATCGACCTCGGCGGCGGCGTCGCACTCCGCGTCCGAGAGGGCTGACGTGCGTCGTTCTCCCTCACAACCGCCGGCCATCCCCGGACTGCGGTTCGAACGACAGCTCGGAGCGGGCGGGTTCTCCGACGTCTTCCTGTACGAGCAGCAGCTGCCGAGGCGTCAGGTAGCCGTCAAGGTCCTCCTCGCCGAGCACCTCAGCGAGCAGACCCGCGAAGCGTTCGTCGCCGAGGCGAACCTCATGGCGCAGCTGTCGGCGCACCCCTACATCGTCACGATCTACACCGCTGACGTCGCTCCCGACAGCCGGCCGTACCTCGCCATGGAGTACTGCGCCGGGCCGAGCCTCGCCGAACAGGCCAAGCTGCGCCGGTTCCCCGTCGCCGACGCGCTGCGCACCGGTGTCCGCCTCGCCAGTGCGGTCGCCACCGCGCACGCGGCCGGTATCCTGCACCGCGACATCAAGCCGGCCAACGTGCTCACGAACGCCTACGGCTGGCCCGCGCTCACCGATTTCGGCATCTCGCAGGCCGTCGAGCTCGAAGTGCCGTCCGCCGTGGAGGGCCGCCCGGGGGACGTGGGTTCGACCGGGGCCTCGGGTACCCAGACGGTCGGTCTGTCGATCCCGTGGTCGCCGCCCGAGATGTTCGAGGACGAGCCGAGACCCGACGTCCGGTCGGACGTCTTCTCGCTGGCCGCCACGGTCTACACACTGCTCGCCGGACGGACGCCCTTCGAGATCCCGGGCCAGTCGAACGGCGCGGCCGACCTCATCAGCCGCATCGAACGAGGGACCGTCACCCCGCTCGGTCGCGACGATGCACCCGCTTCGCTCGTCGCGACGCTGCAGAAGGGTCTCGCGAAGGACCGCGCGAACCGGTTCGACAGCGCCGTCGACTTCGCCCGCGCGTTGCAGCGGGTCGAGATGGAGCTCGCCTACGCGCCGACGCCGATCGACATCCCGAACCTCGTGCAACCGCAGTCGCAGGCCCCGCGGCAGGAGCCGAGCGCCAGCGCCTCCGACGAGACCCGCGTCCGGCAGGTGCCGTCCGTGGAGGCCCAGCCCCGGCCGGGCGTGCAGCCCGCGCTCGGCGACGAGACGGTGGTGCGGTCGGCCGGTCCGCTCGTCCAACCGATCCAGCCGTCGGCACCCATCGTCATCGGTGCCTCCGCTTCGGCACCCTCCGAGACGATCCGTCGCGACCGCCTCGAGCCGGCCACGACCGAACCGACGACGGACCCGACGGACGACGCCGCGAGGCTCGCCAAGCGCCGCCGCCTGACGCGGTGGCTCGTGGTCGGTGGCGTCGCCGTGCTCGCCGTCGGTGGAATCGCCGCCGGCATCGTCTGGCAGGGTGCCGTCACCGATCCGAAGCCGACGGCTGCGGCGACCGGCGCGCCGATCCAGCTGAGCGACGTCCCCTCGCCGAAGGCGTTCGGCGTGAACATCAGCGAGGACGGCAGCGTCGTCACCTTCATCTGGGACAACCCGGACCCGCAGGACGGCGACAGCTACATCTACCAGGTGACGAGCGGCGGCAAGGACTCGCCGAAGGTCCCGACGTCGACCTACGCGGTCGACCTGAAGCCGAGTGCTCCTGGCGCGCAGCTCTGCATCGAGGTGGTGATCGTCCGAGCGGGCGTCACCTCACCGGACCCGCTCGAGATGTGCTCACAGCAGTGACCTCGACGGGATGCCCTGCGGGCGCGGCGGGAACGGACACGACGACCACGGACAGCAAGGGGAGCACACGATGACCACGGATGAGGCGACGAGGAAGACCGCGGTACGCGTCGAGTTCTGCGGCGAGCAGTACGACGTCGACGCACGGCAGCCGTTCCTCATCGGGCGGGAGGGCGACCTCGTCGTCGACGAGAACCCGTTCCTGCACCGCACCTTCCTCAGCATCACCTTCGACGCCGGGCTCTGGTGGCTCACGAACATCGGCAACACCCTCTCCGCGACGGTGACCGACACCACCGGCAACGTGCAGGCCTGGCTCGCCCCCGGTGCGCGTCTGCCGATCGTCTTCCCCGAACTGCAGGTGCTCTTCAGTGCCGGGACGACGACCTACGACTTCACGATCACCTCGGATCTCGAGTACTTCAGCCCGTCCCAGCTCTCCACGACCACGGCGGGCACCACGACGGTCGGACCGATCCATCTCACGAGCAGCCAGCGCCTGCTGATCGTGGCGCTCGCCGAGGACGTCCTCCGGCAGGCGTCGCCCGGGCGTGGCGAGATCCCGGCCTCGGCGGCGGCGGCGGCCCGGCTCGGCTGGAGCCAGACGACGTTCAACCGCAAGCTCGACAACGTCTGCGACAAACTGGACAAGTTCGGCGTCCAGGGGCTGCGCGGCGGGCCCGGCAAACTCGCGACCGGACGCCGCGCTCGGCTCGTCGAGTACGCCGTGTCGACCCGCCTCGTGGACGCCAGTGATCTGCCGCTCCTCGACCACGCCGAGCAGGCCGCGGTCGACGAGGGACAACCGGCTCGGGGTTGACCCTCGCAACCGTTTTCCAAGCCTCACTTGTTTGTTAGAGTGACTCCGCGTTTGCAGCGCGGTCGCTCGATCGTGCGTTGACCGAACACACCTGGGGGATCGTGAGCAACTGGAGCGGCTGGCTGCGCAAGCGCAAGACCGCGGCCTCGATCACAGCCCTGTCGGTCCTCGTCGCCGTTCCCGTGACCGCCGCCCTCATCCACCAGGGATTCCCCGTGACGGAGGTGGACCTCGAGTCCCGCGATGTCTGGGTCACGAACGGCGAATCGCTCCTGGCCGGGCGCCTCAACGACCAGATCTCCGAGCTCGACGGCGCGGTCTCGACGGCGTCGAACAACGCCGACATCCTGCAGAACGGCGACGACGTCTTCCTCCAGGACAAGGCGCTCTCCTCGCTCGAGCGCATCGACCCGGCCTTCACCAGCCTCATCCAGCGGGTCTCGCTGCCCACCGGTGCGACGGTGCACTACGGCGGTGACCGTCTGTCGGTCGTCGCGGGGGAGACGGGCAAACTCTGGTCGGTCGACGCCGCCGGCGAGCTCCGCTTCGACCCCACCGAGACGAAGCCGATCGTCTCGATCGGCAAGGCGGGACAGGCGGTCGTCACCTCGAAGGGCACCATCCTCGCGGTGGCGCCCACCAAGGGACGCCTCTACCGGATCCTGCCCGACGGCACGAAGACCGAGTCGAAGCTCCCGAAGCTCAAGGACTACCAGCTGAGCGCCGCCGGTGAGCAGGCGGTCATCCTCGATCTCAAGTCCGGAGACCTCATCAAGCAGGACGGTTCCGTCGTCGAGCTTCCGGGTGATCCGCTCAAGATCCAGGAACCTTCGTCGACGGACGACAGCGCCGTCGTCGCGACCGGTGACTCCCTGGTCCGCATCCCGCTCGGTGGCGGCGACCCGGAGGTGCTCGACGCGGACGTCCTCACCGCAGCGACGAGCGCGGACGAGGTCACCGCACCCGTCAACCTCGACGGCTGCATGCACGGCGCCTGGGCATCGTCCAGCCGGTACGCCGCCGAGTGCGCCGACAAGAAGCCGGTCATCGAGGACATCAACCCGGAGACCATCGGGCAGCAGCTCGTCTTCCGCGTCAACCGCTCGGTGATCGCGCTCAACAACGTCCAGACCGGCAACTCCTGGCTCGTGCAGGCGAACATGCGGCTCGTCGACAACTGGGACGAGGTGACGCCTCCGCAGGAGGAGGACGGCGAGGACGGCGACGAGAAGGCCTCCGAGCAGTCCTTCGAGGACACCCTCGCCGAGCGCACCGAGGAGAACCGTCCGCCCATCGCCCGCGACGACGCCTTCGGGGTCCGTCCGGGCCGCGCGACGGTCCTGCCGCTCCTCGACAACGATTCCGACGCGGACGGCGACGTCCTCACGATCCAGAACACGAGCGACGTCTCCGCGGAGACGGGCAAGCTCGAATCCATCGACGGCGGCCGGGCGCTCCAGTTCACCCCGGCTGAGGGCTTCGTGGCCGGAACGACGTCGTTCCGCTACTCCGTGAACGACGGCCGTCCTGGTGGTGTGGCGGATGCCGTCGTGAGCCTCGCCATCAAGCCGCCGGAGGTCAACGAGCCGCCGACGTCCCATCGGGAGGCGGCGGTCTCGGTCGAGGCCGGGCAGACGGTCACCTACAACGTGCTCGCCGACTGGCGCGACCCCGACGGCGACGACATCTTCCTCCAGTCGGCGTCGCCCGCATCCAGCGACCTCGTGCGGTTCACACCGGACGGCTTCGTCACGTTCACCCATGCCTCGCCCGAGATGGGCCCGCGCGACGTCAAGTTCGTGGTGTCCGACGGCGTGACCTCGGCGGAGGGCACGCTCAAGGTCGACGTGCAGCCGGCCGGTGCCTTGAGCCCGATCGGTACCCCGGACTTCGTGTCGACGTTCGTCGGAGAGTCCGCCCAGGTCCTCCCGCTCGCGAACGACCAGTCCCCGAGCGGTGCGCCGCTCGGCCTCATCGGCGTCGACGCCCTGCAGGGTGGGCTCGTGTCGTCGCCGAGCCTCGAGAAGCAGTCGGTCACCGTCTCCTCCAACGAGCCGGGCACCTATTACCTCAAGTACACGCTCGGCGCCGGCATCGCGTCGAGCATCGGGCTCATCCGCGTGGACGTCCTCGAGAAGCCGACCGATGTGCGGCCACCCGTCGCGGTGAAGGACGAGGGCTACCTCCGTCCGAACGAGACGATCACGATCCCGGTCCTCGCCAACGACGAGTCGCCGGGTGGGCAGGTGCTCGCCGTGCAGTCCGTCTCCGTCCCCGACGAGTCGGCGTCGCTGTCCGTCGAGGTCCTCGACAGCGCGGTCATCCGGGTCTCGTCCTCGGCGCCGATCGAGCGGCAGCTCCAGTTCACCTACGTGGTCTCGGATGGCACCTCGACGGCGACGGCGGCTGTGACCGTCGTGCCCGTGCCACCGTTGCCGAAACACCAGGCGCCGGTCGCCACCGATGACGCGATCGTCGTCCGAGCCGGAGACATCGCGAACGTCGCGGTGCTCGAGAACGACTACCACCCGGACGCCGCCGTCATGCTCGTCGACCGCGCACTCGTCGACCCGCCGACCGCCGGACTCGCGTTCGTCGACGACGACGAGGTCCGGTTCCAGGCCCCGAGCGAGCCTGGCACCTACACGACCACCTACCGCGTCTACGACACCTTCGGTGAGGCCGACACCGCGACGGTCACGTTCAACGTGGTCGGCGAGGACAAGAAGAACAACCAGCCGCCCGTCCCGCAGTTGCTCACCTCGCGCGTGTTCGCCGGCGCGACGGTCCGTGTCGACGTCCCGCTCGACGGCCTCGACCCGAACGGCGATTCCGTCGTGGTCGACGACATCGCGTCCGCGCCGCTCCTCGGTCGGGTCATCGAGCAGGGGAGCACCTGGTTCGTCTACGAGGCGGCACCCGACTCCTCTGGCACGGACACCTTCCAGTACCGCGTGAAGGACACCTACGGCGCGGTCGCCGTCGGCACGATCAAGATCGGCGTCATCGGCCGGCCGGAGGTCGACGGGCAGCCGAACGCCGTCGACGACTACGTCGAGGTGTTGCCGGGCAAGGTCGCCTCGGTCCCGGTACTCGGGAACGACTCAGACCCGAACGGCTACACCCTGAAGCTCGCGCCGAAGCTGCTGTCGGTCGACGACGGCCTGACCGCCGAGGTCAGCAAGAGCCGCGTCGTCATCGAGGTGCCGGAGGAGGAGGCGTTCTTCACCGTCCGCTACCAGATCACCAACGGCAAGGGCGGGATCGACAGCGCCTACATCCAGGTCAAGGTGACGAAGGACGCGAAGCCGCAGTACCCCGAGGCCGACGACCACGTGCTCGAAGACGCCGACATCGTGGGCAAGTCGACCATCGACGTCGATGTGCTCGACGGCGCGCAGAACCCCGGCGGTGTCGTCGGCGACCTGCAGCCGAGCCTCGAGGGGGCAAACGCCGCCTCCGGCGAGGTCCGCGACGGCGACACGATCCGCGTCACGCTCACCGACCGTCGGCAGGCGATCGCCTACCGCCTGACGGATCCGGTGACGCAGCTGAGCGGTGCCGCGTTCATCATCGTGCCGGCGGCCACCGACGGCGAGCCACCGCGGATGAAGAGCCCGCTGCCGGAGCAGATCGTGAAGGTCAACGAGACGCGCACCTGGAAGCTGTCGGACATCGCCGAGGCGCCGTCCGGCAAGCCGGTGACGATCGCCTCCGAGGGCAGCGTCGTGAACTTCCGCGGCAACGGCACCTCCAGCTACGTCGACGACGCGACGATCACGTTCACCCCGGCCAAGGACTACCGCGGTCCGGCGTCGGTGAGTTTCGAGGCGACCGACGGCCGCGAGAGCAAGCTGCTCACCCTGCCGATCACCGTCGGCGATCCTGATCTCGAGGACGTGCCGCCGACGTTCACCCCGGTGACGATCCCCGTCGAGGCCGGCGAGCCGGCCATCGTCGTCGACCTGCGCGCCTCGAGCGACCACCCCAACCCCAAGATCCTCGCTGCGCTGTCCTACCAGGGCCTCACCGGGACGTCTGCCGGTATCCAGGCCACCCTGTCCGGCTCGCAACTGTCCGTCTCGGCGCCGCAGGGCACGCAACCGGGGACCTCCGCGACGCTGAACTTCACGGTGACGTACAAGGAGTACTCGATCCCCGGTTCGGTGCAGGTGCAGGTCGTGTCGTCGACGCGACCGCTGCCGCGGGCCATCGACGACCGCGTCGAGGAGGGCCGCAAGAACAAGGCCGAGCCGGTCAACGTGATCGCGAACGACTACAACCCGTTCCCCGACACCCCGCTCAAGGTGCTCGACGCCACCGTGGAGAGCGCTCCGGCCGGCGGGGCGACGGCCACCATCTCCGGCGGAACGGTGACGGTCACCCCCGGTTCGTCCAAGAGCGGCACGGTGAGCGTGATCTACACGATCCAGGATGCGACGAACGACCCGAACCGACGGGTCCAGGGACGCATCACCGTGGTCGTGAAGGACGTGCCCGATCCGCCGACCATCGCCGTGAAGAGCGCGAAGAGCGGAAAGATCGTCGTCGTGGTCGGCGGTTCGCCCGCGAGCAACGGCGCGCCCATCGAATCGCATTCCGTCAAGTGGACCGGCGGCCAGGACCGTCAGTGTGTGCCCGGGAACGACTGCTCCTTCGACGTGACGAACGGACAGAGCTACTCCTTCAGCGCTTACGCCACGAACGCCGTCGGTCCGAGTGCGAGTTCGGAGACGGTGACCGCAACCGCCTACGGTGTCCCGAGCGCGCCGCAGAACGTGTCGCTCAGCTCGTCCGGCGACGCTCCCGCCAAGCTGTCCATGCGCTGGTCCGCACCGTCCGACACCGGTGGCAAGATCGACTCCTATGCCTGGCGTCTCGTCAAGGGGTCCAGCGTCGTGTACCAAGGGTCGACGGGGGGCACGAGTGCATCTCAGGATGGCGTCGCCGCCGGCACGTACCAGCTCTACGTCTCCGCGACCGGTCCTGGCGGGACCGGACCCGAGGGGGGCCCGGCTGAGGTCACGGTCAAGGATCCGCCACCGCCAGACCCTCAGGGCAACATCAGCAAGGGTCCAGGTCCCATCCGCTGCGTCAGCGACGGACGCGTGGGCTGTTACCCCGTGGTCATCAATTGGAGTGACCTCCCGGCGGGCTCCTATCGACTCGATCTCTACGAGAACGGCTCTGTGGTGAGCACCCTCGCCAGTGTCGACGCCGGAGCAAGCGGGAGCGCCCAGTTCACCCGTCACTACGGCAAGACGGACTTCTCGCTGTTCGTCCGGTTCACCCGCCTCTCGGACGGCAAGTACTACGACCTGGCAAAGACCAACGGCACCGACTGGTGACCGACTCGTCGCCACCACCCCTGACACCCGAAAGCAGCCCACCCCTATGACTGTCACGCAGGAACAAGCCACCTGGTTCGCCGACGCGTTCGGCAAGCTCGTCGGCAACGTCGAGCAGGCCATCCTCGGCAAGGAGCACGTCATCAAGTTGGTCGTCACGGCGATGCTCTCCGAGGGCCACGTGCTCCTCGAGGACTACCCGGGCACGGGGAAGACGGTGCTCGCGAAGGCCCTCGCGAACACCCTCGACGGCACGAGCTCCCGCATCCAGTTCACGCCGGACCTCCTGCCCTCCGACGTCACCGGGGTGACGATCTACGACCAGGGCAAGGGGATCTTCGAGTTCCACAAGGGGCCGATCTTCGCCTCGATCGTGCTCGCCGACGAGATCAACCGCGCCTCGCCGAAGACGCAGTCCGCGCTCCTCGAGGTCATGGAGGAGGGCATCGTCACGATCGACGGCACGAGCTACGACGCCGGCAAGCCCTTCATGGTGATCGCGACCCAGAACCCGATCGAGCAGGCCGGTACCTACAAGCTCCCCGAGGCGCAGCTCGACCGCTTCCTCATCAAGACGACGCTCGGTTACCCCGACCGCCAGACCTCGGTGAACCTCCTCCTCGACGCGTCCAACCGGGCCCGGGCGACGAAGGTCCAGCCGATCATCGCCTCCAGCGCGGTCATCACCATGGCGCAGCTCGCCACGGAGGTGCACGTCGACGGCAGCATCCTCGAGTACGTCGCCGACGTCGTCGCCGCCACGCGTGACGACCAGGACGTCGCGCTCGGCGTCAGCATGCGCGGCGCGTTGGCGCTCGTGCGTGCGGTGAAGACCTGGGCGATCTCCCAGGGCCGCACCTACGTGACCCCGGACGACGTCAACGACCTCGCCCAGGCCGTCCTCGCACACCGCATCATCGTCGACCCCGAGTCCGACTTCGCCGGCGTGACGGCCCAGGACATCGTCTCCCGGGTCCTCGTCAGCATCGCTCCGCCGGCCTACCGCGCAGCATGAGCGAGACCCTCGAGCAGCGCGCCACCCCCGCGCCGGACGGACCCGACGCGGTCCGGGCGGCGGCGGTCGGCGCGCCGGTCGAGGGCTCACTGGACGGTGCCGGGCAGTCGGGGGACGCCGCACCCGCGGCCGGGCCGAACCCGATCCGTCGCATCGTCGACGGGGTGGGCGCCGTCGTCGGCCCGTGGGCGACGGTCGCCTGGGACGCCGCGAAACCCGTGCTCGACGTCGTCAGCGGTCTCGGCTGGGTGGTCCTCGGCATCGGGGTCGTCGCGACCGTCGCCGGCTTCATCCTCGGGTGGGCGGAGCTCGTGTTCCTCGGGTTCGTGCCCCTCGCCGCGATCCTCGCCTCCGTCGCCTACCTGTTCGGCCGGTCGACGTTCCGCATCTCCATCCACCTGAACCCCAGCCGGGTCACCGTCGGCGAACGCGCCATCGGGCAGGTCCTCATCGCCAACCCCGGCGGCCGCGCGACGACACCGACCCGCCTCGAGGTCCCGGTCGGCTACGGGCTCGCCGAATTCGCGATCCCGGTGATTCCGAAGGACGGCGAGCACGAGGAGCTCTTCGCCGTCCCCACGAACCGGCGTGCCGTGATCCCGGCCGGCCCCGCCGTCTCCGTCCGCGGTGACCAACTCGGGCTCCTCCGCCGAGAGGTGCGCTGGACGGAACCCGTCGAACTCTTCGTTCACCCGGAGACCACGCGGCTGCACCCGACCGCTGCCGGCCTCATCCGTGACCTCGAGGGTCTCGTCACGAAGACGATCACGAACAACGACATCTCCTTCCACGCGCTCCGCGGCTACGTCGCCGGCGACGACCGGCGCTACATCCACTGGAAGTCCTCCGCGAAGACGGGCCAGCTCATGGTGCGGCAGTTCGAGGAGACGAGACGGTCGCAGCTCACCATCGTGATGACGACCGACTCCCGCTACTACGCCGACGACGAGGACGAGTTCGAGTTGGCGGTGTCCCTCACCGCGTCCATCGCGACGCAGGTGATCCTCGACCAGGTGCCGATCAGCGTCGTGACCGACCGGCTCGCCCTGCGGACCCACACGGTGACCTCCTTCCTCGACGACAGCTGCCGCCTGCAGTTGGCCGAGGGGACGTTCGAGAAGCCGCGGACCTTCGCCCGCGAGACCACGAAACGGCTGCCGGCTCCGAGCGTCGTCATCATCGTGGCCGGTTCGCGGCTCGAGGCCCAGGAGTACCGGGGTATCCAGCGACTGTTCGGCCCCGACGTCAACGTCTTCGGCATCCGCGTCGAACGGGGCGCGCGAGCGAGCATCAAGGACGTGGCCGGCATGAACGTGATGACGGTGGGCGCCCTCGGCGATCTCGCCAAGGTCATGTCGAGGGCCCTGTGAGCGGCGTCGACGAGCGCACGACCGTGCGTCCACCGTCAGCCTCCGCCGGATCGGCCGCCGACGTCGACGTGCAGGGCATCGTCCCGACGTTCGTCGCGCCCTGGCCGCTGCCCGGTCGATCCTGGATCGACCTCGTGGTGGTGTTCGTCCTCGCGGCCATCGGCCTCCTCGGCTTCGGTGCCGCCCTCAGCGGCACCGGGTTCCTCCTCGCCGGCCTCGGCGGGCTGGTGCTCGGACTCGCGGTGGGGATCGCATCACACGCGCTGCGGTTGAACGCCATCCTGACGGGGCTCTCGACCGTCCTCGTCTTCTACCTCTTCGGCAGCGCCCTCGCGATGCCGTCGGCGGCGACGTTCGCGGTCCTGCCGAACCTGCGGACGCTCGGTGGGATCAGCATCGGTGCGGTCTTCGGGTGGAAGGACTTCGTCACCCTCCAGACGCCACTGAGCGCGCCCGCCTACATCATGACCCTGCCGTACGTGGCGGGGCTCCTCGTCGGCGTCGTGTCCGCCGTGCTCGCCGTGCGCTGGCTGCCGCGTCGTCCGCAGATCGCGGTCCGCTGCGCCGTCGTCCTGGTCGGCCCGACCGTCCTGTACGCGGTCGGTGTCCTCCTCGGCACCCAGACGCCGTTCCTCGCCGCCGTCCGGGGAATCGCCTTCGCGCTGATCGCCCTCCTCTGGCTGGGCTGGCGGCCCGGAGCCGGACGCGGGGAGAACGCCGCCGCGTCGACCACCGCGGTCCTCCGGCGCAAGAAGATCGTCGGCACCGTGGTCCTCGCGGCCGTCGCCGTGGTCGTCGGCGGGGGTGCTGCCGTCGTGGCCTCGCCGCCCGCGGACTCGCGCTTCGTCCTGCGCGAGGTCGTCACGCCGCCGTTCGACCCCCTGGAGTACCCGAGTCCGCTCGCCGGCTTCCGCGAATACACGAAGGACCTCGCCGAGACGAAGCTCTTCACCGCCACGGGGCTCAAGCCCGGCGACCGCATCCGGCTCGCGGCGATGGACAGCTATGACGGGCGGCTCTGGACCGTGTCCGGGCCGTCGACGGCCACGGACGGGTCCGGCGCCTTCGAACTCGTCGGCGACCAGCTGCCGAAACCGCAGCTCATGACGAAGGGCGGCGACCGACGCGTGTCCGTCGACGTCACCGGCTACGACGACATCTGGGTGCCCAGTGTCGGGTATCCGACCGCGCTCACCCTCGACGGCAAGGCGTCCGAGCGATCCGAGGACATCCGCTACAACGCCGAGAGCGGGGCGGCCGTCATCACCTCCGGCCTCGGGCAGGGCGACGACTACGAGGAGCGGACGACGACGCAGGCGGTGCCGAGCGAGACCGTCCTCGCGACGACGCCGACCGCCCCGGTCGACCTGCCACCCGTCACGAACATCCCCGACATCGTCGTCGCGAAGGCCTCCGAGTTCGTCGGCACCGAGACGACGCCCATGGGACAGCTGCGGAGGATCGAGCAGACGCTCCGCACCACGGGGTTCCTCAGCCATGGCCTCGCCTCCGACAGCTCGCCGTCGCGGGCCGGCCACGGCGCCGATCGCATGTCCGAGCTCTTCACCCGCACGCCGATGGTGGGCGACGAGGAGCAGTACGCCTCGGCGTTCGCGCTCATGGCCCGCTCGCTCGGGTACCCCGCACGGGTCGTCATGGGCTTCGCGCCCGAGGTGACCGAGGGTCAGGGTTCGGTGCAGGTCGTGGGTGACGACGTCACCGCGTGGGTCGAGGTGCCGTTCGAGGGCTACGGCTGGGTCGCCTTCTCGCCGACGCCGGACGAGACGGAGATCCCGCAGGACCAGGACCCGAAGCCCAAGACCGAGCCGCAGCCGCAGGTGCGCCAGCCGCCGCGCAGCGACAACCTCGACGACAGCCTCCTGACCGAGGCGTCGATCGACGACGGCGACGACGACGACAAGGACGACGGATTCGTCATTCCGGAATGGGTGTGGTGGGTCGCCCTCGTCGTGGGTGTGCCGGTGTCGCTGTACGTCATCCCGCTCCTGGCCATCGCCGGCGCGAAGCGTCGCCGCACGAATCGACGGCGTGCCGGGAGCGGCGACCGCCGGGCAGCCGGCGCCTGGGACGAACTCATCGACCGCTACGCCGAACTCGGGTACAGCGTGCCGGCGGCGGCCACCCGGTCGAGCACGGCGACCGCCCTCGGCACGCAGGAACCGGACGGAGCCACGACGCTGACGTCCCTCGCCGGGACGACCGACGACGCGGTGTTCTCCGGCCGGGACGTCGACGACGCGACCGCCGAGGAACTGTGGCGTCGGTCCGAGGCGGAGTCGTCGCGTGCCCAAGGGGCGCTCGGCTGGTTCGCCCGCCAGCGGAGTCGGTTCCGGTACCGCGCGAAGCGCAGCATCGTGAGTCGTCTGCAGCCGCCGTCGTCCCTCCGGGGACGGTCCGCGGGCGGGCAGCGCGCCGACGGTCGTCGCTGAGGTCCGATCCGCCGTCGAGGCGCTACCCTCGGTGAGTATGGAGCGCTCGCTCGAGACCACGGTGAGCCAGGCCGTCGACGCCTGGCTGCGGTGGTTGCCGCGCTGGCATCCCGCCGCGCACCGCGGGCGCACCAGGATCTGCCGACGGTGCATCGGTTCACCGGTGCTCCGCGCCGCGGGCCTCGTGGACGACGTCCCGCATCAGGTGCAACACGGCCTGGCGACCCGCATGAAGACGATCGTCGACCACGCGGTCGCGGAGTACACGGACCGGAACCTGCCGATCCTGCGCGCTGAACTGCGGGCGGCCGACCTCCGTGAGGCGCAGCGGGCCTACCGGCCGGGGGAGGGGCTCGACCCCGAGTTCGACGGACTCCAGCTCGACCCCGATCCGGATCCCGGCCAGCCGTACCTCTTCACCCTGACCGAGCTCGGTGCGTCCCAGGCGCGAGCCGTGCCGCCCCCGCCGCCGCTGTCGGACGACGCGAAGGAGGCGTTGCGCACCGAGATCGCCCTGGCCGACCAGTGCGCGAACGAGACCGGTCGCCGGGTGTGCGAACTCCTCATCGGACACCGCCGGGCCATCCATGACGCGATCGAGCGCTACGTCGAACCGCAGGTGGCGGCGCTCCTCGACGACCTCGCGCTCGAACTCGATTCACCGACGTCCCCCTGGTAGTCGCCTCCGCCTGGGAGGCGTCGGGGTCTTCCCGGACCCAGGAGGGGAGATCTCCCCATCGTGCTGTCCAACAGGCGTCACTATACTTTCGAGCACTTGTCAGCAGCACGATCCATGCTCATTGGGGGCGCAACACCATGACCGGTCCAGGAGATCAGAACCCGCAGCAGCCCCAGTGGCAGCAGCCGCCCGCTCAGCCCGACCCGCAGCAGGGCTGGCAGGGCAACGGCCCGCAGTCCTCCGCCTCGGGCCAGCACCCGACGGGGCAGTCCGGCCAGCAGTCGCCCTACGGGCAGTCGCCGACGCAGTCGTCGGGGTCCGGCGACCAGCAGTCCGGCCAGTACGGGCAGCAGCAGGGCCAGTACGGCCAGCAGACCGGTCAGTACGGACAGCAGTCGGGTCAGTACAGCCAGCAGTCCGGCCAGTACGGCCAGACGGGTCAGTACGGCCAGACCGGGCAGACGGGTCAGTACGGCCAGCAGGACACGGGCCAGTACGGCCAGCAGCCCGCCGAACAGTACGCACAGGCACCGGGCGGGTACGGTCAGGCACCGTACGGCCAGGGCGGCGGTTCGTACGACGGCGGTGCCGGTCAGCCGCCCAAGAAGAAGCTGTCGAAGAAGGGCCTGACCGGCATCATCGCCGGTGGCAGCGCGCTCCTACTCATCATCGTCGGCGGCATCGTCGGCGTGAGCATCGGCAACTCGCTCCATGCGCCCGAGGTCACGGTCAAGGGTTACCTCGACGCGCTGAAGGCGGGCGACGCCGAGGAAGCGCTGAAACTCTCCGGCACCGAGGTGACCGCGGCCGACGTGCTCCTGACCGACGAGGCCTACAAGGAGGCCTCGGGGAAGGTCTCCGGGTACACGATCGGCAAGACGACCACGAGCGGCGACACCGCGACGGTGCAGGCACGACTCACCCAGGGCGGCGAGAGCGTCGACCAGGAGTTCACGCTCACGAAGGTCGGGAAGGACGCCGTGCTCTTCGACAAGTGGAAGCTCGAGGCGCCCGAGCTCAGTACCGTCCAGGTCGACGTGGTCGCACCGGATGACGCCGTCGCGACCGTCGGCGGGGTCGACCTGACGGACGTCGAACCGATCGCCGAAGGCTCCTACCAGCTGCGGGCGCTCCCGGGCACCTACGACGTCGCCCTCAGTGAGAGCGACTGGTACTCGGCTGAGGCCACGACCGCGACGGCGCTCGGCTACGGGCAGACGGCTGAGCCGGCCACCCTCTCGGTCGCGCTCACCGACGCCGGGACGACGGCGATCGAGGAAGCCGTCAACACCTACATCGACGGCTGCGGGGCGTCGACCGAGATCGCGCCGACCGGTTGCCCCTACGAGATCCGCAACGCCACCGGCTACACCCCCTCCGGCGTGACCTGGACGTTCGACACCCGCCCGACCTTCACGGTCGGCGAGTTCAACGGCACCGGGTGGAGCGTCGAATCGGAGACCGTCGGGCGCATGTCGATGACGTGCACCCTCACCGACCCGGCCACCGGCCAGACCGGCCCCGGCGGCGGCGGCCCCGTCGACTTCAACGTCGGCGGCACGGTCGAGGGGTTCACGGACGAGGGCGCGACGTTCGTCCCCCTGCCGTAGACCGACAGCTGGACGACCCCTGGGAGCACGGCTTCCAGGGGTCGTCGTCGTTTGACCGCAGCTCCGGCTCGGGCTAGTCTTGGTTGGGTGTGCGCACTGTCGTGCGCTCTCGTGCTGTCCGCCTTCCTCGGAGGGTGGCGCGCGGAGCGGACGCCCGTCTCGCACCATCGGGTGGATCCCGGCCGGGCTGGTCCCGGCAGTCGATCGCCCCCACGGCATACCCACCATCCAAGCGACGCGCATTCGCGCGGCGCCGGTGGGTCCATACGACCTCGTGATCCGGGAGACCGGCCCACGAATGCTGCAGTACCACTGTCACCGTGCAGTCATCATCAAGGAGCTAGTAGTGCCAACCATTCAGCAGTTGGTTCGGAAGGGCCGCAGCCCCAAGGTCGTCAAGACCAAGGCGCCCGCCCTGAAGAGCAACCCGCAGCAGGCGGGTGTGTGCACCCGCGTGTACACCACCACCCCGAAGAAGCCGAACTCGGCGATGCGCAAGGTCGCCCGCGTGAAGCTGCGCAACGGTACCGAGGTCACCGCGTACATCCCCGGTGAGGGCCACAACCTCCAGGAGCACTCGCTGGTCCTGGTCCGTGGCGGTCGTGTGAAGGACCTCCCGGGTGTCCGTTACAAGATCGTCCGTGGCGCCCTGGACACGCAGGCCGTCAAGAACCGCAAGCAGGCTCGCAGCCGCTACGGCGCGAAGATGGAGAAGAAGTAATGCCTCGCAAGGGTCCAGCTCCGAAGCGCCCCGTCGTCGCCGATCCCGTTTACGGCGCCCCCATCGTCAGCCAGCTCGTCAACAAGATCCTGCTGGACGGCAAGAAGGGCCTCGCTGAGCGCATCGTCTACGACGCACTCGAAGGCGTCACCGCCAAGAACCAGCAGGATGCCGTCGTCACGCTCAAGAAGGCGCTCGACAACGTCCGTCCGACCCTCGAGGTGCGTTCGCGCCGCGTCGGTGGTTCCACCTACCAGGTGCCGGTCGAGGTCAAGCCTCACCGCGCCAACACCCTCGCTCTCCGCTGGCTCGTGAGCTACGCGAAGGGCCGCCGCGAGAAGACGATGACCGAGCGTCTCCAGAACGAGATCCTCGACGCATCGAACGGTCTCGGTGCAGCCGTCAAGCGTCGTGAAGACACGCACAAGATGGCCGAGTCGAACAAGGCGTTCGCGCACTACCGCTGGTAGTCGCCGCCCGATGCGAGGGCGGACGATCCGTCCGCCCTCGCATCACCGAGTGAATCAGCTCACCCCTACCTATCCCCGGAGGACCCCGTGGCACAAGACGTGCTCACCGACCTGAACAAGGTCCGCAACATCGGCATCATGGCCCACATCGATGCCGGCAAGACCACCACCACCGAGCGCATCCTGTTCTACACGGGCGTCAACCACAAGATCGGCGAGACCCACGACGGTGCGTCGACGATGGACTGGATGGCGCAGGAGCAGGAGCGCGGCATCACGATCACGTCCGCCGCGACGACGTGCTTCTGGAACAAGAACCAGATCAACATCATCGACACCCCCGGCCACGTCGACTTCACGGTCGAGGTCGAGCGTTCGCTCCGCGTCCTCGACGGCGCCGTCGCCGTGTTCGACGGCAAGGAGGGCGTCGAGCCCCAGTCCGAGACCGTCTGGCGTCAGGCCGACAAGTACGACGTCCCGCGCATCTGTTTCGTCAACAAGATGGACAAGCTGGGCGCCGACTTCTACTTCACGGTCGACACCATCATCAGCCGCCTCGGCGCCAAGCCGCTGGTCATCCAGCTGCCGATCGGTGCGGAGTCCAACTTCGAGGGCGTCGTCGACCTGGTCGAGATGCGCGCACTCACCTGGCGTGGAGACGCCAAGGGTGACGTCGAGATGGGCGCCAAGTACGCCATCGAGGAGATCCCGGAAGACCTCAAGGAGAAGGCGGCCGAGTACCGCACCGCGCTCCTCGAGGCCGTCGCCGAGACCGACGACGCACTCATGGAGAAGTACTTCGGTGGCGAAGAGCTGACCGTCGCGGAGATCAAGGCCGCGATCCGCCAGCTCACCATCACGAGCACCATGTACCCGGTCCTCTGCGGCTCGGCCTTCAAGAACCGCGGCGTCCAGCCGATGCTCGACGCGGTCATCGACTACCTGCCCTCCCCGCTCGACGTCCCCGCCATCGAGGCTCACGACGCTCGCGACGAGGAGAAGGTCGTGGAGCGTCACCCCGACTCGACCGAGCCCTTCACCGCGCTCGCGTTCAAGGTCGCCGTGCACCCGTTCTTCGGTCGCCTGACGTACGTCCGCGTCTACTCGGGTCGTCTCGACTCGGGTGCGCAGATCATCAACTCCACCAAGGGCAAGAAGGAGCGCATCGGGAAGATCTTCCAGATGCACGCCAACAAGGAGAACCCGGTCGACTTCGTCACCGCCGGTCACATCTACGCGGTCATCGGCCTGAAGGACACCACCACCGGTGACACCCTGTCCGACCCGCAGAACCAGGTCGTCCTCGAGTCGATGAGCTTCCCGGAGCCCGTCATCGAGGTCGCGATCGAGCCGAAGACCAAGGCCGACCAGGAGAAGCTGGGCACCGCGATCCAGAAGCTGGCCGAAGAGGACCCGACGTTCCGCACCGAGCAGAACACCGAGACCGGCCAGACCGTCATCAAGGGCATGGGCGAGCTCCACCTCGACATCCTGGTCGACCGCATGAAGCGCGAGTTCAACGTCGAGGCCAACGTGGGCAAGCCCCAGGTCGCGTACCGCGAGACCATCAAGCGCAAGGTCGAGAAGTACGGCTACACGCACAAGAAGCAGACCGGTGGTTCGGGTCAGTTCGCGAAGATCCAGTTCGATCTGGAGCCGATGGACGTCACTCCGGAGACGACCTACGAGTTCGTGAACGCCGTGACCGGTGGTCGCATCCCGCGCGAGTACATCCCGTCGATCGACGCCGGCTTCCAGGACGCCCTGCAGGTCGGTGGCCTCGCCGGCTACCCGGTCGTGGGTGTCAAGGCGATCGTCACCGATGGTGCGGCGCACGACGTCGACTCCTCGGAGATGGCGTTCAAGATCGCCGGCTCGATGGGTCTCAAGGAGGCCTACTCGCGTGCCAACCCCGTCCTCCTCGAACCGCTCATGGCGGTCGAGGTCCGTACTCCTGAGGAGTACATGGGCGACGTCATCGGTGACCTGAACTCCCGTCGTGGACAGATCCAGTCCATGGACGACGCCACCGGCGTCAAGGTGATCCGTGCCAACGTCCCGCTCTCCGAGATGTTCGGCTACATCGGCGACCTCCGGTCGAAGACCTCTGGTCGTGCCGTGTACTCGATGACCTTCGAGAGCTACGCGGAGGTCCCGAAGGCTGTCGCCGACGAGATCATCCAGAAGAACAAGGGCGAGTAGTCACTCACTCTCTCTTCACCGCGGTCCGGCCGGGTGTGCGAACACCCAGCCGGATCGCGTAACATGAATACACATCCCTGCAGTGCGTCGGGCATCGAATGGTGCCCGCCGCCCCGCACAACGTCCTGAGGAGGACTCACAGTGGCAAAGGCCAAGTTCGAGCGGACCAAGCCGCACGTCAACATCGGAACGATCGGTCACGTCGACCACGGCAAGACCACGCTCACCGCGGCGATCTCGAAGGTCCTGGCGGACAAGTTCCCGTCCGCGACCAACGTGCAGCGCGACTTCGCGTCGATCGACTCCGCGCCGGAAGAGCGTCAGCGTGGTATCACGATCAACATCTCGCACGTCGAGTACGAGACGCCGAAGCGCCACTACGCGCACGTCGACGCCCCGGGTCACGCCGACTACATCAAGAACATGATCACCGGTGCTGCGCAGATGGACGGCGCGATCCTGGTCGTCGCCGCCACTGACGGCCCGATGGCACAGACGCGTGAGCACGTGCTGCTCGCCAAGCAGGTCGGCGTCCCCTACCTGCTCGTCGCGCTGAACAAGTCCGACATGGTCGACGACGAGGAGATCCTGGAGCTCGTCGAGCTCGAGGTCTCCGAGCTCCTCGCCTCGCAGGGCTTCGCTGAGGACGCTCCGGTCGTCCGCGTTTCGGGCCTCAAGGCGCTCGAGGGCGACGAGAAGTGGGTCCAGAGCATCCTCGACCTCATGGACGCCGTGGACGAGAACGTCCCGGACCCCGTGCGCGACAAGGACAAGCCCTTCCTCATGCCGATCGAGGACGTCTTCACGATCACCGGTCGTGGAACCGTCGTCACGGGCCGCGCCGAGCGTGGCACGCTCGCGATCAACTCCGAGGTCGAGATCGTCGGCATCCGCCCGACGCAGAAGACGATCGTCACGGGTATCGAGATGTTCCACAAGCAGCTCGACGAGGCATGGGCCGGCGAGAACTGTGGTCTCCTGCTCCGTGGCACGAAGCGTGAAGACGTCGAGCGCGGCCAGGTCGTCGTCAAGCCGGGTTCGGTCACGCCGCACACGAACTTCGAGGGCACCGCGTACATCCTGTCCAAGGATGAGGGTGGGCGTCACAACCCGTTCTACGCGAACTACCGTCCGCAGTTCTACTTCCGCACCACCGACGTCACCGGCGTCATCACGCTGCCCGAGGGCACCGAGATGGTCATGCCTGGCGACACCACCGACATGACCGTTGAGCTGATCCAGCCCATCGCCATGGAGGTCGGCCTCGGCTACGCCATCCGCGAGGGTGGCCGCACGGTCGGCGCCGGCACCGTCACGAAGGTCCTCGCGTAAGCATCAGCTGACGCAAGTACCTGATCGGCCGTCCGCGGTCGAGTCGGTTCCACGAAGGGCCCGGAGCGTATGCTCCGGGCCCTTCGTCGTTCCCCGATGCTCGCAGCACATGTTCAGCGGTGGCGTGTAATATATGAGACGTCTGCCAACCCGGGCAGGCATCACCCACCCGAGGTCCACGTGTCCCGCTCGTCCTCCGCTCCACGCCGCCGCTTCCGACCCCGCGTGCTGATCCCCTGTCTGCTCGGGGTGTCGGTCCTCCTGGGCGCTGGAGTCGCGACGGTCTCCGCAGCGACGCACGCCCTGGGCGTCCGTGACGAACTCGTCGCCGCGCTGCCGGAACTCGAAGCGGTGCGGGTCGGCGTCGGCGGAGGCGGTGCGGAAGGTGTCGACACTGAGGCCTTGGATCGCGCGGGGCGCGCGGTGGAACGTGCCCTCGAAGTCACCCGGGGCGTCGACTGGTGGATCGCCGAGCGGGTCCCCGTCGCCGGGGCCAACTTCGAAGCCGTCCGAACAGCCGTCGAGGCGGCGCACGTGGTCGTCGACGACGTGCTGGAACCGGTCCTCGCCCTGCCGCTCGACGGCCTCGCGGTCGACGGTCGGCTCGACACCGTGCGGCTGGGTGAGATCGCCCGGACCTCCGCCCGGGCGCTCGAGCGACTGGAGGAGCAGGTCGCACGGCTCGACCGCCTCGACCGCTCGGCGCTGCTCCCACAGGTGTCCGCGGCGCTCGACGGCGTCGACGGACCACTGCAGGATGCCTCGTCGCTCAGCGCCAGCCTGGCGCCGGTGCTCCGCGCGCTGCCCGGGCTGCTAGGGGAGGACGGTCCGCGTGATGTGGCGGTGCTCTTCCAGAACTCGGCGGAGAGCCGTGCACTCGGCGGGATCGCCGGCGCTTCGGTCCTCGTCCACATCGAGGACGGGGTGCTCGACGTGACCCGGACGCTCTCGGCCGCGGACTTCGTGGCCCATGCCGATCCGGTCCTGCCGCTCCCGGCAGACACCGACGAGCTCTACCGAAGCGACGGCTATGCGCTCGCCGGCACCTCCATCCACGAGGTGACCGCTCGCCTGGACTTCCCCTATGGCGCGCAGGTCGCGTCCCAGCTGTGGCAGGAGAGCCAGGGGGTCGAACCCGACCTCATCCTCGCGGTCGACCCCGCTGCCCTCTCCTACCTCCTCAGGGCGACCGGCCCGGTCGCCCTCGACGACGGCTCGGCGATCACGAGCGACACCCTGGTCGCGCGGCTCCTGAACGGCGTCTACCGGGAGCACCCCGGCCTGACGGACGAGGCGAACCGCGCCCAGGACGCGACCTTCACCTCCATCGTGCAGGCGCTCGTCGCCCAGCTGCAGGGTGGTGCGGTCGACGTCCCGCAGGCGGTCGAGGCCTGGGCGCAGGCGGTGGACGAACATCGTCTGCTCGCTTGGAGCCCTGACCGGGTCGAGGAGCGGGCGCTGGTGCTCGCGGGGGTCGGGGGAGCGGGCCCGGAGCGCTCGGATCGAGCTGCCTCCTTCGGTCTCTACCTCGCCGACGCCGTCGGTTCCAAGCTCGAGTACTACCTGCAGCAGCGGGTGCGGGTCGCTGCAGGCTCCTGTGCTGCCGATGGCACGCGTCCGGTGACGGTCTCGTCCGCGTTCACCAACACGATCGACACCGAGGCGTCACTCGGGTCGGAGGAGTTCGACTACATCGCGGGCTTCTACGAACGGGAGGGGCTCGAGCGAGGCACGATCCGCCTCCGCATCATGGCCTACGCCCCCGACGACTCCGCGATCCGCGCGGTCCGAGTCGGTGGTGTGGACGTCCCGTACGTGTCGGGGAGCGACGACGGACGGCCGGTCGCGTACGCGATCGTGAGCATCCCGCCCGGCGCGACGGTCACGGTCGAGGTGGAGGCGTCGATCGAGGGTTCAGTCGTGGACGAGGTGGTCTTCGACGGCACCCCGGGGGTGCATCCGGTCGAGGTCGAGAAGGCCGTGGACCCCTGCTGAGGAGCGGCCCGGAGACTGCTCGAACTCCCGAGACTGGGCGGATCCTGACCATCCTGAGATCGCGACACGCCCGGGTTGCACGCATGGTGGATCCGTGGCAAACTAGTCCAGTTCAGTATTTCGGACGAGCGTGCCTGTGTGCGCTCCGGCGGATCACTGCCAGGTAGTGCATAGGAGCTCCCAGACGCGGCAACGCGACAGGGATCGAGCCTAGGCCGCGGGTAGCAGGACACCAATCACTTCATCGCAATCCAGGTCGTAGCAGCGCTGCGCCCAGCCCCGACCACGAGTCGGAGTGGAAGCCGGTGGATGACCACGAGGGTCGCAAGACGCGAGTGGTCGTTGACAGCAGAACAGTGGTGCGACACCAGTAGTGCCAATGGCGTGGAGCAACCGAACGTTGCAAAGCGCACGATATGCGTCCAATACGGAGAGATCCGCACGACGCGAGACAGAGAGT
Source organism: Plantibacter sp. ME-Dv--P-095 (assembly GCF_030209365.1). Classification (NCBI taxonomy): domain Bacteria; kingdom Bacillati; phylum Actinomycetota; class Actinomycetes; order Micrococcales; family Microbacteriaceae; genus Plantibacter; species Plantibacter sp. ME-Dv--P-095. Next base: position 230,822 of record NZ_JARVSB010000007.1, read on the forward strand.
GAGTCACACATGGCGGGACAGAAGATCCGCATCCGACTGAAGTCGTATGACCATGAGGTCATCGATACTTCGGCGCGCAAGATCGTCGACACGGTCACCCGTGCAGGCGCAACCGTCGTCGGCCCCGTGCCGCTTCCGACGGAGAAGAACGTGGTCTGCGTGATCCGTTCGCCGCACAAGTACAAGGACAGCCGGGAGCACTTCGAAATGCGCACCCACAAGCGTCTGATCGACATCATCGACCCGACCCCGAAGGCCGTCGACTCGCTCATGCGTCTCGACCTGCCGGCGGACGTCAACATCGAGATCAAGCTCTGAGCTCGGTAGAGACGGAAGGAAGACATGTCTAACACCAAGACCAGCAAGGGTCTGCTCGGCACCAAGCTCGGCATGACCCAGGTATGGGACGAGAACAACAAGCTCGTTCCCGTCACCGTCATCGAGATCACGCCCAACGTGGTCACCCAGGTCCGCACCCCCGAGGTCGACGGCTACGACGCCGTGCAGATCGCGTACGGCCAGATCGATCCCCGCAAGGTCAGCAAGCCTGACGCGGGTCACTTCGACAAGGCCGGCGTGACGCCGCGTCGTCACCTCACCGAGGTCCGCACCGCTGACGCATCCGAGTACTCGCTCGGCCAGGAGCTCACCGTCGACGGTGTCTTCGAGGCCGGCCAGAAGGTCGACGTCGTCGGCACTTCGAAGGGTAAGGGTTTCGCCGGTGTCATGAAGCGTCACAACTTCAAGGGAACGGGCGCATCTCACGGTGCTCACCGCAACCACCGCAAGCCGGGTTCCATCGGCGCCTCCTCGACCCCCAGCCGTGTCTTCAAGGGCATGCGCATGGCCGGTCGTATGGGTGGCGAGCGCGTCACCGTGCTGAACCTCCGGGTTCACGCGATCGACGCCGAGAAGGGCCTGCTGCTCGTCAAGGGTGCCGTTCCCGGCGCTCGTGGCCGCATCGTATTCGTCCGCACCGCAGTGAAGGGAGCGTAGTTCCATGGCTATCGCTACTCTCGACGTGCTCGACACCAAGCTCAAGAAGGCCGGCACCGTCGACCTTCCTGCCGAGGTGTTCGACGTTCAGACCAACATCCCGCTCATCCACCAGGTGGTCGTCGCGCAGCTCGCTGCCGCACGCCAGGGCACGCACAAGACCAAGCGCCGCGGCGAAGTGTCCGGTGCAGGCCGCAAGCCGTTCAAGCAGAAGGGCACGGGTAACGCTCGTCAGGGCTCCATCCGCGCACCTCAGATGACCGGCGGTGGCATCGTCCACGGTCCAGTGCCCCGCAGCTACTCGCAGCGCACCCCCAAGAAGATGATCGCCGCAGCTCTGCTCGGTGCCATCTCCGACCGCGCTCGTGGCAGCCGCCTCCACGTCGTCGACTCCCTCTCGTTCGGCGAGAAGCCGTCGACGAAGGTCGTCTCCGAGTACCTGACGAACGTCGCTTCCTCGAAGCACGTCCTGATCGTCCTCCAGCGCGACGACGAGCTCAGCCACCGCAGCGTCCGCAACCTGCAGAACGTGCACGTGCTGTCGTACGACCAGCTGAACGCATACGACGTGCTCGTCTCCGACGACATCGTCTTCACCAAGGCCGCCTTCGAGGCATTCGTCGCCAGCAAGACCGGCGCCAAGGCCGCAACCGAGGAGGTCTCGGCATGACCGCGATCAACAAGGACCCCCGCGACGTCATCTTCGCGCCGGTCGTCTCCGAGAAGAGCTACAGCCTGATCGACGAGGGCAAGTACACCTTCCTCGTCGACCCGCGCTCGAACAAGACCGAGATCAAGCTCGCCATCGAGAAGATCTTCGGTGTCGAGGTCGCTTCGATCAACACCCTCACCCGTCAGGGCAAGACCCGTCGCACCAAGTTCGGCACCGGAAAGCGCAAGGACACCAAGCGCGCCATCGTGTCGCTCAAGTCGGGTTCCATCGACATCTTCACGGCTGTTGGCTAAGACGGCCGGGAACGAAGAGGAATAAGAAATGGCTATTCGTAAGTACAAGCCCACGACTCCTGGTCGTCGCGGTTCGTCTGTCGCGGACTTCGCGGAGATCACCCGTACGACGCCGGAGAAGTCGCTGCTTCGTCCGTTGTCGAAGACCGGTGGTCGCAACAACCAGGGCCGCATCACGACGCGTCACATCGGTGGTGGCCACAAGCGCCAGTACCGTCTGATCGACTTCCGTCGCAACGACAAGGACGGCGTCAACGCCAAGGTCGCTCACATCGAGTACGACCCCAACCGCACGGCTCGTATCGCGCTGCTCCACTTCGTGGACGGCACCAAGCGCTACATCCTCGCTCCGAACAAGCTGAGCCAGGGCGACATCGTCGAGTCGGGCGCCGGCGCGGACATCAAGCCGGGTAACAACCTGCCCTTGAAGAACATCCCGACCGGTACCGTCATCCACGCGATCGAGCTCCGTCCCGGTGGCGGCGCGAAGATGGCCCGCTCCGCGGGTGCATCGGTGCGTCTCGTCGCGAAGGACGGCCCGTACGCGCAGCTCCGTCTGCCGTCCGGCGAGATCCGCAACGTCGACCTGCGCTGCCGCGCCACCATCGGTGAGGTCGGCAACGCCGAGCAGTCGAACATCAACTGGGGTAAGGCCGGCCGTAAGCGCTGGCTGGGCGTCCGCCCGACCGTCCGTGGTGTCGCGATGAACCCGATCGACCACCCGCACGGTGGTGGTGAGGGCAAGACCTCCGGTGGACGTCACCCGGTCAGCCCGTGGGGCCAGAAAGAAGGCCGCACGCGCCACCCCAACAAGGAAAGCGACAAGCTCATCGTTCGTCGTCGTACCGCCGGCAAGAAGCGTAAGTAGGAGTAAGAGAAGATGCCACGCAGTCTCAAGAAGGGCCCCTTCGTCGACGACCACCTGCTCCGCAAGGTCGTCACGGCGAACGAGGCCAGCAACAAGAACGTGATCAAGACCTGGTCGCGTCGATCGATGATCATCCCGGCCATGCTGGGTCACACCATCGCCGTCCACGACGGTCGCAAGCACATCCCGGTGTTCGTCACCGAGACGATGGTCGGGCACAAGCTCGGCGAGTTCGCGCCCACCCGCACCTTCCGTGGACACGTGAAGGACGACAAGAAGGGCCGTCGCCGCTAACGCGGTGACGTGAAGGAGGAAGAGAAATGGTGGAGTCGATCGCCCGCGTGCGACACATCCGCGTCACCCCCCAGAAGGCCCGTCGTGTCGTCGCGCTCATCCGTGGCAAGCAGGCTCAGGAGGCCTTGGCCATCCTGAAGTTCGCACCGCAGAGTGCTAGCGAGCCCATCTACAAGCTCGTTGCCTCGGCCATCGCGAACGCTCGCGTCACGGCCGACAAGGACAACGTGTTCCTGGACGAGCAGGACCTGTACATCGCGAAGGCGTACGTCGATGAGGGTGCAACCCTCAAGCGTTTCCGTCCCCGCGCACAGGGCCGCGCGTTCCGCATCCTCAAGCGCACCAGCCACATCACCGTCGAGCTCTCGACGCCTGATGAGACTGCCGGCGCTGCCAAGGCCAAGAAGGTGAGCAAGTAATGGGTCAGAAAGTCAATCCATACGGCTTCCGTCTGGGAATCACGACCGACCACGTGTCGCGTTGGTTCTCCGACAGCACGAAGAAGGGTCAGCGTTACAGCGACTTCGTCGCGGAAGACGTCAAGATCCGCCGTCTGCTGGCGACCTCGCTCGACCGCGCTGGAGTCAGCCGCATCGAGATCGAGCGAACCCGTGACCGCGTCCGCGTCGACATTCACACCGCCCGTCCGGGCATCGTGATCGGTCGTCGTGGCGCCGAGGCCGAGCGCATCCGTGCCGACCTCGAGAAGCTCACGAAGAAGCAGATCCAGCTGAACATCCTCGAGGTCAAGAACCCCGAGGCCGACGCTCAGCTCGTCGCACAGGGCATCGCCGAGCAGCTCTCCGCACGTGTGGCCTTCCGCCGCGCGATGCGTAAGGGCCTGCAGGGCGCCCAGCGCACGTCCACCGTCAAGGGTGTCCGTATCCAGGTGTCCGGCCGTCTCGGCGGCGCTGAGATGAGCCGTTCCGAGTTCTACCGCGAAGGCCGTGTGCCGCTGCACACGCTCCGCGCGAACATCGACTACGGCTTCTACGAGGCGAAGACCACGTTCGGCCGCATCGGCGTGAAGGTCTGGATCTACAAGGGCGACATCACCAACAAGGAGCTTGCTCGCGAGCAGGCCAACCAGAAGTCGACGCGTCCCGAGCGCCGTGACGGTGGCGACCGCCCCCGTCGCAACGCCGGTCCGAGCAGCGCCCCCAAGGCAGCTGTCGAGGCGCCCGCCGCCGCAGGAGTTGAGGCATAACCATGTTGATCCCACGCAAAGTCAAGCACCGGAAGCAGCACCACCCCGGCCGTTCCGGCCAGGCAACCGGTGGCACCAAGGTGTCGTTCGGTGAGTACGGCATCCAGGCCCTGACGCCCGCTTACGTGACCAACCGTCAGATCGAGTCCGCTCGTATCGCCATGACGCGTCACATCAAGCGCGGCGGCAAGGTGTGGATCAACATCTACCCCGACCGTCCGCTGACCAAGAAGCCCGCCGAAACCCGCATGGGTTCCGGTAAGGGTTCGCCCGAGTGGTGGGTCGCGAACGTCAAGCCGGGTCGTGTGCTGTTCGAGGTCGCCGGAGTCGATGAGACCCTGGCCCGCGAGGCGCTCACCCGTGCAATCCACAAGCTGCCCCTCAAGGCACGCATCATCAAGCGCGAGGAGGGCGACGCATAATGGCGATCGGATCCAAGGAGCTCACCCCCGTCGAGCTCGACACCTTTGAAGACCAGCGCCTCGTCGAGGAGCTCCGCAAGGCCAAGGAAGAGCTGTTCAACCTGCGCTTCCAGTCGGCCACGGGACAGCTCGAGAACCACGGCCGCCTGCGCGCCGTGAAGCGCGACATCGCTCGCATCTACACGGTCATCCGTGAGCGCGAGCTCGGCATCCGGGCCACGCCGACCGTCGAGGTCGTCGAGGCCAAGGCCGAGAAGAAGACCAAGAAGGCCAAGGCCGCACCGAAGTCCGAGGACACCGCTGCAGCCGACGCCGAGACCACGAAGGAGGCCTAGACATGGCTACCGCTACTGACAAGGCCCCCGAGGGTCACGAGTCGGCCGAGCACGACGTCAAGGACGCCGCTGCTCGTGGCTACCGCAAGACCCGTCGTGGTCTGGTGACCAGCGACAAGATGGAGAAGACCATCGTCGTCGAGGTCGAGGACCGCGTGAAGCACCCGCTCTACGGCAAGGTCATCCGCCGCACCTCCAAGGTCAAGGCTCACGACGAGGCGAACTCCGCCGGTATCGGCGACCTCGTCCTGATCAGCGAGACCCGCCCGACCAGCGCCACCAAGCGCTGGCGCCTGGTCGAGATTCTCGAGAAGGCCAAGTAGGCCTCGCGGCTTACTGAGAGGAAAGCGAACAATGCTTCAGCAAGAATCACGAGTCAAGGTCGCCGACAACACCGGTGCCAAGGAGCTCCTGACCATTCGTGTGCTCGGTGGCTCCGGCCGCCGCTACGCGGGTCTCGGTGACACCATCGTCGCGACCGTCAAGGACGCGATCCCCGGTGGCAACGTCAAGAAGGGCGACGTCGTCAAGGCGGTCATCGTCCGCACCCGCAAGCAGACCCGTCGTCCCGACGGTTCCTACATCAAGTTCGACGAGAACGCCGCTGTCATCCTGAAGGCTGACGGGGACCCCCGTGGTACCCGCATCTTCGGACCGGTCGGTCGCGAGCTTCGTGACAAGAAGTTCATGAAGATCGTCTCGTTGGCGCCGGAGGTTATCTAAGTCATGGCAAAGATCAAGAAGGGCGACCTGGTTCAGGTCGTCTCCGGCCCGAAGCAGGACCGCGGTGGTTACCGCGGCAAGCAGGGTCGCGTCATCGAGGTCCTGGCGGACAAGAACCGGGTGATCGTGGAGGGCGTCAACTACGTCACGAAGCACTCCCGTGTCGGCCAGACCCAGCGTGGGACGAAGACCGGCGGCATCGAGACCGTCGAGGCTTCGATCCACATCTCCAACGTCGCGCTCGTCGACCCGGAGACCAAGGGCCCGACGAAGGTCGGCCACCGCAACGAGGAAGTCACGAAGGACGGCGTCACCAAGACGGTCCGCGTTCGTTACGCCAAGAAGTCAGGTAAGGACCTCTAATGACCGACACAGAAGTGGCGACTGGCAAAATCCAGCCCCGTCTCAAGCAGAAGTACCGCGCTGAGATCCTTCCGCAGCTGCAGAAGGACTTCGGCTTCACGAACGTGCACCAGGTGCCCGGTCTCGTGAAGGTCGTCGTCAACACCGGTGTGGGCGAGGCAGCCCGCGACAGCAAGGTCATCGACGGCGCTGTTTCGGACCTCACCAAGATCACCGGCCAGAAGCCGCAGGTCACCAAGGCTCGCAAGTCCATCGCGCAGTTCAAGCTGCGCGAGGGTCAGCCCATCGGCGCTCACGTCACGCTTCGTGGCGACCGCGCCTGGGAGTTCCTGGACCGCCTGCTGAGCCTCGCTCTTCCGCGTATCCGCGACTTCCGCGGCCTCTCGGACAAGCAGTTCGACGGCAACGGCAACTACACCTTCGGTCTCCAGGAGCAGTCCATGTTCCACGAGATCGACCAGGACAAGATCGATCGCGTCCGCGGCTTCGACATCACCGTCGTGACCACGGCCAAGAACGACGACGAGGGTCGCGCGCTGCTCAAGGCGCTCGGCTTCCCGTTCAAGGCAGCTGAGTCCAAGTAGGCTGAGCTTCTGCCCGGTCCTCGGTGTATGTCGAGGACCGGGCTTCCGCCCGTTCGGGGCGCTCCTGCCCAGAACGGTTCAACCACCACAGGTCGGCACCCTTGCACAGGATGTCGAAACCTGGTGAACAAAGGAAACACTCGATATGACCATGACAGATCCGGTCGCAGACATGCTGACCAGACTGCGCAATGCGAACTCGGCGCACCACGACACCGTGTCGATGCCGCACTCCAAGCTCAAGGTGAACATCGCCGAGATCCTCAAGTCCGAGGGCTACATCTCCGGCTGGGAGGTCGCAGACGCGGCCGTCGGACAGACGCTCTCGCTGAGCCTCAAGTTCGGCCCGAACCGCGAGCGCTCCATCGCCGGCATCAAGCGCGTCTCGAAGCCCGGCCTCCGCGTCTACGCGAAGTCGAACGAGATCCCCAAGGTCCTCGGCGGCCTCGGCGTCGTCATCCTGTCCACCTCCAGCGGACTCCTCACGGACCGCCAGGCCGAGAAGAAGGGCGTGGGTGGGGAAATCCTCGCCTACGTGTGGTAGCCAGTCATGTCTCGTATTGGAAGACTCCCCATCGACATCCCGGCAGGCGTCACCATCGACGTCGCCGGCCAGAACGTCACCGTCAAGGGCCCGAAGGGTGAGCTCTCGCTCGTCGTCGCCAGCCCCATCGAGGTCAAGCTCGAAGACGCACAGTTGCTGGTCACGCGTCCCGACGACGAGCGCAACTCGCGTTCGCTCCACGGCCTGACCCGCACGCTCATCGCGAACCAGATCATCGGCGTCACCCAGGGCTACTCCAAGGGCCTCGAGGTCGTCGGTACCGGTTACCGCGTCGCACAGAAGGGCAGCGCCGTCGAGTTCGCGCTCGGCTTCTCGCACCCCGTCACCGTCGAGCCGCCGGTCGGCATCACGCTGACCGTCGAGGGCAACAACAAGCTCACGGTCGCCGGTATCGACAAGCAGGCCGTCGGCGAGGTCGCCGCCAACATCCGTAAGATCCGCAAGCCCGAGCCGTACAAGGGCAAGGGCGTGCGCTACGCCGGCGAGATCGTGCGTCGCAAGGCCGGAAAGGCTGGTAAGTAACCATGGCTCGTCCAACGAAGACTGCCGCACGTGGCCGTCGCCACGCGCGTCTGCGCAAGAAGGTCGAGGGCACCGCGGTCCGTCCGCGCCTCGTCGTCAACCGTTCAGCCCGTCACGTGTTCGTGCAGGTTGTCGATGACACGAAGGGTCACACCCTCGTCTCCGCCTCGACCATGGAGGACACCCTCCGGACGTTCGACGGCGACAAGACCGCCAAGTCGCGCAAGGTCGGCGAACTCATCGCCGAGCGTGCAAAGGCAGCCGGCATCGAAGATGTCGTATTTGACCGTGGAGGCAACCGCTACGCAGGTCGCGTGGCAGCAATTGCCGATGGTGCTCGAGAGGGCGGATTGAACCTGTGAGCGAAGACAACAAGCAGCTGCAAGAGCCTGTCGCAACCGTGGCCGAGGCCCCGGTCGAGACCGCGGCGTCGACGGCACCGACCGGTGACCGCGAGCCGCGCGAGGCGCGTCGCGGAGGCCGTGAGCGCAACCCGAACCGCGACCGCGGAAGCCGCGACAGCGACAAGAGCCAGTTCCTGGAGCGCGTCGTGACCATCAACCGTGTCTCGAAGGTCGTGAAGGGTGGTCGTCGCTTCAGCTTCACCGCCCTCGTGGTCGTCGGAGACGGCAACGGCATGGTCGGCGTCGGCTACGGCAAGGCCCGCGAAGTGCCCCTCGCGATCGCGAAGGGCGTCGAGGAGGCGAAGAAGAACTTCTTCCGCGTCCCGCGCGTCGGTTCGACCATCCCGCACCCCACCCAGGGTGAGGCGGCAGCCGGTGTGGTGCTCCTGCGCCCCGCCGCCGCCGGTACCGGTGTCATCGCCGGTGGTCCGGTCCGCGCCGTCCTCGAGTGCGCCGGTATCCACGACGTCCTGAGCAAGTCGCTCGGTTCGTCCAACACGATCAACATCGTCCACGCGACCGTCACGGCGCTGAAGCAGCTCGAGGAACCTCGTGCCGTTGCAGCTCGTCGTGGTCTCGAGTTCGACCAGGTCGCTCCGGCCCGTCTGCTCCGCGCAGAGGCAGAGGCCGTTCAGGCGGCCGCTGCTGCGAAGGTAGGTGCCTGATGGCCCAGCTGAGGATCACCCAGATCAAGGGCAGAATTAGTGAGAAGCAGAACCAGCGCGACACGCTTCGCAGCCTGGGGCTCCGTCGCATCGGTGCTGTCGTCGTCCGTCCGGACAACGCACAGAACCGCGGCTACGTGAACACTGTTGCTCACCTCGTACAGGTTGAGGAGATCGACTAATGGCTGAGAAGAACGAAACCACTGAGGAGAAGGCCCCCAAGGCCGCTGCGAAGGCAGCTCCGAAGACGGCCGCTGCGAAGTCCGAGCCGAAGGCGAAGGCGGCCCCCAAGGCTGCTGCTGCCAAGAAGCCCGCGACGGACGAGCCCGCCGAGAAGCGCGAGCAGGTCCTGAAGGTCCACCACCTCCGTCCCGCCGCCGGTGCCAAGAAGGCCCGGATGCGCGTCGGTCGCGGTGAGGCGTCCAAGGGTAAGACCGCTGGTCGCGGTACCAAGGGTACGAAGGCCCGCTACAACGTCAAGGTCGGCTTCGAGGGTGGGCAGATGCCGCTGCACATGCGCACCCCGAAGCTCCGTGGCTTCAAGAACCCCTTCCGCGTCGAGTACCAGGTCGTGAACCTGGAGAAGCTCGCCGAGCTGTACCCCAAGGGTGGCGACGTCACCACGGTCGACCTCGTCGCCAAGGGTGCCGTCCGGAAGAACGAGAAGGTCAAGGTTCTCGGAAACGGTGACATCTCGGTTAAGCTGAATGTCGCGGTCGACAAGGTCTCCGGCTCAGCTGAGCAGAAGATCGTGGCAGCCGGGGGCAGCGTCAAGTAGCCCTCGGCCGGCTCCGCACAGGAGCTCACTCGGGTGGCCGGCATCATGCCGGTCACCCGGGCCGACCCCGCACCATCCCACAGGAGGCCCCTTTTGTTCACCGCCATCGGCCGGATCTTCCGGACCCCGGATCTTCGTCGGAAGATCGGGTTCACACTCGGAATCATCGCCATCTATCGGCTCGGGTCCTTCATCCCAGCTCCGTTCGTGAACTTCCCGAACGTGCAGCAGTGCCTCGCGAACCAGCAGGCAGCCGGAGCTTCGGGCCTCTACGAGCTCGTCAACCTCTTCAGCGGTGGCGCTCTCCTCCAACTCTCCATCTTCGCGCTGGGCATCATGCCCTACATCACCGCGTCGATCATCGTCCAGCTGCTCCGCGTGGTCATCCCGCACTTCGAGACGCTGCACAAGGAAGGCCAGTCCGGCCAGGGCAAGCTGACGCAGTACACCCGCTACCTGACGATCTTCCTCGGCATCCTCCAGTCGACGACGCTGATCACGGTCGCGAAGAGCGGTGCGCTCTTCGGGAACCAGGGCGGCGTCTGCGCCGACCTCATCACCGCCCAGGGCGGCACCTGGTACGGCATGCTCCTCATGGTCGTCACCATGACGGCCGGCACCGGCCTCGTCATGTGGATGGCCGAGCTCGTCACCGAGCGTGGTGTCGGCAACGGCATGTCCCTCCTCATCTTCACCTCGATCGCCGCGACCTTCCCCGGTTCGCTCGCCGCCATCTGGACTGCGAAGGGACCGGAGGTCTTCCTCCTCGTCCTCGCCGTCGGGCTGGTCATCGTCGGGCTCGTCGTGTTCGTCGAACAGTCGCAGCGCCGCATCCCCGTGCAGTACGCCAAGCGCATGGTCGGACGCCGCACCTACGGCGGCAACAACACCTACATCCCCATCAAGGTCAACATGGCCGGTGTGGTGCCCGTCATCTTCGCGTCGTCGATCCTGTACCTGCCGGCCCTCATCGCGCAGTTCAACCAGCCGACGACCGGTACGCCGGCGCCGTGGGTCCTCTGGATCCAGCAGTACCTCACCAAGGGCGACCACCCGCTGTACATGCTCATGTACTTCCTGCTCATCGTCGGGTTCACCTACTTCTACGTCGCGATCACCTTCAACCCAGAAGAGGTCGCCGACAACATGAAGAAGTACGGCGGCTTCATCCCCGGCATCCGCGCGGGTCGCCCGACGGCCGAGTACCTCGACTACGTGCTGACACGGGTCACGCTCCCCGGCTCGATTTATCTGGGGTTGATCGCGCTCCTGCCACTCATCGCTCTGGCGCTCGTCGGCGCGAATGCGAACTTCCCCTTCGGCGGCGCATCGATCCTCATCATCGTCGGCGTCGGCCTCGAGACGGTGAAGCAGATCGACTCGCAGCTCCAGCAGCGCCACTACGAAGGACTCCTGCGTTGAGCGCGTCCGGAAAGCCCCGTCTGCTCATCGTCGGTCCTCCCGGGTCCGGCAAGGGCACGCAGGCAGCCTTCCTGTCGGAGCGCTTCGGCATCCCGGCGATCTCGACCGGAGACATCTTCCGCGCGAACATCAAGGGCGGCACGCCGCTCGGCAAGCAGGTCCAGGAGCTCGTCCGCGGGGGCGGCTACGTCCCGGACTCGTTGACCAACGAGATCGTGCGCGACCGCCTGCACCAGCCGGACGCCCTCGACGGGTTCCTGCTCGACGGGTACCCGCGCACGACCGACCAGGTCGTCGCGCTCGACGCGCTCCTCGCGGAGAACGGCACGAGTCTCGACGCGGTCGTGCAGTTGCAGGCCGAGACGGAGGAGGTCGTCGTCCGGTTGCTGAAGCGTGCTGAAGCGGAAGGTCGCCCCGACGACACCGAAGAGGTCATCCGTCACCGGCTCGAGCTGTACGCGAAGGAGACGGCTCCGCTGATCGAGGTCTTCACCGCGCGCGGACTCGTCGTCGCCGTGGACGGACTCGGTGAGGTGTCCGAGGTGACCGCCCGGATCGATGCCGCGTTGGCAGCTCGCGGCATCATCGTGCCCGCCGTCTGACGCAGAACGCCTCCAGTACGGTGTTCCGGAAGTCGATTTACAAGACCCCCGAGCAGATGCGCGCGATGATCGCGCCCGGGCTCGCCACGGCGGCGTCGCTCGACGCGGTCCGCGAACGGATCGCTCCCGGAGTCATGACCCTGCAGCTCGACGCGGTGGCGGAGGCGGCGATCATCGCTGCCGGCGGCCACTCCAACTTCAAGCTCGTCCCGGGATACCGGCACACGGTCTGCACCTCGGTGAACGACGACGTCGTGCACGGGATCCCCGGCGGCCGGGTCCTCGCTCCCGGTGACATCGTCTCGGTCGACAGCGGGGCGGAGATCGACGGCTGGAACGGCGATTCGGCGATGACCATCGTCCTGCCCGACCCGAGCCGTCCGGAACTCGTCGCCGAGCGCGAGCGGTTGTCGGCCGTGACCGAAGGGTCGCTGTGGGCCGGCATCGCCGAACTCGCGACGGCGCGTCACCTCAATCAGGTCGGTGCGGCGATCGAGGAGTACGTCGAGGACCATTCCCCTAAGGGACGTCCGTACGGCATCCTCACCGATTACGTCGGTCACGGCATCGGTCGCACGATGCACGAGGCACCGCCGGTCTTCAACTACCGCGTCCGCCAGCGCGGCCCCGAGGTGAAGCCCGGGCTCGTCGTGGCCATCGAGCCGATGGTGGTGGCGGGGAGCCCCGACACCTTCGTCCGCGACGACGAATGGACGGTCGCCACGCTCGACGGTGCGGCTGCCGCGCACTGGGAGCACAGCGTGGCCGTGCACCGCGACGGCATCTGGGTGCTGACGGCGCCAGATGGCGGCGCTGCCGCCCTGGCCGCGTTCGGCGTCACACCGGTCCGCCCCGCCTGATCACCGCGCTGCCGGCGTCGGCTGCGCCACCGGTAGAGTTGCTCGTCATGAGTGCTCCGATCGTGTTCCTGCTCGACGTCCTGCCAGCAGACGCCGTGGCCGACGAGGCGACGCTCGAAGCGTCGATCACCTCCGGCGGTGACGGCTCCGGTGTCCTGAGCGTCTTCGACCTGGGGCCGGCACGCGGCGACGGGATCTTCGAGACGATCGGTGTGGTCGGGCGCCACGCGCAGTCGGTCGACGCGCACCTCGCCCGGCTGACCGAATCGGCGGCCATCCTCGACCTGCCTGCGCCGAACCACGCGCAGTGGCGGACGGCTGTCGATCGCGCGGTCGCAGCGCTCCCGGACGCCGAGCAGAGCGCGGTGCGTCTCGTCCTCACCCGGGGGAGCGGTGAGCGTCCGACGGCCTGGGTCTCGGCGACACCGGCGAGCGGATTCCCGGAACGAGCGGACGGGATCGAGGTCGTGCTCCTGGATCGTGGCCTGTCGAGTGACGTCCAGGAGCGGTCGCCCTGGCTGCTCGCGGGCGCGAAGACGCTCTCGTACGCGGTCAACATGGCCGCCCTCCGGGAGGCGCACCGTCGTGGCGCGGACGACGTGCTCTTCGTGAGCAGCGACGGGTTCGTGCTCGAGGGGCCGACCTCGACCGTGGTCGCCCGGATCAGGGGCACCTTCGTCACGCCGCCCGCGTCGAGCGGGATCCTCCCCGGCACCACGCAACTGGCGCTCTGGGAGTACCTCGAAGCCGAGGGACACCCGTGTGAACACCGCATGCTGACCCCGGACGATGTGATGCAGGCCGATGCGGTGTGGTTGCTGTCGAGCGTGCGGCTGGCCGCCCCCGTCGCAGCCGTCGACGGCCGGCCGGTCGGCATCGACCGAGGACTCACGGCGGAGCTGAACGCCGCCCTCCTCGCGCGGACCGAGTGACGACGGGCGCCTCTCGACGTTGAGTTGGTGAAACGCCGAAACATAGCATAGAATCGATCTTTGGTGCTTTCTGCATGCCTTCGGCGAGCCGACATCCGCACCGCAATCCATCCGCACGACCAGTGCGACTCAACCTGAGCGACAGTGAGGCTATGGCCAAAAAAGACGGCGTCATCGAGATCGAGGGCCAAGTGGTCGAGGCTCTGCCCAACGCGATGTTCCGCGTTGAGCTGACCAACGGACACAAGGTACTTGCCCACATTTCGGGCAAAATGCGTCAGCACTACATCCGCATCCTCCCAGAGGACCGCGTGATCGTGGAACTGACCCCCTACGACCTGACCCGTGGTCGGATCGTCTACCGCTACAAGTAGGTCGCGCTGTAAGTAACGGCCGGACGCGCCGCCACCAACCGGTGTCGGGCCCGGCACGACGACAGCGAAAAGAGAGAACTATGAAGGTCAAGCCCAGCGTCAAGAAGATCTGCGACAAGTGCAAGGTCATCCGTCGCAACGGCCGCGTCATGGTCATCTGCGAGAACCCGCGCCACAAGCAGCGCCAGGGTTGATCTCAGAGGACCTGCAGCACGCAGCCCTAAGCACCACAGCAGCACCCCTCTAACGGCAGTTCCATATCCTGCAACGCGCAAGCGCGGCGGGGGACACCTCGGGTCGGAGGCCCGAGCACCGGAATTGCTCCACACCTCCACAACTCCTAGGAGAAGCCACCATGGCACGTCTCGCCGGCGTAGACATCCCACGCGACAAGCGCGTGGAAGTTGCACTGACGTACATCTACGGTGTTGGCCGCACGCGGTCACTCAAGACCCTCGCCGACACCGGCATCAGCGGAGACATCCGCGTGAAGGATCTCACCGATGACCAGCTGATCGCCCTGCGCGATTACATCGAGGGCACCTTCAAGGTCGAGGGTGACCTCCGCCGTGAGGTCGCCGCCGACATCCGCCGCAAGGTGGAGATCGGGTCCTACCAGGGCATCCGTCACCGTCGTGGCCTTCCGGTCCACGGCCAGCGCACCAAGACCAATGCGCGCACCCGCAAGGGCCCGAAGCGCACCGTCGCCGGCAAGAAGAAGGCCCGCTAGGCCCCGCCTAGTCGCCTCGTCATAGGACTCAGGAGATATTCATGGCAGCACCAAAGTCGGCCGTTCGGAAGCCGCGTAAGAAGGAAAAGAAGAACATCGCCGTGGGCCAGGCCCACATCAAGTCGACGTTCAACAACACGATCGTCTCGATCACCGACCCCTCGGGCGCGGTCATCAGCTGGGCTTCGTCCGGTGGCGTCGGCTTCAAGGGTTCGCGCAAGTCGACCCCGTTCGCCGCACAGCTCGCCGCCGAGTCGGCTGCGCGTCAGGCGCAGGAGCACGGCATGAAGAAGGTCGACGTCTTCGTCAAGGGACCGGGCTCCGGCCGCGAGACCGCGATCCGTTCGCTCCAGGCCGCAGGCCTCGAGGTCGGATCGATCAACGACGTCACGCCTCAGGCACACAACGGTTGCCGCCCCCCGAAGCGTCGCCGCGTCTAATTCCTTCGGTTCACCGGCCGTGATCCGTCCGTGGCGATCATCTGATCGCCGCGGACGGATCACGGCATGGTCCTGGTGACCAGGGCCAGCGAACACAATTCAATACCTCGCCAACGCAAGTGTCATATAGCGGACACTTAGCCGAAAGGAATCCATAGTGCTCATCGCACAGCGCCCTACGCTCACCGAAGAATCCATCTCGGAGTTCCGCAGCCGGTTCATCATCGAGCCGCTCGAGCCAGGCTTCGGGTACACCCTCGGGAACTCGCTCCGTCGCACCCTGCTGTCGTCCATCCCGGGCGCCGCAGTCACGAGCATCCGCATCGACGGTGTGCTGCACGAGTTCAGCACCATCCCCGGTGTCAAGGAAGACGTCACCGAGATCATCCTGAACATCAAGGGTCTCGTCGTCTCCAGCGAGCACGACGAGCCGATCACGGCGTACCTCCGCAAGACCGGCGCAGGCCAGGTCACCGCGGCCGACATCTCGGCTCCGGCCGGTGTCGAGGTCCACAACCCGGACCTGGTCATCGCGACGCTCAACGACAAGGCGAAGTTCGAGCTCGAGCTCACGATCGAGCGTGGCCGTGGCTACGTCTCGGCGACGCAGAACCGCAACGAGTTCAGCGAAGCCGGTCAGATCCCCGTCGACTCGATCTACTCGCCCGTCCTCAAGGTCACCTACCGCGTCGAGGCGACTCGTGCCGGTGAGCGCACCGACTTCGACCGCCTGGTCGTCGACGTCGAGTCGAAGCCGGCGATCACGCCGCGCGACGCCATCGCGTCGGCCGGTCGCACGCTGACCGAGCTGTTCGGTCTGGCCCGCGAGCTCAACACCGCCGCAGAAGGCATCGAGATCGGCCCCGCGCCGGTCGACGCCGTGCTGCCCGGCGAGCTCTCGATCCCGATCGAGGACCTCGACCTCTCCGTGCGCTCGTACAACTGCCTCAAGCGTGAGGGCATCAACAACGTCAGCGAGCTCGTCGCGCTGTCGGAGACGCAGCTCATGAACATCCGCAACTTCGGTCAGAAGTCGGTGGATGAGGTTCGCGACAAGCTCACCGAAATGGGCCTCTCGCTGAAGGACTCGGTCCCCGGGTTCGACGGCGCCCACTTCTACAGCGGCTACGACGACGAGACCGTCTCCTAGCTCGCGATCCACCTGACGACTTTCCAACCTGAAGAGAGACAAGAATGCCTACTCCCACCAAGGGACCCCGCCTCGGAGGCGGCCCCGCTCACGAGCGTCTGCTGCTCGCCAACCTCGCTGCTGCGCTGTTCACCCACAAGCGCATCCAGACCACCGAGACCAAGGCGAAGCGTCTTCGTCCGCTCGCTGAGCGCCTGATCACCTTCGCGAAGCGTGGCGACCTGCACGCCCGCCGTCGGGTGCTCGCGACCATCACCGACAAGAGCGTCGTCCACGAGCTCTTCACGGAGATCGCTCCGCTCGTCGCCGACCGTCAGGGCGGCTACACGCGCATCATCAAGACCGGCTACCGCAAGGGCGACAACGCTCCGATGGCCGTGATCGAGCTCGTCCTCGAGCCCGTCACGCCGAAGGCGAAGCCGGCCAAGCAGTCGGCGAAGCACGCCGCAGCGCCGGTCGACGAGGCTCCTGCCGAGGAGACGCCCGCTGCCGCCGAGGCCGAGGTCGAGGCTGCTGAGGCAGTCGAGGCAACGGAGACCGACGGCGAGTCGGTCGACGCCGGCGAGACCACCGACGAGGCTCCCGCGAAGGACGCCAAGTAGGTTCGGCACCACACCAACGGAACCCCGCTCTCCGCACGGAGGGCGGGGTTCCGTCGTTCCCGGGCACGTTTCGACGGTGTCCTAGGCTGGAGGTATGAGTACCACTCCTGCCGTTCCGGCCGGCCAGCCAGCCGGTCCGCAGCACCCCGAGATCACGCAGTGGCGTCCGGCGGAGCGCGCGGACATCGACGACATCGTCGCGCTGTGCCGCGCGATGGACCCCTTCGACAACCCCCACCGGGTGACGAGCCGTGACGAGATCGCCGACGAGTTCGATCACGAGTGGATCGACATGGCGACCGACAGTCTGCTCGCGTTCGCCGAGGACGGGACGCTCGTCGCCTACGCGATGGTGATCCTGTCGCCGTCGAGGGACGTCTCCGTGTACTCCTACGTGTTCGGCGGCGTGCACCCCGCGTGGCGCGAGCGTGGGATCGGTCGTGTCCTGCTCGCCTGGTCCCTCAAGCGGTCCGAGCAGCAGCTGGCCTCGGTGGAGGCGGGCGCTCCGGCCTCCTCGCGGGCCTACGTCGACGAACGCAACACCGCGGCGGCGCGGTTGTTGGAGCGGTTCGGGTTCGGCGTGGCACGCTACTTCACCATCATGGAGCGCGACCTCTCCCGGCCGGTCGAGGAGATCGACGTCCCCGCCGGCGTCACGCTCGAGGAGTACCGGCCCGAGTTCGCCGATCGCACGCGCGACGCACGGAACGACTCCTTCCGCGACCACTGGGGGAGCCTCGAGACGGTTCCGGCGATGTGGGCGCAGTTCGTGGGCGGCGCACACTTCCGAGACGACCTCTCGGTGGTGGCGGTCGCCGACGACGGACGGGTCGTCGGGTTCACCCTGGCGGAGGTCGACGAGGACAGCTGGTCTGCTCAGGGCTTCACGAGCGCCTACATCGCCCTGGTGGGTACCGTCCGCGACTGGCGCGGGCGGCGCCTGGCTCCGGCCCTCCTCGCCGCGGCACTCCGACGGATCCAGGCGGCCGGTCTGGAGCGGGCGACGCTCGAGGTCGACACGGCCAGTCCGACGGGAGCGCTCGGGCTCTACGAACGGCAGGGGTTCGTCGCGACGACGCGTGATCTGGCGTACGTCCGTGAGCGGTGACGCGTCCGAGGCGGAGGGTGTCCTTCCGGCGCAGCGGTTCAAACTCGCGATCGCCTACGACGGGACGGACTTCGCCGGGTGGGCGAAGCAACCCGGCCTGCGGACGGTCGAGGGCGTCCTCGAGGAGGCGCTCTACCGGGTGCTCGGGAAGACCGTTCCACCCGTGCCGCGGTTCGTGGTAGCAGGCCGCACCGACGCCGGTGTCCACGCATCGGGCCAGGTGGCGCACCTCGACCTGACCGAACCCCAGTTGGCGAAAATCACCCGCCTGCAGGGCCGCCACGCGGAGTTCCCCGACGGCTCTCCGCGTTTCGAGAGCGCGAGCACCCTGCTGGCCCGGCGACTGAACGGCGTCCTCGGGATGGATCGCGACGTGGTCATCCACGCGGCCGAGCCGGCTCCGGAGGGCTTCGACGCGCGGTTCTCCGCCGTCTGGCGTCATTACCGGTACCGGCTCGCAGACGCCGGCGTGCGCAAGGATCCGATCGTCCGCCGCACCACGAGCTGGACGACCTCCTCACTCGACCTCGAGCTGCTCCAGCAGGCGGCGGCGTCCCTCGTCGGACTCCACGACTTCCAGGCTTACTGCAAGCCGCGACCTCGGGCCACGACCATCCGCACCCTGCAGGCCTTCAGCTGGGAACGCGACGACGCGGGTGTGCTCGTCGCCCGACTCACCGCCGACGCGTTCTGCCACAGCATGGTCCGTTCGCTCGTCGGTGCCTGCGTCGCCGTGGGGGAGGGGCGTCTGTCGCTCGAGGAGGTCGTCCGGCTCCGGGACGGCGGGCACCGGGAGATCGACTTCCGGGTCATGCCGGCGCGGGGACTGACCCTCGTCGACGTCGGGTATCCGGAGCCCGGTCTCTTGCAGTCCCGCGCGGCGACGACCCGGCAGCGGCGGAGCCACGAACACGTCGCGGCGGGCGCCGACTGATCGCGGGTGTGAATTGACCGACGAGGGGTGATCACGTAGACTCTCCCGTTGGTGCCTGCGCCTTCTGCGGTGCGGTACCCGAAGTTGAGCCCTCCACCTCGGGCGTTCCGATCGGAACTCCCAACAGGAGCGGGATTCACGAACGACCAACTCCGACCAGAAAGCAGCACTATTGTGACGCGCACGTATTCCCCGAAGGCCAGTGAGATCACGCACGACTGGGTCGTCATCGACGCCACCGACGTGGTCCTCGGCCGCCTGGCCAGCCACGCCGCAGCGCTCCTGCGCGGCAAGCACAAGGCGACCTTCTCCCCGCACATGGACGGTGGCGACTTCGTCATCATCGTCAACGCAGACAAGGTCGCCCTCACCGGCGCCAAGCTCCTGCAGAAGAAGGCCTATCGCCACTCCGGTTACCCGGGCGGGCTCTCGGCCGTCACCTACGCCGAGCTCCTCGAGAAGAACCCGATCCGCGCCGTCGAGAAGGCGATCCGCGGCATGCTGCCGAAGAACTCCCTCGGCCGCGACCAGCTGAAGAAGCTCAAGGTCTACACCGGCAGCGAGCACCCTCACGCCGCTCAGCAGCCCAAGCCGTTCACGCTCGACCAGGTCGCCCAGTAAGCACCGGACAAGAAAAAAGGATTTTACAGTGGCGAACATCGCAGATTCCATCGAAGAGACCCCGCAGAGCTACTCCACCGAGTCGGCTCCTGAAGCAGCTGTCACCGCGCCTCGCGCCGTGCTGAGCGTCCCCGGCGCAGCCGTCGGTCGCCGCAAGCAGGCCATCGCCCGCGTGCGCCTCGTCCCCGGCAGCGGCACCATCACGGTCAACGGCCGCACGCTCGAGGACTACTTCCCGAACAAGCTGCACCAGCAGCTCATCAACGACCCGTTCACCGTCCTCGACCTGGTCGGCGGCTACGACGTCATCGCACGCATCTCCGGTGGTGGCCCCTCGGGCCAGGCCGGTGCGCTGCGTCTCGGCATCGCGCGCTCGCTCAACCAGATCGACGAGGAGAACAACCGCGCCACGCTGAAGAAGGCCGGCTTCCTCTCCCGCGACGCTCGCGTCAAGGAGCGCAAGAAGGCCGGACTCAAGAAGGCCCGTAAGGCTCCGCAGTTCTCGAAGCGCTAATCGCGCTCAGGACAAGCGAAGCTCAATGCCTCAGCTGTTTGGTACCGACGGTGTTCGCGGTCTCGCGAACGCCGACCTGACGGCAGACCTCGCTCTCGGCCTTGCCCAAGCCACCGCAGTGGTGCTTGGGCAAGGCCGTAGTGCTGAGGCCCGCCGTGCCGCCGGGAAGCGTCCGGTCGCCGTGCTCGCACGCGACCCCCGCATCTCCGGCGAGTTCCTGTCCGCCGCCGTCGCGGCGGGCCTGGCGTCCTCGGGCGTCGACGTGCTCGAGGCAGGCGTCCTGCCGACGCCCGCGACGGCGTTCCTCATCGCCGACATCGACGCCGACTTCGGCGTGATGATCTCCGCCTCGCACAACCCCGCGCCCGACAACGGCATCAAGATCTTCGCCCGTGGTGGCACCAAGCTCCCCGACGCCGTGGAGCGCCGGATCGAGGAATACCTCGACCGCCCCAAGCTCAGCCCGACCGGTGCCGACGTCGGTCGCATCGTCCGGTTCGCCGACGCCGAGGACCGCTACGTCGTCCACCTGCTCGGCAGCCTGCCCAACCGCCTGGACGGCATCCACGTCGTCCTGGACTGTGCGCACGGCGCTGCCGCCGGCGTGTCACCGGAGACCTTCCGCGACGCCGGCGCGCGGGTCACGATCATCGGCAACGACCCCGATGGCATGAACATCAACGACGGGGTCGGCTCGACGCACCTCGACCTCCTGTCACGGGCGGTCCTCGAGCACGGCGCCGATCTGGGCATCGCGCACGACGGCGACGCGGACCGGTGCCTGGCGGTCGACGCCGACGGCAAGATCGTCGACGGCGACCAGATCATGGCGATCCTCGCGGTCTCGATGCAGGAGCGCGGCAAGCTCAAGGACGACACGCTCGTCGCGACCGTCATGAGCAACCTCGGATTGCACGTGGCCATGCGGGAGCACGGCATCACGGTCGTGCAGACCGGTGTGGGCGACCGCTACGTCCTCGAGGCGATGAACGAGCACGCCTACTCGCTGGGCGGTGAGCAGTCGGGCCACGTCATCATGGCCGACTACGCGACCACCGGCGACGGCATCCTCACGGGCCTGCACATCGTGGCCGAGATGGCGCGCACCGGCAAGACCCTCGCCCAGCTCGCCGAGGTCATGCAGGTGTACCCGCAGATCCTCGTCAACGTCACGGGCGTCGACCGCAACCGACTCGTCGGCGACGAGGTCGTCGACGTCGCGGTCCGCGACGCGGAGGCCGAGCTCGGCGACGAGGGCCGTGTGCTCCTGCGTCCGTCGGGCACGGAACCGCTCGTCCGGGTCATGGTCGAGGCGGCCGACCAGCCGACGGCGGACCGCTTGGCCCATCGTCTCGCCGACGTCGTCCGCGAACGACTCGCCATCTGAGTCGTCCGGCGGCGGGCCGGTGGGTCCAGCTGTGGAAGAGTGATCGCATGACTTCGACGACGAGTGGGGCCTCCGGGCAACCGACGCCCTACGTGGAGATCGACCGCGCCGAGTGGGCGCGACTCGCTCCCGAGACGTCCACGCCGCTCAGCGAGACCGAGGTCGTGCAGATCCGCGGCCTCGGCGACCGCCTCGACATGCGGGAGGTCGAGGAAGTCTACGTACCGCTCAGCCGGCTGCTCAGCCTGTACGCGAAGGGGACGCAGGACCTCGGGCGGGCGACGAGTCGGTTCCTCGGTGATCAGGCCCTCCGCACCCCGTTCGTCATCGGGGTCGCGGGCTCGGTGGCCGTCGGCAAGTCGACGATCGCCCGACTGCTGCGGGAGCTGCTCTCGCGCTGGCCGGACACCCCGCACGTCGAACTCGTGACGACCGACGGGTTCCTGTACCCGAACGAGGAGCTGCAGCGACGCGGCATCATGGATCGCAAGGGCTTCCCGGAGTCCTACGACCGCCGGGCCCTCCTGCGGTTCATCACGGCTGTGAAGAGTGGGGCCGCCGAGGTGCGGGCGCCGTTCTACTCGCATCTCCGTTACGACATCATCCCGACGGCGCAGGTGGTCGTGCGGCGTCCCGACGTCCTGATCGTCGAGGGGCTGAACGTCCTGCAACCGGCCGCGACCGCGAGTGGCCTCGCGATCAGCGACCTCTTCGACTTCAGCATCTACGTCGACGCCAGGACGCGCGACATCGAGTCCTGGTACGTCGACCGGTTCATGGCGTTGAAGCGCGGCGCGTTCTCCAACCCGAACTCCTTCTTCAACGTCTTCGCCGAGCTCTCCGACGAGGAGGCCGCCGATCAGGCGCGCGGATTCTGGCGGTCGATCAACGAGCCGAACCTCGTCGACAACATCCGCCCGACCCGCTCCCGGGCGAAGCTCGTCCTGCGCAAGGACTCGGACCACACCGTGTCCTCGGTGTTGCTCCGCAAGCTCTGAGCGCCCCGTCCGGCACCTGACCGTCGAGCTGCGCGAGTTGGTGCAGCATCCTCGCAAAATCGCGCGATTATGCTGCTCTACATGTGTGGAATCGTGGGGTACGTCGGGAACGACAAGACGGTCGACGTCCTGATGGGCGGATTGAAGCGGCTCGAGTACCGGGGGTACGACTCCGCCGGGATCGCCGTCCTCGACGCGACGGGTTCGATGAACACGCGCAAGCGTGCCGGGAAGCTCGCCGTCCTCACCGAGGACCTCGCCGCGAACCCGATCGCCCCCGGGACGACCGGCATCGGCCACACCCGCTGGGCCACGCACGGCGGACCGACCGACCGCAACGCGCACCCGCACCTCGGCGACGAGGGGCGCCTCGCGCTCATCCACAACGGCATCATCGAGAACTTCGCCGAGTTGCGTGCCGAACTCCTCGCCGACGGGTTCACCTTCGAGAGCGACACCGACACGGAGATCGCCGCGGTCCTCATCGGCCGTGAGTACCGGTCGACGGGCGACCTCACCGAGGCCTTCCGCCGCGTCGTCGCCCGGCTCGACGGGGCCTTCACCCTGCTCGCGATGCACCAGGAGCTGCCCGGCGTCGTGATCGGAGCGCGCCGGAACTCGCCGCTCGTCATCGGCCTCGGCGACGGCGAGAACTTCCTCGGATCCGACGTGGCCGCCTTCGTGCAGTACACGCAGCGAGCGGTCGCGATCGGCCAGGACCAGATGGTCGTCATCACCCCGGACGACGTCACGGTCACCGACTTCTCCGGCAACCACGTCGTGACCGAGCCGTTCGAGATCCAGTGGGACGCGTCCGCGGCCGACAAGGGTGGCTGGTCGAGCTTCATGGCGAAGGAGATCAGCGAGGAGCCCGACGCCGTCGCCAACACGATCCGCGGACGGGTCGAGGGCGGACAGGTCGTCATCCCGGAACTCGCCGGCCTCGACGAGCTCTTCCTCGACATCGACCGCATCGTGATCATCGCCTGCGGGACGGCCGCGTACGCCGGGACCGTCGGCACCTACGCGATCGAGCGTTGGGCTGGCATCCCGGTCACCGTGGAGCTCAGCCACGAGTTCCGCTACCGCGACCCGGTGATCGACGCCCGCACCCTCGTCATCTCGGTGAGCCAGTCGGGCGAGACGATGGACACGCTCATGGCGGTCCGTTTCGCGAGCGAGTCCGGCGCGAAGACCCTGTCGATCTGCAACACCCAGGGCGCGACGATCGCCCGCGAGTCCGACGCCGTCGTGTACACGCACGCCGGGCCGGAGGTCGCGGTCGCGTCGACGAAGGCGTTCACCGCCCAGATCACGGCGCTCTACCTGTTCGGCCTGCACCTGTCCCGCGTCCGCGGCACGCAGACGCCGGAGTTCCTGGCGGCGCAGGTCGAGGAGCTGCAGGCCGTCCCGGACAAGATCGCCAGCATCCTCGGTGCGTCCGAGAAGATCGCTCAGCTCGCGCACTGGATGGCCGATTCCCGAGCGGTGCTCTTCCTCGGCCGTCACGTCGGATATCCGATCGCCCTCGAGGGTGCGTTGAAGCTCAAGGAACTCGCCTACATCCATGCCGAAGGGTTCGCCGGTGGCGAGCTCAAGCACGGACCGATCGCCCTCATCGAGCCGGGCCAGCCCGTCTTCGTGGTCGTGCCGAGCCCGCGGGGTTCTGCGATCCTGCACCCGAAGGTCGTCTCGACCATCGAGGAGATCCGCGCGCGCGGTGCCCGGGTGATCGCGATCGCCGAACAGGGTGACGCAGCGGTCCTGCCCTCGGCGGACGAGGTCATCCCGATCCCGCTCGCCGGTCCGCTCTTCGAGC
This sequence comes from Plantibacter sp. ME-Dv--P-095, assembly GCF_030209365.1. NCBI lineage: Bacteria > Bacillati > Actinomycetota > Actinomycetes > Micrococcales > Microbacteriaceae > Plantibacter > Plantibacter sp. ME-Dv--P-095. The sequence continues at coordinate 255,007 of NZ_JARVSB010000007.1, forward strand.
CGCTCCTCGCGGTCATCCCGCTCCACATCTTCGCGATGGAGCTCGCGACGGCGAAGGGTCTGGACGTCGACCAGCCCCGCAACCTGGCGAAGTCCGTCACCGTCGAGTAGACGTCGGTCCGCGGGGTCCGAGGTGGCCCGTCGGCCGGTCCGCTCCGCATGATGCGTCAGCCGTAGAGTAGAAGGATGATCATCGGTATCGGGGTGGACCTCGTGGACCTCGCGAGGTTCGAGCGGGCCGTGACCCGGACCCCGAACCTCCTCGCCCGACTCTTCGTGCCCGCCGAGCGGGAGTTGCCGTTGCGATCGCTCGCGGGCCGCTTCGCCGCGAAGGAGGCGCTCATCAAGGCGCTGGGCTCCTCCGATGGGATCCGTTGGCAGGAGATGGCGATCGTGAACGGTCCGGAGGGGAAGCCCGACTTCGAGCTGTCCGGGGTCACGGCAGGGGTCGTCGCCGAGCGCGGCATCACCAACTTGCACCTCAGCATGACCCACGACGCCGGGGTGGCCGTGGCCTTCGTCGTCGCCGAGCGGGAGGGCTGATGCCGAGCGGTTCCGACACGCGTCCGACGCGCGAGGCGATCATCGACCTCGAGGCGCTCCAGCACAACGTCCGTCGTCTGCGCGAGATCACCGGCGTCTCCGAACTCATCGTCGTCGTCAAGGCGGACGCCTACGGGCACGGAGCCGCGGCGATCGCCCGGGCGGCCGTCGAGGCCGGTGCCGACCGGCTCGGCGTCGCCGACATCCGCGAGGGGGTCGCGCTCCGCGCGGCAGGGGTCACCGCACCCGTCCTGGCCTGGTTGCACGGACCGGACGCCGATTTCGGTGCAGCGCTCGACGCCGGGATCGAGCTCGGTCTGTCGTCGGTGGCGCAGCTCGACCGCGTGATCGACGCGGCCAGGGAGCACGGATCCGGGGTGCCCGTCGTCCAGTTCAAGCTCGAGACCGGCCTCAGCCGGAACGGGGCGGCCGAGGCCGACTGGCCGGAGCTGTTCCAGGCCGCCGCGGCAGCCGAGCGCTCCGGTGTCGTCCGGATCGACGGTCTGTTCTCGCATGTGTCGAACACCTCGGGTGCGGACGACGCCGCCGCCGCCGTGCGGTTCGAGCGCGGTGTCGCCCTCGCCACCGCCGCAGGGCTCACGCCCCGGAGTCTCCATCTGGCCGCCTCCGCGGCCGCCCTCGGCGAACCGTCGCTCCGGTACGACGCCGTGCGTCTCGGGATCGCCGCCTACGGGCTGTCGCCCTTCGAACCCACCGAGGACACCGCGCGCTCGGCGGGCGCCTTCGGTCTCCGCCCCGTCATGACGCTCCGGGCGTCCGTCGCCGCCGTGCGCCGGGTCGAGCCGGGTACCGGCGTGTCCTACGACTACAGCTACCGGGCGGACTCCTCGACGACGCTCGCCCTCGTCCCGCTGGGCTACGCCGACGGGGTGCCCCGCAGCGCTTCGAACGCCGGCCCCGTCGTGATCAACGGCCGCCGCTACCGGGTCTCCGGCCGGATCGCCATGGACCAGTTCGTCGTCGACGTGGGAGACGATCCGGTCGCGGTGGGTGACGACGCCGTCCTCTTCGGCGACCCGGCCACCGGCGCGCCCCGCGTCGAGGAGTGGGCTGAGGCCGCCGGGACGATCAACTACGAACTCGTCACCCGGATCGGGCCACGAGTGGTGCGGACGCCGAGGGAGCGGTCATGACGGATCAGGTCCTCACCCCGGGCACGGTCGACGTGGCGACGCCGGAGGAGATGCACGCGTACGGCGTCCGGCTCGGCGCCGGACTGCGCGCCGGCCAGCTGCTCGTGCTGACGGGGCCGCTCGGGGCTGGCAAGACGACCCTCACACGCGGGATCGGGGAGGGGCTCGGGGTGCGTGGTCCGGTCACCAGCCCGACCTTCGTCCTGGCGCGCACCCACCCGAGTCTCATCGGCGGTCCGCCCCTCGTGCACGTGGACGCGTACCGGCTCGGCTCGGCGCTCGAGCTCGACGACCTCGACATCGACTTCGCCCGATCCGTCGTCGTGGTCGAGTGGGGCGCCGGACTCCTCGACGGCGTCGTGCCCGAATGGTTCGAGCTCGTGATCGAGCGGCCGACGGGTGCCGGCGATGCGCCGACCACGAGCGACGCCGGTGAGGAACCGATCGAGCGGCGGACGCTCACCCTCTCGCGGCACCCCGCCACCGACCCCGGGTAGGCTGGACGACGTGCTGTTGGCGATCGATACATCCGCGGGCTCGAGCGTCGCCGTCGTCTCCCTGGACGGCGTGATCCTCGCCGAACGGTCGTCCGACGACCCGATGCGCCACGCCGAGGTGATCGGCACGCTCATCGCCGGCTCGCTCGACGAGGCGGGGGTCGCCGTCGCCGACCTCACCGGGGTCGTCGCCGGCATGGGCCCCGGGCCCTTCACCGGACTCCGGATCGGGATCGCGGCCGCACGCAGCTTCGGTGTCGGGGCCGGCCTCCCGGTCCACCCCGTCGTGAGCCACGACGGCATCGCGCTCGACGCGTACGGCACCGGCCGGGCCGCGCCGGACGCCGGGCTCCTGGTCGTCACCGACGCCCGGCGGCGCGAGCGCTACTGGTCGGCCTACGCGGGGCTCGACGCGAACGGTCTCCCCGTCCGAGCCCAGGGTCCCGCCCTGGCGAAACCGAAGGATCTGCCGAGCACGGAGGCCGTCCGTTTCGACGCGGTCGTCGTCCCTGCCGGTGCCCTGGGCCGGATTGCGGCACTGCTCCTCGCCTCCGACGGAGCGTTCGCGGGGGAGGAGCCCCTCTACCTGCGCTCGCCCGACGTCACGATGTCCACCGGTGCCAAGCGGGTGACGGCATGACCTGGTTCCTGCGCCGGGCCGGCGTCGCGGACCTCGACGCGATCATGGAGCTCGAGAGCACCGTGTTCCTCAACGACGCGTGGTCGACGGAGATGATGCGCGCCGAACTCGCCTCGCTGCACGGCCACTACCTCGTCGCGACCGAGGTCGACGCCGAGGACGCCCCACTGGCCGGCTACGCCGGGCTCTTCGCACCCTCGCGCTCCGACGACGCCGACATCCAGACCATCGCCGTCGCCGGCCACGCCAGAGGCGGTGGGCTCGGGCGTCTGCTCATGCAGGCGCTCATCGAGCAGGCGAGACAGCAGTACGTGTCGCAGGTGTTCCTGGAGGTCAGGGCCGACAACCCCGTCGCGATCGCGCTGTACCGGAGCCTCGGCTTCGAGGAGCTCGGGGTGCGACCCGGCTACTACCAACCGGACGACGTCGACGCCATCGTCATGCGCCTCACCGTCCAGGCGCGGCCACCGATGCCCACGCACGGGCAGCCTCCGCTCGAGCAGGCCGACCACCACCCCGGGAGCATCGCATGAACCGCGACGAACCGCTCGTCCTCGGCATCGAGACGAGTTGCGACGAGACCGGCATCGGTATCGTCCGCGGACACCGACTCCTCGCCAACACCATCGCGTCCAGCATGGACGAGCACGCCAGATACGGCGGAGTCGTCCCCGAGGTGGCTGCGCGAGCACACCTCGAGGCGCTCCAGCCCACCCTCATGACGGCGCTCGCCGAAGCCGGCGTCACGCTGGCGGATCTCGACGCCGTCGCCGTGACGAGCGGTCCGGGGCTGTCCGGCGCACTGATGGTCGGTGTCGGAGCGGCGAAGGCGCTCGCCGTCTCCCTCGGCAAGCCGCTGTATGCGGTCAACCATCTCGTCGGACATGTCGGCGCCGACGTGCTCGATTCCGAGGACGGCCTGATCGAATACCCGACCATCGCGCTGCTCGTGTCGGGTGGACACACCTCGCTCCTCCTCGTCCGGGACCTCGTCTCGGACGTCGAACTCCTCGGCGAGACCATCGACGACGCGGCGGGCGAAGCGTTCGACAAGGTCGCGCGCATCCTCGGTCTGCCCTACCCGGGCGGCCCCCAGATCGACCGGGCGGCGGTCGGCGGCGACCCGAAGGCGATCCGCTTCCCCCGAGGGCTCAGCCTGCCGAAGGACATGGAGCGTCACCGCTACGACTTCTCCTTCTCCGGGCTGAAGACCGCGGTCGCCAGATGGGTCGAGGCCAAGCAGGACGCCGGAGAGCCGGTGCCGGTCGCCGACGTCGCGGCGAGCTTCCGCGAGGCCGTCGTCGACGTGCTCGTCTCGAAGGCGGTCAAGGCGTGCACCGAGCTCGGTGTGCCACGCCTCCTGCTCGGCGGTGGCGTGATCGCGAACGGCCGCCTCCGCGAGGTCGCCGCCGAACGCACGGCGGCAGCGGGCATCGAACTCCGCATCCCGCCGCTCCAGTTGTGCACCGACAACGGGGCGATGATCGCGGCGCTCGCGTCGCAGCTCATCTCCGCCGGACGCGAGCCCTCCTCGCTCGACTTCGGCGCCGACTCGACCCTGCCGGTCACGGAGATCCAGGTCCAATAGACGTCCTCGAGGCTCGAGCGGGGCCCTGTCGCCGCGGCCGTCCTCGACGAGCCCGTCCACCTCGCGACGCATAGGATGGGGCCGGTACCCGGTCACGGAGCGAAGGAGCGGCGATGGACGAGCAACAGCACCCCGAGGGACGGCCCGCGCACCAGGACGGCGGGCCGGGACCGCAGCAGCCGCAGCAGCAGTCCGGTCTGCCGGAGCACGGCGGTCAGCCGGCGCAGGGGTATCAGTACCCGCCGGCTCAGCAGCAGCAGCCCTACCAGCAGCCCGCACAACAGCCCTCGCAGCCGCAGCCGCCCTACCACCAGGCCTCACCGCAGCAGCAGTGGCCTCAGACCGACCAGCAGGGGTACGGCGCGCCGCCGGCCACCGACTGGCGCGCCGGCGCACCCGCCGCTCCATCGGGCCGACCGGCTCAGCAGTCGGCTCCGTCCGCTTGGCAGGGCGAGCAGTCGACGTACCTCCAGACCGTGCCGACGGCCGTGTACCAGGCTCCGAGCCAGGGTGGATATGCCGCGTACCAGCAGCCGCCCGCATCGGCGGGCGCATCGGACGCCACCACGTCCACGACCCGCAGCACCTGGTCGCTCATCAGCGGGATCGTCGGGCTCGTCGTGTCGGTCTTCGTCGGTTGGGGCTTCCCGCTGTCGATCGTCGCGATCGTCCTCGGGTTCGGAGCACGCCGCCGCGAACCGGGGGCTCGCGGTCGCGCGCTGACCGGGCTCGTGACCGGCTTCGTCGGCCTCGCCTGTTCGATCGGCTGGCTGGCCTACAGCGTCGTCGTCATCATCGGATACGTCTCGACCTAGTCGGCGCGGCGGACGCGCGTCGCCTCGGTGACCGAGCGCTCCCACGAGGCACGGGGCGGCACGTCAGTGAGCGACGCGCTCCACCAGCAGGGCGCTGTGCTTCCCCGCGATCCTCGTGAGGATGATCGTGGCCGAGTGGTCGCCGCGCAACGCGAGCCGTTTGCGGAACGTCGCCGGGTCGATGTCCACGCCGCGCTTCTTGATCTCGAGGACGCCGATCCCGCGCTCGCGCATCGTCCGCTTGAGGGTCTTCTCATCCATGGGGAGCCGTTCGAGCACACGGAACGTCGACGCGAACGGCGAGGTCGTCGCGCTGTCGGAGGTGAGGTACGCGATGCCCTGACCGAGCATGCCCGCCTCCAAGCGGACGGCGAGGTCGCCGATGAGACGGGCGCGGATGACGGAGCCGTCGGGTTCGTGCACGTACTCACCGAGGTCGCGGACCGGGGCGTCGTCCGCGTCGCCGTCCGCCGTGAGCTCGTGGTGGACGCCGTCAGCGAGCAGGAGCGCGGCACGCCGGACACCCGGTCGGGCGAGCGGGCCGAACCAGAGGGTCATCTCGACGAGTTGGCCGTCGACCGAGACCCACTGCGCCTCGGCTTCGTCCGGGATGAGGGAGCGGTCGAAGCCGGGCCCGAGTTTGACGCCGACCGGGAGGCTGCCCGCCGTGGCGAAGACGGTGTCGAGGGAGGGGGTGTAGTCGGCGGCGCTGGCGAGCCTCGCCGTGTCGGCGTGTCCTGCCGTCCGCCGGGCCGGGTCGAACCAGACGGCGTCGAACCCCTCGAGGGCGACGTCCTCGGCCGCTTCGTTCCGGACGGTCGCCGAGGGGAACGGTGCCAGGTTGTAGCTCGCGATGGCGGCGGTGACCTCGTCGATGTCGACCGCCGTCACCTCCAGGTCGAGGGAGGCCATCGCCATCGAATCGGCGCCGATGCCGCTCCCGAGATCGGCGATGCGCGTCAGGCCGGCCCGGGCGAAGCGCCCGGCGTGCAGAGCGGCGACGGGCAGGCGGGTGGCCTGTTCGAGGCCTGCCTCCGTGAACAGCATGCGGTCGGCGAAGGGGCCGAACTTGCCGACCGCCTTCTGCCGGAGGCGCGACTGCGTGAGCACGGCCGCGACGAGTGCGGGGGAGTGCCCCTCGTTCCGGAGCCGACCGACGAGTCGGACGGCCTCGTCCTTGGACGGGTAGGGCGGGAGCGAGTCGAGGAGTCTGAGCCCCTCGGCCGTCAGGAGCTCCACGAGTTCCGATCGTTCCATGGTCAGCGGACTTCTCGCGGAGCTGGGTGCATCCGGCAACGCTAGCAGCCGGTGATTGGCACTCGCATTGCGTGAGTGCCAGAAGATGCCTAGACTGGAATCAGCACTCTCGCAGTGTGAGTGCTAACAACGTCTTCGTTTCAAGAAAGAGGTCAACCGTGTCGGTCTCCATCAAGCCGCTCGAGGATCGCATCGTCATCAAGCAGGTCGAGGCAGAGCAGACCACCGCTTCCGGTCTGGTCATCCCCGACACCGCCAAGGAGAAGCCCCAGGAGGGCGAGGTCGTGGCGGTCGGACCCGGTCGCATCGACGACAACGGCAACCGCGTCCCCCTCGACGTCGCCGTCGGCGACAAGGTGATCTACTCCAAGTACGGCGGCACCGAGGTCAAGTACGCCGGTGAGGACTACCTGGTCCTGTCCGCGCGCGACGTCCTCGCCGTCGTCGTCCGCTAGACACCGACGAACGAACCGAGCGGCTCAGGCCGCTCCACAGCCCGAATGGCATCAGCCGTTCGGGCTGTGTCCGTTTCACGAGGTCGGCCAGCCCGCCGCGGGTCTAGCCTGGACCAGTGCAGAACCCGAGCGATCCAGCGGAAGTCGAAGTCGATGTCGAGCTCGCCGCCGGAGCGGCGCGCGGGCGTTCAGGGGTCGAGGTCCCACAGCAGGGGAGCCGGTCGGGCCTGATCTCGGCCGTCGCCGCGTACTGCCTCTGGGGAGCACTGCCGCTCTACTTCATCGCGCTCGCGCCGGCCGGAGCCTTCGAGGTGGTCGCCTGGCGGATCGTGTTCTCCCTCGTGTTCTGCGCCGTGCTCATCCTCGTGACGCGCTCCTGGCGTCGCCTGCTCGGGATCCTGCGGCAGCGGCGCATCGTGCTCACGATGGGGTTGGCCGGCGCGCTCATCTACGTCAACTGGCAGACCTACGTCTACGGAGCCCTCAACGGGCAGGTGGTCGAGGCCTCGCTCGGGTACTTCATCAACCCGATCGTCACCGTCTTCCTCGGCGTCTTCTTCCTCCGCGAGCGGCTTCGTCCCGCGCAGTGGGCCGCAGTGGTCGTCAGCGTGATCGCGGTGCTCGTCCTCGCGATCGGGCACGGCAGCGTCCCGTGGATCGCCCTCATCCTCGCCTTCTCCTTCGGCCTGTACGGCTACATCAAGAAGCAGGTCGGTGGTGTGGTCGACGCGGTGTCGGGTCTGACGCTCGAGACGGCTTGGCTGACGCCTGTCGCGATCGCGCAGCTCATCGCCGTCGGTGTCTCCGGCGGGCTCACGATCGGCACCGCCGGAGTGGGGCACACGCTCCTGCTGGTCGGTGCCGGTGTCATCACCGCCGTCCCGCTCCTGCTGTTCGCCGCGGCGGCTCGGCGGTTGCCGCTCACCTGGATGGGGTTCATCCAGTACTTCGCGCCGATCATCCAGTTCGTCGTCGGCGTGGCGGTCCTCCACGAGGCGATGCCGCCGGAGCGGTGGCTGGGCTTCGGACTCGTCTGGTTGGCACTCGCCATCCTCACGGTCGACATGCTCGTGGCGTCCGCGCGCAGCCGACGGTCCGCGGCCGCCGATCGACGCCGCGCCGCGAGGGTCTGAACAGCGGATTCCGGCGCTGATCGCGCGACCACTGCAGGAAAGACGCGAAACCGGTACCTCTGAGGTAACGATTTGGTCGTGTTACACGCTTGTAACGTCAACGACATTGTCCAGCGCACTCTCAGCGGATAACTTGACACAACGGCAGCCCCTGGAGCTGCCACTCTTCTGACAAGCAAGGAGTACCATGAGCGTCTTTTCGAAGGCCACGGCCGCTCGCTCCCGCCCTCGTGCCATCGTTCTCGGTGGCATCGCACTGATCGGAGCCAGCGCGCTGGTCCTGAGCGGATGCGCCTCAGGTGGCAGTGACGACAGTGGCAGCGGCAGCAGCAAGCCTGCTGGCGACCTCACCCTGAAGCTCGGCACCGCGTTGCCCCAGACGGGCAACCTTGCGTTCCTCGGCCCGCCCGAGGAAGCCGGTGTCGGTCTCGCGGTCAAGGAGGTCAACGACGCCAACCTGGGCATCAAGATCGACCTGACGCTCGGCGACTCGGGTGACTCCGACAACAAGGCGTACGCGACCGAGGTCCCCCGTCTGCTCTCCGAGGGCGTCACCGCCATCATCGGTGCGGCGTCGTCGGGTGTGTCGAAGCTCTTCATCGACGAAGTCACCGGCGCAGGCGTCATCCAGTTCTCCCCGGCGAACACCTCCGCCGACTTCACGACGTGGGACGACAACGGTCTCTACTGGCGGACGGCGCCGTCCGACGTGCTGCAGGGCGAGGTCCTCGGGAACCTGATCGCGGAGGACGGCAACGCCACCCTCGGCATCATCTACCTGAACGACTCGTACGGCACCGGCCTGGCGAAGTTCACCAAGGAGGCGTTCGAGAGCGCCGGCGGTGAAGTGGTCGCCGAGCAGTCGTACAACACGGGCGACACCTCCTTCGACGCGCAGATCAGCGCGGTCAAGGCGGAGAACCCCGACGCGATCGCGATCATCGCGTTCGAGGAGACCAAGACGATCGTCCCCGGTCTCGCCGGGTTCCCGTCTGACAAGCTCTACTTCGTCGACGGCAACCTCGCCGACTACAGCGCGGACTTCGCTCCCGGCACCCTCACGGGCGCCAAGGGAACGCTGCCCGGTCTCGACACCGCCAAGCTCGGTGACTTCACCGACCGCCTCCAGGCGTTCGTGAAGGACGAGGGTGGCGAGCCGCTGAAGGACTACAGCTACGCGGCCGAATCCTACGACGCGGTCATCCTGCTCGCCCTCGCGGCGCTGCAGGCGGGCTCGACCGAGGGCGCCGACATGGCAGGCGAGCTCCAGTCCGTGTCCGGTGGTAAGGACGACGGCGAGAAGGTGTCCACCTTCGAAGAGGGTGCGAAGGCCATCGCCGAAGGCAAGAAGATCGACTACGACGGAAACTCCGGTCCGATCACCTTCGACGAGAACGGTGACCCGACCGAGGCGACCATCGGTATCTACCAGTACGGTGACGACAACAAGTACACCCGCACCAACTAGTCGCCTGAGCGACTGACGAGGCCCCGGAGCGATCCGGGGCCTTCGTCGTGTCCGGCCCCGACAGCTCCCGCCAGACCTCGCGCTGGTGGTGGTGGTGGTGGTGGTGGTGGTGGTGGTGGTGGTGGTGGTGGTGGTGGTGCCAGCGCGGTGCGCTGACGCGAGCGCGGGTTCAGCGCGTGAGCGCGGGTCTCCGGAGACCCGCGCTCACGCGCCTCGGGCGCGCTCACGCCCGTTCGCCAGAGGTGTTGCACAGTGGGGCGCGCTCACGTCAGCGCACCGCGCTGACGGATGGTACTGCGCGCTCACGTCAGCGCACCGCGCTGGCAGTGAACGCAGGGGCACGGGTCAGCGGAACGCGCGCTGCAGCCCGGCGCGCTCGAGCTTCGCAGCGAGCCGGCTCGGATGGACGAGGTCCTCCCAAGTGGCGCGGACGACGGTGTAGCCGAGCGCGCGCAGCCGGTCTTCCCGGCGCTGAGCGTCCTCCGCGGTCGCCGCTCGTCAACGTGTGCACCTCGACAGGCCATGGGCCGACGATCGGGAGTCCCCAGAGCCGCGCAGCCGAGTAGTGGCTGAACAGGGCGTCCTTCCGGAGGGCGACGGCCGCCGCGTCGATCCGGAGGCGGTAGCGGTCATCGGGGGACAGGGATCGCCAGGTCGGTTCAGGGACGTAGATGCCTTTTCGCAGACGCACCAGGTCTCCGTCGCGATGAGCAGCACTCACCAGACGCTCGGCACCGACCCGACGTGCGTCTCGGACGAGGAGGAGGCCGTTCGGGCGGATGAGCAGGTTCAGATCGAAGGATTCCATCGATTCACCGTGCCCGTTCCGTGGCGCTTCAACACGGAGGAGAGGGTAGGTGTGGAAACGGCCACTCGCCCAGCTCGCGGTGAAGCGAGCCGGGGATGGTGCCCAGCGCGGTGCGCTGGCGTCACTGCTGGTCACGGGCGTCAGCGCGGGTCGCTGTGCCGCGGTGGAGGTGACTCGGCGTGAGCGCGGGTGGGGCGCGTGAGCGCGGGGCTCCGGAGACCCGCGCTCACGCGCCAGGACCGCGCTCGCGTCAGCGCACCGCGCTGGCACAAGGAGGGGAGGGGAGGCCGAAATGCACAACTCCTCCGTCCCCGTCTCAGGAGGCCGTCTTGGTGCGACGGTGCCCCTCGGGGGAGGGAGGAGTTGTGGTTCGATCACCGGTCGGGTTCCGGTGGCTTCAGGTCGTCACACGGCCGATGGCTGGGACGAGCACGTTCGAGGGTACCGAAGTCCCCGTCGAGCCGCGAGTGGGGAACCCCTGATCAGTCCTCGTCCTGGCCGAGCGTGCCCAGGTAGAGTCCGATGACCTTGTCGTCCGACAGCAGTTCACGGCCGGTGCCGGTGTACGCGTCGCGGCCCTGATCGAGCACATAGCCACGGTCGCAGATCTGGAGACAGCGACGCGCGTTCTGCTCGACCATGATGGTCGTGACACCGGCCTTGTTGATGTCGGAGACCCGGATGAACGCGTCGTCCTGGCGGACGGGCGACAGTCCAGCGGACGGCTCGTCGAGCAGCAGCACGTGCGGGTCCATCATGAGCGCCCGCGACATCGCGACCATCTGCCGCTCACCGCCGGACAGCGAACCGGCGCGCTGCTTGAGCCGCTTGCCGAGTTCACTGAAGATCCCGGTGACGAACTCCAGACGCTCGGTGTACTGCTTCGGCTTCTGGAACAGCCCCATCTTCAGGTTGTCCTCGATGGTGAGGCTCGGGAAGACGTTGTTCGTCTGCGGGACGAATCCCACACCACGCGCCACGAGCTTGTTCGCCCGGAGCCCGGTGATGTCCTCACCGTTCAGGAGGACTTGACCGCTCCGCACCTTCACCTGCCCGAAGATCGCCTTGAGCAGCGTCGACTTGCCGGCGCCGTTCGGCCCGATGATGCCGATGAGTTCACCCTTGCGCGCCGTGAGGTTCGCGCTGTTGAGGATGTTCACCCCGGGCAGGTAACCGGCCGTCAGATCGCTGACCTCGACGACCATCTCGGCGGTGTTGACCGCGGTGCCGCCCACGGGGGCGCCCTTCACGTCGCTCATTTCCGCTCCTCCTCGGGCTCGGCACCAGCCGCGAGCCGTTCATCTTCGATCTCGGCCAGCAGCTCTTCGGCTGCGGCGCTGTCCTCGCCGGCGATCCGGCCGGTCACGACACCGAGGTCGACGTCCTGGTGGCTGCCGAGGTAGGCGTCGATGACGGCCGGGTTCTCCATGACGGTGTCCGGCGGCCCTTCGGCGACGACGCGACCCTCGGCCATGACGACCACCCAGTCGGCGATGTGGCGCACCATCTGCATGTCGTGCTCGACGAACAGCACGGTCATGCCCTCGTCCTTCAGCGCCAGGATGTGGTCGAGCAGCGACTGGGTGAGTGCCGGGTTGACGCCGGCCATCGGCTCGTCGAGCATGACGAGCTTCGGGTCGCTCATGAGCGCCCGCGCCATCTCGAGGAGCTTGCGCTGGCCGCCGGACAGGCTGGCGGCGTAGTCGTCGCGCTTGGTGTCGAGCTTGAACCGTCGCAGCAAGTCCATGGCCTTGACCTCGAGGTCCGCCTCCTGCTTCCGCCAGAGCGGCTTCACGAGGCTCGAGAAGATGCCTTCGCCGGTCTGACCGGTCGCTCCGAGCTTCATGTTCTCGAGCACGGTGAGGAGACCGAGCGCCTTGGTCAGCTGGAAGGTGCGGACCTGACCCATGCGGGCGACCTTGAACGCGGGGACGCCGCCGAGGCTCTTGCCGTCGAAGTTCCACGTCCCGGTGTTGGGCTTGTCGAAACCGGTCAGCAGGTTGAACAGTGTGGTCTTACCGGCACCGTTCGGACCGATGAGGGCGGTGATCGCGTTGCGGGGCACCTCCAGGTGCTCCACGTTCACCGCCTGCAGGCCGCCGAAGGTCCGGGTGACCTGGTCCGCGATGAGGATGGGGTCGACCTTCTTGACGCCCGGGACGATCTCGCCGACGTGGAGACCGGTGGTCTTGACCGGCCGCGAGGTGGGTGAGCTGTTACTTGACAAAGGTCAGCTCCTTCTTGTTTCCGAGGATGCCTTGCGGCCTGAAGATGACGATCAGCATGAGCGCGACACCCACCAGCACGTAGCGGAGCGTCGACGCCTGCGTCGAGCTCATGAACGGCAGGACGTCGGCCTTCACGAGCGCCGGGAGGACGTTCGAGAGGAACGCCATGATCACCCAGAAGATCACCGAGCCGAGCAGCGGTCCGAAGACCGTGGCGGCCCCACCGAGCAGGAGGATCGTCCAGATGAAGAACGTGAGGCTCGTGACGTACACGCTGGGCACGACCGCGGAGGGCAGTGCCAGCACCACCCCGCCGAGTGCGCCGAAGACGCCACCGACGACGAGCGCCTGCATCTTGTACGCGAACACGTTCTTGCCGAGGGCGCGCACGGCGTCCTCGTCCTCGCGGATGCCCTTCAGGACACGGCCCCAGGGGCTGCGCATGAGGAGGAACACGAGGAGGGCGGCGACGGCCAGCAGCAGGATGCCGAAGATCCGGACCCACCACTGGTTCGCGTTGAGCTCCCACGGGCCGAAGCCGTAGATGCCCTCCGGGATCGGGTTCGCGGCCCGGAAGCCGGCGTGGTAGTTGCCGAGGCCGTCAGCGGAGTTGGTGTACTCGTCGAAGACCTGCGTGGTGAAGAGCAGGCGGACGATCTCCGCCGCGGCGATCGTCACGATGGCCAGATAATCGGCCCGCAATCGCAGCGTCGGAATGCCGAGGATGAAGGCGAAGACCACCGATGCCAGGCAACCGACGATGATGCCGGCCCACCACGGGAGGTCGAAGCTCAGGATCGAGATGGCGTAGCCGTAGGCGCCGAGCGCCATGAACCCGGCCATACCGAAGTTCAACAACCCGCCATAGCCGAAGTGCACGGCCAATCCGAGTGCTGCGAGCGCGTAGGCGATCGTCTCCGGGCTGATGACCCAAGCGAGCGTGTTCGAGAGAATGCTTCCCCAGTCCATGCGCGTGCCCCTAACCGATTCTCTCGCGACGTCCGAGGATGCCCTGCGGTCTCACGAGGAGCACCGCGATGAGCACCACGAGGGCGCCGACGTACTTGATGTCAGACGGGATCCAGAGCGTCGAGACTTCGACGAGGATGCCGATGATGAGGGCGCCGACCATGGCGCCGAAGGCGGTTCCGAGCCCGCCGAGGGTGATGGCCGCGAAGATGAGGAGGAGGAGCTGCGCTCCCATGTCCCACTTGATGCCGGGTCGGAAGTACGCCCACAGGATGCCGGAGAGGCCGGCGAGGGTGGCTGCGAGGATCCAGACGATACGGACCACGCGGTCGACGTCGATACCGCTCGCCGCTGCGAGGCTCGGGTTGTCCGAGATCGCTCGCGTCGCCTTGCCGGTCTTCGTCTTGATGAGCCACCAGGCCACGCCGAGGAGGACCACGACGCTCACGGCCATGCTGATCATGTCGGTCACGCTGAGCGACACCGTGCCGAACAGCTTGATGTTCTCCTCTCCGGAGCCGGGCAGCTGGAAGGTGCCGCCGCCGACGAAGTAGAGGAAGACGTAGCGGAGCGCCAGCGACAGGCCGATCGAGACGATCATCACCTGCACGATGCCGACGCCCTTGCGTCTCAAGGGTCTCCAGATGCCGGCGTCGAGCGCGAAGCCGAAGGCGGCGCTCAACGCGAGGGCGATGATGATGGCCAGCCAGATGGGCCACTGCAGGAACACCCCGAAGACGAGCGCCATGATCGCGCCGAACGTCACCATCTCCGCGTGGGCGAAGTTGCTGAGGCCGGTGGTGCCGAACACGAGCGACGCTCCGATGGCCGCCAGGGCGAGCATGAGTCCGAAGTTCAGCCCGTTGACGAGCCGTTCGGCGAGCTGATCCCAGAAGCTGACGGTGACGCGTTCGCCCTCACCGAGGAAGAAGTTCACGGACTTCGATTGGGTGAGGCCGAACTCGGCCTCGATGGTCGCGCCGCCTTCGGCGACGATGACGCCCTTCGGGAGGGTCTCCTCGTCGAGGGTGACCTTGTACGTACCTTTCTCGGGGACGCCGATCTTCCACTTGCCGTCGGCATCGGTGTCGACGTCGGCCTTGTAGCCGTTGCCGTCGACCGTGATGTTCACGCCGTCGAGTGGTTTGTCGTCGTACTTGACGTTCCCAGCGAAGTAGAAGTCGTACTCCTCACCCACTTCGTCGGCATGAGCCGGGACGGCGCTCATGACGGACGTGAGGGTGATCGCCCCGAACAGCAAGGCGATGAGGAGCACGAATCTCCGTGCCAGTCTCGGGTTTCGGGTTGTTCCAGCGAACTTCACTGCACCTCCAGTGCCAGCCCACATTCGTGGACCGTTCTCCTGCGTCGGACAACGCTGTTCGACGATAGAACCTGATTATTGCCTACATGTTTCGCCCGTGCGTATTTCTGCGCATGGTTTTGTCGGGATCGTGGAATAGGGGTACGCCCTGCTCGGTTACGATGGTGATACCGGCAGGTCTGCGTTGCTCCGGTGTGTTCGTGGCTATGAGAGGGATAAATGGACCAGCCTGATCCGTTCGGATTCGTAGGACTCACGTATGACGATGTGCTGCTGCTCCCCGGGCACACCGACGTCATCCCGAGCGAGGCGGAGACCTCGTCCCGATTGACGAAGCGGATCACGGTGAACACGCCGCTGCTGTCGAGTGCGATGGACACCGTCACCGAGGCACGCATGGCGATCGCGATGGCTCGCGAGGGCGGCATCGGGATCCTGCATCGGAACCTCTCGATCACCGACCAGGCCGAGCAGGTCGACCGCGTCAAGCGGAGCGAGTCGGGCATGATCACGAACCCGATCACGACGACCGCCGACGCCACCGTCGCCGAGGTCGACGAACTGTGCGGCCAGTTCCGCATCTCAGGGCTCCCCGTCGTCAACGGTGAGGGCGTGCTCGTCGGCATCATCACCAACCGCGACATGCGGTTCGTGTCGCCGTTCGAGAAGGCGACCACGCGGGTCAGCGAGGTCATGACGAGCACGGGCCTCGTCACGGCTCCCGTCGGCACCGACCGCAACGCGGTCATGGCGCTCCTCGCCCAGCACCGGATCGAGAAGCTGCCGCTCATCGACGAGGCGGGCAAGCTCAAGGGCCTCATCACCGTCAAGGACTTCGACAAGAGCGAGAAGTACCCGCTCGCCACGAAGGACGACTCCGGTCGGCTCCGCGTCGGCGCGGCCATCGGCTTCTTCGGTGACGCCTGGTCCCGTGCCGGTCAGCTGCTCGACGCCGGCGTCGACGTCATCGTGGTCGACACCGCCAACGGAGAGAGTGCCGGCGTGCTCGACATCATCCGCAAGCTCAAGGCCGACCCGGCGTTCGCCGGTGTCGACGTCATCGGCGGCAACGTCGCGACGCGGTCAGGCGCCCAGGCCCTCATCGAGGCGGGTGCCGACGCCATCAAGGTGGGCGTCGGTCCGGGCTCCATCTGCACCACCCGTGTCGTCGCCGGTGTGGGCGTGCCCCAGGTGACCGCGGTCTACGAGGCGTCGCTCGCGGCCCGCGAGGTGAACGTCCCGGTCATCGCCGACGGCGGCCTGCAGTACTCCGGCGACATCGCCAAGGCCCTCGTCGCCGGTGCCGACACGGTCATGCTCGGTTCGCTCCTCGCCGGTACCGACGAGAGCCCCGGCGACCTCGTGTTCGTCGGCGGCAAGCAGTTCAAGAACTACCGGGGCATGGGTTCGCTCGGAGCCATGCAGACGCGTGGCGAGAAGACGTCCTACTCCAAGGACCGCTACTTCCAGGCCGACGTCCCGAGCGACGACAAGCTGATCCCCGAGGGCATCGAGGGCCAGGTGCCATACCGCGGACCGGTCTCGGCCGTCGCGTACCAGCTCATCGGCGGGCTGCGTCAGTCCATGTTCTACGTCGGCGCACGCAACATCGGCGAGCTGAAGGCGAAGGGCAAGTTCGTCCGCATCACCTCCGCCGGTCTCAAGGAGTCGCACCCGCACGACGTGCAGATCGTGGTCGAGGCGCCGAACTACCGCAAGTGACCCCCGCGTGACCTCGACGGTCCGGCAGGCGCCCGCCTGCCGGACCGTCGTCGTCGTAGGCGACCGATAGGCTGGTCGGGTGAGCATGGATATTGAGATCGGCCGGTCAAAGCGCGCCCGGCGCGCGTTTGCCTTCGACGACATCGCCGTCGTCCCGTCGCGGCGGACCCGCGACCCGCAGGACGTCTCGGTGTCGTGGTCCATCGACGCCTACCAGTTCGAGATCCCCGTGCTCGCGGCACCCATGGACTCCGTCGTCTCGCCGACGACCGCGATCATGATGGGCCAGCTGGGCGGGGTCGGCGTCCTCGACCTCGAGGGCCTCTGGACCCGGTACGAGGACCCGGAGCCGCTCCTCGCCGAGATCCGCTCGCTGCCCGTCGGTCGCGCGACCGCTCGCATGCAGGAGATCTACGCCGAGCCCATCAAGCCCGAACTCGTGACCGCTCGCCTGGCCGAGATCCGCGCCGCCGGCGTGACCGTCGCGGCGGCCCTGTCGCCGCAGCGCACGCAGGAGCTCTACGAGACCGTCGTCGCCGCGGGTGTCGACCTCTTCGTGATCCGCGGCACGACCGTGTCCGCCGAGCACGTCTCCAAGAACCAGGAGCCGCTCAACCTCAAGAAGTTCATCTACGAACTCGACGTCCCGGTCATCGTGGGCGGTGCGGCCACCTACACGGCGGCGCTGCACCTCATGCGGACCGGTGCGGCCGGCGTACTCGTCGGCTTCGGCGGCGGCGCGGCCTCCACCACGCGCGCCTCGCTCGGGATCCACGCACCCATGGCGACCGCGGTGGCCGACGTGGCCGGCGCTCGCCGCGACTACCTCGACGAGTCGGGCGGCCGGTACGTCCACGTCATCGCCGACGGCGGTCTCGGCACCTCCGGCGACATCGTTAAGGCCGTCGCGATGGGTGCCGACGCCGTCATGCTCGGCACCGCACTCGCCCGTGCGACCGATGCGCCGGGTGGTGGCTGGCACTGGGGTGCCGAGGCGCACCACCTGCAGCTGCCGCGCGGTCGTCGTGTCGAGGTCGGGACCGTCGCCACGCTCGAGGAGATCCTGTACGGGCCGTCGCCGAAGTCGGACGGCACCGCCAACCTCATCGGTGCGCTCCGTCGCTCGATGGCCACCACCGGATACTCGGACCTCAAGGAGTTCCAGCGCGTCGAGGTCGTCGTCGCGCCGTACCAGGGCAACTGACGCTTGCGGGAGCCCACGGGTTCCCGCAAGCGGTTGTCGGCTCGGAAGCTCGGCGCTAGCCTCGGAAGCAGAGCCTCGCAGACGAGCTCCTGCAGTGCAGGACCGTCGCGAGGGCGGTTCCAGCGAGCGGAGTTCGACGATGGCCACCACGCCCAACAACGTGTCCCGATCCACCAAGCTGGGGATGGAGGAACGCGACGCCGCGATCGAAGCGCTGAAGAGCAAAGAACTCGACATCCTCGTCGTCGGCGGCGGCATCGTCGGTACGGGAGCGGCGCTCGATGCGGTCACCCGCGGTCTGAGCACCGGCCTGCTCGAGGCCCGCGACTGGGCGAGCGGTACCTCCAGCCGTTCCTCCAAGCTCGTGCACGGCGGTATCCGCTACCTCGAGCAGCTCGACTTCCGGCTCGTCCGTGAGGCCCTCATCGAACGCGGGCTGCTGTTGCAGCGCATCGCCCCGCACCTCGTGAAGCCCGTCCGCTTCCTGTACCCGCTCAACAAACCGGTGTTCGAGCGGTTGTACATCGGCGCCGGCATGCTCCTGTACGACCTCTTCAGCTGGACGGGTGGCCGTCCGCCGGGCGTCCCGCACCACCGACACCTGTCGAAGCGCCAGGTGCTCAGCTCCATCCCGAGCCTGAAGTCGGACGCCTTCGTCGGTGGCCTGACCTACTACGACGCCCAGGTCGACGACGCGCGCTACGTCGCCTCCCTCGCTCGGACGGCCTCCGCCTACGGCGCGCACGTGGCCAGCCGGGTGCGTGTCGAGGGGTTCATCAAGGTCGGCCAGCGGGTCGTCGGCGTGAAGGCGCACGACCTCCAGACCGACGAACGGTTCGAGATCCGGGCCAAGCAGGTCGTGAACGCGACGGGTGTGTGGACCGACGACACCCAGTCGATGGTGGGGGAGCGCGGCCAGTTCAAGGTCCGCGCCTCGAAGGGCATCCACCTCGTCGTGCCCCGCGACCGGTTCCAGTCGAGCATGGGTCTCCTGCTGCGCACCGAGAAGAGCGTCCTCTTCGTCATCCCCTGGGGCCGCCACTGGCTCATCGGCACGACCGACACCGACTGGCACCTCGACAAGGCGCACCCGGCGGCGACGGCCGCTGACATCGACTACCTGCTGGAGCGCGTCAACGCCGTCCTCGCCGTCCCGCTCACCCGCGAGGACGTCGAGGGGGTCTTCGCCGGGCTCCGTCCCTTGCTCGCGGGGGAGTCGGAGCAGACTTCGAAGCTGTCGCGCGAGCACCTCGTCGCCCACTCGGTGCCGGGTCTCGTCGTGATCGCCGGTGGCAAGTGGACCACGTACCGGGTGATGGCGAAGGACGCGATCGACGCCGCCGTCGACGCCCTGGACGGGAAGATCCCGGCCAGCGCGACGGAGAACATCGCGCTGCTCGGTGCCGAGGGATACCAGGCCGCGTGGAACAAGCGCGGCAAGATCGCTCGTGCGTTCGGCGTCCACACCGCACGGATCGAGCACCTGTTGAACCGCTACGGCGTGCTCACCGACGAGCTGCTCGACCTCCTCAAAGAGGACCCGACGCTCGCCGAGCCGCTCCCCGGAGCCGACGACTACATCGGCGCCGAGGTCGTCTACGCGGCGTCCCACGAGGGTGCCCTCCACCTCGACGACGTCCTCGCTCGCCGGACACGGATCTCCATCGAGGCCTGGGACCGCGGTGTGTCGGCGGCTCCGGTCGCGGCCAAGCTCATGGGAGGCGTCCTCGGGTGGGACGAGGAACGGATCGCCAAGGAGGTCTCGTACTACCTCGAGCGCGTCACCGCCGAGCGGGCGTCCCAGGAACAGCCGAACGACGAGGCCGCCGACCGCGTGCGGCTCGAGGCACCGGACATCGTCCCGGGGGCCTGACCGTCCGGTGATCGCCCGCAGCGCAACCGCTGCGGGCCCCTCGGGCGAGCGACGCAGGCGTGGCGGATAGACTAGGAGGACTGCCACAACAAGCCTGAGGAGTACAGCCATGGTGGATGTTCGGCGGGTCAAACTTCCCGGGGTCGGTGTGCTGCACACCTTCGTCACGGACGACGGCGGCAAGGTCGGGGTCATCGCCCACCGATCCGGCCACAGCGACCTCATCACCTTCGCCGACCACGAGGACGGCGCAGACGCCGGCAAGGTGTCGCTCCGGCTCAACGAAGACGAGGCGCACACCCTGGCGGAGCTGCTCGGCGGCACGCAGATCACCGAATCGCTGAGCGCACTCGACCAGATCCCCGGGCTCAGCATCGACTGGTTCACGGTCGACTACGAAGACCACATCGCCGGACAGCCGCTCGGCAACCCCGCTGAGAAGGGCATGGTCGGCCTCACGGTCGTGGCCGTCGTCCGAGGCGATTCTGCGAACCCGGCCCCCGCGGCCGACTTCCGGGTGTTCCCGGGCGACACCCTCGTCGTGGCCGGTAGCCCGGAGAAGGTCGCCAAGGCCTTCGCCTACTTCCGTTCCGGCGCCGTCAAGAAGGTCGCCGTCGACGCCCCGCCCGGAGGGTAGGGATGCTGCACGCCGCGACCGACAACCCCCACCTCGGCCAGGATCTCCTCATCCTCGGCGTCCTGTTCGTCATCGCCTACATCCTCGGCCGTCTCGGCAAGCTCATCGGGCTCCCGTCGATCCCCGTCTACATGCTCGTCGGGCTCCTCGCGAGTCCGTACACGGGCTGGTTCCCGTTGGACTTCGCGAGCGCGCAGATCGAACTGATCGCGGTGTTCGGCCTGGTCCTGCTGCTGTTCAACCTCGGTCTGGAGTTCGACCAGGACGAGTTCTTCGGCAACGCCGGGAAGCTGATCGTGTCCGGCGGGTCGTACATCCTCGTCAACATGGCCGCCGGCCTCGTCTTCGGGTTCCTCGTCGGGTGGGGGACCCGTGAAGCGCTCATCATCGCCGGGATCACCGCCACCAGCTCCAGTGCCATCGTCACGAAGCTGCTCATCGAGCTCAAGCGACTGACGAACGACGAGACACCGATGATCCTCGGCGTCACCGTCGTCGAGGACATCTTCATCGCCATCTACCTCGCGATCGTCGGCGTGGTCCTGAGCGGCGAGACGGAGGTGTGGCCGGTCATCGGCAAGCTCGCGATCGCGTTCACGTTCATCCTCGTGATGTTCACGATCGCCAGGTTTGGCGGTCGCTTCGTCTCGCGGTTGTTCCGCACCAAGGACGACGAGCTCTTCACCATTCTGTTCTTCGGCCTCGCGGTGGCCTTCGGCGGCATCGGCGAGATCCTCGGGGTCACCGACGCGATCGGCGCCTTCCTCATCGGTCTGGTGCTCGGCGCGACCCGATTCCGCAACAAGATCGAGCAGATCGCGATCCCGCTCCGCGACGTCTTCGGTGCCTTCTTCTTCCTGAACTTCGGTCTCGCGCTCGACGCGACGAAGTTCGGCAGCGTCCTCGTCCCGGTGCTGCTCGCCGTCCTGATGACGGTGGTGCTCAACGTGATCGCCGGGCAGTTCGTCGCCTGGCTGAACGGTCTCGGACCACAGGCGGGCATCAACGCGGCGGTGATCCTCCAGAACCGAGGAGAGTTCGCGCTCATCCTCGCGACCCTGTCCCTGAGTGCCGGGTTGAACCCCCTCATCCAGCCCTTCGCCGGGCTCTATGTGCTGATCATGGCGGTGATGGGTCCCATCGTGGCCGGCCGCTCCGAGCAGATCGGCGCGTTCATCCTCAGGCCGCGTCGCCGCAAGCCGAAGCGCGTCGACCACCCCGACGGCCCCGACCGCACGGAGGACGAGGCGATCGCCCTCGTCGCGGGGACGGCCGACGACCCGGACGACAGCGCTCCCGACACCGATCAGGCGGCCATCGACCGACTCGTCGAACAGGCGATGAACGACCAGGAACCACCAGCACGAAAGCGAGAGCCCGATTACTAGCCCCGCCCCGTCGGCACCAGTGCCGACCGACCACGGTCAGGCCCGTCCGACGCTCCGCTCCGTCATGCTGCGTCCTCGGTGGATCGGCGTGCTCGTCCTCTGCCTGGCCGTCGCCGGCGCGTTCGCGGCCCTCGGCCAGTGGCAGCTGGCCCGTGCCATCGAATCGGGACAGGTCGTCCCGAGCGAGACCGAATCGGTCCGGCCGCTCGCGGACGTCCTCGAGCCCGGGGTCGGGATCCGAGAGGTCGACGCCGGACAGCGGATCAGCGTGACGGGCACCTGGGTGCCGGGGGACTACCTCGTCGTCGGCGACCGCGTGAACGACGGCGTGCTCGGCTACTGGGTCACCGGGCACCTTGCGACCGATCGGCCGGATGCGGCGGGCCTCGCGGTTGCGGTCGGCTGGACGAAGGACCGACAGGTCGCCGACCGGGTCGCGGACGCACTCAATGCCGACGCTCCGAGCGGTGTCGTCGAACTCGAGGGGCGGTTGAACCCGCCGGAGGGACCGGAGGAGCCCGCGTCGGACGCGGCGCCGACCGATCTCGACAACATGTCGGTCGCGGCCCTGCTGAACCGGTGGTCCGATGCGGACGGCCTGCGGGTGTTCACCGCGTTCCTGGTGGACGACGACGCCGCCGACGGACTCGAGACCATCTCGTCGCCGGCGCCCAGCCAGGAGATCCAGCTCAACTGGCTGAACATCTTCTACGCGGCCGAGTGGGTCGTGTTCGCCTGCTTCGCCGTCTTCCTCTGGTACCGCCTCGCCAAGGACGCCTGGGAGCGCGAGATCGAGGAGCTCGAGGACGCCGAGGAACAGGCGTCGCAGCCCACCGCGTGATGTCCGGAGCCCCGATGGCCGCGGCTAAGATGGAGGGCATGCCCCTCCAGCCGAAACCGTCGACGTTTCCCGCGATCCGAGGCGCGCTGAAGTTCTACCAGGTGGCCGCGCCGATCACCGGCGTGCTGCTGCTGTCGCTCTGCGCCGAGATGCTGATGAAGTACGCGTTCGGCCTCGAGCTCGAGCTCGGTGGCGCCTACGGCTTCCTCGCCTTCGTCCCGTCCGGGACCGCCACCGCGGTCAACCTGAGCACGGGCATCCTCATCATCCACGGCTGGTTCTACGTCGTGTACCTGTTCGCCGCGTTCCGGCTCTGGAGCCTTATGCGGTGGAACGTCCTGCGTCTGCTCTGGCTCGCGCTCGGCGGCATCATCCCGTTCCTGTCCTTCTTCTTCGAGAGCCGCATCCCGCGGGAAGTGAAGGGCTACCTCTCCGGTCGCGAAGCAGCGGCGGCCGCCGAACCCGTGGAGTCCATGCAGTGAGTGAACCGACCCCCGCCGTCGCGGAGCAGACCGCCGCCCGACCAGTCCTGGTCGTCGACTTCGGCGCACAGTACGCCCAGCTGATCGCCCGACGCGTCCGCGAGGCCGGCGTGTACTCCGAGATCGTGCCGCACACCGTGAGCGCTGCCGAGGTGGCCGCCAAGAACCCTGTCGGCATCGTGCTGTCCGGTGGCCCGTCGAGCGTCTACGAGCCGGGTGCTCCGTCGCTCGACGAGGGCATCCTCGAGCTCGGTGTCCCCACCTTCGGCATCTGCTACGGCTTCCAGGTCATGGCCAAGCAGCTCGGTGGCGAGGTCGCGCACACCGGTCTCCGCGAGTACGGCGCCACCGACGCGACGAGCGTCGTGGACGTCCCGGGCACGCTGCTGCACGGCGTCCCGATTGAGCAGAACGTGTGGATGAGCCACGGCGACTCCGTCTCGAAGGCGCCGGAGGGCTTCGAGGTCCTCGCCTCGACCGCCTCGACCCCGGTCGCGGCGTTCGCCAACGCCGAGCGCGGGCTCTACGGGGTCCAGTGGCACCCGGAGGTCAAGCACTCCGCCTACGGGCAGCAGGTGCTCGAGAACTTCCTGCACCGGGCGGCGGGCATCCCCGCCGACTGGAACAGCGGTAACGTGATCGCCGAGCAGGTCGAGCGCATCCGTGCGCAGGTCGGCGACGCCAAGGTCATCTGCGGGCTGTCCGGCGGTGTCGACTCCGCGGTCGCCGCTGCGCTCGTGCACGAGGCCGTCGGCGACCAGCTCGTCTGCATCTTCGTCGACCACGGACTCCTCCGCAAGGACGAGCGTCGCCAGGTCGAGGAGGACTTCGTCGCCTCGACCGGCGTCCGACTGGTCACGGTCGACGCCCGCGAGCAGTTCCTGTCGGCACTCGCCGGGGTGAGCGACCCGGAGCAGAAGCGCAAGATCATCGGTCGCGAGTTCATCCGTTCCTTCGAACAGGCGGAGATCGACCTCGTCAAGGAGGCCCAGGACGAAGGGGAGCCCATCCGCTTCCTCGTGCAGGGCACGCTGTACCCGGACGTGGTCGAGTCCGGTGGCGGGTCGGGAACGGCCAACATCAAGAGCCACCACAACGTCGGCGGCTTGCCGGAAGACCTGCAGTTCGAGCTCGTCGAGCCCCTCCGCACCCTGTTCAAGGACGAGGTGCGCGCGATCGGCCGCGAGCTGGGACTGCCCGAGGCGATCGTCGGTCGTCAGCCGTTCCCCGGCCCGGGGCTCGGCATCCGCATCGTCGGTGAGGTCACGGCCGAGCGCCTCGACCTCCTCCGCGACGCCGACGCGATCGCCCGCGAGGAACTCACCGCGGCCGGCCTCGACCAGGAGATCTGGCAGTGCCCCGTCGTCCTCCTCGCAGACGTCCGGTCCGTGGGCGTCCAGGGCGACGGTCGCACCTATGGCCACCCCATCGTCCTCCGCCCGGTGTCCTCGGAAGACGCGATGACCGCCGACTGGACGCGCCTGCCATACGACGTCCTCGCGCGCATCAGCAACCGCATCACCAACGAGGTAAAGGACGTGAACCGCGTCGTGCTCGACGTCACGTCGAAGCCGCCGGGGACCATCGAGTGGGAGTGATCACTCCCTGATCCACCGGAAGGCCGTCCCGTCTCGGGGCGGCCTTCCGTCGTCTGGCGGCCCGGTGGCACGACGAAGGCCCGCCCCACGGATGGGACGGGCCTTCGGTGGAACCGGGCTGCTAGTTGCGCGAGATGGCGAGCAGGCGCAGGATCTCGACGTAGATCCAGATGACCGTGACCATGATGCCGAAGGCGCCGGTCCAGCCGTACTTGGCGGGTGCGCGGTTCTGCACGCCGCGCTGGATGAAGTCGAAGTCGAGCACGAGCGAGTACGCACCCATCAGCACCGCGAAGATGCCGATGACGATCCCGAGCGGGATGCCGAAGATCGTCGCACCGTACAGCCCGAAGGGGTTGTTGAGGACACCGGTGAACATCAGCACCAGGTTGAGGAGCTGGAAGACGCCGTAGCCGATGATGGCGACGAGGAACACCTTCGTGAGCTTCTTCGAGGCGCGGACCTTGCCGCTCGCGAAGAGGGCGAGGGTCACGCCGACGACGGCGAGGGTCGCGAGGACCGCCTGGACGACGACGCCGGACCAGGCCGGGTTCGCCTCGAAGACGCGCGAGATGCCACCGACGAAGAGTCCCTGGAAGACCGCGTACCCGAGGATGAGCGCGGGGACCGGCTCCTTCTTGAAGGAGTTGACGAGACCGAGGCCGAGGCCGCCGATCATGCCGATGATCATGGGGAGGGCGTAGCCGCTGCCTGCCTGCAGGAGCGAGGTCGTCCACATCCAGGAGATGACGGCGAACACGACGAGGACGGCGAACGAGCCGAGGGTCTTGACGAGCGTGTTCTCGATCGTCATGCGGTCGGCGGTGCCGACGCCCGCCGGTGCGGTGGGCTGTTCGTACATCTTCTGGAGCTGTTCGGCGGTCAGCGAGGGGTTCGCTGCTTGAGCTGCCTGCAGCGTCCCGCCTCCCTGCTTCGCGAATGCCGGGTTCTTCGAGAACGCGGGATTGTCGAGGGCCATGGCTGATTCCTACTCTCAGTCGTGGAGGCTGTGTCGCGCCAAGCGGCGCTGCTGGCACCCAGAGTATCCGAGTTCCCTTTGAAACAGCCGGATCGGGCCTGGAAAGGTCTGGACGCCGACGGATGTTCGCCGCCAGCTGACAGCCGGCACCCGGCCAGGCCGCCTGATCCTCGCCCTAGGCTGATCGCGTGCGCATCGACTCCTTGCCCAGCCCGCTCGTGATCGGACACCGTGGAGCGCCGGGGTATCGCCCGGAGCACACCGAGGCGTCCTACCGACTCGCCTTCGCCCTGGGCGCCGACGCCGTCGAACCCGACCTCGTCGCGTCGAAGGACGGCGTGCTCGTGGTGCGCCACGAGAACGAGATCTCGGGGACGACGGACGTCGCTTCGAGGCCGGACTTCGCCGATCGGCGGACCACGAAGACCATCGACGGCGATCAGCTGACCGGGTGGTTCACGGAGGACTTCACCTGGGCCGAACTGTCGACGCTGACCGCCCGGGAGCGCATCCCCGCGCTGCGTCCTGGCAGTGCCGACCACGACGGGACGTCGCCCATCCTCCGGTTCACCGATCTCGTCGCCATCGTCCGCGACGCCGCCCGAGAGCACGGGCGCCCGCTCGGGATCGTCGCGGAGGTGAAGCACGCGACCCATTTCGCGTCCGTCGGGCTGCCACTCGACCGGTTGCTCGCCGATGCGCTCGACACGACCGGCTTCGGCGCGGACGCCGCCGCCGAACCGCTCATCGTCGAATCGTTCGAGCAGTCCGTGCTCACGGCCGTGCAGCGGCGTGACGTGCGAGCGGAGTTCGTCTACCTCCTCGAACGGTCCGGCAGGCCGAGCGATCTGGTGGCGCGACTGGGGGAGGCCGCTCCCACGTACGCCGACGCCATGACCGACGCCGGGCTCGCGACGCTCGCGGGCGAGGTCGACGCCATCAGCGTCGACAAGGCACTGCTGATCGATCTGGACGCGGCCGGCGGCCCCTGCCCGACCGATCTCGTGCAGCGCGCACACGCGGCCGGCCTCCGGGTCTACACCTGGACGCTCCGACCGGAGAACCGCTTCCTCGCGCCGCCGTTCCGCTCGGGGGAGGACCCGGCCGCCTTCGGCGACTGGCGGGCGGAGTTCGCCCTGGTGCTCTCGACGGGCGTCGACGGGGTCTTCGTCGACCACGCCGACCTCGGTGTGGCCGCCCGCTCGGCCCTCCCTCCTCGGCGGGAGCACTGACGCCCCGGCGTCCGGGGCGGGCCGATGTCGGAGGCAGCGCCTAGACTTGCAGGCGATATGGCGAGCACTCCTTCTTCGAACGCCGACGCCGTCCAACCGGTGATCGTCGACTGGCCCACAGCGTCCATCCCCGGGACGCCCTCAGACGAGCATGCCGCCGGGAGTCGTCTCCTCGACGGACTCAATCCGCAGCAGCGGATCGCCGTCGAGTACCGGGGGCAGGCGCTGCTCATCGTCGCCGGCGCCGGCTCCGGCAAGACGAGCGTGCTCACGCGACGGATCGCCCTGCTGCTGGAGCAGCGCGAGGCCTGGCCCAGCCAGATCCTGGCCATCACCTTCACGAACAAGGCCGCAGCCGAGATGCGTGAGCGCGTCGAGGCGCTCGTCGGCCAGGCCGCCCAGGGGATGTGGATCTCGACCTTCCACTCCGCCTGCGTCCGCATCCTCCGTCGGGAGGCGGAACACTTCGGGTTCACGAAGAACTTCACGATCTACGACAGCGGCGATCAGCGCGCCCTGCTGAAGCGCATCATCAAGGAGCTCGAGGCCGACGCCTACGGGTTCACACCGTCGAACACCTCGGCCAAGATCTCGAAGCTGAAGAACGAGCTCTCCGACGTCGAGTCGTACTCGCGCACGATCAACACGAACGATCCGCAGGAACTCGTGTTCCTGCAGATCTTCCGCAAGTACACCCGGGCGCTCGCCGACGCGAACGCCTTCGACTTCGACGACCTCATCAGCCAGACCGTGTTCCTGTTCCGGGCGTTCCCGCACGTCGCCGCGCAGTACCAGCAGCGGTTCCGACACATCCTCGTCGACGAGTACCAGGACACGAACCACGCCCAGTACTCGCTCATCCGCGAACTCACCCGTGCACCCGCCGCCGGCTCGGACCACCTGGCCATCGCGCAGGCGGACGGCGCCTCGCTCACGGTCGTCGGCGACTCGGACCAGTCCATCTACGCGTTCCGCGGCGCGGACATCCGGAACATCACCGAGTTCGAGCGGGACTTCCCGGGAGCGAAGGTCGTCCTCCTCGAGCAGAACTACCGCTCCACCCAGAACATCCTCTCGGCGGCGAACGCGGTCATCTCCAACAACTTCGACCGCAAGGACAAGAAGCTGTGGACGGCCGTGGGCGACGGCGAGAAGATCGTCGGGTTCACCGGCTACTCCGGGCACGACGAGGCGCAGTTCATCGCCGACGAGATCGAGAAGCTCCGGAACGGCGGCACGGCGTACAGCGACATCGCGGTCTTCTACCGCACCAACGCCCAGACCCGTGCGCTCGAGGAGATCTTCATCCGGGCGGCGCTGCCCTACCGGATCATGGGTGGCACCAAGTTCTACGAACGAGCAGAGATCAAGGACGCACTGGCGTACCTCGTGTCCGTCGCGAACCCCGCCGACATCATGGCGCTGCGGCGCATCCTCAACACCCCGAAGCGCGGCATCGGTCCGGCGACGGAGACGGCACTCGCGAGCTTCGCCGAGAACAACGGCGTCACCTTCCGCGAGGCGATGCGGCGCGCCGACGCGCTCGGGCTCGGCCCGAAGGTCACGAGCGCGATCCTGCAGCTGTCCGCGCTGCTCGACGAGGCGCAGGCCGCGCTCGACGACGCCGCGGCGGCCGACCGCCCCACCGCGTCGGCGACCGCCGTCGGCGACGTCCTGGCCCTCCTCATGACGAAGAGCGGCTACCTCGACTCCCTGCGCAACAGCCGCGATCCGCAGGACGAGGCACGTGCCGAGAACGTCGACGAGCTCGTCGCCGTCACCAAGGAGTTCGCGAAGAACAACCCGGACGGCGGCATCGTGGACTTCCTCACCGAGGTCTCGCTCGTCGCCGCCGCCGACGACCTCGACGACGCGACCGGAAGCGTCTCCCTCATGACGCTCCACACGGCGAAGGGGTTGGAGTACGACGCGGTCTTCCTGACCGGCATCGAGGAGGACCTGCTCCCGCACCGGATGTCGGCGAGTGAACCCGGCGGCCCGGCGGAGGAGCGTCGTCTGTTCTACGTCGGCATCACCCGCGCCAGAAAGCGTCTCTACCTGTCGCTCGCGATGACCAGGGCGCAATACGGCGAGACCGCCGTCGCGATGCCCAGTCGCTACCTCCAGGAGATCCCGGCCGACCTCATCGAGTGGCGGCAGTCGCCAGGCAACGTCAACGGCCGCGGTGGAACGCAGTCGCGCGCGCTCAATGCGCGCCGCGCCCCGTCGAGCGACCGCTGGTCGGTCCGGTCCCTGCCTGAGGGGGCGTCCGCCGGCGACACCCGGTTCTCCGGCGGGTCGAGCAAGCCGGAGACGGCCTGGGCGAACCGCATCACGGCGAAGGTCCGCGACAACGGCGACCTCGAACTCGTCCCCGGCGACCGGATCTCCCACGCGGACTTCGGCGTGGGGCGCGTGAACGCGGTCACGGGGGAGGGCGCGAAGCGCATCGCCCACGTACAGTTCGAGTCGGCCGGGGCGAAGAAGCTGCTGATCAAGATCGCCCCCATCGAGAAGGTGGAGTGAGCACGGCGGTGCCCTCCGTCCTCCCTCCCGTTCGGGTTCCGCGGGCGGGATGGAGCCTCTAGGCTGATGCACCATGGGTCTGTTCTCCAAGCGCAACGCGTCCGATGCCCGATCCGCAGCTGCGGAAGCCGAGACCTCGGCTCCTGAGGGCGAGGCGGCTCCCGAAGCCGAGGCCCCGGAAGCCGTTCCGCACGTCTCCATCTCGGTGACGACGGTCAACTCCGCCGCTCGGACCCCGGAGGCGCCCGTGTCGGTGCCGGCCACTCCGGCCGCGGCCCCCGCTCCGACGCCCCCCGCCGGCGAACCGGACACGAACGTGGACCTGGCCCAGGCGCTCACCGCCTTGGCGGAGGGTGGCGACGAGCGCGCCATGATGCACGTGCTGCGGCAGAGCATCCAGGGCAAGCTGCTGCTCTCCACGAGCCTCGACGGTGTCTCGGAGGAGGACAAGGCCGCGGGCCGTGTCCCCCTCGGCGTCCACCGCGACGCCGAGGGCGCCGTGTACCTCCTCGCCTTCACCTCTGCTCGTGAGCTCGAGAAGACGCGGACGGCAGACGGGCCCGTGACCGGGGTCGCGGTGGACGCGGTGTGGGCGCTGCGTCAGGCGTCCGGCGAAGGGTACGCCGGGATCGTCCTGAACCCGGCCGACGGCAAGGCGAGCGCCGTCGTCCCGAAGACGCTCATCGTGCGCCTGTTCGGGGACGGCCGCAACAACGACCCGGCGAAGCAGGCGCTCGCCCAGCCTCGCGACGCCGACGCCCTCCAGCGACTGGTCGCGGCGCTCGCCGCGCACGGCGGCTTCGTCGCCGGACGAGCGGAGGTCGACGAGGACGGCAACCGCAAGACGATCGGCATCGCCGAGACCAGGCTCGGCGACCGCCGGCTCCTCGAGGTCTTCACCGCGCCGATCGAGATCGCGGCGCTCGGACGAGGCGACGACGCGTACCCCGTCACGGCCGCGGAACTCGCAGCAGCGCTCCGCAGCGACGAAGGCATCACCGGGATCATCGTGAACCCGGCTGCACCGTGGCTGGACGTCGACCGCGCTCAGCTCGCGCCGCTCCTCGACGTCCGCTGACGTCACCGGCGGTCCGGGCCGGCGTCGAACGGCGCCGGAGTGCGACGAGCGCGCCGCCGAGGCCGAGGGCGAGCGTGGCCACCGTCGCGGCGAGGATGAGCGACCGGTGGTCGGTGCCGGTCTCGGCGAGACGGTGCTCGGTGATCTCCGAGACGGGCGGTGAGACGACCCGCGTGGTCTCGGCGGCGACACCGAACGCCGACCGCCAGGGGCGGATCATGGCGCCACCCTGCTCCGGAGCCGTGTCGGTCGGTTCGATCCGTTCGACCCAGACGTAGTAGCCGTCCTCGGGGACGATGCAGGACGGCGTGGTGTAGTCGCCGGGGCCCGCGTCGACGACGGTCTCCACCTCACAGACGAGGGGAGCGCCGAGCGGCGCCTCGGGTGCTTCGACCGGCTGCTCGCCGAACGGCCCGAGCAGCTGGCTCCGGACGGTCACCGGGATGGGCGCGTAGGGCCCACCCTCCGGACCGAAGACGCCCCACTCCGAGGAGAGCCCGGCGTCCGTCGCGATCCCGACCGACAGGTGGTCGACGATCTCGGTTCCGGGTGCGGCGGTGGCGTGCGAGGTGGTCGTGACGACGACCGGCTGGAACGGCAGGGGCGTGGTCCGCTCGCGGTCCGCGCTCGCCTCGGCGGTGACGGTGATCGGACGAGCGACGAGGACGCTCTGCACGTGGTCGGCGCTGCGGGCGATGGTCATGCCGTTGCCGTAGGGCAGTTCGCCGTAGCCGACGGTCGCCGAGAAGGAGACGACGGCCGAGTCGGTGCTCGGCACGATCCGGTGGCCTTCACCGTTCCCGACGGTCTTGACCGAGGTGCCGTCCTCGAAGGTGGCGCCGTCGAGCGTGATCGTCCCGGTGTGGGTCCCCGGCGGCAGGGTGGTCGTCCCGGACGAGACGAAGTCGACGGCCAGCTCGGAACGCACCACGTCGAAGCCGTCCGCGCCACGATCGAGGTACAGCTCGGCGCTCGCACCGCGACTCGCGCCGCCCGGGCCGTCCGCCTCGGCCAGCATCCGGTGCGCGAGCGCCAGCACGTACTCGGCGCTCGCGCCGGCCCGGGAGGCGATCTGCGCCGGCGTGTAGCCGTTCATACCGGTGATCATCCAGGTGGCGAGTTGGCCGGCAGCCGCCTCGTCGGCGCTCTGGCTCGCTCCCCAGTGTCGGGACAGGTAGGCGAGGCGAGCGGCGTCCTCGGGCTTGAACCAGCCGAGCGAGTCCCCGTCGACGTATTCGTAGCTGTGGCCAGGGGGGATCGGAAGATCGAGGTTGATGCAGAACCCGACCGTACCGTCGTCGAACGCCCAGGATCCGAGCCAACGGCCGTCCGAGGCCGCTCGATGGCCGTAGGCGGCGCCGGTCGCGGCGAGAGCCGAGGCAGCGGTCGCGCCGCCGAACACGATCGCCAGCAGCATCGTGAGGAGGATCGGGACGGCCA
The DNA here is from genome assembly GCF_030209365.1 of Plantibacter sp. ME-Dv--P-095. Classification (NCBI taxonomy): domain Bacteria; kingdom Bacillati; phylum Actinomycetota; class Actinomycetes; order Micrococcales; family Microbacteriaceae; genus Plantibacter; species Plantibacter sp. ME-Dv--P-095. The sequence goes on from NZ_JARVSB010000007.1 coordinate 286,885, forward strand.
GCAGGAGTCGGGTGCGGGGTCTGCGGGGCAGACGGGTTCGGAGGGGGAGGGCAGGAGTTGTCATGTGCCCATGGTGGGAAACGGCCGGGCCCAGCATCGTCGACCGGGCGCCGGATGTGGAAACGACGCGTTCGGGTGCGTCCTGTGGAGCAGTCTGCGTCAGCGGGAGGCGACGGCCAGCTCGGCCTGTTCACGCGCTCGCATCGTCCGGAGGTACCAGGTCGAGGGAGCCGCCCTGGCCCACCTCGGCAAGCGGGGCCAGACGAGCCTGGCGACCCGCAACCTCCGGTCGAACCGGCGCTGCTGGACCGGGGTCCAGCGGAAGCCGTAGGCGGTTCGGAGCATGGGCGGCAGGAGCCCGGCCGTGACGAGGCGGACGAGCGGGAGCAGTGCGCGCACCAGGGGAGGTGCCGCCCGAGCGGTCAAGAGCTGGACGGACACGGCGCGGGCCTCGGGGGTCACGTGGAGGTCCGCGAGCCGTGCCTGGAAGTACTCGTCGAAGGCCGCGCGGGTGGCCGGCCACCGCTCGGCGGGGAGCTGCAGGCTCGTCCCGACGATCGCGTACTCACGGTGCAACCGCTCGCGTGATCCGTCGTCGAGCGGGCCGAAGACGAGCTCGTACACCTGGACCGCGGTGTCGTACAGCGTGGCCGCCACCCAGAGTTGTGCGTCGGCGTCGAAGGCCGAGTAGGCGGGTGCCGGGTCGTCCTCCGACGACCGGACCGGCGCATGTGCGCGGTTCACGCGACGTGCGACGAGGCGCTGCTCCTCGGGGGTCCCGAGCGCGAGCGCGTAGACGAAGGTGAGTGTCGCGTGCAGCCGGTCGAGGGGACGTGCGTCGAAGTCGCTGTGACGCGCCACCCCGGCGGCGACCGCCGGATCGGCGATCTGCAACAGGATGGCGCGGCCCGCACCGGCGACGAGGATGCCCTCGCGCGCCAGGTCCGCCATCCCGGTCATGGAACCGACCCTAGTCGTTCACGGTGAACGTCCGGCTGCGGACGAGCGCTGGGGGTAGAGTCGTCACTGGCCCTTTTTCTCTCGCCGCCGAGATAACGCGCGGCCGAAAATCGCCACGACAATCACAGCAGAACGCGCGAAGCGCGGATGGGAATGACACGTGGATCTTTACGAGTATCAGGCACGAGACCTGTTCGAACAGTACGAGGTTCCGGTCCTCGCCGGCATCATCGCCGACACCCCGGACGAGGTGCGGGCAGCGGCCGAGCGTCTCGGCGGCGTCGTCGTCGTCAAGGCGCAGGTGAAGGTCGGAGGCCGCGGCAAGGCCGGCGGCGTCAAGGTCGCCAAGACCCCCGACGAGGCGTACGAGGCGGCCAAGGCCATCCTCGGTCTCGACATCAAGGGCCACGTCGTCAAGCGCGTCATGGTCGCAGCCGGTGCGCGGATCGCGCAGGAGTTCTACTTCTCCGTGCTGCTCGACCGCGCCAACCGCTCCTACCTGTCGCTCACGAGCGTCGAGGGTGGCATGGAGATCGAGCAGCTCGCGGTCGAGAAGCCCGAGGCGCTCGCGCGCATCGAGGTCGACCCGCTGACGGGCGTCGACAAGGCTGCGGCGGTCGCGATCGCGAAGGCCGCGAACTTCCCCGAGGAGCTCGTCGACCAGGTCTCCGACGTCTTCGTGAAGCTCTACGACGTCTACAAGGGTGAGGACGCGACGCTCGTCGAGGTCAACCCGCTCGTCCTCACGGAAGAGGGCCGCATCGTCGCCCTCGACGGCAAGGTGTCGCTCGACGAGAACGCCGCGTTCCGTCACCCGAACCACGCCGCCCTCGAGGACACCGCCGCCGAGGACCCCCTGGAACTCAAGGCCAAGGAGAACGACCTCAACTACGTCAAGCTCGACGGTGAGGTCGGCATCATCGGCAACGGTGCGGGCCTCGTCATGTCCACGCTCGACGTCGTCGCCTACGCGGGCGAGCAGCACGGCGGCGTGAAGCCGGCCAACTTCCTCGACATCGGCGGTGGAGCATCGGCCGAGGTCATGGCCGCCGGCCTCGACGTCATCCTCGGTGACGCGCAGGTCAAGAGCGTGTTCGTGAACGTGTTCGGTGGCATCACCGCGTGCGACGCGGTCGCGAACGGCATCGTGAAGGCGCTCGAGATCCTCGGCGACACCGCGACCAAGCCGCTCGTGGTCCGCCTCGACGGCAACAAGGTCGAGGAAGGCCGCGAGATCCTCCGCGCAGCCGCCCACCCGCTCATCACGCTCGCCGCAACCATGGACGAAGGCGCCGACAAGGCCGCCGAGCTGGCTTCGAAGTAAGGGATCGCACACGCATGTCAATCTTCCTCAACAAGGACTCCAAGGTCATCGTCCAGGGCATCACCGGCGGTGAGGGCACCAAGCACACGGCGCTCATGCTGAAGGCCGGCACCCAGGTCGTCGGTGGCGTCAACGCCCGCAAGGCCGGCACCACCGTGACCCACGACGGCGGCGTCGAGCTGCCCGTGTTCGGCACGGTCGCCGAGGCCATCGCCGAGACCGGCGCGGACGTGTCGATCGCTTTCGTGCCGCCGGCGTTCACCAAGGACGCGGTCATCGAGGCCATCGACGCCGAGATCCCGCTGCTCGTCATCATCACGGAGGGCGTGCCGGTCGGCGACTCCGCCGAGTTCTGGGCCTACGCCCAGTCCAAGGGCTCGAAGACCCGCATCATCGGCCCGAACTGCCCCGGCATCATCACGCCGGGCGAGTCGCTCGTCGGCATCACGCCGGCGAACATCGCGGGCAAGGGACCCATCGGCCTCGTGTCGAAGTCGGGCACCCTGACGTACCAGATGATGTACGAGCTGCGCGAGATCGGCTTCTCGACCGCGATCGGCATCGGCGGCGACCCGATCATCGGGACGACGCACATCGACGCGCTCGCCGCGTTCGAGGCCGACCCCGAGACCAAGGCGATCGTCATGATCGGCGAGATCGGCGGCGACGCCGAGGAGCGCGCGGCCGACTTCATCAAGGCGAACGTCACCAAGCCGGTCGTCGGTTACGTCGCGGGCTTCACCGCCCCGGAGGGCAAGACCATGGGCCACGCCGGCGCCATCGTCTCGGGCTCCGCAGGCACCGCGCAGGCGAAGAAGGAAGCCCTCGAGGCCGCCGGCGTCAAGGTCGGCAAGACGCCGAGCGAGACCGCCGACCTCATGCGCGAGATCATCGCCTCGCTGTAGCGACGCACGCATCACCAGCACCCACGACGCGGCGCCCGATCCGGGCGTCGCGTCGCGGCGTTCTGGGCCTCGCCCACCGTGTGCCTGACGTTCGGGGTGCACCGCGCCGGGTAGGGTCGGAGGCGCATGAAACGTCTGACCGTCGCCCTCCTCGCCGCCCTCGATGCCACGCTCGCCGTGGCCATCGGCATCGGTGTCGCACTCGTCCCCTTGCTCGCCCTGTGGGCGCTGTACTTCCAGCTCGAGGTCGATCCGGCCGCGCTGTGGCGCGGGGCGGTCGACATCTGGACGCTCGGCAACGGCTCGAGCATGCGCATCACCCTCGACACCGAGCTCGTCACCCAGCTCGGGCTACCGCTCGGGATGGAACCCTTCCTCGTCTCGCTCGCACCGCTCGCCTTCACGATCGGCACGGTCCTGTTCGGGGTGCGCACGGGGATGCGCGCCGCCCGCAGCACCTGGTGGCAGGGCGCCGTCGTCGTGTCCGTGCTGGTGTTCGCCGTCCTGGCGTTCCTCGTGACCCTCACCGCCCTCCACCCGGCCGTCCGACCGTCGATCGTCCAGGGCACACTCGCCCCGACCGTCCGGTTCGCGCTCGGCGTCGTCGTCGCCGCCCTGTGGGTGCGGTTCCGCGAGCAGGATGCGGCCGACCCGATCCTCGACGGCCTCCGCGCCACCCTCGACCGGCTGCCGGCCGGCGCGTGGCCGATGATCGTCACCTCGCTCCGAGGCGGGGCGCTCGCCGCGTCCGCGCTGCTCGCGGTGTCCGCCGTCCTGACGGCCGTCCTCATCGCCGCGGGCTATGGCGCCATCATCTCCCTGCACGAGAGCGCGCAGTACGGCGTCCTGGGTGGCGCGATCGTGACCGGCGCCGAGCTGTTGTACCTCCCGAACCTCGTCATCTGGGCGATGAGCTGGATCACCGGCGGCGGGTTCGCCATCGGCAGCGGGACGGCCGTGTCCCCGATCGGCACGCTCGTGGGCAGCATGCCGGCCGTCCCGGTGCTCGGCGCCATCCCGACGGGGGAGAGCCCGTTCGGGTTCGCGGTGCTCGTCGTCCCGGTCGTCATCGGCTTCGCCGCGGCGGTCGTGCTGCGACGGCGCCTGCTCGTCGACCTCGACGGGAGGGACGGCCTCGCACGACTGGCCGTCGTCGGCCTCGGCATCGGCGTCACGGCGGGAGTCGTCGTCGGCGTCCTCGCTGCGATCTCGGCGGGCGCCGCCGGCCCGGGCCGCCTCGTGGAGGTCGGCCCGAACGGGTGGGCCACCGGCCTGTGGACCACGCTCACCGTCGGGATCGCCGCGGTGATCGGCATGGCCGCCGGTCCGACGCACCTGGCGGAGGAGGACCGCCTCCCGGAGCTGCAGGTCCGCCCGAGCGTCCGGAACGCCCGCGACCGATAGGATGCTCTGGTGCTGTCACTCGTCGTGCTGATCTCCGGTGGCGGATCCAATCTCCGCGCCCTCCTCGAAGCTTCACGCGACGCGGACTTCCCCGCCCGGGTCGTCGCGGTCGGTTCCGATCGCGAGGCGGACGGCCTGGCCCACGCCGAGGAGTTTGGCATCCCCTCGTTCACCGTCCCGTACTCCTCGTTCGACTCCCGAGCGGAGTGGGGGGCGGCGCTCCTCGAGCAGATCCGCGTCTGGAGTCCTGACGTCCTCGTGCTCAGCGGGCTCATGCGCCTGCTCCCGCCGGTCGTCGTCGACGCCCTCTCGCCTCGCATCATCAACACCCACCCCGCGTACCTGCCGGAGTTCCCGGGCGCCCACGGCGTCCGCGACGCGCTCGCCGCCGGCGCCACGCAGACGGGTGCGTCGATCATCGTCGTCGACAACGGTGTCGACGCGGGGCCCATCATCTCGCAGGAGCGCGTGCCGATCCTGCCGGACGACACCGAGCACCGCCTGCACGAGCGCATCAAGCCCGTCGAGCGGCGACTGCTCGTCCAGGCCGTCCGCGACCTCGCCACCGGAACCATCGACCTCGAGGCGCTCTCCACGGCGTCCCGCCCGCCAGCAGAAGGAGCACCCCAGTCATGAGCGGTCCCAGTCACGACCACAGCCTCTACCGCGAACGCGACGTCGTCCCCGTGCGTCGTGCGCTCGTCTCCGTCAGCGACAAGACCGGTCTGCTCGAGCTCGCGGGTGCGCTCGCCGCCGCCGGGGTGGAGATCGTCTCGACCGGGTCGACGGCTGCCACCATCCGGAGTGCCGGGCACGAGGTGACCGACGTCTCGGAGGTGACCGGGTTCCCTGAGTCGCTCGACGGCCGCGTCAAGACGCTCCACCCCTCGGTGCACGCCGGTCTGCTCGCCGACCTGCGGCTCGAGTCCCACGAGGCCCAGCTGGCGGAACTCGGCATCGAGGCGTTCCAGCTCGTGGTCGTGAACCTGTACCCCTTCGTCGAGACCGTCGCGAGTGGCGCGGTCGGCGACGACGTCGTCGAGCAGATCGACATCGGCGGACCGGCGATGGTGCGCGCGTCGGCGAAGAACCACGCGAACGTCGCCATCGTGGTCTCGCCAGAACGGTACGGACTGATCGTCGACGCGGTCGGAGCCGGCGGGACGACGCTGGCGCAGCGACGCTCCCTCGCCGCTGAGGCCTTCGAGCACACCGCCTCCTACGACGCGGCGGTCTCGGCCTGGTTCGCGAGCACGGAGACGACCGAGGGCGAGGCCTTCCCGAGCACCCTGACCGTCACCGGTCGTCGCGAGACGGTGCTGCGCTACGGCGAGAACTCGCACCAGGCCGCGGCCCTCTACGTCCGTCCCGGCGGCGCGGGCATCGCCCAGGCCACGCAGCTGCACGGCAAGGAGATGTCGTACAACAACTACGTCGACGCCGACGCTGCGGTCCGTGCCGCGTACGACTTCGCCAACCCGGCCGTCGCCATCATCAAGCACGCGAACCCCTGCGGGATCGCGTTCGCGAACCCGAAGGCGCCCGACCCGATCGCGTCCGCCCATCGTCGCGCACACGAGTGCGACCCGGTGTCTGCGTTCGGCGGGGTCATCGCCGCCAACCGTGTGGTCACGCTCGGCATGGCCGAGACGGTGAAGGAGATCTTCACCGAGGTACTCGTCGCCCCCGGTTTCGAGGACGCCGCGCTCGAGGTGTTGAAGACGAAGAAGAACTTGCGTCTGCTGCAGCTGCCCGACGGGTTCACGCGTGAAGCACACGAGGTCCGTCAGATCTCCGGTGGCCTCCTGTACCAGGACGCCGACCGCTTCGCCGACGACCCCCAGGACACCGCCAAGGGCTGGACGCTCGTCACCGGTGAACCGGCGGACGACGACACCCTGCTCGACCTCATCTTCGCCTGGAAGGCGTGCCGTTCGGTGAAGTCGAACGGCATCCTGCTCGCGAAGGGCAGCGCGAGTGTCGGCGTGGGTATGGGTCAGGTCAACCGCGTCGACTCCTGCCACCTCGCCGTCAGCCGGGCGGGTGACCGCGCAGCGGGTTCCGTCGCCGCGTCGGACGCCTTCTTCCCCTTCGCCGACGGTCTGCAGGTCCTGCTCGACGCCGGTGTGCGGGCGGTCGTGCAGCCGGGCGGTTCCGTCCGTGACGAGGAGGTCATCGCCGCGGCGCAGGCAGCCGGCGTGACCATGTACTTCACGGGGGAGCGTCACTTCTTCCATTAGACCGGCGGGTGCTCCTCGGCGGAATCCGAGCGAGCTCCTGGTCATCTCCCAGCGGCGTCGGGCCTTCGTGGCCCGGCGCCGCTGCGTCGTTCCGCTACGGTTGTCGGATGACTGCCACCTGGAGCCGCAAACTCATCGCATCCGCCGCCGCCGCCGTCGCGACCATCGTCGTCGGTTTCCTGGGGGTCATGTTCGTCACCTTCGTCGGCTACCAGTTCGCCGGGACGATCTTCGCCCAGGCGAGTCCGTACTTCTTCGAGAGCACGATCATCACCTTCGTGCTGCTCCTCATCGTCGGCGTCGTCGGCCTGTACCGGTTCCGGCTCCTGGCCCTCCTCGGCGGAGCGGCGCTCGCCGTCATCGGCGCGCTCCTCGGCCTCATCGTGCAGGTCGCGACGACGGGTCAGCCCGTCAACAGCACCGTGCTCGGCAGCATCGTCGCCACGCTGATCAGCCTCAACCTCGTCTTCGTCGTCGTCATCGCCCTGTCCGCGGCATTCATCGGATACCCCGTCTACCGGATGGTCATCCGGACGCAGGACGCCGTGCTCGACGAAGGTCGACGCATCGCACTCGTCCGCATGCCCGCCTCCAACCTCGCCGAGGGGCTCGTCACGCACCAGGAACGCGCCACGATCGACACCGAGCTCGCCGACCAGCAGTGGGACGCCTACGTCGCCGCGCTCGACGCCGCGGGTTGGGACACCACCGAGGTGTCCTGGGCCGACCAGCTCGCCGATTCCGTCTTCATCGAGGACGCTGTGGTCGTCGTCGGCGACCTCGCCATCGTGACCCGTCCCGGCGCCGAGAGCCGTCGTCCGGAGATCGTCGCCGCCGAGACCACCGCGCGTGAACTCGGCCTCCGCGTCCACCGCATCGAGGGTGACGGCACCCTGGAGGGCGGCGACGTCCTGCAGGTGGGGACCACCGTGTACGTCGGCCGCAGCGGCCGCACGAACGCCGAGGGTGTGCGCCAGCTCCGGAACATTCTCGCTCCGCGTGGCTTCGACGTCGTCGCCGTCCCCGTCACGAAGGCACTGCACCTGAAGTCGACGGTCACCGCGCTGCCCGACGGCACCGTCCTCGTCCACCCCGACCTCGTCGACGACCCGTCCTTCTTCGGCCGACACCTGGTCGTCCCCGAGCGCGAGGGCGTCGCAGTCGTCGAGCTCGCCGACGACACGGTGCTGATCTCGGCAGCCGCGCCGAAGACGGCCGCGTTGCTCGAGGACCGCGGCTACACCGTGGTGCAGGTCGACATCAGCGAGTTCGAGAAGCTCGAGGGTTGCGTCACCTGCCTGTCCGTGCGGGTCAGCTGAGCCGATCGTGGAACAGCAGGCTGGAGCGCGGGGTGGACGGGATCTGAACCGGAGGGCCGTCGCGCAGCGTCTGGACATCCCGCTGGAGATGGCCAGGCACCATGGGATCCCGCCGTTCTGGTCTGCGGAGCAGCTCGCCGCGTTCGAAGCCGATCCTCCCGCGTGGTACGTGCAGTCCCGTGCCAACCGGACGGGCAAGCGGCCGGTCTGGGTCGAACTCCGCTGCACGATCTGCGGCACCAGCGAGACGCTCCGTCCGAAGAAGTGGTGGCCGGAGTTCTCGATGGTGAGCTGTTCCTGGCATGGGGCCGACGAACTGCCGCCGGTCCCCGAGGGATCGCGTCGGCGCGAGATCGACGGCATCGGGGCCTTCGTCGGCATCGTCGACGAGCCGGCGTCCTGACGGCGGGACCGACCGACCCCATGTGGGCAAGCGCATGGATCCCTTGCAGTCCGGCGTCGTCCTCCCATAGTCTGGTCTGCTGCGCCGACCCTCGTTCCTCGTGATCGGTGCCGCCCGCGTTCGAGTGCGACCTGTGCACCCGGCCCGCGGCTCTCGCCCCACAGGATGAGGAGGATGCCATGACGCTCTCGAACCAGGACGCTCCAGCGCTGACGGTCGACCGTGCCCGTTCCGCCTCGAGCCGCCGAGCCGCCGCCGCCCGACCAGCCTCCGGGCCAGCCGTGACGGACGCCGTCGCACCGCACTAGTACCCGGCAGTCCGCCACATCATCCGTCCGGCGTCGCCCGGACCCGTCACCGGATGCTGCGATCCCGCAGAGCGACCTCGCCGTCCGGCTGTTCCACGACCACTGTTCCGTCGGCGTTCGACGACGCCGACTCTCTCGCAAGGATTCCCCGCAATGACTCCGCTCGGCGACGACCGCCGTCCTGTCCAACCGCGTCAGAGCACCTTCCGTGCCCTCATGCGGATCTACCCCTACGCGAAGACGGCCATGCCGCGGATCGTGCTCGGCATGGTCGCCGCGCTCGTGGCCGGCCTCGTCGCGCTCGCCATCCCGCTCGTGCTGCAGGCGCTCGTCGACGGTCCGCTCTCGAGTGGTGACTCCTCGCAGATCTGGCCGGCGGTCATCGTGGTGCTCGCGCTCGGTGTCCTCGAAGCGGTCATGATCGCCCTGCGCCGCTGGTTCGTCCTGACCCCCGGCACGCACGTCGAGGCCCGCATGCGGAACGCGCTCTTCGCGAAGCTGCAGGACCTGCCGGTGACCTTCCACGACCGTTGGCAGAGCGGGCAGTTGCTCTCGCGTGCGGTCAGCGACCTCGGTCTCATCCGCCGGTGGATCTCCTTCGGCTTCGTCCTGCTCATCGTGAACGGCGTGACCATCATCGTCGGAGCGGTCATCCTGTTCACGTGGAACTGGCTCCTCGGCCTCATCTTCATCGCTCTCGCGATCCCCGTGTGGATCTTCGGATTCACCTTCGAGGGGCGCTACTCGGTGATCGCGAGGCGCAGCCAGGACCAGGCGGGCGACCTCGCGACCGCGGTCGAGGAGTCCGTGCACGGCATCCGCGTGCTGAAGGCCTTCGGGCGCGGCAAGCACGCGCTGCAGCGCTTCACCTCCCGTGCGGAGGACCTGCGTGGGACGGAGATCGAGAAGGCGAAGGCGATCGCCGGCATCTGGTTCTGGCTCGTGCTGCTGCCGGACATCGCGTTCGCGCTCTGCCTGTTGGCGGGGGTCTGGCTGGCGTCCATCGGCGAACTCACCGTCGGTCAGCTGTTCGCCTTCTTCGCGACGGCGACGATCCTGCGGTTCCCGATCGAGTCGGTCGGCTTCCTGCTGGCCATGACCTTCGACACGCGATCGGCGACAGACCGGTACTTCGACGTGCTGGACTCGGTCAACACGATCATCGACCCGGAACATCCCGAGCACCTCGCCGACCCCGTGGGCGAGCTCGTGTTCGAGGACGTGCACTTCCGGTACGAGGACGCACCAGCGCGTGAGCGTGACGTCGTCGACGGCGTCCGGTTGCGCCTGGAACCGGGGGAGACCATGGCCCTCGTCGGGTTGACCGGCTCCGGCAAGTCGACCATCACCGCCCTGACCACGCGGCTGTACGACGTGACCGGAGGGCGCATCCTGCTCGACGGCATCGACATCCGAGCGCTCACCCGTGAGGAACTGCGTCGCCACATCGCGATGGCGTTCGAGGACGCGACGCTCTTCTCGGCGAGCGTCAAGGAGAACGTGCTGCTCGGACGGGACGACCTGGACCTCGACTCGCCCGAAGCCGAGCGGGTCCTCCGCGAGGCACTCGACATCGCGCAGGCGGGGTTCGTGGACGAACTGCCTGACGGCGTCGAGACGACCGTGGGGGAGGAGGGGCTCAGCCTCTCCGGTGGCCAGCGACAGCGGCTGGCGCTGGCGCGCGCGGTCGCCGCCCGCCCGGCGGTCCTCGTCCTCGACGACCCGCTGTCGGCGCTCGACGTCGACACGGAGGCGCTCGTGGAGGCGGCCCTGCGACGGGTCCTCGCGTCGACGACGGCGCTCATCGTCGCCCATCGCCCGAGCACCGTCATGCTCGCCGACCGCGTCGCGCTCCTCCAGGACGGACGCATCACCGCCGTGGGCCGCCACAGCGACCTCCTCCGGGAGAACGACCATTACCGCTATGTGATCTCGAGTCTCGAAGCAGACGAACGCGAGACGATCCGACAGGAGGTGAACCTGTGAGCCAGGAACAGACGGTCCACGGGGTGCGGGGCGAGGAGCGCGACGACCTGACCCGTGCCGAGTCCGCACAGATCAGACGACGTTCGCTGCGACTGCTCGGTTCCCTCATGGCGCCGCTGCGCTGGCGCGTGGTCGCGGCCATGACGATCGTCATCGTCTCGACGGCGGCGCAGGTGGCGGGTCCGGCGCTGATCGCGCTCGGCATCGACCGGGCGCTCCCCGCGATCCTCGAGCGCGCCGACTGGATGCCGGCGTTCCTCGTCGTCGGGGCGTACCTGCTGACGGGGGCCGTCGGGGCGACGCTCATCTCCTGGTACACCGTGCTCGCGGCGCGGATCAGCCAGGCGATCCTCATCGACCTCCGCAAGCGGGTGTTCCTGCAGACGCAGCGGTTGAGTCTCGACTTCCACGAGAACTACACCTCCGGGCGGATCATCTCGCGGCAGACGAGCGACCTCGACTCCATCCGTGAGCTCCTCGACTCGGGTATCAACCAGCTGGTGTCCGGCGTGCTCTACATGGGCTTCACGGCCGTGGCACTGGTGCTCGTCGACTGGGTCAGCGGATTGGTGCTCCTCGGCGCGCTTATCCCGTTGACCGTGCTCACCCGCTGGTTCCAGATCCGATCGCAGAAGCTGTTCCGTGAGTCGCGGGTGGCGTCCGCCAAGCTCATCGTCTTCTTCGTGGAGGCGATGACGGGCATCCGTGCGGTGAAGGCGTTCCGCAAGGAGCGGCGCAACGAGCAGACCTTCGGCGCGACCGTGGAGCATTACCGCACGGTCAACGCCCGGGTCATCCAGCTGTTCGGGGTGTTCGACCCCGGACTGGTGTTCATCGGCAACCTCTCCGTCGCGGTCGTCCTGCTCGTGGGCGGGTTCCGTGTCGCCGACGGCCAGTTGGCGATCGGTGCCTTGCTCGCGGCGCTGCTGTACACCCGTCGGTTCTTCGACCCGATGGAGGAGATGGCGATGTTCTACAACTCCTACCAGTCGGCCGCGGCGGCGCTCGAGAAGATCTCCGGCGTCCTCGAGGAACGTCCGAGCGTGCCCGACCCGGTGGCGCCCGTCGACCTCTGGGCCTCGAAGGGCCGGATCACCTTCGACGACGTGACGTTCGCATACGCGGCGGACCGCGTCATCCTGCCGAGCTTCGACCTCGAGATCCCCGCAGGGCAGACCATCGCCCTCGTCGGGACCACGGGTGCCGGCAAGTCGACGCTCGCGAAACTCGTGAGCCGGTTCTACGACCCGTCCGAGGGTGCCGTCCGCCTCGACGGCGTGGACCTGCGCGAGCTGCACCCGAAGGATCTCCGCCGTGCCATCGTCATGGTCACGCAGGAGGCGTACCTGTTCTCCGGCTCCGTGGCGGAGAACATCGCCCTCGGCAAGCCCGACGCGAGCTTCGAGGAGATCCGGGCAGCGGCCAGGGCCGTCGGCGCGGACACCTTCATCGAGGCCCTGCCGGACGGTTACGACACCGACGTGAACAAGCGTGGCGGACGCGTGTCGGCCGGGCAGCGGCAGTTGTTGTCCTTCGCGCGGGCGTTCCTCGCGGATCCGGCCGTGCTCATCCTCGACGAGGCGACGGCGTCGCTCGACATCCCGAGCGAGCGACTCGTGCAGGAGGCGCTGCAGACGCTGCTCGCCGACCGGACGGCGATCATCATCGCGCACCGCCTCTCGACCGTCGCGATCGCCGACCGGGTGCTCGTGATGGAGTACGGGCGGATCGTCGAGGACGGTGCGCCGGCCGACCTCATCGGCGGGACCGGCCGTTTCGCCGCGATGCACGCCGCCTGGCGCTCCTCCCTCGGCTGACGGGTGCGCGGGGGTGTGGTGCCCGGTGTCCTCCGGTGACGGACGGACGCCGGGCACTACACCTCGACCGCCCGACCTGCCACAATGAGCGGATGACCAGTGATGAACCGCGTTCGCTGCGCGTCGCCGTCGCCGACGACGCCGTGCTGCTCCGCGAGGGCGTCGTCCAGATCCTCCGGGCCGGCGGCCACGACGTCGTGGGGTCCTTCGGTTCCGCGGTCGAGCTGGTCGAGCGCATCGACGACGGACTGCAGCTGGACGCCGTCGTCCTCGACATCCGCATGCCGCCCACCCACACCGACGAGGGCATCGTGGCCCTCGAGCAGCTCCGGGCCACGGGGTTCCGTGCTGGGGTCCTCCTCCTCAGCACCTACGCCGTGCCCGCCTACGCGGTCCGCGCGCTCGGTTCGGGCGGCGGCACGGGCTACCTCCTCAAGGACCGCGTCGCCGACTCGGGGACGCTCGTCGACGCCGTCGAACGGGTCGCGGCCGGTGAGTCCGTCGTCGATCCGGAGGTCGTCTCCCTCCTCGTCGCCGAACGCACCCGTTCCGACGGGCTCGACCACCTCACCGAGCGTGAGCGGGAGGTCCTCACCCTGATGGCCGAGGGGCGGTCGAACTCCGGTATCGCGAAGGCGCTCGTCGTCAGCCTGAAAACCGTCGAGGCGCACATCAGCCGCATTCTGGCCAAGCTCGGACTCGAGGACTCGCCGGCGGACCACCGCCGCGTGCTCGCGGTCGTGCGTTGGCTGGAACACACGGATGGCTGACGGTCGCCCACGCGGACGGGCGACCTCGCTGCCGATCCCGGCACCCGTCGGTCGTGGCCGACTGCCGTGGCCGCTCCGCCTCGTCATCCTGGTCGCGGCGGCGCTCCTCTGCGTCTGCTCGGTGGTGTTCGGTGTCGTCCAGCCGGGCATCGCGGACGGCAACGGGCTGCCCTGGCTCGTCGGTCACCTCGCCGCACTGACCGCCGCCGGCCTCATCTGGTGGCTGGCTCCGACCTCGGTCCCCGGGTGGGTGATCGTCGGGTACACCGTGGCCGAGACGGCCTACATGTGGGCGTACGGTGTCGAGGCGGGCTGGCTCTGGCCGCTCCTCATGTCGATCTCCGTCCTCCCCGGGGTCGCCCTGGTCTGGCTGGCCCTGGCCTTCCCCGCCGGCCGCCTGCGGCGTGGCTTCGACCGCCGGCTCGTCATCACGGCGTCGGTGTACCTCGTCACGTACGCGATCGCGACCCTCGTGCTGACCCGTCGATACCCGCTCGACGCGCAGCACGAGCCCAGTTCCTACGCGGTGCTGGCGAACGGCGGGCTCGCCGCCGTGCTCGGCCAGGCGCATGCCGCCGTCATGGGGCTCTTCGCCGTGGTCGTCGCCGGCGTGGTGCTCCTGCGGTGGGCGCGCAGCAGCGGCGCGGCCCGGCAGGTGGCGTTCATCATGCCGGTGGCCTTCGTCCTGTGGCTCGTCATCGGCGTCGGATGGTCCCTCGCGCGCCTGGGCGGTTGGCCGCAGGACCTCAGACTCGCCGTCGAGGACCTCAACGCCTTCTCGGTGGTGCTCGTGCCGGCGGCCTATGCGACGGGGCTCGTCCGGATGCGGGCGATCCGCGCCAGGGCCGTCGACCTCGTGCAGACCGGCGGGCTGAGCGAGACCGGCCACGACCGCTGGGACAGCTCCGTGAAGACCGTCCTCGGCGACCGCTCGGCCCGTCTCGTGTGGCCGGGCTCGCAGCGGACGACGGGGCGGGACGCTCGGGGACGGGCGATGTCGAGCGTCGGCGACGCGGACGCCCCGCTCGTGTACATCGAGCACGACGCCGCGCTCCTCGACAACCCGCAACTGCTGCGCTCGGTGTCGGCGTCGTTGCGCATCATGATCGACAACGAGCGGCTCACCGGAGAACTCCGGCACTCCCTGCGCGAGGTGAACCGTTCGCGGCTGCGCATCGTCCAGGCGGCGGACGAGGCGCGCCGTCGTGCCGAGCGCGACCTGCACGACGGTTCGCAGCAGCAGCTCTTCTCGGTCGCCCTCCGGCTCCGGATGGCGAGCGATGCGGCGCGAGCCGACGGGCAGCTCGCGCTCGCCGAAGGACTCGAGACGACCATCGAGCAGCTCGCGAGCGCGATCAAGGAGCTCCGCGAGCTCGCGCGCGGGCTCCATCCGGCGCTCCTCGCCGATGGTGGTCTCGGGCCGGCGATCGCCGAACTCGGTCGGCGTTGCACGGTCGTCACCCGTGTGAACGTCGAGCTCCGCGAGCGCCCGACGCAACTCATCGAGTCCACCGTGTACTACGTCGTCTCGGAGTGTCTGGCCAACGTCACGAAGTACTCGGAGGCCACGGGCTGCGAGGTGACCGTCGGCGACGCGGACGGCCGACTGCGGGTGGTCGTTGCGGACGACGGGGTGGGCGGCGCGGACCCGGCGAGCGGGAGCGGACTGCGCGGCCTCGCCGACCGGGTCGACGCCGTCGGCGGGACCATGCGGATCGAGAGCCCTCGCGCCGGCGGGACGGCCGTCACGATCGAGCTGCCCGTCTGAACCCGAGCCGCAGGCGCGTCAGTGGAGGAGGGCCTCCCGGCCGAGCCGGTACCGCCCGCCGCTCATCCGGACGATCGGTGTGCCTTCGGCCTCGTAGTGCTCGAGCGCGCGTTCCTCGTGGCCGGTCGGCGGCAGGCCTCCGGAGCGGACGACGCGCCACCAGGGCACGGCGTGCCCGTACTGGGCCATCACCCGCCCGACCCCGCGAGCCGACCTCGATCCGATGATCGAGGCGACCTGCCCGTAGCTGAGAGCACAGCCCTCCGGGATGTCGGCGACCACCGCCAACACGGCCTCGGCGAAGGCCTCAGCGGTGTCGATCGCCGGCTGCCCGCCCACGGGTCAGAGGCTGATGCTGCCGATGGTCTCGCCGTACTGCGTCTCACCGACGGGGGAGAAGCCCACCCGGAGGAAGAACGCCTCAGGGCCGAGGTCGCCGGGCTCGTAGATGACGTTCACGTGGTCGAAGTCGCGCTTCTTGGCCTCCTCGATGAGCGAGGCGACCGCGAACCGGCCCACGCCGCGTCCCTGGTCGTCGGCGTCGACGTTGATGCGCCAGAGGGCGGAGCGGAACTCCTCCTGCATGGACTCGTGGTCGAAGTTCGCGGAGATGAAGCCGACGACCTCGTCGCCGTCGAGGATGACGCGCTGCCACGAGGTCGCGGGGTTCACGACGGCGGCCGCGACCGCGTAGGACACGGGAGCGACGAACTGCTCCTGCCCGGGTTTCATGGTGAGCGCGTTGACCGCCACGATCGTCGATGCGGACAGTTCTTCCAGACGCAGCTCAGCCATGACTTCAGGCTAACCTGTCCGGTCCACCGCGGATAGTCCGCCCGGGTGCCGACACGCCCCCGGGCGCGCACACCCACGGCGGATCCCCAGTCGACGGCGAGGGCTCCGCCGGTCGGCGATCCGGAACTGTCTCGATGTCAAGAGACCTGGCGCGTCTTGTAAGCTAGGTGCTGGCCGTGCCGTCCCACCTTTCGGATGCGGTCTCCTCCATGCCATGCGGAGCACTCCACCGCGTGCGCACCTCCGTAGGCCGCTCGGCTCAGGGCGGCATCAGAAAGGACAACCAGTGTCGAAGATCAAGGTCGAAGGCACCGTCGTCGAACTCGACGGCGATGAGATGACTCGCATCATCTGGCAGTTCATCAAGGACTCGCTCATCCACCCCTACCTCGATGTGAACCTCGAGTACTACGACCTCGGCATCGAGAAGCGTGACGAGACGGACGACCAGATCACGATCGACGCCGCGCACGCCATCCAGAAGCATGGCGTCGGCGTCAAGTGCGCCACGATCACCCCCGACGAGGCGCGGGTCGAGGAGTTCGGCCTGAAGAAGATGTGGCGGAGCCCGAACGGGACCATCCGCAACATCCTCGGCGGCGTCATCTTCCGCGAGCCGATCATCATCTCGAACATCCCGCGGCTCGTCCCGGGCTGGAACAAGCCGATCATCATCGGCCGTCACGCGTTCGGCGACCAGTACCGCGCGACCGACTTCCTCTTCAAGGGCGAGGGCAAGCTCACGGTCGAGTTCACGCCCGACGACGGCTCGGAGCCGCAGAAGTTCGAGGTCTTCCAGTCGCCGGGCGACGGCATCGCCCAGGTGCAGTACAACCTCGACGCTTCCATCCGCGACTTCGCACGGGCGAGCCTCAACTACGGCCTCAACCGCAACTACCCGGTGTACCTCTCCACGAAGAACACGATCCTGAAGGCCTACGACGGCCGCTTCAAGGACATCTTCCAGGAGATCTTCGACGCCGAGTTCAAGGAGCAGTTCGAGGCCGCGGGCATCACCTACGAGCACCGCCTCATCGACGACATGGTCGCTTCGGCCATGAAGTGGGAGGGCGGCTACGTCTGGGCGTGCAAGAACTACGACGGCGACGTCCAGTCCGACACCGTCGCCCAGGGCTTCGGTTCTCTCGGCCTCATGACGAGCGTGCTCGCCACCCCGGACGGCAAGATCGTCGAGGCTGAGGCGGCGCACGGCACCGTCACGCGTCACTACCGTCAGCACCAGCAGGGCAAGCCCACGTCCACGAACCCGATCGCGTCGATCTTCGCGTGGACCCGTGGCCTGCAGCACCGCGGCGTGCTGGACGACAACCAGGAGCTCATCGAGTTCGCAGCGACCCTCGAGGACGTCGTCATCAAGACGGTCGAGTCCGGCGCCATGACGAAGGACCTCGCGCTCCTCGTCGGGCCCGAGCAGGCCTACCAGACGACCGAGGAGTTCCTCGAGACGATCTCGGCGAACCTCAAGGCGCGCCTGGCCTGATGACGTCGGCCTGACCGACACCAGCACCACACGGACGGGGTCCGGGAGCACACGCTCCCGGGCCCCGTCCGCCGTTCGGGTCTCGACGCGGTTCCGGACGGTCGTGTTAGCGTCGATGGACCACCTCGACGACGAAGTGAGGACCATCGATGTCACCGATGACGAGAAGACAGCTGCTCGCCTGGGCTGCGGCGGGTGGGGCGACGGCGCTCCTGGCGGGCTGTTCCACTCCGGGCACGGTGTCGCCGAACACGGGTCGGACGATCGCCCCGATCGGCTCGGGCGAACGGATCACCCTCACGTACTGGGCCTGGTTGAAGGACCTCCAGAAGGTCGCGGACGTCTGGAACGCCGACCACCCGAACGTCCAGGTCGAGGCCGTGTGGATCCCCGGCGGCAACGACGGCGGGTATCAGAAGCTCTACTCGGCGCTCGCAGCTGGCGGTGGCCCGGATCTCGCACAGGTCGAGATGCGGACCCTCCCCGAGTTCCTGCTCGTGAACGGGCTGATCGACCTCCGGCGCTACGGCGCCGACGAGGTCGCGTCGCGGTACAACGAGACCCTCTGGAACCAGGTCTCCTACGTCGACGGGGTGTACGGGATCCCACAGGACTCCGGTCCCATGGCGCTGTACTACCGGCCGGATCTGCTCGACCGGGTGGGCGCGAAGCCGCCGACCACCTGGGACGACTGGTTCCAGGTGGCGGGGGCGGTGCGCGAGGCAGGCATGTACCTGGACTGCTTCGCCCTCGACGACGCCTCGTGGTTCGCGGCCATGGCGACCCAGGCCGGCGCGTCCTGGTTCCGCGTCGACGGCGACCGATGGATCGTCGACATGACGGACGACGCGACCCTGGAGACGGCGCGATTCTTCGACCGGGCCATCGACGAGGGCGTCATGACCACCTCCTACAGCCAGTTCTCACCGGCCTGGTTCGCCGCTGCGGCGAAGGACTCGATCGCATCGGTCGCCGGCGCCAGCTGGGGAGACGCCCTCCTGCAGGGTGTCTCCGGGGCGGAGGGCAAGTGGCGGGTCGCGCCGTTGCCACGGTGGGCGAGCGGTGGGTACGGTTCGACCTTCCAGGGTGGGTCCACGGCCGCCGTCCTGGCGAACAGCGCCCACCCGCGGGAGGCGCTCGAGTTCGCCGTGTGGATGACGACGAGCGAAGCCGGTATCGACGCCATGATCGAGCACTCCGGCATCGGCTGGTCACCGAACGACGCCTACATCGGTGCCGGCCGACAGCAGCCGAGTGAGTTCTTCGGCGGCCAGAACTACAACGAGGAGGTCTTCGTGCCGGCGGCCACGGAACAGAACGACGAATGGCAGTGGTGGCCGCTGACGCAGCAGACCTTCAACATCCTCGCCGACGGGTTCCGGGCCAAGGCCTCGGGCGGCACCCTCGTGGACGCGGTGGTCCAGGGGCAGCGCGACGTCATCACCGCGTTCCGCAACAAGGGGCTTCGGATCGAGGCGGCGTCGTGACCGCCGTCACGGAACGCCCGGACCGTGGTGCGTCTGGCGACCCGTCGCGCCCGGGAGCGCTGCGCCGACGCCGGACCTCGGTCGCGGCCCCGTGGGTCCTCCTCGGACCGTTCCTGGCGCTCTTCATCCTCACCTTCATCCTGCCGATCATCGTCGCGATCGGCAGCAGCTTCCTCCGCGTCTCGCGAAAGGGCGTCTTCGGAGAGGAGGGGGTCACCACCGAGTTCGCCTGGTTCTCCAACTACGTCCAAGCCCTGGAGAACGGCAACTTCATCGCCTCGATCGGCCGGATGCTCCTCTTCGGCGTGGTGCAGGTCACGGTCATGATCGCCCTGTGCACCCTGCTGGCGCTCCTGCTCGAGTCCGCCTCCGCGAAGTGGCCCGGGTTCTTCCGGGCCGTGTACTTCCTGCCCTACGGCATCCCCGGCGTGATCGCGACGATCCTGTGGTCGTTCCTCTACGTCCCAGGGCTCAGCCCGATCATCGACATCGCCGGGGCGATGGGGATCGAACTCGACTTCCTCGGCGCAGGCACCGTGCTCTGGTCCATCGCCAACATCGTGACGTGGACCTACACCGGCTACAACATGATGATCATCGTCGCCCAGTTAAAGGCCATCCCCGGTGAGGTGTACGAAGCGGCGAAGGTCGACGGCGCCGGACCGTTCCGGGTCGCGATGAGCATCCAGCTGCCGCTCATCCGACCGGCGCTCATCCTCACGACGGTGTTCTCGATCATCGGGACACTGCAGCTCTTCGCCGAGCCGCAGGTGTTGCAGACCGTCTCCCCGGCGATCGACAACGAGTACACGCCGAACCTCAGCGCATACACGACCGCCTTCGCCTACAACGACTACAACGTGGCGGCCGCGCAGGCCGTGCTGATCGCCGTGGTCGCGTTCGCGCTCTCGTTCGCCTTCCTCCGACTGACCTCGAGGAGGGCGTCATGAGCACGACCAGGAGCATCACGACCGCGACCGCGTCGAAGCGGTCGCAGCGGCTGACGGACCGGCACGGACGCCCAGGCGGCTCCCGGGCCTCGCGCGTCATCGTGACGGGCGTCCTCGTCGTGGTCGCCGTGTATTTCCTCGTGCCGGTGTACTGGGTCGTCGTCGCGGCCACGAAGAGCACCGAGGACCTCTTCGGGAGCAACGGGTTCCTCCTCGGTTCGGAGTTCTCCCTCTGGTCGAACCTGCACGAGGTGCTCACCTACGACGGCGGCATCTTCGTCCGATGGTTCGGCAACTCGGTGCTCTACGCGGGTGTCGGCGCGCTCGTCGCGACCTACCTCGCAGCAGCCGGTGGCTATGCCCTCGCGAAGTACCGGTTCCGGGGTCGGAACCTCGTGTTCGGCACCATCCTCGGCGGGGTGCTCGTCCCCGGTACCGCGACGGCGCTGCCGCTCTTCCTGCTCTTCAGCCAGCTGGGGTTCGCGAACACGTCCTGGGCGGTGCTGCTCCCGTCGCTCGTCTCGCCGTTCGGCCTGTTCCTCTGTCGGATCTACGCCGACGCGACGATCGACGACTCGCTCATCGAGGCGGCCCGGATCGACGGCGCGAGTGAGTTGCGCATCTTCCACACGGTCGGCTTGACGATCCTGACGCCGGCGCTCGTGACCGTCTTCCTGTTCCAGCTGGTCGGCATCTGGAACAACTACTTCCTGCCGCTCGTCATGCTGTCGGACAGCTCCCTGTATCCGATCACGCTGGGACTCAACAACTGGCGGAGCCAGGTCGACCGCCCCCCGGAGTTCTACGAGCTCACCACCGGTGGTGCATTGCTGTCGATCATCCCGCTCGCGATCGCGATGATCGTGCTCCAGCGGTTCTGGCGGGGCGGGCTCACGGAGGGCTCCGTGAAGTAGTCGGCTGCGTCCGACCCGGTACCACCGTCTCGAACGAAGGGCTCCACCATGCACCATGACGACGCGCTCACCGAAGCCCGGATCGTCCGCTTCATGCGGGAGCGGCTCACCCCGGCGCTCCTCCGGAGGTCGGCGCCACTCGACGTGACGGCCTGGGAGGTCCCGGGTGAACCCGTGCCGTTCGAGACCGCCGTCGCCGCGGAGCACCGGCCGTTCGCCGTCGGCGACGCCTGGGGGAGACCGTGGGGGACCACCTGGTTCCACGTCACAGGGACCGTGCCCACCGGGTGGGACGAGCCGGGGACGCGCATCGAGCTCCTGATCGACCTCGGGTTCTCCATCGCTCAACCCGGATTCCAGGCGGAGGGTCTCGTGTACGACCCGAGCGGCCGGATCGTGAAGGCGCTCGAACCCCTGAACATGCACGTCCCGGTGCAGGTCGGCGCGGGCGGCGTCGTCGACGTCTGGGTGGAGGCGGCCTCGAACCCGGACGTCGCCGGAGTGTGGGACTTCGCGCCCACCCCGCTCGGCGATCCCGCGACCGCCGGCACGGATCCGATCTACCGCCTCAATCGCGTCGACGTCGTCCAGCTCGACGTCACGGTCTGGGAGCTGCTGCAGGACTGCTGGACGCTCGACGGCCTCCGACGTGAACTCGGGCCGGAGTTGCCTCGGCGGGCCGAGCTCCTGCGTGGTCTCGGCAGGGCCGTGCAGGAGGTCGATCCCGACGACGTCGCCGGGACCGCGCAGCTCGGCCGCGACGTGCTCGCGCCGCTGCTCGCCGCTCCCGCCTCCGCGAGCGCGCACCGCATCGTCGCCGTCGGTCACGCCCACATCGACTCGGCGTGGTTGTGGCCCGTGCGGGAGACCATCCGCAAGTGTGCGCGCACCTTCTCGAACGTCCTGGACCTCATGGACCACGACCCCGACTTCGTGTTCGCCTGCTCCTCCGCCCAGCAGTTCGCCTGGATGCGCGACCACTACCCGGAGCTCTTCGAGCGCATCCGGTCGCGGGTCGCGGAGGGACGCTTCGTGCCCGTGGGCGGCATGTGGGTGGAGTCGGACACCAACCTCCCGGGAGGGGAGGCCATGGCCCGCCAGTTCGTCGCCGGGAAACGGTTCTTCCTGGAGGAGTTCGGGCTGGACCTGACGGAGGTGTGGCTGCCGGACTCCTTCGGGTACTCCGCGGCGATGCCGCAGATCGTCGCCGCAGCCGGCGCCACGGACTTCCTCACGCAGAAGGTCTCCTGGAACGAGACGAACCGCTTCCCGCATCACACCTTCCTGTGGGAGGGGATCGACGGCACCCGGGTCTTCACCCACTTCCCGCCGGCGGACACCTACAACTCGGCGCTCGCGGCGACCGACCTCCACCGTGCGCAGCGGCAGTTCCAGGAGAAGGGCGAGTCGAACGTCTCGCTGCTCCCGTTCGGTCACGGCGACGGTGGCGGCGGACCGACACGCGAGATGCTCGCTGCCGCCGTCAGGACCAGGTCGCTCGAGGGCTCGCCCACGGTCGAGATCGGCACGCCGAGTGCGTTCTTCGCAGCAGCCCGGGCCGACTATCCCTCGCCGCCGGTGTGGTCGGGGGAGCTCTACCTGGAGTTCCACCGGGGGACCTACACCTCGCAGGCCAGGACGAAACGGGGCAACCGCCGGAGCGAGCATCTGCTCCGCGAGGCGGAGCTCTGGGCGGCGACGGCGGCGATCAGGACCGGTGCCGAGTACCCCTACGACGCCCTCGACGAGGCGTGGCACACTGTCCTCCTCCAGCAGTTCCACGACATCCTGCCGGGTTCGTCGATCGCCTGGGTCCACCAGGTCGCGGAGGCGAACTACCAAGCCGTGGCCGAACGTCTGACCGCGCTCGTCGACGAGTCACTCCGTGCGCTCACCGCGCCGGGAGACGGCGGACCGGCCGGGTTCGCGAACGCGTCTCCGTTCGTCGTCGACGGCGTACCGGCCCTCGGTGTCGCGGCCACGACCACGGCCGGCCGAGCCGTCCTGTCCGGGCGGGCCGATGGTGGCTTCGTCCTCGACAACGACCTCGTCCGCGTCACGGTCGACGCGGACGGGCGCGTCACCTCCGTCCTCGACCTCGCGGCGGACCGGGAGGTCGTCGCGCCCGGTGCCGCTACTGCGGAGCTGCAGCTCTTCCGCGACACCCCGAACCAGTGGGACGCCTGGGACGTGGACCTGGCTGATCGGACGCACTGGACCGTGCTGGACCGGGCCGACGTCGTCGAGGTCGCGCTCGAGACGCCTGGGCGCGTCGCGGTCCTCGTCCGTCGGAGCTTCGGGTCCTCCTCGGTCACCCAGACGATCGCGCTCGACGCAGGGCGTCCGACCGTCGACATCCTGACGGCCGTCGACTGGCACGAGCGCCAGAAGCTGCTGAAACTCGCCTTCCCGCTGGACGTCCGGGCCGACGTCGCGAGCTCCGAGATCCAGTTCGGCCACGTCGACCGTCCGACGGCCGTGAACACCTCCTGGGATGCCGCCCGCTTCGAGACGGCGGCGCACCGGTGGGTGCACGTCGGGGAGCCCGGGTACGGCCTGGCGGTGGCCAACGACTCCACCTACGGACACGACGTCACCCGCACCACGCGCGAGGACGGGGGCACGACGACGCTCGTCCGGAAGTCGCTGCTGCGGGCGCCCCGGTTCCCGGACCCGACGGCGGACCAGGGGGAGCACGTCCTCCGGTCGACCCTCACGGTCGGCGCCGGGATCCTCGACGCCGCGGCGGAGGGGTATCGGATCAACCTGCCGCTTCGGCCGGTCCAGGGTGCGGCGGTGGACCCGATCGTCGTCGTCGACCGCCCCGGCATCGTCGTCGAGGCCGTCAAGCTCGCGGAGGACCGCTCAGGCGATCTGGTCGTCCGACTCTACGAGGCCACCGGCGGCCGGTCGGCCGGTCGGGTGTCCTTCGGGTTCCCGGTCCGGTCGGTCCGACGGACGGACCTCCTCGAGCGTGAGCACGGCGAACAGCCTCGACTCGCCCCCGACGGTTCCGTGGAGCTGCGCCTGCGCCCGTTCGAGATCCTCACGCTGCGGGCGGCCCGGATGCAGTGAACCAGGAACGGGCCCCGGATCAGGTGATCCGGGGCCCGTTCCATGACGGTGAGGACTCAGAGGCTGCAGGTCGTACCGAGGTCCGTGAACTCGGACTGGAGCTTCGAGAGGGAGTCGGTCAGGGCGGCCTGGTCCGCGGTCGCCGGGTCGCTGACGGCGGTCCTCGCCTGTTCGATGAAGGCCTGGAGGGCGTCGACGGAGGCGTCGGCCGAGTCCTTGACCTCCTTGTTCGTGACCTTGCCGGCGGCCGCTTCGAAGGTGTCCGCGAAGTCGTCGAGCTGCGTCACGGCGCCCTCGGGGTCGGAGGAGAGCGAGCTGAGGCCGGACTGGAGCTTGGCTGCGGAGTCGGTCACCTCGGATTCGATCACCTTGCAGGCGTCGGCCTTGCTCTGGGCGCCACCGGCACAGCCGGTGAGGAGCAGGCCCGCGACGGCGATCGCGCCGAGGAATGCTGCTGCGTTCTTCTTCATGGTGGTGTGGGTCCCCCGTGTTCGGTGCCCGTCACCGGGCCGCCCGCGCGCTGCGGGCCGGTCTCCAGGGTACCGCTGGAGGCCGACACCTGGCGGGGATCGGGCGTCATCGCGTCGGACGGCGGGCTGCGGCATGGACTTGCGCCACGAATATTTGTAAGCTTGGCAAACAAACCGGTGGGGGCAGCTCGCACCCGGGACTGAAGGAATCACGCCATGCACACGAGCCACGACGATCTCCGCGGACGACCCGCGTGAGGGTGGGACTCGACATCGGCGGCACGAAGACCGACGCCGTCGTCGTCACCGACGACGGAGCCCTGCTGCACCGTCTCCGACGCCCGACCGGGCGGGGCGCTCAGGCCGTGGTGGAGACGGCGCTCGAGGCCGTCCATGCACTCGCCCTCGCGGTCGACCGTCCGATCGACAGCTTCACCTCGATCGGTGTCGGCATCCCCGGCCTGGTGGTGCCGGGCACCGGTGTCGTCGCCCATGCCGTCAACCTCGACGTCGAGGAGCTCGAGCTCGGCGCGATCCTCCACCGGCACCTCGCCGTGCCGGTCGCGGTGGAGAACGACGTCAAGGCGGCCGCGCTCGGCGCCTGGCAGCTGCTCGACGGCTCGGGCACCATGGCCTACCTGAACCTCGGCACGGGTGTCGCCGCCGGGATCATCACCGACGGTCGCCTGTGGCAGGGGTCGAGTGGCGTCGCCGGCGAAGTGGGGCACCTGTCGGTCGACCCCCTCGGCGATCGCTGCGGATGCGGCCAGCGCGGCTGCATCGAGACGATGGCCGCCGGCGGCGCCGTCGCCACCGCCTGGGGTGGGAGCGCAGCGTTCCCCGTGCTCGAGATGTTCGACCGCGCCGACGCCGGAGACCCGCGCGCCATCGCCCTCCGAGCGCGTCTCGGCCACGGCGCCGCGGCGGCCGTCCGCATCCTGACCCTCACCGTCGACGCCGACGACATCGTCCTCGGTGGGGGACTCACTGCTCTCGGCGGGCGCCTGCTCGCCGTCATCCGAGAGGCCCTGGCCGAATCCGCCGCCGGGTCCCGGTTCGTCGAATCACTCCACCTGGAACAGCGGGTGCGCTTCGTGCCGACGGGGTCACCCGTCGCGGCGGTCGGCGCGGCACTCGTGGGAAGAGGAGCGTCATCACATGGCTGAAGTCGTGATCGTGAAGGATGCAGCTGCCGCAGGCGAGCTCGTCGCCGAGGCGGTCGTCGCGCTGATCTCGGGGCGGCCCGACGTCGTCCTCGGACTGGCGACGGGATCCACGCCGGTACCCGTCTACGCGGCGCTCGCGGAGCGGACGCGGGGACTCGACCTGTCGCAGGTGCGCGGCTTCGCCCTCGACGAGTACGTCGGCTTGCCGGCCGGGCACCCCGAGTCGTACCGGTCCGTCATCACCCGCGAGGTCGTCGAACCGCTCGGACTCGTGCCGGAGCGCATCCACGTGCCGAACGGCGCGACGGAGACCATCCAGCATGCGGGTGCGGACTACGAGGCGGCGCTCGAAGCCGCCGGTGGCGTCGACCTGCAGATCCTCGGCATCGGCACCGACGGCCACATCGGGTTCAACGAGCCCGGCTCGTCGTTCGCCTCCCTGACCCGGGTGAAGACGCTCACCGAGCAGACCCGTCGCGACAACGCGCGGTTCTTCGACTCGATCGACGACGTCCCGATGCACTGCATCACCCAGGGGCTCGGCACCATCCTGCGGGCGCGGCATCTCGTGCTCCTGGCGTTCGGCGCCGGGAAGGCGGCGGCCATCGCCGCCGCACTCGAGGGGCCGCTGTCGGCGAGCCTGCCCGGTTCCGCCGTGCAGTTGCACCCGCGCGCCACCGTCGTCATCGACGAGGCGGCGGCGTCCGAGCTCCAGCACGCGGACTACTACCGCTACGCCTACGCGAACAAGCCGGCCTGGCAGGGGATCTGACCGCGATACCCGAGGCGGTCGCCCTTCGAGAGGCTCAGGGACCGGTCGGTGGGTCGGGGACCGGTCGGTGGGTCCGGGACCGGTCGGTGGGTCAGGGACGGATCAGGCGACGCCGGCCAGGCGCAGGAGCGCGGTGCTCACGGCCGCGGCCAGCACGATCACGACGAACGGCGCCTCCCGCCACGCGAGGACGCCGGCGACGAGCACGCCCGAGAGCCTCGCGACACCGGCGAACTGCTGGTCCTGCGTGAGTGCGGTGGTCGCCAGTACGGCGGCGAGGAGGACGATCGCGGCATCGGCGAGGAGGGTCTCGACGCGTTCCGAGACCTCGGCGCGGGTGCGGAGGAGTGGTCCGGCCAGACGGAACGCGTAGGTCCCCGCCGCGAGGATGACGATCCCGGCCAGGACGATGAGGGACTGGTTCACGAGGCGACCTGCTTCGTCGGTCGCCGGCGGCCGAACCCGAGAAGCAAGCCGACGAGGGACAGGAGCACGGGCACGCCCGCCGGCAGGAACGGGGTCGCAGCGACGGCGACGACGGCTCCGACGAGTGCGGCTCGCCTCGTGCGGCGCTCGCGGAGTGCGGGGAAGATGAGCGCCAGGAGGACCGCCGGGAACATCGCGTCGAGCCCGAACGCGTCCGTATCCTCGACGACCGAACCGGCGAACGCCCCGAGCGCCGCCCCGGCGGGCCAGCAGAGCAGGATGCCGAGCCCGCACGCCCAGAAGGCGGCGCGCTTGCGGTCGAGCGTGTCCTGGTCGAGGGCGAAGACGACGGACTCGTCGTTGAGCAGGTGCGTCCCGAGGATCCGGCGCCAGCCCGTGCCGACGACCTCGTGGATCGCGAGGCCGAAGGGGAGGTGTCGCGCGTTGACGAGCAGGCCGGCCAGTGCGGCCGTCAGCGGACTGCCCCCGGCCGCGACGATGCCGACGAACAGGATCTCCGAGGCGCCGGCGAGCACGAGCAGGGCGAGTGCCAACACCACCCAGGGCTGCAGGCCGGAGTGGACGGCGACCGCGCCGTAGGAGATGCCGACGAGTCCGTCGGCGACGCACACGAGCGCGATGGCGCGGGCGGTCCTCCGACCGAGCAGACTCCATATCGAACGCACGTACACTATATTGAACGACCGCCCATCGTTCGTCAAATCGAACGCACGGCCCATTGGAGTGAACGCATGTCCCAGGTGGAGCAACCGGACGACGGAGCACCGCACGCCGCGGTCGCAGCGGCACTGACCCGCGAGCGGCAACGAGCCGGACTCTCCCTCGCCGAGGTCGCCCGTCGCGCGGGGATCGCGAAGTCGACCCTGTCCCAGCTGGAGGCGGGACTCGGCAATCCCAGCCTCGAGACCCTCTGGTCGCTGAGCGTCACCCTCGACGTCCCCTTCGCGCGCCTCGTCGAGCCGGTACGACGGCCCGTCCAGGTGATCCGAGCGGGGGAGGGGCCGACGCTCGCCGCGTCCGGAGCGAACTACGTCGCGACGGTGCTGTCGGCCTGCCCGCCGAACGCCCGGCGGGACATCTACCGCATCGTCGTCGAGCCGGGGGCGCCGCGGCTGTCCGAACCGCACTCGCCCGGGGTCATCGAGCACTGGGTGATCAGCACCGGCCGGGCGTCGATCGGCCCCGTCGGCGAGGAGGTCGAACTCGGGCCAGGGGACTACCTCTCCCACGCCGGCGACGTGCCGCACCGCTTCGAAGCACTCGAGCCGGGTACGACGGCCGTCGTGGTGACCGAACACGTCTGAGCACCTCGACAGGCTCGGCGACCGCGGCGGTTCGGTGGGCGGGACGGCTCCGTGGGCGCTCAGGCGTCGATGACGTGCACGAGCTCGTCGATGAAGCCCGCGAAGTCGTCGGAACGCCGGATGATGCGGGCGACGCTCGACCGCTCCGAGAACACCTCGACGAACTGGTCGAAGACGGTCTGG
The DNA here is from genome assembly GCF_030209365.1 of Plantibacter sp. ME-Dv--P-095. NCBI lineage: Bacteria > Bacillati > Actinomycetota > Actinomycetes > Micrococcales > Microbacteriaceae > Plantibacter > Plantibacter sp. ME-Dv--P-095. The sequence goes on from NZ_JARVSB010000007.1 coordinate 315,153, forward strand.
AAGGCGGCGCGACCCGATTCGCTGAACGCGACGAGCGCGACGACGCTCACGCGCGCTCCACCCCACTCCATCGGCGTCTCGTTCACGGCGATCGCGATGGCCGTCGAGTGGGCAGTCATCGTCATCGCGTGCGGCACCGCCAGGGTGTCGGTGAACGCGGTCGACGACATGCGCTCCCGCTCGATCGCCGCCGTGAGGTAGCTCTCGTCGATGATCCCGCGATCGATCATGCGTTCGCCGAGCAGCCGGATCATCGCCTCCTCGTCGGCCGCGTGCGCGTTGCGGAGGAAGAGGTCCGGGTGGAAGTACTGCAGCAGTTCGTCGCTGATCTCCGAGAGACGGGAGGAGCGGCGCACCCGGCTGACCGCGCCGCGGACGCGCTCCACGTCGGCCGCGGTGAGGAAGGGCTGGATGACGACGATGCCGTCGGCCGGGGTAGGAGGCTCGATGGTCGTCAGCACCAGGTCGCTGTCGATGGCCGACCAGTCGACGTCGGTGCGGGTGATCACGGATCGGACGTCGAGGACGTCGCCGAGCTGCGACTCGACGCGTCGGCGGAGCACCTCGTGCATGTCGTAGTAGCCGGCCGAGACGATCGTGCAGCCGAGCAGGGCCTCCTTGCGAGCCGTCTGTTCGAGCTGGGCACCGACGTGCATGGCGATGTACGCGATCTCGTCGTCGTTGATGACGATGGAGCCGTGGCGCTGCAGCTGGCTCGCGATGAAGACCGCGAGCTCGTAGATCATCGGGTACGAGGTCTTGATCGACCGGGTGAGCGGGTTCCGCGAGTAGGACTGGTCCTGCGCCCGGCGGATGAGGTTCTGCACGTGCAGGGTGAGCCGCACGATGAAGTCCTCGTCGGAGAGGTCGACGAGGTATTCGCGGCCCGCGCGGTCGACGGCCTGACGGACCGCCGCGAGGTCGGCCTGGTCGACGTAGTCGTCGACGAGCACCTCGGCGGACGCGCCGCTCCCCGGGGTGACCACGCGCGTGACCAGCAGGTAGCTCAGGTAGACGAGGTCGGCTTCCCCGAGGGCGACGTGGAAGTGGGCGTCGACCAGGCGCTGCAGGTCCTCCGCGACCGCCTCGACCTCCGGGGTCCGTGGTGCATGGTCCGTCGGCTCCGCCGGGCGGTCCTTGGTGACGCGGTCGATCGCGATCGCGATGTGCAGGAGGACGTTCGCGATCCCGTACTCGTTGACGTAGTAGCCGCGGGCGGTCAATGCGTCGAGGAGTTCGCCCTTGAACGGGCTGAACTCGTTCGGCGCGAAGGCCCGCTGGAGCGCTTCGAGCTCGACGATGCCCCGGTCGGTCTCGTCGCGGAACATGCGGCTGAGGAGTCGGCGACGCTCCGTCTCGCCGCCCGCCATGGCGACGGTCGACCCCGACCGGTCGAGCGTGAGTGCGGTGTCGGCCAACATGGCGCGGACGCGGCCGAGATCACCCTCGACGGTCGACTCGCTGACGTGCAGGCGCTGCGCCGTCTCGTGCACGTCGATGCCGGTCGGCGCGCTGATGAGGAGGCGGACGAGACCGTACAGTCGGTCCCGAGGCGTCTCGGACTCGAAGGCCGACGCCGCTCGCCGGCGGTACACGGCGTACCCGTCCGCGTTCAGCCGGTAGCCGTTCGGACCCGACTCGACGACGTCGTGCGGTGCGGTGCGGGTGTTGACCGCCGTCACGTAGCTGCGCACGCTGCGCGGGGTGACACCGAGGACCTCGGCGACCTCGGTCGCCGTCGTCCAGCCGTCGCGGCCTGCGAGGTAGCCGAGCATGCGGTCGTGTTTCTCGCGTGCCACGATGCCCCTCTCCGGCGGACGGTCCTCGCGCGGTCCGGGCGAACCGCTTCACCGAGTCAACCATCATCCGACGCGCTTCCGCGCGTTCGAGGACCTTTCCGCCCCGCCGGAAGAGCTTCTGGTGGAGCGGCGACCCGCCCGAGGGAATGATGGTTCGGTAGGCAATCGGCGGTTCTGGAGAAGGTTCGATGAAGATCCTGGTGATTTGCGGCGCGGGTGCGTCGAGCACGTTCATGGCGCAACGCCTCCGACGTGCCGCAGCCGACCAGTCCCTCGACGTCTCGGTCGAAGCCGGCGCCGAATCCCAGGTGCTCACCGGCACGCTCACCCTCGACGGTGTCGACGTGCTGCTCGTCGGAGCCCACCTCGCCGATCATGAGCCCGCGCTCCGCGCCGTGGCCGAGCCACTCGGCACCGCCGTGGCCGTCCTCCCCGGCGACGTCTTCGGCGTCGAAGGCGGCGCCAGAGCCCTCGAACTCGTCCTCTCGATCCAGTCACCAACCAGGAGGTAACCCCATGGCAACTCGAACCGTCCGCATCGGCTCGTCGCACGGCCTGCACGCCAGGCCCGCGAAGCTGTTCACGCAGGCTGCGAAGGACGCCGGGGTCCCGGTGACCATCGCCAAGGGCAGCGGCAAGGCCGTCAACGCGGCGAGCATCCTCGGCGTCATCGCCCTCGCCGTCGAACACGGCGACTACGTGACCCTGTCCGTCGAGGGCGAAGGCGCAGCAGCCGAGGGCACCCTCGACACCCTCTCCGAGCTCCTGGTGACCGACCATGACGAGCAGTAGTCCGGTGGGCGCGCTCCAGGGCATCGGCATCGGCCAGGGGGTCGCCGTCGGCCCGATCGCCCGGATGGCCGATCCGCTCCCGGCGCCGGCGGACGTCGCCAGCACCCTCGACCTCGCGACCGAGACCGAGCGTGCGAACACCTCCCTCGCCGCCGTCGCCCGCGAGCTCGAAGCCCGCGGTGCAGCCGCCGGTGGTGCCGCACGCGACGTGCTCGAAGCGCAGGCCATGATGGCCGAGGATCCGACACTGGCCGAGGAGATCGCGACCCGCCTCGCCGACGGCAAGACCGCGGAATGGGCCGTCTACGCCGCGTTCGCGTCGTTCCGCGACCAGCTCGCGGCGATGGGCGGGTACCTCGGCGAGCGCGCCGCCGACCTCGACGACGTGTCGCAGCGGGTCATCGCCGACCTCATGGGCGTCCCGGCTCCCGGCGTCCCCTCGCCCGGTCACCCGTTCATCCTCGTCGCCCGCGACCTCGCGCCGGCCGACACCGCCCTGCTCGACCTCGACCTGGTGCTCGGACTCGTCACGAGCGACGGAGGCCCGACCTCGCACACGGCGATCCTCGCCCGCGAGAAGTCGATCGTCGCCATCGTGGGCGTCGTCGGTGCCGCCGACCTCACCGACGGCACGACGCTCGTCGTCGACGCGGCGACCGGCGCGGTCACCGTCGACCCCACGCCCGAGTTGGTGGCCGAGACGGAGCAGCGCATCGCCGACCGGCTCGCCCTGGTCAACGCCCCGGCCATCCCCGGCGCGCTCGCCGACGGCACTGCCGTGCCGCTCCTCGCGAACCTCGGGTCGGCCGAACACGCCGACGCCGCAGCGGAGCTCGGCGCCGAGGGCGTCGGCCTCTTCCGGACCGAGTTCCTCTTCCTCGACCAGGCGCTCGCGCCGACCGTCGAACAGCAGCGTGCGCACTACGAGAAGCTGCTGCGCGCCTTCCCCGGCAAGAAGGTCGTCGTCCGGGTGCTCGACGCCGGTGCCGACAAGCCGCTGGCGTTCCTGAACGACGCGCACGAGGACAACCCGGCGCTCGGGCTCCGCGGACTCCGCGCGCTCCGGGCGAGCGAGGACATCCTGCGCGAGCAGCTCACCGCACTCGCCCAGGCTGACGCGGCGACCGACGCGGACCTCTGGGTCATGGCGCCGATGGTGTCGACCGTCGAGGAGACGAAGTACTTCATGGCGATCGCCGCCGAGTACGGCCTCAAGACGCCGGGCGTCATGGTGGAGGTGCCGTCGAGTGCACTCCTCGCCGACCGCGTCCTCGCCCATGCCGGGTTCGCGTCGATCGGGACGAACGACCTCACGCAGTACACCCTCGCCGCGGACCGCCTGCTCGGCTCCGTCGGTGCGTTCCAAGACCCGTGGCACCCGGCGGTCCTCCGTCTCGTGCAGCTCGTCGGCGAAGCCGGCCGGCATCACGGCAAGCCCGTCGGCATCTGTGGCGAAGCAGCCGCCGACCCGCTCCTCGCCGTCGTCCTCGTCGGACTCGGCGCCACCACCCTGTCCATGTCGCCGTCGGCGCTCGCCGACGTCCGACACTCCCTTCAGCAGTACACGCTCGACGACGCCCGACGCATCGCAGCAGCAGCACTGGCCACCGACGGCGCCGCCGAGGCCAGGGCAGCGGCCACCGCCGCGACCACTCCCGAAATGAAAGAGGCAACATCATCATGACAACGACGTCTACTCCCAAGAAGCCGGGAGGTGCACGAGTCGGCGTTCAGCGATTCGGCACCTTCCTCTCCGGCATGGTCATGCCGAACATCGCGGCCTTCATCGCCTGGGGCCTCATCACCGCGTTCTTCATCGCCACCGGCTGGCTCCCGAACGGCGTGCTCGGCGGCTTCGGCAACGCCGACGTCATCGGGTGGCAGGGTGCCGCGACGGCACTCGCACAGGCCGACGACGGCACGACCTTCCCGCAGTACGTCGGTCTCGTCAGCCCGATGATCACCTACCTGCTCCCGCTGCTCATCGCGAACACCGGTGGCCGGATGATCTACGGGGAGCGTGGTGGCGTCGTCGCCTCCATCGCGACCATGGGCGTCATCGTCGGCAGCGCGATCCCGATGTTCATCGGCGCGATGATCATGGGCCCGCTCGCCGCATGGCTCATGAAGCAGGCGGACCGCCTCTGGGACGGCAAGATCAAGGCCGGCTTCGAGATGCTCGTGAACAACTTCTCCGCCGGTATCCTCGGCGCGCTCCTCGCGATCGGCGGGTTCTACGGCATCGCGCCGATCGTCACCGCGCTCAGCAGCTTCCTCGAGGGCGTCGTCGACTGGCTCGTCGCCAACTCGCTCCTGCCGATCGCGAGCATCTTCATCGAGCCCGGCAAGATCCTCTTCCTGAACAACGCCATCAACCACGGTGTGCTGACCCCGCTCGGCGTCCAGCAGTCCGAGGAGACCGGCAAGTCGGTCCTGTTCCTCCTCGAGGCGAACCCCGGCCCCGGCCTCGGCATCCTGCTCGCGTTCTGCTTCTTCGGCATCGGTCTCGCGAAGGCCTCTGCCCCCGGTGCGGTCATCATCCAGTTCTTCGGCGGCATCCACGAGATCTACTTCCCGTACGTGCTCATGAAGCCGATGCTCGTCTTCGCGGCCATCGGTGGCGGCATGGCCGGTGTGGCGACGAACGTCGCGTTCAACACGGGTCTGCGTGCCCCGGCATCGCCCGGCAGCATCATCGCCGTGCTCATCCAGACGGCTCCAGACAGCTACATCGGCGTGATCCTCTCGGTCATCGTCGCGGCAGCCGTGTCGTTCGCGATCTCCGCGATCATCCTCCGGGCGAGCCGCAAGCGCGACCTGGAGAACGAGAACGCCGGTGACCTCTCGGCCGCCGTCGCAGCCACCGAGGCCGCGAAGGGCAAGAAGTCCAGCGTGCTCGGCAACCTCTCGGCCGGAAGCGCCGCCGCCGGTGCCGACGTCGTCGACGAGGGCGTCGTCACCACCCTCGAGCGTGGTCCGATCCGCAACATCGTCTTCGCGTGCGACGCCGGTATGGGGTCCAGTGCCATGGGCGCCTCGGTGCTCCGCAACAAGATCAAGAAGGCCGGCATCGACGAGATCACCGTCACGAACAAGGCGATCGCGAACCTCGCCGATGACGTCGACCTCGTGATCACTCAGCGGGAGCTCACGGACCGCGCGAAGGAGAAGACGCCGAGCGCCGTCCACATGTCGGTGGACAACTTCATGAACTCCCCGAAGTACGACGAGGTGGTGGAGTTGCTCCGCGGAGAGGGAGCACACTAGCAACGGAACGATCCCGGGGTGCGCGCGAAGGGCGTGCACCCCGGGCCACACCCACCACCCTTCACCGGGCTCCCTGCCGCTCAGGCGGAGCCCTCCACGAGGAATGCAGAGGAAGCCATGTCGCAGGTACTGACCCAGGACCGCATCACCATCGTCACCGGGACGGTGACCCAGGAGGAGGCCATCCGACGTGCGGCCGACGCCCTCGAGGCGGCGGGCGCGGTCACCGACGAGTACTTCGAGGCCATGCTCGCGCGTGAGCAGTCGGTGTCGACCTACATGGGCAACCTCCTCGCGATCCCGCACGGCACGAACGACGCGAAGGAGGCGGTCCGCGATTCCGCCCTCTCCTTCACCCGCTACGAGACCCCCATCGACTGGGACGGCGAAGAGGTGCGCTTCGTCGTCGGCATCGCCGGCAAGGACGGCGGCCACATGGAGATCCTCTCCAAGATCGCCATCATCTTCTCCGAGGACGACGAGGTCGCCAAGCTGCTCGCCGCTGAGACGGCGGAGGAGCTCTACGCACTCCTGAGCGAGGTCAACGAGTGATGCGGGCCGTCCACTTCGGCGCCGGGAACATCGGACGCGGGTTCGTCGGCCTCCTCCTCCACGAGGGCGGCTACGAGGTGGTCTTCGCGGACGTCAACGCGGAGCTCATCGGGGCCATCGCCGCGGCCGACAGCTACACGGTCCACGAGGTGGGCGACGGCGCGAAGGACACGGTCGTCACCGGGTTCCGCGCCATCAACAGCGCGACCGACGAGGAGGCACTCGTCGCGGAGATCGCCGCCGCCGATGTGGTGACCACCGCCGTCGGGCCGACGATCCTGCGGTTCGTCGCGCCGGTCATCGCCCGCGGCATCGCCGCCCGTCCGTCGGACGCGGCACCGCTGGCCGTCATGGCCTGCGAGAACGCGATCAACGCGACCGACCTGCTCGCCGCAGAGGTGCGGCGGGCCGTCGGCGACACCGCCTGGGAGTCGCTGGCGGGCCGTGCCGTGTTCGCGAACACGGCCGTCGACCGCATCGTCCCCGGCCAGCCCGCCGGGCAGGGCATCGACGTCACCGTCGAGACCTTCTACGAGTGGGCCATCGAGACCCCGGCCTTCAACGGCTCCCTGCCGTCGATCCCCGGCGCGCACTTCGTCGAGGAGCTCGCGCCGTACATCGAACGCAAGCTGTTCACGGTGAACACCGGACACGCCTCCGTCGCCTACTTCGGCGCGCGTGCCGGTATCGGGACGATCGCCGAGGCGCTCGCCGAGCCGTCCATCGCGGCGGCCGTCGGTGCGGTGCTCGAGGAGACCTCCGCCCTGCTCGTGGCGAAGCACGGCCTCGATATCGACGCGCAGCGCGAGTACCGCGAGACGATCCTGCGTCGGTTCGCCAACGTGCACCTGCCCGACACCGTCGAGCGCGTCGGTCGCCAGCCGCTGCGCAAGCTGAGCCGGACCGAGCGGTTCATCGGACCCGCCGCCGAGCTCGCGGAGCGCGGGATGGGCCACGACGCCCTCGTCGCCGCCATCGGAGCTGCACTCGAGTTCGACGTGAGCGACGACGAGCAGAGCGTCGAGCTGCAGGCCAAGCTGCACGACCTGTCAGCCGAGGCGTTCGTCGAGGAGGTCACGGGGCTCGCGCCCGAGCACCCGCTGGCTCCGGCGGTGCTCGCGCAGGTCACCGCTCGGCAGGCGACGCTCTCCTAGCCGGGCAACCCGTCGACAGGCTCAGGGAACGGACATCTCCGGACCCTGGGCCTGTCGTGGTCCCTGAGCCTGTCGAGGGGTGGTCCCTGAGCCTGTCGAAGGGCTGCCGCTCAGAACACCTTGCCGGGGTTCAACAGGTTCTGCGGATCGAAGAGCCGCTTGATCCCGTGCTGGAGTCCGAGCTGGTCGGCGCCGAGTTCGTCGCCCAGCCAGCGTTTCTTGAGCAGTCCGATCCCGTGCTCTCCCGTCAGCGTCCCGCCGAGACGGAGCGCGGCGGTGAACAGCTCCTCGGCCGCCTGCCAGATGTGGTCCGGTACCTCGGTGCCCTCGAAGACGAAGTTCGGGTGGAGGTTGCCGTCGCCGGCGTGCGCGACCGTCGGGATGGTGATCCCGTAGCGGCGCTCGATGTCGCCGATCTCGGCGAACATCGCCGCCAGCTGGCTGCGGGGCACGGAGACGTCTTCGATGAGCGGGGTGCCGAACCACTCGAGCGAGGGGTGCAGGGCGCGGCGGACCGCGAGCAGGTGCTCACCGGTCGCGTGGTCGGTCGACATCTCGGCGCGGCCACCGGCGGCACGCAACACCTCGAGGACGGCCGCTGCTTCGAGCTCGGCGCTCGGTCCGTCGGTCTGGATGACCACGTGCGCTTCGCCGCTGCTCGGTGTCGGGAGCTGCAGGTACCGGTGGACGGCGACGAGTGCGACGGGGTCGAGCAGTTCCATGATGGACGGCTGGATGCCCGCCGCGGTGACGGCCGCCGTGGCACCGGCAGCGGTGACGACGTCCGGGAAGTACGCGGCGATCGTTGCGACGGTACCGGGGGTGATCCGCCTGATGCGGACGGTCGCCTCGACGATGACGCCGAGGACGCCCTCGGATCCCACCATGAGACTCGTGAGGTCGAGCCCGGTCACGCCCTTGATGCTCCGGTGACCGACGCTGATGAGTCGGCCGTCGGCCAAGACGACCTTGAGCGCCAGGACGGCGTCCCGGGTCACCCCGTACTTCGCACACAGGAGGCCGCCGGCGCCGGTGGCGATGTTGCCGCCCACGGTCGAGATCGCCCGGCTCGCAGGGTCAGGGGCGAACCAGAGCCCACGGGTGAGCAGGAGATCGTTGAAGGCGCCGTTGATCACGCCTGGATCCACGACCGCGAGCAGATCGGGTTCGTTGATCTCGTGGATCCGCGTCATCCCGAGGGTCGACAGCACGATCTCGCCCGCACCGCCGAGGGCGCCGCCCGCGAGTCCTGTGCCGGCGCCCCGCGTCACGACCGGCGTCCCGGTCGCCGTCGCGATCCGCATGACGGTCTGGACGTCCTCGATGGAACGCGCGGAGACCACGGCGATGGGCGCTGCGTCCGACACATGCCCGGACTTGTCGGTCCGTGCCGCCGCCAGGTCGACATCCGTCGTCGACACCGCGTCGCCGAGGGCGTCGTGGAGGGCGTCGAGGACGTTCGGCGTGGTCATCGCGGCAGGACGGTTCCGTCGGCCCAGACCGCCTGGACCGACCAGCGGTGGTCGAGGAGGACCGCGTCCGCGGCGTATCCCACGGCCAGGCGTCCGAAGCGCTCGCCGAGGCCCAGGACGCGGGCGGGGGTGCTGGTGAGGGCTCCCACGGCCTCCGCGGCGGGGATCCCGCTTTCGATCGCCAGGCGGAGCGCGCGGTCGAGGGTCAGGGTGGAGCCGGCGATCGAGTCGCCTTCGACGAGCCTCGCGAGGCCGTCCGTCACCTGGACCTCGAGGGCGCCGAGGAGGTAACGGCCGTCGGACGACCCGGCCGCCGCCATCGCGTCGGTGATGAGGGCGACGCGGCCTGGAGCCTGCTCGAACGCGAGCTTCGCCACGTCGGGGTGCACGTGTTCACCGTCGAGGATGAGTTCGACCGTCACCCGCTCGTCGGCGAAGGAGGCGATGATCGGCCCGGGCGCACGGTGGTGGATCCCGTTCATGGCGTTGAACACGTGGGTGACGAGGCGTGCACCGAGGTCGAAGGCCGTCTTCGTCAGCGCCTCGTCGGCGTCCGTGTGCCCGACGGCGACGATGACACCGGCCTCGACGAGCACCTGGATCGCTTCGAGCGCGTTCGGCAGCTCCGGGGCGATCGTGATCTGGCGCAGGGTGCCGCGGCTCGCATCGATGAGCCGCTCGACGGTGGCCGGGCTCGGGTCGATGAGGGCGGTGGGGTCGTGTGCGCCCTTCTTGACGGGGGACAGGAACGGCCCCTCGAGGTGGGAGCCGAGCACGAGGGGGTCCTCGGCGACGAGGTCCGCGATCCCGTCGAGACTCGCGACGAGCGCGTCGACCGGGTTGGACACCAGGCTGATGAGCGACCGGGTCGTGCCGTGCGCGCGGTGGACGGCGAGGGCGCGCTCGATGGCGTCGCGACCGTCGTCGAACGACGCCCCACCACCTCCGTGCACGTGGAGGTCGATGAACCCGGGCGTCAGGTGGCCTCCGTCGGCACCGTGCACGAGGGCACCGGCGCCGAGAGGGAGTGACCGCCAATCGTCGCCGGATCCGGTCGCGCGGATGACCCCGTCGACCGCGTGTAACCAGAAGGCGTCGATCTGGCCGTCGACGTCGACCTTGGTGGCCGAGTGGATCAGGAGGTCGGTCATGCGAGCTGCTTCCGTCCGCGGATGACGCCGCTGGCGACCGCGATCACGGCGAAGACCGCCGCGATGATCGGCTGCCCGAGGTGCAGCCAGGCGAGGGCCGCCGCGGCGAAGATGAGCAGTTCGACGACGGCTTGGCCGTACAGGTCGATGCGGATGACTGCGCGAGGCGACAGGAACAGCGCCCACAGGATGATCGCCACGACCGGGGCGGCGACACCGACGACCACGTTGAGCGGGAACGGCCAGACTGCGACCCCCCAGAACCCGAGGGAGAAGAAGGCGAAGAGGTCGAGGAAGAAGCGCAGGATCTCGGTGGGGCCGATCTTCACGTCGGCGGGAGTTCGTTCAGACACCACACGATTCTACGGCGCGTGGTGGGAGTCCCGGCCCGCGTCAGCGGAAGATGATGGTCCGAGCGCCGTCGAGCAGGACGCGGTCCTCGGCGAACCATTTCACCGCCTGCGTCAGGGTGCGGCTCTCCTCGTCCTGCCCGATCGCGACGAGTTCCGCCGGCGAACGCGAGTGGTCCACGCGGACGACGTTCTGCTCGATGATCGGCCCCTCGTCGAGGTCGCTCGTCACGAAGTGGGCGGTCGCCCCGATGAGCTTCACCCCACGCGCGTGCGCCTGCTTGTACGGGTTCGCGCCCTTGAACCCGGGGAGGAACGAGTGGTGGATGTTGATGGCCCGCCCGGCGAGGCGTTCGCACAGCTCGGGGGAGAGGATCTGCATGTACCGGGCGAGGACGACGAGCTCGATGTCGTACTCCTCGACCGCGGCGATGACCCGGGCCTCGAACGCCGCCTTGGAAGCGGCGTCCGTGACGGGCAGCGACTCGAACGGCACGCCGTAGAACGAGGCGAGGTCGCGGAGCGAGCCGTGGTTGCTGAGGACGAGCGGGATCTCGACGGGGAGCTGGCCGGCGCGCTGGCGGAACAGGAGGTCGTTGACGCAGTGCGCGGCCGTCGACGCCAGGACGAGCGTCCGCAGCGGGCGCCCGACCACATCGAGTCGCCAGTCCAGCGCGTAATGCTCGACGACCGGGGCGATGGCCGCCTCGAACCGGTCCCTGGTGACCGCCGCTTCGACCTGCAAGCGCATGAAGAACCGCCCGGTGTCGTCGCTCGAGAACTGCTGGCTCTCGGTGATGTTCCCGTCGGCCTCGACGATCGCGCCGCTGATGGCGTGCACGATGCCCGGGCGGTCCTCGCAGATGATGGAGAGGACCCAGTGGACGGAGCGCTCGTGCGGAGCGGCGGGCGCGGTGGTGGGGTCGGTCGAGTTCGTCACCGCCCCAGGGTACCGGCCGGGGGAGGCTCAGGCCGCCGGGACGGACCGCTCGTCGACGAGGTCGGCGTGCGAGGACTGCCGCAGGTAGGACCGGACGCTCTCGCGGCTGCGCTGCAGGCAGTCGATGCGGTCGTCGATCGAGGCGATCTGCGTCCTGAGGGATTCGGCGGTCGCCCGTGAGCAGTCCGCCACGGGCCGCGAGGCACGGGTGTCGTCGAGGTCGAGGACCACGCGGACGAGCCGGGTCGTGAGACCCGCGTCGACGAGGTTGTCGACCGTGATCACGTGGTCGACGGCGGACGGCCCGTACTCGTCGAGCGCGTGCGGGGCCCGCACCGGGGCCAGCAGGCCCTCCTGCTCGTAGGAGTGGAGCCGGGACGCCGGGACGCCCGTCCGTTCAGCGAGTTCTGCGATGCGCATGTGCGGCCTCTCTGTCACCTTCACCTCACGTGCAACGTCGGACCGAGGCCGTCGCATTCCCGGCCTCGGGTAGACTCGTCCGCGGTCGCCGGATGTCGGTCGGCCCTGGGCGCGCACATCAGCGCGTAGACGAACTCGTCCGCCGTGTCGGCCGACGGGTGAACGCCATCGTTGGAGCGATCCGATGACCTCCTCTCCTCCCTCCTCGGCGCGCCCCGCCGAACCGACCAAGCCGACCTCGCCCCCGTTCCCGTGGGTGGGATTGATCGCGCTCGCGGCCGGGACCTTCCTCTCGGTCACCGGGGAGATGATCCCGACCGGGCTCCTCCCGGAGATGAGCACGTCGCTCGGCGTCACCGAGTCCCAGATCGGACTCCTCGTGAGCGTGTTCGCGTTCACGGTCGTGCTGTCGAGTGCCGCCCTCATCCATCTGACCAAGCGCGTCCCACGGCATGCGCTGCTCGTCGCCGTCATCGCCGTCCTCGGTGTCAGCACCGGCCTCGGCGCGCTGGCGCCGAACTACGAGCTCCTCGTGGCGACGCGTGTCCTCGGCGGACTGGCCCACGGCGTCTTCTGGGCGGTCGTCGGTGCCTACGCGGGCCACCTCGTGCCCAAGGAGCAGCTCGCCCGGGCCGTGTCCGTGACGATCGCCGGTGGCACGCTCGCCTTCGTCCTCGGCGTCCCGCTCAGCACGGCGCTCGGGCACGCCCTCGGTTGGCGGCTCGCATTCGGCGTCCTGGCCGTGGCGATGCTCCTCGGTGCCCTCGTGGTCTGGTGGAAACTGCCGCCCGTCGGACGGGAGGAGTCGCATGCGGCTTCCGCCGGTGCCACGGGTCGCGATCCGAGCGTCGTCCCCGTCGCGATCGTGTGCATCGCCGTCGGCGTGATCATGGCCGGACATTACGCGTTCTACACCTACATCGCCCCCTTCCTCATCGGCGAGGTGGGTGTCCCGTCGGGCCAGCTGAGTCTCCTCCTCCTCGTCTACGGTGTCGCGGGTGCGATCGGCCTGATCCTCACCGGCAGCGTCTTCGCGAAGCGGGCGACGACAGGACTCTTCGTCGCGCTGACGGTGTCGGCGGCCATGGTGAGCGCCCTCACCCTCTCGACGGACTGGCTGCCCGGTGCGCTCGTCGCGTTCTTCCTCTGGGGCACAGCGTTCGGGATGTTGCCGCCGCTCATGCAGACCCGACTCCTGCATGCCGCGAGCCCGCGCATCCGTGACACGGCGAACGCGTTCTACACGACGGCGTTCAACACGGGTATCGGTGGGGGATCCGCGCTCGGCGCACTGCTCCTCGCCGAGGTCGGACTCGGCGTGCTGCCCTGGGTCTACGTCGTGCTGGCGGTGGTCGCGACCTCGCTCCTGGCCGCGGACGTGCTCCGCACCCGCAAGCGCGTCACCGTCTGATCACCCGGCGCGCGCGTCAGGGCGCGGTGGGCGTGTCCGTCGCTGTGGGAGGGTCGTCCGACGGCGGCTCGACGGCGATGCCCGACTCGGCCGGGGCGGCCTCCGGACCCGGCGTCGCCTCCGTCGGCTCCTGAGTCGTGCTTCCCCCAGGCGCCGCGGTGGTGTCCGTCGCTGCCGGATCCGCCGTGGTCTCTGCGGTGGGCGCTGCGTCGGGCGCAGCGGGGAGTGCCGGATCGGTCGCTGCCGGAACCGGGGTCGCCGGCGATGCGGGATCGGCGGCGGATGCTGCCACGGCCGACCGTTGGGCGGCGTCCAGCGGAGCGGCGTCCAGGGCGAGGGCGACGTCCGTCGTCAGGAGTCCTGCGATCGAGAGGTAGTCGACCGAGACCGACGGACCTCGCCGGGACGGATCGGCGGGGTCGGCTCCCCAGACGCTCAGCTCGTGGAGCCCGATCGCGACCGCGTCTCCGGAGAGCACCGCCCGACCCGCGGCGTCGAGCGTGACGCGTTGCTCGTCGCCACCATCGACGGTGTAGCCGATGGAGCCGTTCGGAGCGCCGACGACGACGAGCGACGCCCCCAGTTCGAGGACACGCAGCACGCGGAGGTCGAGGAGGCCCGTGACGTCGGGACCCCCCACGGTCACCGTGACCGGCTCCGCCCCGACGGTCACGACGTCGCCGAGGGTCTGTCGGACGGTCAGCACGAACGTCCCGGTGCGCCCGAGGTCGACCGGCCCGGTCGACCAGCCGCTCTCGGACGCCCGTTGCGTCTCCGAGGCCGCGACGGTCGTCGAGGCGAGGACCGTGTCACCCTCCAGGATGTCGATGGTGGCGCCGGGTGCTCCGGTGCCGGTGAACGCTGGCCAGAGGAACCCTCCGCCGGAATCCGCGAGCATCGTCGGCGGCACGGGCTCGGAGGGGCCCACCGGATCGACGGGATCGACGGGGTCGGTCGGGTCGACGGAGCCGGTCGGGGGAGCAGTCGGCGGCGTGGTCGCCGGTGGCGTCGCCGGGATCACCGGCACGGGCATCGGCGTCGGATCGGTCGTCTCATCCTGGTCCGGTGTCGGCTGCGGCATGGGGAGCGGGGTGGCCGGCGTGGTCGGGCCGGTGGACGACGGTGCGTTCGGTGCCGCAGCAGGCGGATCCACGGTCTCGCCGGCGGCCACCGAGGTGCCCGGGTCGGCGGATGGGAACACGAGCGGGCTGAGGACGAGGGCTGCGGCAGTGACGGCCGCGACGACCCCCACTCCGATCGCCGCGACGAGTCCGCCCGAGAGGCCTGCCGTGCCGGCGGCCGTGGCCGCCCCGACGGTACCCACGGCGGCGACCCCGGCCCCACCGGATCCGCCGGCTGCGGCACCGGACGCGGCATGGCCACCGAGGTGCGCGGTCAGGGCAGCCCCGCCCGTGACCGTCGCCGGCATCGCGACGACCGCCGTCGACGCCGGTCCGTCCGTCTGCAACCAGGCCAGATAGCCGGTCGCTCCGGCGGCCCCGGCGACCAGGGGGAGGAGGACGAGCGCCATGCGGGACCCGACGTCCTTCGCCTCAGCGGCGACGATCGTGCACCGCTGACACGCGTCGAGGTGTGCTTCGACCTTCGCCGTGTCGCGGGCGCTCAGGTTGCCGCGCGCGTAGGAGCCGAGTCGGCTGATGGTGAAGGCGTGCTCGGAGTCGTCGTCGACGGCCTGCAGGTGCGCTTGGATCCAGGCCTCCCGCAACCCCTCACGAGCCCGGTAGGCGAGCGCGGACACCGAGTTGGGCTTCATGCCGAGCAAGGGCGCCACTTCGGCGGGCGTCATGCCCTCGATCTCCGTGTACCAGAGGACCTCCTGCCAGCGCGTGGGCAGGCTCCGGAACGCTCGAGCACTCAGACTGCGGTCGAGGGCCTCCATCGACGAGGCCTCGTTCGTGTCGGGGTCCTCGAACGAGTCGAGGGTGTCGAGTGAGGTCTCCCGGCGCGAGCGACCCCACGCTGCCGCGGTGTTCCGGATGGTGGTGAACAGGTAGGGGCGGAACGCGCCCGTCGGGCCCTTCCCGCGACCGACCGCCTGATAGATGCGGGCGAACGACTCCGAGACGAGGTCGTCCGGGTCGAGGCTCGAGGTGATCGACCGCGCGACCGTCCGCCCGGCGTTCGCGTGCCTGCGCCACAGCTCGCCGTACGCGTCCTGCGAGCCCGCGCGCGTGCCGTCGATCAGCTCCGCGTCCGAGCGCTCGGCGAGCGGCACCGCCGGGGTCACGTCCACGCTCATGATGCCTCCGTCTGCATGCTGCGCACTGCCGGGCACCATGCCCGCCCGAGAGAGTCGGGTGGGGCGGGATCATGACGCGGAATCCTCATCTTCGCACGGGGGAGCGGCGGTGCGACCGTCCCGGATGGACCTCATCCACGGATCGGGTCGGGAACCCGCGTCATGAAGTGCTGCCGGGTCGCTCTCTCAGGGTGAACGGCAGGGTTCCCGACCTCGGGGGCTCGGCCGGGTCGTCCTCGGACGGCCACGATGCGTGCCGCGGCCGGTGCGCATCGGGCGGCGGACCCGAACCGCTGCAGATCTCGACGGGAGGGGGCGCCATCGTGCGAACCCGTCGATCGGCCGGGAGTGGTGCTCGGGGGCGAGCGCCACTCCCGGCCACCTTCCGTTGATCCGATCCGTTCAGCTGAGCCAGTCGACCTCGGGCGGGCGGTGGAACGCGATCCCCGATGCCGACCAGCCGCGGGCGATCTCCGCCAGACGATCGCGAAAGTCGGGCCAGTCGGCGGCGCGACGCTCGGACCAACCGATCTCGGCGATCGAGGCGATGCGCGGGAACACCAGGAACTCCAGTGTCTCGACGTCGCCAACGGTCTCGGTCCAGAGCGGCGCCTCCACACCGAGGATGTCCTCCTCGCCGACGCCCGCGACGACGTCGGTCGGTTCCCAGGCCGCCGAGCGTTCCACACTCGTCGGGCCGTCCGCCCAGGTGAGTCCGGCCGAGTCGTCGTCGGGGTACTGCATGTCGAGGTAGGCGGCGTCGGCCGGCGACATGATCACCCGCCCGCCCTGTCGCACGAACGACCGCAGCTGCTCGGCGTGACCCGGTTCGGGTGCGACGTAGTTCCAGTACTGGCCGACGGTGCCCGGCGCGAGCTCGCCGGATGCGCCGAACTCATGCCAGGCGACGGCGGTCTTGCCGGTGGCGGCGACCAGCTCGGACACCCGCCAGGCGAACCAGCGGAAGTCGGCCTCCGGGGTCGCGAGCGCCTCGTCGCCGCCGAGGTGGAGGTACGGTCCCGGTGTGAGCGCCGCGAGCTGGCCGAAGACGTCCTCGAGGAACGCGTACGTGGTCTCGGAACGGATGGCGAGACTCGAGAAGCCGACCTCGGTGCCGGTGTAGGGCTCGCGCGCGACCCCGTCCGCATTGAGCTCGGGGTAGGCCGCGAGGGCCGCGTTGGTGTGGCCGGGCACGTCGATCTCCGGGACGATCGTGATCGCGCGGTCGGCGGCGTAGTCGACGATGGCGCGGTAGTCCGCGGCGGTGTAGAAGCCGCCCTCGCCACCGCCCACGGCCGTCGCCGCCCCGATGCCGGTCAGCTCCGGCCAGCCGGCGATCTCGAGCCGCCAGCCCTGGTCGTCGCTGAGGTGCAGGTGCAGGTGGTTGAGCTTGAGACTCGCCAGCTGGTCGATGAACCGCTGGACCTGCGCGACCGTGAAGAAGTGCCGTGCGACGTCGAGCATGACGCCGCGGTAGGCGAAGCGCGGCGCATCGTCGACGACGACGGCGGCCACCTCCCACACCTGCGCGCTGGCCTGCGGCGCCCAGGTGGCGGGCGGGAGCAACTGGCGGAGGGTCTGCGTGGCATGGAGGACGCCCGCCGCGTCGGAACCGACCAGGTCGACGCCCTCCGCCGTCACCGTCAGTCGATAGGCCTCAGGTGTCGGAGTGAGCCGTTCGTCGATGCCGAGGGTGATCGCAGGACACCCGCCGGTCGCGAGGTGATCCGCACCGCGCTCGTCCGCCGCGACCGTGTCGACCGGGATCGCGTACCCCGTCGACGTCCGCAGCGCCTCGGCCAGCAGCCGGGCCGGCGTGGCGGCCTCGGGGCTGGTGATCACCCTCGTCCCCGACTCGAGCACGAACGGTTCGGCGGACGGATCCGAGCGCTGCGAGCGGGGGCGGGGGAGCAGACTCATGCAGGTTCCTTCGCTGGCTGACCGTCGTGCGCGTCCGTCCGAGCGGGTTTGTTCGGACGGTGAACACAAGTCGAACCATCCTGTCACAGCCCGTGCGGAGGGTGCCGGAGCGACGTCGGGACCCGGTCCGGGACGGTGCGCGACAGCCGTCCCGTTGCTATGCTGCTAGCAGTCGCAACTGGCGTATAGACGGAGCCCGCTCCGCCTCAGATGGTTCACCATCGGGGAGCGACCCTGCACCTTGAAGACAAGGGCGGATTCGGCCGCACGCCTGGGCCGAAACGGCACATCACCGACATCCGTTCTGTCACAAAAGGGAGCCAGTCTTGTCCGACACCTTCAACGCGCCACTCTCCGAGGTCGATCCCGAGATCGCCGCGGTCCTCGAGCAGGAGCTCGGCCGCCAGCGCAACACCCTCGAGATGATCGCGAGCGAGAACTTCGTGCCCGTCTCCGTCCTGCAGTCGCAGGGCAGCGTGCTGACGAACAAGTACGCGGAGGGCTACCCCGGCCGCCGGTACTACGGCGGATGCGAGTTCGTCGACATCGCCGAGTCCCTCGCGATCGAGCGCGCCAAGAGCCTCTTCGGTGCCGCGTACGCGAACGTCCAGCCGCACTCGGGAGCGACCGCGAACGCCGCGGTCCTCTCGGCCATCGCCACCCCGGGCGACACCATCCTCGGCCTCGAGCTGGCCCACGGTGGGCACCTCACCCACGGCATGAAGCTCAACTTCTCGGGCAAGCTCTACAACGCCGTGTCCTACGGCGTCGACCCCGAGACCTTCCTCGTCGACATGGACGTCGTGCGCGACAAGGCGCTCGAGCACAAGCCGCAGGTCATCATCGCCGGGTGGTCCGCCTACCCGCGTCAGCTCGACTTCGCCGCATTCCGCGCGATCGCGGACGAGGTCGGCGCGAAGCTCTGGGTGGACATGGCGCACTTCGCCGGACTCGTCGCCGCAGGCGTGCACCCCTCGCCCGTGCCGTTCGCCGACGTCGTCTCCTCGACCGTGCACAAGACGATCGGCGGACCGCGCTCCGGCTTCATCGTCAGCCGCGACATGGAACTCGCCAAGAAGCTCAACTCGAACGTGTTCCCCGGCCAGCAGGGTGGGCCGCTCATGCACGTCATCGCCGCGAAGGCCACGGCGTTCAAGCTCGCCGCGACGGCCGAGTTCAAGGACCGTCAGGAGCGCACGCTCCGTGGCGCCAAGCTCCTCGCCGAGGCGCTCACCACCGACGCGTCGAAGGCCGCCGGCATCGACGTCCTCACCGGTGGCACCGACGTGCACATGGTGCTCGCCGACCTCCGGACCTCGGAACTCGACGGGCAGCAGGCCGAAGACCTCCTCCACGAGGTCGGCATCACGGTCAACCGCAACTCGGTGCCGTTCGACCCGCGGCCGCCGATGGTCACCTCGGGGCTCCGGATCGGTACGCCGGCGCTCGCGACGCGTGGCTTCGGCGACGCCGAGTTCGCCGAGGTCGCCGACATCATCGCCCTCGCGCTCCGCAACGGTGCCGAGTCCGGTGCGCTCCGCGAGCGCGTCACGGCGCTCGCCGAGCGTTTCCCGCTCTACGCCGGCCTGCAGCAGTAGGGCCCCGGAGCATGACCGCACAGATCCTCGACGGCAAGGCCACGGCCTCCGTCATCAAGTCCGAGATCGCGATCGAGGTGGCCGCGCTCAAGGAGCGCGGCATCTCGGTCGGCCTCGGAACCGTCCTCGTCGGTTCCGACCCGGGTTCGCAGTGGTACGTCGCCGGGAAGCACCGCGACTGCGCCGAGGTGGGCATGGAGTCCATCCGTCGCGACCTGCCGGAGACGGTGTCCCAGGAGGAGCTCGAGGCCGTCATCGACGAGCTCAACGCCGACGAGAGCTGCACGGGCTACATCGTGCAGCTGCCGTTGCCGAAGCACATCGACACCGATGCGATCCTCGAGCGCATCGATCCTGAGAAGGACGCCGACGGGCTCCACCCGACGAACCTCGGGCGGCTCGTGCTCAACGTCAACCGGCCGATCCACACCCCGCTGCCGTGCACGCCGAAGGGCGTCGTCGAGCTGGTCGAGCGACACGGGCTCAGCTGGGCCGGGAAGCACGTCGTCGTCGTGGGCCGCGGGGTCACCGTCGGTCGGGCCATCGGCCCGCTGCTGACGCGCCGTGACGTCAACGCCACGGTGACGTTGACCCACACCGGCACCGTCGGTCTCGACGACATCCTGCGCACGGCCGACGTCATCGTCGCGGCGGCCGGTGTCCCCGGCATCGTCACACGCGACGCCGTCAAGCCGGGTGTCATCGTCCTCGACGTCGGCGTGAGCCGCGAGACCGACCCGGAGACGGGCAAGTCCCGCGTCGTCGGCGACGTCGCACCGGACGTCGCCGAGGTCGCCTCGTGGATGAGCCCGAACCCCGGCGGTGTCGGACCGATGACCCGCGTGGGTCTCCTCGCGAACGTGGTCCGCATGGCGACGCCCGCCGAGTAGCCCTCCGCACCGGAACGGCCCGGCCCCGTCAGCTCGCGCTGATGGGACCGGGCCGTCGTCGTCGGGGCTCAGACCTCGCGGGTCGCGCCGGCCGCGGGTCGCACGGCGAAGATCGTCGGGGCCGTGAACGACGCCTCGGCGAACGCGGCCGAGACCGCCTCCGACACGGTCGCTGCGAGTGCCACCGGGACGAGCGCGATCGCCGCGCCGCCGAAGCCGCCACCCGTCATCCGCGAACCGATCGCGCCGGCCGCCATGGCCGTCTCGACGGCGAGGTCGAGCTCGGGGACCGAGATCTCGAAGTCGTCGCGCATGGAGGCGTGCGAGGCGACGAGCAGCTCGCCGATCGCGGTCGGACCGTGCTCGCGCAGTGTGCGGACGGTGTCGAGCACGCGCTGGTTCTCGGTGACGACGTGGCGGACGCGGCGGAACGTCTCGTCGTCGAGGAGCTCGCGGGCTCGATCGAGGTCGCCGACCGTGACGTCGCGGAGCGAGTCGGCGCCGAGGGCCGCCGCTCCGGCCTCGCAGGACGCCCGTCGCGCCGCGTAGCCGCCGGAGACGTGGGCGTGCTCCACGCGCGTGTCGATGACCAGCAGTTCGAGGTCGTGTTCGTCGAAGCCGAGGGGGATGACGTCGGTCTCGAGCGAGCGGCAGTCGAGGAAGACCCCGCAGTCCGGACGACCGAGCAGGGACGCCGACTGGTCCATGATGCCCGTCGGTGCTCCGACGGCGCGGTTCTCCGCGAGCTGACAGATCTTCGCGAGCGTCTTGCGGTCGTGGTCCAGGTGCCAGATCTCGTCGAGGGCGACGGCGACCGACGCTTCGATCGCCGCGGAGGAGGAGAGGCCCGCTCCGACTGGGACGTCGGAGTCGAGGTAGATGTCGACGCCGGACAACTCCGCAAGGGGCGCGCCGAACTGCCCGAGCGCCCACACGACACCGAGCGGGTAGGCCGACCAGCCCTGCAGCGCGTCCGGGTCGAGCGTGCGCAGGGAGGCCTCGACGACCTCGGGCGAGAAGCTGCTGGACACCCTGATGCGGTCGTCGTCGCGTCGGCGGACGGCCGCGACCGTGCGGCGGTCGATCGCCATCGGGAACACGAAGCCGTCGTTGTAGTCGGTGTGCTCGCCGATGATGTTCACCCGGCCGGGCGCCGACCAGAGGCCGTTCGGTTCGCTGCCGAAGGTGCGCTCGAATCCGCTCGTGGCGGTCTGCTGGAGGTCGGTCATACGGGGTTCTCCTCGTCGGCTGCGGCGATCGCGGCGCGCAGGGCGGTGGCGGTGGACTCGGGAGGCACGTCGCCGATCCACGCACCCATGGCGGCTTCGGAGCCGGCCAGGTACTTCAGGCGGTCGGCGCCACGGCGCGGCGAGGTGAGCTGCAGGTGGAGTCGGAGCTCGTCGCGGTGGACGCGCGTGGGTGCCTGATGCCAGGCGGCGATGTACGGGGTCGGGGTGTCGTAGAGCGCGTCGACGCCGCGGAGCAGCCGCAGGTAGAGGACGGCGAGTTCGTCGCGCTCCGCGAGGGAGGTGGCGGCGAAGTCCGGGACGTGCCGGTGCGGCATGAGATGCACCTCGACGGGCCAGCGGGCGGCGAAGGGGACGAAGGCCGTCCAGTGCTCGCCCGCGAGGACGACGCGCTCGTCGGCCTGCTCCGACGCGAGGATGTCGGCGAAGAGGCCGGGGCCGTACGCCTCGCTCGCTGCGATGAGCCGCTGGGTACGCGGCGTCACGTACGGGTAGGAGTAGATCTGGCCGTGCGGGTGGAGGAGGGTGACGCCGATCTGCTCACCGCGGTTCTCGAACGGGAACACCTGCTGGATCGAGTCGATCTGCGACAGCGCGTGCGTGCGGCGCGCCCAGGCCTCGATCACCGTGCGTGCACGGGTGCGGGAGAGGGAGCCGAAGGAGCCGGTGCTCGACGGGCTGAAGCTCACGACCTCGCAGCGGCCGACCGAGGTGCGGGTCCGCCCGATGCCGATGGTCGCGAGGTCGGCGAGGTCGACGGGGGCGTTCTCGTCCTCGAGGAGCGGGCCGAAGGACGGCGACTTGTTCTCGAAGACCGCGACGTCGTACTGATCGGGGATCTCGGAGGGGTTCGACGGGCTCGCGGGGGCGAGCGGGTCGAGGTTGGCGGGCGGCAGCATCACGCGGTTCTGGCGTGCCGCGGCGATCGAGATCCATTCGCCGGTCAGCGGATCCTGGCGCATGGACGCGGTCGGGGGGCGTGCCGCGAGGTCGCGGGTGTCCGGCAGCCGTTCCGCGGGCAACGTCGTGTCGACGTCGTCGAAGTAGATGAGTTCGCGGCCGTCGGCGAGGCGCTGGGTGCTGCTCGCGATCGCCGGGTCGATGACGAAGCTGTCGTCGAGTTGGGGCATGGGGATCCTCTGAACGGGTTGTCGAACGGAAACGTGCAACGTTTCGTCTTGAAAAGTATAGGCAAGTCGGCGAAGATTCAAGCATGTCCGTCGATGAGCCGATCCAGCTGCCTGCGCCGCTGCGCCGCGACCGCATCCGTGAGCTCCTGGACGAGCGCGGTTTCGTCCGCGTGGCCGACATCTCCGAGGACTTCGGTGTCTCCCGGGTGACCGCACGGACCGACCTCGACACCCTCGTCGACCAGGGCGACGCCGTCCGTGTGCACGGTGGCGCGATGCCGGTGTTGGGCCGTGGAGCCGTCGAGTCGCCCATCGAACTCGCGACCGCGACCTCGGCGCACGCGAAGCAGCGCATCGGTGAGGCCGCCGCGGCGATGGTGCGCTCCGGACAGAGCGTGATCGTCGACGTCGGCAGCACCGGTCTCGCCCTCGCCCGAGCACTCAAGGCCCGACGGGACCTCTCCGACCTCGTCGTGATCACCAACGGCCTGACCATCGCCCTCGAGCTCGAGTCGGAGATACCGAGGTTCTCGGTGATCGTGACCGGCGGATCGCTGCGGCCACTCCAGCATTCGCTCGTCGACCCCCTCGCCGGGTCGTTGCTCGGGCAGGTGCACGCCGACTTCGCCTTCATCGGGTGCAACGGGGTCGACGCCGAGCATGGCGTCACCAACGTCAACCTGCCCGAAGCCGAGGTGAAGGCCAGGATGGTCCGCGCGGCCGAACGCGTGGTCGTGGTCGCCGACGCTTCGAAGCTCGGGGTGCGACAGCTCGGCCGGATCGCCGGACTCGACGCCTTCGACGCCCTGTTGACCGACGACGGTGCCTCGCCCGAGATCGTGGCGAGCCTCAGGGAGGCCGGGCTGCCGGTCACCCTGGTGCCGCTCGGGGACTGACGCGCCGAGCGGCTCCGGATCACCGACCCTCGCGCACGCGCGACCCGATGCGGCACCATGGTCGCATGAGTGATCGAACGCACCCGGCCGTGTCCATCGTCGAGCGCACGCTCCGGGATCGCGGCGCTCAGGGGGAGGTCACGTGGCTCGACGACGCCGCTCGAACGGCGGCCCTCGCAGCGGAGGCCCTCGGGGTCGCCGCCGGCGCCATCGCGAACTCCCTCGTGTTCACCCTCGACGGTGAACCGACCTTGATCCTGACGAGCGGCGCGCACCGGGTCGACACGGCATGGCTCGGTGAGCGTCTGGGCGGACGGCTCAAGCGCGCCGACGCCGAGGTCGTCAAGGCGGCGACCGGGCAGGTCATCGGTGGTGTGGCGCCGGTCGGTCACCCCGAGCCGATCCGCACCTACGTGGACGAGGCGCTCGCCGCGTATCCGGAGGTCTGGGCTGCGGCCGGCCACGCGCACACGGTCTTCCCCACGACGTTCGAGGAGCTCGTACGCGTGACCGGCGGGCAGGTCATCGCGGTGGAGCCGCCGACGGATCCTGCGTCGTCGTCGGGCGCACCGTCGGCGTAGCCACCGGAGCGGCCGTCGCGGTCGGCGGGGTGCCGTGCTGCTTCGTCACCCGGCTCGGCGGCAGCGGAGCGGTCGCGACGACGCCGTTCCTGCGGCCCCACCACGTGCTCACCACGGCTGCGGCGACGCACAACGCCATCGGGATGAGCATGAACGGTCCGCCGGCCCCGTCGCCCCGCTCGAAGACCTGGTCGGTCTGCGACATCAGCGCCGTGGGCACGAGCAGGAGGAGGTTGTTCGTCGCGTGGATCAGCACCGGTGCCTCCAGGCCGCCCGTGCCCCGGGCGGCGAAGGACATCGAGGCGCCGAAGACGAAGTAGTAGGCGATGAGCCACGGGTCGCCCGCGAAGTGCACCGAGGCGAAGACGGCACCGGAGACGATCGTGCCGACGACGAAGGCGGTCATCGGGCGGCTGAACCAGGAGCCCACGGAGCGCTGGATGAGGCCGCGCGCACCGTACTCCTCCCCGGCCGACTGCAGGGGTGTGGTGAGGACGACGACGGCGAGCATGGCGATCACGGTGCCGTCGAGCACGACGGGTTCCAACGGGGACAGCAGGAACGACGCTCCGACGTACACCACCCAGACCGGGATGATGATGAGGGCGAGCCGCCCGAACCAGCGCCAACGGAACCGCCCCTCCACCGAGGACAGCCACCGTGGCCGAACGCCGAAGATCGCCCACTGGATGAGCATCGACGCGGGGATGAGCGCTGCGAGCGACAGGTTGTTCGCGAGCATCGTGACCGGCGTCAACGTCATCAGGCCGTTCGCGACGTCGTCGAGCGTGTACGCCCCGGTGGCGACGTCGATGATCAGGGCGACGCTTCCGAAGGCGACGGAGAAAATGAGGAAACCCACCACGAGCAGGAGGAGGGCGAGCGCACCTCGCCACCAGGCGGGCGCGGCTCGGAGGGCGTGGTCGTACGTCGCCGTCCGCCGCGGGGGCTCGACCGTGTCGGCCTGTGCGGGAGGCGCCGTCGAGAAGGACGGCGAAGTCGTCTGCGGGAGCTGTCCGGGATCCGTCATGCAGCCAGCGTAGGCAGCCCCTCCGGCCCGACGCGTCCCCCGAGCGGCGGACGACCAGCGACGGACGGCGGACGACCCGCGACGGATCGAGCGGGCGGTCTGGCCCAAGGCGACCGCCGGTGGGAGACTGGCCGCTATGGCAGGACACCGCATCTTCACGACGAGCTTCGGCAGCATCTACCCGCACTACGTGGCGAAGGCGGAGCGGAAGGGGCACACGAAGGCCGAGGTCGATCAGGTCATCACGTGGCTCACGGGCTACGACGCCGCCGGGATCGAGCGGGTGGTCGCCGACGGAACCGACATGGAGACCTTCTTCGCCGAAGCCCCGGCGATGCACCCCAACGCCTCGCTCATCACGGGCCTCATCTGCGGCATCCGCGTCGAGGAGATCGAGGATCCGCTCATGCAGCGGATCCGCCAGCTCGACAAATTGGTGGACGAGGTCGCGAAGGGCAAGAAGATGACCTCGATCCTCCGCGAACCCGCCTGACCCGAGAGCACGCACCCGCCCCGCCCCGACACCGCCGGCCGCCACACGTTCGCGTGACGGCCGGCGGTGCTGCGACGACGGCTCAGTGCGCGAGCACCGGCTCCGTCGACGCCTCTGGGGCGTGGTGCACGGCGAGTCCCTGGTTGCGTCGGCGGAACAGCAGCGCCGCGGTCACAGCGCCGGCCGCGAAGAAGCCGGCACCCCAGAAGTACGCCGTCTGGTAGCTGCGGATGGCCGCCTGGGCGAGCACCTCGGCCGTCGGTGGGGCGTTGTCCGTGACGTAGGCCGTGGCGGCGCTCGCCGCGAGGGTGTTGAGCAGCGCCACACCGATCGAGCCGCCCACCTGCTGGCTCGTGTTGACCGTCGCCGAGGCGACGCCGGCGAACGCGCGATCCACGCCGAGGGTCGCGGTCTGCATCGAGGCGGGCATGATCGACCCCATCGCGAAGCCGAGCACCATGAGCGCGGGCATGACGTCGCCCACGTAGGAGCTGTCGAGGTCGAGTCGGGTGAGCAGGAGCATCCCGATTGCTCCGAGCGTCATGCCGAACGGCACCATCACCTTCGGTCCGAAGCGCGGGACGAGGAGGTTCGTCCCGAGCTGGGCCGCGAGCACGAGCATCGCGATCATCGGCAGGAAGGCGAAGCCCGTCTGCTGCGGTGAGTAGCCGAGCGAGGCCTGCAGGTAGTACGTGACGAACAGGAAGATGCCGAACATCCCTGCTCCGGCGATCATCACCGAGATGAACGCCGCTCCGCGGTTGCGGTCGAGGACGATCGACAGGGGGAGGAGCGGGTGGGCGGCTCGTCGCTGCCAGAGGACGAAGGCGATGAGCAGCACGCCGGCAGCGGTGAGGAACCCCCAGCTGAGCGGCGAGTCCCAGCCGTCGGTCTCCGCGTTCGCGAAACCGTACACCAGGCTGAACAGCGCACCTGAGACGAGCACGGTGCCGGGGACGTCGAGCTTCGGACGCGGACCGGTAGCCTTCGGCGTGGTGATGAAGACGACGGCGCCGACGATCGCGATCACGGCGATGAACACGTTGATGGAGAGGTTCCAACGCCAGTCGAACTGTTCGGTCAGGAACCCGCCGAGGAGGAGTCCGACGGCGCCGCCCGCACCGGCGATCGCGCCGAAGACGCCGAAGGCCCTGGCGCGTTCCTTCGGGATCGTGAAGGTGGTGGTGAGCATGGCGAGTGCGGTCGGGGCGAGGAGTGCGGCGAAGACGCCCTGGAGTGCCCGTGCGGCGACGAGCATCCCGAACGAGTCGGCGGCGCCGCCGAGCGCCGAGGCGACCGCGAAGCCGATGAGTCCGATGATGAACGCCCGCTTGCGGCCCATGAGGTCGGAGAGGCGTCCACCGAGCAGCAGGAGGCTGCCGAAGGCGAGCGAGTAGGCGGTGACGATCCACTGGCGGTCGCCGTCCGAGAAGCCGAGGTCGGCTTGGGCTGCGGGCATCGCGATGTTCACGACCGTGGCGTCGAGCACGACCATGAGTTGCGCGAGGCCGACGGTGACGAGCGTCCACCAGCGACGTGAGGAGACGGCCGGGGTTCCGGTGGTGAGAGTCGAGGTCATGCTGAGGAGCATATACGGAACCGGACAGTTTCGGAACCGACAAGTTCCAGAACGCACGAGTTCCTGAACTATGCTGTTCCTCGAGACGAAAGGGAGGTGAGCCGCGATGACGCAGCTCGAGACTCCGCCAGACGCCCCGAAGCTCGGACGCAAGCGTGACCACTCCCGCGACGCCGAGATCCTCGAGGCGGCACTCGACGTCCTGGCCGAGACGGGCTACGCCGGGATGACGGTCGACATGGTCGCGTCCCGCGCCAAAGCGGGCAAGGCGACGCTGTACCGGCGCTGGGCGTCCAAGTCCGAACTCGTGATCGACGCCGTCGCATGCATGAAGCAGATCGATCCGGACTTCTCGAAGCTGCCCGACACCGGCTCGCTTCGGGGCGACCTCGTCGCGCTCATCAAGGCGCCGTCCATCGCCGACGGTGAACGCAAGATGCGCGTCTTCGCCGGGGTGATGTCGATGATCTCGGACGCTCCAGAGCTCACCGAGTCGGTGCACTCCGCCATCGTGGAGCCGCGCATGGCCGTCAACCGGTTCCTGTTGCGGCGTGCGATCGACCGCGGGGAGATCCGTGAGGACGCGGACGTCGAGACGCTGTCGCTCATCAGTCAGGCGATGGTCAGCTACCGGGTGCTGATGTTGCGCGAGCCGGTCACGCGGGACTTCCTCGTGTCGGTGATCGACGGCGTCATCATGCCGGCCGTCCGGAAGTAGCCCGATGACCGAAGGGCCGATCAGACCTCGTACCGAGCTGATCGATCACGCTCCACCGCTCCGACTCGGAACGGTGGACGCCCCGCTGCGGTTCTCCGACCCCCGTGAGCCGGGCGGACGTCACCTCATCGTCGACGGCGTACCGGCGTTCGAGCTGAGCTTCCCGTGCGGCACCTGTGCGCTGCTCTTCCGTCGACTGGACGCGGGCGCCCGGGCGCTCGCCGAGGCAACGCTGCACGATCACCTCGACGAGCACGTGCCGGCGATCGACGACCCGTCCTTGCGTGATCTCGTGTCGACCGTCCTCCCCGCCGGGAGCTACGTCCCGCTCCTGCTGTCCATCCAGCCGGTCCGGGTCGCCCCGGGTGGCGACCTCGACTACTTCTCACATGAACAGGTGGGGCATCGCGGGATCGATCCGAATTTGGGCGCGCCTGAGGACCCGGCGACCGAGTACTACCGTGGTTCGACGCGGACGACGGGTGCGCACGAGACCCTGTTCGAGTTCCTCGTGCCGATGCTGCCGCCGAGCCGGAACGATCGTGCCCGCGTGGACGCTTACGAGACCGCGTTCCGCGCCGGGGGAGCGGCGACCGTGCTCGCCGTCTCCGTCCTCGATCGGACGCAGCCGTCCGACAGCGTCGATGCCCACACAGGGCTCGTGCACGTCGTGCTCGACGGTCACCACAAGCTGGAGGCTGCGGCGAGGCTCGGTGTCGCGGTGACGGTTCTGGCCTTCGTCTCGGTCGAGGCGAGCCTCGCCGACGAGGCGACGGTGACCGGCCTTCCTGAGCTCCTCGCCCGCTGAGGGGCGGCGGTCCCTAGGCCGATGGTGCTGCGGCGGACGAGTGGTGTTGCGCTGGTGGGCCCGGTGGGGCTCGAACCCACGACCCGCGGATTAAAAGTCTTCGGAGGGGAGTTTAGCGCAGTAGTCGAACGTCCTCGACGGTCCATGGATCGTAGTCATGACGCGGGATCAACTCGATGGAGCGTCATCGGTGATGCACGGATGGTGTTGCAACGTTCCCTAGCATCGCCCTAGCACCCCGACACCCCTGTCGGTCGGAAAACGGGCGGCGTCTACGTGACGCTCACCGTCCTGGTGGATAGGTCTCACTTGGAAAAAATCGGCTAGGACTCTCGGTTGACCCGGTCCATCTCGTCGTGGAACCACTGCAGGCGAACGGAGTAGGGGCCCACTGCCTCGGACTTTGCTCGGTTCAACTCAGCCTCAACCCGGCCTGCCGTGTCGTGGATGTCAGAACCGCGTATAGGTAGTGCGGCATCCCGGATCGCATCCAGGGGGCGTACGACGTGCCTGAACCACGCCGCCACCGTCGGGTCGAAATGGGGATGCCCTTCCATGAAGACTGTGATCGCCTCGGACACTCGTGGGTACCGCTTGACGTCGGCGAGGCGCTGACCCGAGGGCATCGGCTCTGGCGCGTAGAACCAGTAGGGCATTGAAGCGTGAACGATCGCGTCGATGAGCTTCGGGATTCCCTGCTCCGTCTCCTGCTTGCGAAGTGCCTCCGCAGCGCGCTTGTCGATGACACGCTGCTTTCGCAGTGCCCGGCGCGCTCCGAGATAGGAGGCGGCAAGGGCGAGGCCGATCGACACGATGATGCTCGCCACCAGCTCCGCGCCGTTGATCGGGTCTGTCCACTGGATCATGATCGTCACCCTAGCGACTCCACGGATGCGAACTGCCCTATGTCGAGCGGCGTTCGCGCCAGTGTCCTATCCGTGCTCCATGATGACGACAGCGGCACTTGGATGCCCAAGGGGGAGACGATGGACGTTCGATGGTTGTTGGTCATCCTGACGGTCGTGGGAGCAGTTTGTGACCGGGTGGGGCCTCGTGAACGCGCTCGTCCAGGGGCAGCGTGAGTACCTGCGAGTGCTGAGACAGGAAGCGCACATGAGACGGCTCAAGAATCGATGGGCCAGAGAGGTCACGGGCCTGTCCTCAACCGACCGGGTGTCTCGAGCCTCAGAGGAACGCAAGTGGGCCGAGTGGCACTTGCTGGACCTCCCTATGACCACCTACACCGAGATCGAGATACTGCCGACAACGGTGGGGCGCTCTATCCTCGGTCACGCGCTCAAGCAGGTTCGCGGCGATCTCGTGACCGTTAGGATCGGCCTCGCGATCTCCACGGTCGCCTCGGTCTGGTCCATCTGGATATGACGGGTAGATGACAACCGGCCCTCATGTAGTCGAGCACGCAGGTGATCTTCTGAAACACTAGCGACAGGTGTTGTATGTGAGTAAAATGAGGAACGAACGACGACCCTCATTTCAGGGTCATATGTTCGAGTACTGCGAGTCTGGTGGGCCCGGTGGGGCTCGAACCCACGACCCGCGAATTAAAAGACGGTGTTCTCAGTGGTCGTGTCCTGAACTGAGGTGAGCCGAAGTGGTCCGATCTGCACCGAAAAGTCGGGTGGAACCAACGCGCTCCGCCGAGTGAAGCGGACTGATTCGGGGTAGTTCGGATCGGTTCGGCGGAGCGCGGGTGGAGTGCTTCTGGAGGGCTTAGAAGGTATCCAGGCTCAACAGGTTGTTGGACCAGTCGCCATCCGCGTGTGTGCGAAGGTACGGGTCCGTGTTAGCGGGGCGAATGACCGCTACGTTCACTCGTGATGGGCCGCTGCCGACGTAGGCGTCGTTGTTTGCGCCGTCGACCCAAGCAACCAAGGAGGGCTTGTCGTTCTCCCCGGTTTGGTTGAGGTTGGCGACGTTCCGCCACTTGTATCTCACGATGGACTGCTCGTTCTTGACGTTTCCGCTAAATCTGACGTGCGTGATTTCGATTGCCATGTGTACTCCTAGGTGAGTGCACCAGCTCGGTGCTGGCGTCGGTGCCAGTATGTAGCCGACCTCCGACATCGGAAGTGGGCCAGCCGACTTGTTCACCAGATGGAGTACCTCCTCTCTGCGAAGCATTCACCTCGCGTCGCTCTGTCTGGGCAGATGCACGAGAACCCCGGCGGTCCCTGGGGGGGGCTCCGTTAGCTACCAGCTGAGACGGTCGCCCTTCCCGGCGGGCGGGCTGTCGTTGAGGCGGCATTCACGCGCGGGTCGTTCGTCGCGGATGCCCTGTTGCCGCATCTCGCGAGCCTGATCGGCTCTGCTCCGCTTGGCGAGCCGCGCGTAGATCTGGGGCGAGCCCTCGCGACCTGAGCGTCCACATTCGGTGTAGACGCGGTCGGGGTCGGGGTCGGGGTCGGTATCAGGGTCGTCGCGACGATGCATGCTGTTCTCCTTTCCTATGGGTCCGGATAGGCTACGGCGCTTTGTTGTGATTCCGCGCGAAGGCCACGCAACGCAAACTCCAGATCAGAACGATTCACATTCGAGTTCTTACAACTGAGTCCGCCAGCGGCGGGTAAACGCTACGGGGTAAAGTATCTCTGCCCAAGGTACAGAGGCATAACAGGTGGGTAAGCGAGGACCAGCGACGCTTGGTGATGACACCGAGTTGCGCACACCGATCTGGCGACGGCGACTCGCTGCTCTGGCCTGGGCGCAACGTCGGCTCGCACGTACTGAACTACGCCCACATCCTCGACGTCGGCAGCTTCCGCCGGAACTACTCCCGATCGGCTCTTCGCGCGCTGGGGATGCCGGACATGCGTGTGCACGACCTTCACCACACGGCGGCGTCCCCGTGGCTGGCGGCTGGCTTGAAGCCCTACGAAGTGAGCCGGTGGCTCGGCCACGCGAACATCACCACCACCGACAGCATTTACGCGCACCTCTACCCAAGTGACTACACCGAGCACGTCGCCCGGTTCGACGCGTTTACTGATGCCGTTTAGAAGGGCGAACCGTAGGACGGAGGAGGTGTCGGTTCGATTTGATCCAGATCGGCGAGAAGGTTCTGTGCGAGCGCAGGTCCTCCCTGTGAGATTCGAAGTGCGAGCTCCCACAACGGAGTGATCTTCGTTGCTGGACCGGTGGCGAGCTCGGGACCGGGTACCGAGACAATCGAATCGATCTCGTTCCAGTTTGTTAATGCGCCATTTCGAACTCGTAGGACATAGGGGGCGACTCCGTCGCTATCCTTGGGTTCCATCAGATACGTTATGTCCCCAACCTCGACGTATAAGCCGCCGAGCCCATTGTTATTCCACTCCAGCTTGTCGAGCTCAGTGAGCTGACGAAGTTTGTCGATCAGGCGGGTCCACTCTTCATCGCTGAACACTGGTGCCTCCGTCGATTGTGTTCCGCAGTGAAGATGACAGTCCGGTCATGTCCTGTCCCAACTTGTCTATTTCAGACGTTATCGACTTTACAATCGCTGTCACATCTGGAGATGCCGTGGACATAAGCGTGCCTTTCACTTTTGTAGCCTTATCGGAAGCTTTCGACATTCGATCCGAGACTTCCGAATGATTACCGTCGAGGGACCCAAGAACTCCAACTGTTTCCATGGCGAGATGGCTGAAACGAACGAGCGCCCGACGAGCCACCTGCACGTCATTGTGGGGAAGCGCGTACGCGAGGTCCTCCGACACGGTCTGAAAGTGCGTCACTAGCACCAGGAGGGCTCTCGCCGACAGTTGCTTCTGGGCGTGTGCCAACGCTGCGGTTGCCTTCGCCGTTTCTGTACGCGTCTTCACGATCTGCGAAATCGTCACCCAAAAGCCTGCGACGGCCAACGCAATACCCAAGTAGTCATGCCATCCGGGCCACGCGTTGCCGTCAAAGAACCACACAGGGACATCGTAGAGCTTGGGAGTGTTTCGCGAGGGATGCCAGGTGAGTTGTCAAAGGACGGAAGCGGCTGGTCGTCGTTTCTTCCGGAGCCTGCCTCGATGAAGTCGTTCAGCGTGCGTCTGAGTACACAGGTGTTGTGTGCGACTTTCTAGTACCCTCGCGGAGTGCTTCGGGAGGGCTCCCGTCCGAGATGCGGCATCGTCAGGCGATCGAGCGCCTGAGAATCATTGGTGGGCCCGGTGGGGCTCGAACCCACGACCCGCGGATTAAAAGTCCGATGCTCTGCCAACTGAGCTACAGGCCCATACGGGTTCTACTCTACGAGATCCGGGCGCACGACGTTGACGCGTCGCGTGATCGTCTCGGGCAGCCGCGCCCGCCCGGGGCAGGTACCGTGGTCGGGTGCGCGGAGCGTGGCGCAAGGGAGGAGGGCGCATGACCGAGGGATTCCACCGTCCGACGAAGCTACCGCCGTCGATGCTCGAAGCCATCCAGGGCGGCCTCGACCCCGAGGCCGTGTCGAGGATCACCCACGAGACCGCGGTCGCGCTGCTCACCCGGGTGCGAGCTGACCCCGATCCCGCCGTGATCGACCGCCTCGTCACCTACACGGACGAGCACGGCATCGACGCCATCGCCGAACTCTGGTCGCACGCGAGTCCGCGGAGCCTCCCCGGAGCGCTGTGGCGGATCTACCTGTTGCGCCTCCTCATCCGCCAGGACCCGGTCGGCACGAGCTTCAGCTTCCAGCGGGGGACCGAACTCATCACGACGGTGGACCCGGTGATCGCCGGTGCCGCCGAGCCCACCGGGCCGGAGGAGATCATCGTCCTCGCCGACCAGATCCTCCGTGGCCTCTACACCGGCGACTTCGCGATCGCGCTCGAGCGGGCGGCGTCCTTCTGCCGCATCAACGCCGTCGGATGCTCCTCGCTGGCGGACGACCGCGACGCGGTCGATCCGGCCGACGCCGCGCGGCTCACGACGAAGGCCGCCCGGTTCGGCACCATCGCCGAGGAACTCGCCGGGTGTGCCCGCCTCTGGCGCACCGACTCGCTTGACTGAACCTCAGCGTCGGGTCAAGC
The DNA here is from genome assembly GCF_030209365.1 of Plantibacter sp. ME-Dv--P-095. Taxonomy (NCBI): domain Bacteria; kingdom Bacillati; phylum Actinomycetota; class Actinomycetes; order Micrococcales; family Microbacteriaceae; genus Plantibacter; species Plantibacter sp. ME-Dv--P-095. The sequence goes on from NZ_JARVSB010000007.1 coordinate 348,614, forward strand.
TCCTGCACCTGGGAATACACACAGGCGATCGCTTGCTACACTGATTCAGCCGGGCCGCAGTAACCCCGGGCTCCAAAAATCGCCGCTTCGAGCGGCCTTGCGCCGAGAGGCGTTCCTGCGGCCTGGCACTTCTTTCCCTCGGGCTCGTCCCCGAGACCCTGGCTCCGTGATGACACCGGAACTGGGGTGGTGCGTCGTGCCGATTGCTCCAATCGGATCCCGGCCCCGCGCCGAACTACGTGCATGACCACCGCACTGTACACGCAGACCCGTCCTCGGGCGGGCGTCGCGCAAACCGTCGGTGTCCGTGAGAAGCTAAGACTTGTGACCACGGGACCGGAAGCCGACGCTGCACCGCAGCCGTCCTTGGCGAACGTCCTCGACGCACTGCTCGTCCGCGTCGCCAGTGGCGACCAGGTCGCCTTCAGTGAGTTGTACGACCACATCGCTCCTCGGGTCCTCGGACTCGTCAAACGGGTGCTCGTCGACCACGCCCAGTCCGAGGAGGTCACCCAGGAGGTGTTCCTCGAGGTCTGGCAGAACGCCACGAAGTTCGAGGCGGGCAAGGGCACCGCGACGACCTGGGTGCTCACCATGGCCCACCGCCGGGCGATCGACCGCGTCCGTGCCTCGCAGGCCGGCCGCGACCGCGACCTCAAGATCGGTATCCGCGACTTCGACGAGCGTGTCGACGACGTGCAGGAGACGGTCGAGATCCGCATCGAACATGAGCGGGTCAAGCGCGCGTTCGTGCGGTTGAGCGAGCTGCAGCGCGAAGCGGTGACGCTCGCGTACTACGGCGGTTACAGTCACAGCGAGATCTCGAACCTGCTCGGCGTACCGATCGGTACGGTCAAGACCAGGTTGCGGGACGGAATGATCAGACTTCGAGACGAGTTGGGGGTGCGTACATGACCGAGCGAGACGATGCAGCAGACCTGGCAGCCGGCAATGCGCTGCACACCCTGACCCCGCGCGAGCAGGAGCGGTTCGACCGCCTGCGCGCCGAACACGAGTCCGTCCGCGAGGAAGCGGCGGAATTCGAGGAGACCGTAGCCATGCTCGACCTCGCAGCACCACCGGTGCAGCCGTCGGCCGCGCTCAAGAACTCCCTCATGGCGGCGATCCAGAACCTGCCGCAGCTCCCCGTGGACGCCCCGGTCACGACCCCGGTCGTGCAGGACGAGGTGATCCCGACCATCCCGCGGGTCGAAGAGACGACGGCCCCTGAGGCCGACGTCGCGCCGGAGACGACCTCGTCTCCCGCCACGCCGGCACCGATCGCGGGTGCGGCGGAGCGCAAGGCCGCCTCTCGGTGGCGGCGGGGTGCCGTCGGCATGGTCGTCGGTGCCGCAGCGGCGGTCGGACTCATCTTCGGTGGCGTCGGACTGGCGAACACCTTCGGCGGCGGATCCCTCACGCAGACCGTCGCCCTCGCGGAGATCAACGCGGCGTCAGACGTCCAGCGCGCCAAGGTGTCCATGGACGACGCGACCGCGACCCTCGTGTGGTCCGGTGAGCTCGGGAAGTCCGCGCTCCTCGTCGACGGGCTCGGTTCGCTGCCGGCCGACAAGGTGTACGAACTCTGGTACATCGGCGAACAGGGTCCGGTGTCCGCCGGAACGTTCTCCGCGGCGAACGGCACCACCTGGCGGGTCCTCGACGGCGCGATGAGCGCGGGGGACAAGGTCGGCGTGACCGTCGAACCGCAGGGCGGCTCCGAGCAGCCGACCACCGACCCGATCATGGTCATCGACACGGCGTAGCCCGTTGCACGCAGGTCGCGGGACCGTCCGCCGACCGCACTGACATGACGAAGGCCCCACCCGGGAATCCCGGGCGGGGCCTTCGTCATGTCAGCGTCGGATCAACCGAAGCGACCCGAGACGTAGTCCTCGGTCGCCTGGACCGACGGCTTCGAGAACATCGTGGTGGTGTCGTCGTACTCAATGAGCTTGCCCGGCTTGCCGGTGCCGGCGATGTTGAAGAACGCCGTCTTGTCGCTCACGCGGCTCGCCTGCTGCATGTTGTGCGTGACGATGACGATCGTGTACTCCTGCTTGAGCTCCTCGATGAGGTCCTCGATGGCGAGGGTGGAGATCGGGTCGAGCGCCGAGCACGGCTCGTCCATCAGCACCACGTCGGGGGACACCGCGATGGCGCGAGCGATGCAGAGACGCTGCTGCTGACCGCCGGAGAGCCCGGAACCGGGCTTGTCGAGGCGGTCCTTGACCTCGTTCCACAGGTTGGCGCCCTGCAGGGAGCGCTCGACGAGCGCGTCCTGGTCAGACTTCGACATCTTCCGGTTGTTGAGCTTCACACCGGCGAGGACGTTCTCCTTGATGCTCATCGTCGGGAACGGGTTCGGGCGCTGGAAGACCATGCCCACCTGGCGGCGAACGAGGACGGGGTCGACGCCCGGTCCGTAGAGGTTGTTGCCGTCGATCAGGACCTCGCCCTCGACGCGCGCACCGGGGATGACCTCGTGCATGCGGTTGAGCGTCCGGAGGAACGTCGACTTGCCGCACCCGGAGGGGCCGATGAACGCGGTGACCGTGCGGGGCTGGATCTGGAGGGAGACACCCTCGACGGCCATGAAGCTGCCGTAGAAGACGTTGAGGTCGTTGACTTCGATGCTCTTGGACACGGGGTTCCTTTGCTCGCGGCCTAGCGGCCGAACTTGGGGGCGAAGATCTTGGCGATGAGGCGGGCGATGAGGTTCAGCGCCATGACGATGAGGATGAGGACGAGCGCGCCGGTCCAGGCGCGGTCCACATAGGAGGCTCCGTCGGTGCCCTGGTTCGCGTACTGGGTGTACACGAAGACCGGGAGGGTCATCATGGGGCCGTCGAAGAGGTTGTAGTTCATGCTCTGCGTGAACCCGGCGATGATGAGGAGCGGGGCGGTCTCACCGATCACGCGGGCGACGGCGAGCGTCACACCGGTGATGATGCCGGCGATCGAGGTGGGGAGCACGATCTTCAGGATGGTCAGCCACTTCGGCACACCGAGGGCGTAGGAGGCCTCACGGAGTTCGTTGGGGACGAGCTTCAGCATCTCCTCGCTGGATCGCACCACGACGGGGATCATGAGTAGCGACAGGGCGATCGCGCCGCCGATGCCGAGTCGGACGCCGGGGCCGAAGAAGATCGCGAGGAGTGCGAAGGCGAACAGGCCGGCGACGATCGAGGGGATGCCGGTCATCACGTCCACGAGGAAGGTGATGCCCTGCGCCAGACGGCCGCGGCCGTACTCGACGAGGTAGATGGCGGTCAGGATGCCGATCGGGATGGAGATGACCGACGTCGCCAGGGTGATGAGCAGCGTTCCGGTGATGGCGTGCAGTGCTCCACCGCCTTCGCCGACCACGTTCCGCATCGACAGGCTGAAGTAGTTGATGTCGAAGCGGGCCGCGCCGGCGGAGATGACGGTGATGGCGACGGAGATGAGTGGCAGGAGTGCGATCACGAACGCCGCGGTGACGAGCGTGGTGAGCAGACGGTCCTTCGCCTTCCGGCGGCCCTCGACGAGGAGCGAGGCGACGTACACGGTCACCGCGTAGAGCGCGGCTCCGAGCACGACGGCTCCGGGCACGTTGTAGCTCTTGTCGGTGCTGGACTGCTGCACCAGCAGGAAGATGAGTCCGCTGACGATCAGGCTGCCGCCGAGGATGGTGAGCGGAGCGAACTTCGGCAGCTTGCCCGCGGTGAGCGAGTTGGAGAACGGTGTGGCGATGGTCGCCTGACGGCGGTCGGTCGTGGCGGTCATCAGTTCGCTCCCGAGAATTCTTTACGACGGTTGACGATGAGTCTGGCGATGAAGTTCACCACGAAGGTGATGATGAACAGGATCAAGCCGGTGGCGATGAGTTTGTTCACATCGATGCCGAAGGACTCGGGGAAGTTGAGGGCGATGTTCGCCGCGATGGTGTTCGGGTTGCTCGAGGTGAGCAGGAAGAACGAGTAGACGGCCGCCGGCGAGAGCACGAGGGCGACGGCCATGGTCTCGCCGAGCGCGCGGCCGAGGCCGAGCATGGACGCGGACACGATGCCAGGGCGGCCGAAGGGCAGGACTGCCATCTGGATCATCTCCCAGCGCGTGGCGCCGAGGGCCAGGGCGGCTTCCTCGTGGAGCTTCGGGGTCTGGAGGAAGATCTCGCGGGAGATGGCCGTGATGATCGGGATGATCATGACGGCGAGGACGAGGGCGACCGTCAGGATCGTCCGGCCGGTGCCGGAGACGGTGCCGCCGAAGAGCGGGATCCAGCCGAGGTTCTCGGACAGCCAGGCGAAGAAGGGCTGGACGAAGGGGGCGAGGACGAGCGCGCCCCAGAGGCCGTACACGACCGACGGCACGGCGGCCAGGAGGTCGATCACGTAGCCGAGGGCGACCGCGAGGCGGCGCGGCGCGTAGTGGGTGATGAAGAGCGCGATCCCGAGGGAGAGCGGCACGGCGATCGCCAGGGCCAGGACCGCGGCCCAGATGGTGCCGAAGACGAAGGGGCCGACGTAAGCCCAGAAGCTCGTCGGTGCGCCGGTGAACGACGAGGAGTCGGCCGTGAGGGCCGGGAACGCCTGGACGATGAGGAAGATCGCGACCGCCGCCAGGATGACGAGGATGAGTGATCCGGAGACGACGGACAGCGTGGAGAAGACGCGGTCGCCGACTCGTTGCTTGGCTTTGGGTCTCGCAGCTAGGGCCTCGACAGCCATGGGTTCCCGTTCTCTCGATGCGATGGTGGTGCCCCTCGACAGTTCGGGGAGCGGGTACTGCGGGTACTGCGGGTGCTGGTGACGCAGGACGAGCGTGCCGGGCAGGACCCGGCACGCTCGACCGTCGGACTACTTGATGGACGCGATCGCGTCCTGGACCTTCTTGGCGAGGTCGGCGGAGAGCGGCGCAGCACCGGCCGACTTCGCAGCCTCTTCCTGGCCGGCGTCGCTGGCGATGTAGCCGGCGTACGCCTTGACGAGGTCGGCGGCCTTGGGGTCCGCGTACTCCTGGCAGGTGATGAGGTAGCTCACGAGCACGATCGGGTAGTGGGTCGCGTCCGTGGTCTCGCGGTCGAGCTTGATCGCGATGTCGTTCGCCTCACGGCCCTCGACGAGCGGCGAGCCCTCGACGACGGCGGCAGCACCCTCGGCGCTGTACTCGACGAACTCCTCGCCGACCTTGATCTTCGCGACACCGAGGTCGCCGGCCTTCGACGCGTCGGCGTAGCCGATGGTGCCGGTGCCGCCCTTGACGGTGTCGACGACACCCGAGGTGCCCTTGGCGCCCTCACCCGACTGGAACGGGAAGGTGTCGGCCGGCTCTGCGGTCCAGACGTCCGGTGCGTTCTTGTTCAGGTAGTCGGCGAAGTTCTTCGTCGTACCCGAGTCGTCCGAACGGTGGACGGCGGTGATGGCCGTCGACGGCAGCTTCGCCTCAGGGTTCAGGGCGACGATCGCCGGGTCGTCCCAGCTGGTGATCTGACCGGCGAAGATCTTCGCGATGGTCGCTGCGTCGAGGTTCAGCTCGTCGACGCCCTCGACGTTGAAGATGACCGCGATCGGGGAGATGTAGACCGGGAGGTCGATCGCCTTGGAGTCGGCTGCACACGCGGCGAAGGTGCTCGAGAGCTCCTCGTCGGAGAGGGCCGAGTCTGAACCGGCGAACTGCACGCCGCCGGCGATGAACGCCTTACGGCCGGCGCCGGAGCCGTCGGGGGAGTAGTTGATGGTGACGTCCGGGTTGGCCGTCTGGAAGGCGGCGACCCAGGCTTCCTGGGCGCTGCCCTGCGACGAAGCGCCGCTGCCGGCCAGGCTGCCCTTGAGGTCGCTGGCGGCTGCGCTCGTGGCGGTGGCGCCGCCTTCGTTGGCCGCACAGGAGGTCAGTGCGACGGCTGCGACTGCTGCTACGACCGCGACGCGGCCGAAACGTGAGAACTTCACAGGGATGTCCATTCATTGGTGTGGGTGCGAGCCGGTGCTGGCTCGTCAGTGACGCTAACCATCGGGCATGACGAGCATCCCCCGCGCTGGTAAACAACGGGTGAACGGAGATCGACGGCTTCCTTGCGCGACGCCGGGAATACGCACGAAACGGCCCCCGTTCGGGGGCCGCTCCGGTCGCTCTGGGTGCGCGGACCGCTCAGACGCGTGGTTCGTGGGTCTCGATCGCGATGATGCCGGAGCTCGGGTTGGTCCGTGAGAGGTGCACGATCGAGAACGCACCCGTCTCGAGTGCTGCCGCGCTGCCGAGGTAGGACCCGCGGGTCGAGCCGGTCGCCAGAGCGATCTCGCGGAGGATCTCGGGGAGGACGGGACCGTGGCTGCAGAGGATGGCGGTCTTCAGTGCGCGCACGCGGCGCCCGACGACCCGGCGGACGTCGGCCTCTCCTCGTTCGTACGCGTCCTGGCTGATCAGCTCGGAGCGTTTGGGCTCGATGCCCGCGGCGGCGGCGATGGGGCTCACGGTGCTGACGCAGCGCACGGCCGTGCTGGTGACGATCTTGCGCGGACCGAAGGCGAGCAGGGTCGCGACGTTGCCGGCGGCCTGTTTGACGCCTCGGGCGGCGAGTGGCCGGGTCGCGTCCTCGCCAGGCCATTCGGAGGGGGACGTGGCTTTGCCGTGCCGCATGGCGATGAGGGCGAAGGTTGCGGTCACGCCCTCCTCGACGAGCGCGGCGAACGTCTCGAGGATCTCGACGTCGCGCTCGTAGCTGAGGTAGCTCCGTGCACGCTTGATGCTGACCCACTCCAGGGCGGCGACTTCCCCGTTGGGGATGAACGTGCTCTCGCGGACGGCCTGCTCGGTGACCTCGGCGGACCAGTAGTGGACGATCTTCTCGCGACCGCTGGACAGCGGGTAGGTGGAGACACCGAGGGGGACCCCGAGGTGGACGCTCAGGCCCGTCTCCTCCTTGATCTCCCGGACGGCCGTCTCCGCGAGGGTCTCGCCCGGGTCGACCTTCCCCTTGGGGATCGTGATGTCGCCGTACACCGTGCGGTGGATGACGAGGAGGTGGACCTTCCCGTCGATGAGACGCCAGCACACCGCACCGGCTGCATAGATTGCCGTCGTCGTCATGGTCTCTACCTCGTCGTGTGGTGGTGCTCGTCCAGGTCGCGGTGCCGCATCGTCAGCGACGACTCCTCGGGCGCCGGCGCGCCGCGGTCTCGAGCATGAGGGAGTCTTGCAGATCCGTGAGCGGCTGGCCATCAGCGTCGACCGCGTGGCGTGTCCACACCCCGTCGGCGTCGAGCCACCACGACGAGGTCCGCTCGTCGAGGGCCTGCTCGAACATGGCGGCGGTCGCGGCGAGATGCTTCGGATCGGTGAGGCGCACGAGTGCCTCGACCCGGCGGTCGAGGTTGCGGTGCATCATGTCGGCGCTGCCGATGAACACGTGCGGATCGCCGTCGTTGTGGAACGAGAAGATGCGGGAGTGCTCGAGGTACCGCCCGAGGATGGACCGCACGCGGATCGTCTCGCTCATGCCCGGCTGACCGGGCTTCAGCGCGCAGATGCCGCGCACCCAGAGGTCGACGGGCACGCCCGCCTGGCTCGCGCGGTACAGGGCGTCGATGATCGCCTCGTCCACCATGGAGTTGACCTTGATGCGGATGCCGGAGGGCTTGCCCTCCTCCGCGTTCGTCCGTTCCTGCTCGATGTGCTTGAGCAGTCCCTTGCGGAGGTGGCGGGGCGCGACGAGGAGGCGCTTGAACTTCTTCTCGATGGCGTAGCCGGACAGCTCGTTGAAGAGCCGCGTGAGGTCCTTGCCCACTTGGTCGTCGGCCGTGAACAGGCCGAGGTCCTCGTAGATCCGGCTCGTCTTCGGGTTGTAGTTACCCGTGCCGATGTGGCTGTAGTGGCGCAGCACGCCCCGCTCCTGACGGACGACGAGGGCGAGCTTGCAATGGGTCTTCAAGCCGACGAGCCCGTAGACGACGTGCACGCCCGCCTTCTCGAGCTTTCGGGCCCAGGAGATGTTGTTCTGCTCGTCGAAGCGCGCCTTGATCTCGACGAGGGCGAGGACCTGCTTGCCCGCTTCCGCGGCGTCGATCAGTGCTTCGACGATGGGGCTGTCGCCGGAGGTCCGGTACAGGGTCTGCTTGATCGCCAGGACGTGCGGGTCGGCCGCCGCCTGCTCGATGAAGGCCTGCACGCTCGTGGCGAAGGACTCGTAGGGGTGGTGGACGAGGACGTCCTCCCTCGCGATGGACCGGAAGAGGTCGGGCTTGCCGTTCGGCTCGTCGGGCTGGAACTGCAGCGCGGTCGTGGGCACCCGCTTCGGGTACTGGAGGTCGGGACGGTCGATGCCGGCGAGGCTGAAGAGCCCACCGAGGTCGAGCGGAGAGGGGAGGCGGTAGACCTCCTGCTCCGTGATGTCGAGTTCGCGGACGAGCAGGCCGAGCGTGACGTCGTCCATGTCGTCGGTGATCTCGAGGCGGATCGGCGGGCCGAACCGACGACGCAGCAGCTCCTTCTCGAGCGCCTGGATGAGGTTCTCGGTCTCGTCCTCCTCGATCACCATGTCCTCGTTGCGGGTGACGCGGAACACATGGTGATCGACGATCTCCATGCCGGGGAACAGATGGCCCAGGTGGTTGGCGATGACCTCCTCGAGCGCGATGTAGCGGACGCTCGGGGCGGTGTCGAGTGCCGCGGAGCGACGCTCGGCCGGGCCGACGCGGACGAAGCGCGGCATCATCTGGGGCACCTTGAGCCGGGCGAACTCCTCGCGCCCGCTGCGCGTGTTCCGCACCCGCACCGCGAGGTTCAGCGAGAGCCCCGAAATGTAGGGGAAGGGGTGGGCCGGGTCGACCGCGAGCGGCATGAGGACGGGGAAGACCTGGTTGCTGAAGTACTCGCTCAGGTAGTCGCGGTCTGCGGCGTCGAGCGAGTCCCAGGTGACGACGGTGACGCCGCGTTCCGCGAGGTCGGGACGCACGAGGTCGTGCCAGGCGCGGGCGTGCCGCTCCTGGAGGATGTGGGCCTGCTGCGAGATCTCGGAGAGGACGTCGGCCGGGGCGTTGCCCACGTTCGTGGGGACGGCCAGGCCGGTGAGGATGCGTCGCTTCAGACCCGCGACCCGGACCATGAAGAACTCGTCGAGGTTCGACGCGAAGATCGCGAGGAAGTTGGCGCGCTCGAGGACGGGGAGCGCCGGGTCCTCTGCGAGCTCGAGCACGCGCTGGTTGAAGGCGAGCCAGCTGAGTTCGCGGTCGAGGTAGCGGTGCTCGGGAAGCGCCGGATCGTTGCGCTCGAACGCGGGATCGAAGTCCTCGTCGTCTCCATCGAGGCCGACGTCGAGCACGGTTGGGTCTGCTGGCATGCCTTCATCATGACACCGTGACGGCGGTGGTCGCGACGACTGCGGTGAACACTCTGTAAATGCGGTCGCCCCGGCGTGCTGTGGAGCGGGATCAGGCGTCGGTTCTCGCGTACTGGACGTCGATCGTGTGGTCGGTGAATCCGAGGGATCGGTACAGCGAGACCGCCGGCACGTTGTCCGCTTCGACGTAGAGCGTGACGGCGTCGACCGCACGGTCGCGCAGCCGCGCCATCCCGGCTTCCATCAGGAGTCTTCCGAGTCCGCGGCCGCCGGCCGCCGGGTGCACGCCCACCGCGTACACCTCACCGACCGTCTCCTCGATCTTGAGCCAGATGAACCCGAGCAGGTCGCCGTCGGAGCCGCGGGCCAGGAGGAAGTCGCCGGCGTCGAACCACGACTCGGCCTCGCGCGCGCGGAGGTCGTCGAGGGTCATCCGCCCCTGCTCGGGATGGCCGACGAACGCGAGCGCGTTCACCTCGAGCCACTCCTGTTCGTCGACACCCGGCCGGAAGGTCTCGATCGTGACGTCCGCGTGCGCGGCGGTCGCCGATCGGGCGCGGTTCGCCGGCGCCTTCGTCAAGCGCAGCTGCAGGAGCGTCCTGACTGACGAGAATCCGAACTCCTCGGCGAGCGCCCGGGAGGCGGGGTGGTCGCCGTGCGCCCAGATGCGGACGTTCGGCGGGCAGTTCGAGAGGACTCCGCGGAGTGCGGCGCGGCCGTACCCGTGCCCTCGCCACTCGGGCTCGATCACGAACTCGAGTTCCCCGTGCCCGACGATGGCCGCGCCGACGACGGCGAAGTCGTCCGGGTCGACGGGCGGATCCTGGGGCTCGACCGCGAGGATCAGGGTGCGGGCGCCCGAGGCGACGTCGATGAGCGACTGGTCGCTGAACGGCGGCTGGCCGTCGACGAGCGACGCCGTCCGGACGAGGCGGTCGAGCGCGGCGCGCGTCGGCGCGTCCTCGACGTTACGAACCGACAGCGTCAGCCGGGGCATGATCATCCTCGTAGACGTTGAATCGGTAGCCGACGTTCCGCACGGTGCCGATGAGCTGCTCGAGGTCTCCGAGCTTCGCGCGCAACCGACGGACGTGCACGTCGACGGTGCGGGTGCCGCCGAAGTAGTCGTAGCCCCAGACCTCGCTGAGCAGCTGCTCGCGCGTGAACACCCGGGAGGGATGGGTCGCGAAGAACCGGAGCAGCTCGAACTCCTTGAAGGTGAGGTCGAGCGGTTTGCCGTGGACCTTCGCGGAGTAGCTGGCCTCGTCGATGACCACGCCCGAGGCCTGGATCTTGCTCGCCGAGTGTTCCTGCGAGGCGCGGCCGATGGCGAGCCGGATCCGCGCGTCGACCTCCGCCGGCCCGGCCGACTCGAGGATGACGTCGTTCACGCCCCAGTCGGCGCTGACGGCGGTGAGCCCGCCCTCGGTGAGGATCAGGAGCAGGGGGACGGACAGGCCGGACGCCCCGAGGATCTTGCACAGCGACTTCGCGCTCGCCAGATCCTGCCGGGCGTCGACCAGGACCAGGTCCGAACTCGGCGCGTTCACGAGCTGCGACGGATCGGCCGGGATCTGCCGGGTGCGGTGGCTGAGGAGTCCGAGGGATGGGAGGACCTCGGTGCCGACCATGGAGGTCAAGACCAAAATTTGCGCCACGCGCATCCTCCCGACTGAGTTTGGAACCATATTAGGCGAACGACTGCGCCCGCCGTCGCACCGGCGACCGGAGGTGGTCCGCCGCTCCATGCTCTGTGACAATGGGTCCGTGAGCGAAACCACCCTCTCTCCCCGGCTGCGCTGGATCAGCGTCGTCTCCATCTGGGCGCTCGCGCTCGTCGGTGTCGTCGTGTCCGGCCTGCTCTGGAGCCCGGGGGAGACCTACTACGGGCTGTCCGCGACGCTCGGTCTCTGCACCCTCGCCGCGTTCTCGGCTCAGTTGCTGACCCGTCAGAAGATCGGGTTCGTCGACCGCATGTCGACGAGCGTGACCGGCTCGGTGCTGATCCTCGCGCTCGGAGGCGCCGTGTATGGCCTCATCGCACTGGCTGCGGGGTAGACTTTCCCCATGCTGCTCGCTCTCGAAATCTTCTTCATCGGCTTGCTCGTCCTCGCCAGCCTCGCCATCGCGTTCACCGCGGTCGTGGTGCTGAAGAACCTGTACCGCGGACAGCGCTAGTCGGGCTCCTCGATGATCGAGATCCCGAGCGGCCTGCCGAGCGAACTGGTCCCGCTGTCCTGGCTGATCGGTGTCTGGGAGGGCACCGGGGTCATCGACTACAAGATCGGTGACGAGACCGTCACCCGCGAGTTCGGTCAGCGCGTCAGTTTCAGCCACGACGGCCTGCCCTACCTGAACTACAACTCGTACACCTGGCTCCTCCCGGAGCAGCCTGCGGCCGATGCCGAGGGTGGCTCGACGACGGACGCCGACAGCCTCTCCGACGACGACGCCGGTCCGGAGGCGACGGAGGCCCCGCTCGATCCGCTGGCCGCCCCTGAACCGCTCGTGACCGAGACCGGCTACTGGCGTCTGGAACGACCCCTCATCGAAGGCGATCCGGGCCCGGGCATGCTCCCCGGCCAGGGGCCGAGGCCGTTCGGCACAGCCCAGTCGGTGGAGGCACTGCGTACCTCGACCGGCGCCTTCCCGCTGCAGGTGTCGATCGTCCACCCGAACGGCGTGAGCGAGCTCTACCTGGGGCAGATCGACGGCCCGCGCATCGACCTCGCGACCGACGCCGTGGTGCGCACCGCGGGTGCCAAGGAGTACGCCGCAGCCACGCGCCTGTACGGGCTCGTCGAGAACCACCTGCTGTGGGCGTGGGACATCGCCGCGCTCGGCCAGGATCTCCGCACGCACGCCTCGGCGCGCCTGGCCAAAGCCGACTGACGTGTCGACATCCATCGGATCGGCCGTTCCGAGCGCGGTTCCCGGCTCACCCTTCCTCACCCTCCCCGGCGCCGTCGAACAGGCGGACGCGTTCGACCACGGCGTCCCCTCGCACTACGGCAGCCCGAACATCGAGCAGCGACTGATCTCCCGTGGCACGGCGATCGTCGACCTCTCCAACCGTGGCGTCGTGACGATCACGGGGCCGGACCGATTGAGCTGGCTGCACTCCATCACGAGCCAGGACCTCCGCTCCCTGCCGGCCGGCACCTCCACCGAGACGCTCTTCCTCGACCAGAGCGGGCGGATCGAGCACGCGGCCAAGCTGCTCGACGACGGAACGACCACCTGGATCATCACCGAGGCTGACGATGCGGCTCCACTCCACGCCTGGCTGGACCGCATGCGGTTCATGTTGCGCGTCGAGGTGGCCATCGCGACGGAGCAGTACGCGGTGATCGGTGCAGCGGCGGGGCTCGCCATCGACGCCGCGGCCCCCAACGGGCTGCCGCTCGTCTGGCACGACCCGTGGTCGGAGGTCGCCGTCGGCGGTCACCAGTACGCGACGGGCGAGCACCCGGGTGCCACCTGGACGTGGACCGAGACCATCGTCGAGCGCGCCACCCTCGACGCGCTCGCGCAGCAGGTCCGTGCGGGCGCGTTCTCCGCCGCAGGTTCCCTGGCCGCCGAGGCGCTGCGGATCGCCGCCTGGCGTCCACGGCTGCAGGCCGAGGTCGACGAGCGGAGCATCCCGCACGAGCTCGATTGGCTCCGCTCCGCCGTGCACCTGAACAAAGGGTGCTACCGAGGACAGGAGACGGTCGCGAAGGTGCACAACCTCGGGCACCCGCCACGCCGGCTCGTCATGCTCCTTCTCGACGGCTCCGACGCGGTCCTCCCGCGTGCCGGGTCGGACGTCGTACTCGTCACCGGTGGCGACGACCCGGTCCGCAAGACCGTCGGGAGCATCACCTCGAGCGCGATCCACCACGAGCTCGGCCCGGTCGCTCTGGCGGTAGTCAAACGCTCCACGGATCCGGCCGCCGTGCTGACGGTCGAAGCCGAGGGTGTCGACGTCGCGGCGTCGCAGGAGATCGTGGTCCCGGCAGATGCCGGCGCGACGGCGAACGTCCCCCGACTCCCGCGACTCGGCGCCGTCCGGCGCTGACCGGAGTGGTGAGGCAGAACGCGTCCGACGAGCGGCCGGGTCGCGACCGTTGGACGGCGGCGCTCCTGCGGCGCATCGCCCTCGGTGACGCCTGGCACCGCCTGGTCGCCTCCGTTCCGGCGGTGCTGCAGGTCAGCCTCACCGCGATCGCCGCCTATGCCTTCTCCCACTACGTGCTCGGGCACGCCGTCCCACTCCTCGCCTTGACCGTGACGATCTCGAGTCTCGGGTTCGTTCGCGACGCCCGCCCGATCCGGGTCCTCGAGACGGCCGTGGGGATGAGCGTCGGGATCGCGCTGGCCGAGATCCTGCTCCTCGGCTTCGGCCAGGGCACGTGGCAACTCGCGGTCGCGCTCGTGCTCACGCTGCTCGTCGCCCGGTTCCTGTCGCCGGCGGCATCGTTCGCGATCGCGGCGGCGGTGCAGTCCGTCCTCGTCATGCTCCTGCCCGTCCCCGACGGCGGACCGTTCGTCCGGACGCTCGACGGATTGATCGGCGGGGTCTTCGCCCTCCTCGCGACGGCACTCATCCCGCGCGACCCGCGCCGGAGCGCTCGCCGGGACGGCCAGCGGCTCATCGACGAACACGTCCGGACGCTGGCATCCCTCGTGGCGGCCCTCCGCCTCGGCGATCTGGAGCAGGCGGACCGCGCGCTCGCCCGGGCGAGGGCCACCCAGCCGGCACTGGACGCGTGGCGCGGCACCCTCGACTCGGGGCTCGCCATCGCGCGCATCTCCCCGTTCCTCAGGAAGGCCGTCTTCGACCTCGAGCGACAGCGGACCATGCTCGACGGCATGGACCTCGCGACCCGCAATCTCCGGGTGATCGCCCGGCGCATCGACTACGTGTCTCGCGATGCCACGAGCCGGCCCGAGCTCGCGGACCTGCTCGCTCGCACCTCCGTCGCGCTCGGCATCCTGTCGCAGTCGATCGGGGACATCGCGCAGCAGCCCGTGGCGAGGCAGTCTCTCCTCGAGATCGCCAAGCACCTCGACCCGGTCGCCGTGCTGCCGGAGGCCTCGGTGTCGGAGCAGGCGCTCGTCCTCGTCCTCCGTCCGTACCTCGTCGATCTGCTCACGGCGACCGGATTGCCGACGGCGGACGCCCAGGCGGCGCTTCCCCCGGTCTGATCCGCGACGCGAGACGCTGCTCAGGCGACCGGCGTCGGAGCGGGGGCCACGGCCGACCACGGCAGCGTCAGCTCACCGAGGCGCCAGCGGGAGCGCCCCGCCGTCACGGGCCACCCGGTGTCGACGAGCGTGCCGACGGTCGCCAACCAGCGCTGCACGGGACCGTAGACCGCCAGGGGTGCGTGCACGCGCCAGGCACGGTCGAGGTCCGTCATGAGTGCGTGGATCCGTTCCCCGGGGACGTTGCGGTGGATCAGCGCCTTCGGCAGCCGTTCCGCCACGATGGACGGGAGCTCCAAGTCGGCCAGCCGCAGACTGATCGAGAACGACTCCGGGTGACCCTGGTCGTCGACGGCGACCCAGCTGGACACGCGTCCGATCTCGTCGCACGTTCCCTCGACGAGTGTCCCGCCCGGCTGGAGTCGCTTCGCCATCAGGTGCCAGGCGTCCGCCACCTCCGACTCGTCGTACTGGCGGAGCACGTTGAACGCGCGGATGACGACCGGGCGGTCCTCACCGGTCGGGACCTCGAAGCCGCCGAGCGCGAAGGACACCCGAGCGGCGGGGGAGAAGCGGGTCGCACCGTCGCGGACCAGTCGCAGTTGCGCATCGGCGGTGCGGACGCGGCCCGGCTCGATCTCGAGACCGATGACCCGCAGCTCGGGTCGGACGGCGAGGAGCCGTTCGTGCAACTCCAGGGTCGTGATCCCGCTCGCGCCGTAGCCGAGGTCCACCACCAGGGGGTTCGTCGTCCGTCTGAGCGCGGGGAGGGTCGAGATCCAGCGGTCCACACGACGGAGTCGGTTCGTGTTCGTCGTCCCGCGAGTGATCGATCCGACGGGCATGGGCCTATTCTCCCTCACCGACGAGACCTCCGGGTCCACCTCGCGGCCACGCGCCGTCGGTATGCTGGAGGCATGCCTGAGACTTACACCCTCGTCCTGCTGCGCCACGGCAACAGCGACTGGAATCAGAAGAACCTGTTCACCGGTTGGGTCGACGTCCGACTCAGCGAACTCGGTGTCACCGAGGCCAAGCGCGCGGGTGAGCTGCTCGCCGACTCCGGCATCACCCCCGACGTGCTCTACACCTCGGTCCTCTCCCGCGCGATCCAGACGGCCAACCTGGCCCTCGAGACCGCCGACCGCATGTGGATCCCGGTGAAGCGCAGCTGGCGTCTCAACGAACGTCACTACGGCGCACTGCAGGGCAAGGACAAGGCGCAGACGCTCGCCGAGTACGGTCCGGAGCAGTTCCAGACCTGGCGTCGGTCCTTCGACGTCCCGCCGCCGCCGATCGCGGACGACGACCAGTGGTCGCAGGCGGACGACCCGCGGTACGTCGGCATCGACGGCGAGCTGCCGCGCACCGAATGCCTGAAGGACGTCATCGACCGCATGCTGCCGTACTGGGAGTCCGACATCACGGTCGACCTCGCCGCCGGCAAGACGGTGCTCGTCACGGCGCACGGGAACTCGCTCCGCGCCCTCGTCAAGCACCTCGACGACATCTCGGACGACGAGATCGCGGAGCTGAACATCCCGACCGGCATCCCGCTCGTCTATGAGCTCGACGCGGACTTCCGTCCGATCGCACCGGCCCGCTACCTCGACCCGGAGGCCGCCGCCGCCGGTGCCGCGGCCGTCGCAGCGCAGGGCAAGAAGTAGCGGAAACCCCACCAAACCAGCGCCCCGGCCACGAGGACGACTCAACCGCATCTGCGGTGAATGCGCCTCTGGCCGGGGTTTTCCCTTGCGCGAAAAAGGGCTTGAACGCGTTCCGAGTTGGGCGTACAGTGACTGCACTGTAACCCGATTGGGGGGATACGCATGGAGCAGTCGACCGACGGCACCCGTTTCCCCCTGTGGCGCGCCCTCGCCCTCGGCGGGTTCGCCGCTGCGGCGTTCACGGCCGTCGCCCTCTTCGGGACTCCGTCGTCCGCACACGCCGACGACGGTGCGGACCCGTCACTCCTCGGAGCGGTCACCGAGGTCGTGGACTCGCTCGATCGACCGATCGACGCCGTCGCAGCGGTGGTCGACGTCGTGGACACCACTGTCGTCGAGCCCGTGGTGGACGTCGTCGACGACACGGTGGCGGCTGTCCCGGTCGTGAACACGGTGGTCGAGGAGACCGTTGGCCCGGAGCCGGTGGCGACGATCGTCGAACCGGTCGTGCAGACGGTCGAGGACACCGTCGATGGACTCGGCGACGTGGTCGCGGCCGTCCCGGTCCCCAGTGTTCCCGTCGTCGTTCCGACCGTTCCTGTCCCGTCGAGCCCGGCCCCGGTGGGGCCCGCGCCCGAGCAGGCCGGCGACACGCCGACCGCTCCAGCGCCGACGAGCGCTCCGGCTCCGGTGTTCGGGCCGCCATCCGCACCGCTCGGAGACCTCGCGTCCTCGGACGCCGGTACGGATCGCGAGCGTGCCTCCGTCCACCCGTCGGCCGACGCCGTCGCGCCGAGCACCACCACGCTTCCTGCGACACCCGGCGGTCTGCCGGCGCTGCCGGCCGCTGACGATCACTGGGCGGTCTCGCCGAGCGGGTCCAGCTCGTCCGGCTCGGGCGCGGCGGCCAACGGCCCGGTGAGCGGCGAGCAGTCCGCCGAGGTCGCGATCCCCGCACCCGGTGTCGATCGACGCGCCATCGCTCGAGACGACGATCTACCAGCCTCTCCCACCTTCCCTGCAGACACTGCTCCTGACTGACGACGGACGACTCCGCCCTGTTCGGCGGAGGCCCACCCATCGGGTGGTTCGACAGTCCGAAGTCTCCCGACACCGGGAGCACACCAGTCATTCTGCAAGGAGCAGGAATCATGAATTCGTATGTCAAGAAAGGCCTCTACTGCGGCCTGTTCGTCGCGGGACTCACGTTCCTCGGAGCCACGGCGGCCAACGCCGACACCTCGGGTGAGGACAGCATCCTCGGCGGGAACCTCGTCGACGTGGTCCTCGAAGCGCCAGTCGAGATCGTCGACACCGCGGTGAGTGTCATCGGCGACTCGTCGGCGACCAGCGTGCCGGAGCCCGCGCCAGCGGCACCGGCACCTGAACCGGCACCTGACCCGGCACCGGCACCTGAGCCGGCACCGGTTCCCGCCCCGGAGCCGGAAGCCACCAGCACCATTGGTGACGACAGTATCGCCGGCGGCAACCAGGTCCAGCTGCCCGTCACCATCCCGGTGACGGTCGAGGACAACGCCATCTCGATCATCGGCGACGCCGAGCAGTCGAGTGGTGCGGCTGCGCCGGCCGGGGAGTCGACCACGGCTCCCACGGGTGGTCAGGCCACGACCGGTGACGACAGTGTCGCCGGTGGGAACCAGGTCCAGCTGCCCGTCACCATCCCGGTGACGGTCGGTGGGAACGCCATCTCGGTGATCGGCGACTCGAGCAGTGAGCAGGCGGGTCAGCCTGCGGCTGCTCCCGGTGGAGCGGTCGCTCCGGCGGGGTCGTCGACGACGACCGGTGACGACAGTGTCGCCGGTGGGAACCAGGTGTCGCCCGTGGTGACCGTACCGGTGACGGTCGGTGGGAACGCCATCTCCGTGATCGGCGACTCGAGCAGTGAGCAGGCGGGTCAGCCTGCGGCTGCTCCCGGTGGAGCGGTTGCTCCGGCGGGGTCGTCGACGACGACCGGTGACGACAGTGTCGCCGGTGGGAATCAGATCATCGGAGACGTCGAGCTCCCCGTCTCGCTGGTCGACAATGCCGTCAGCGTGATCGGTGACGCCGAGTCGACGGGCGGAGCGACCACGACCCCGGCCACGTCCGGGAACGGGACGTCCACGACGGTCGGCGACGGCAGCGTCGCCGGTGGGAACCAGGTGATCCTGGATCTGGGCCTGCCCGTCACGGTGGGCGGCAACGCCATCGCGGTGATCGGTGACAGCGAGACCGGTGGCCCCGGGGTCACCGACCCGACCGACCCGACCGACCCGACCGATCCGACCGATCCGACCGACCCGACCGACCCGACGGACCCGACCGACCCGACGGACCCCACCATCCCGGTGGTCCCCGGTACGCCGAGCAGCCCGACGACCGTCGTCGTCAGTGCCGCCACGCCGTCGCAGTCCGGCTCGGGTGTGACGGCTTCGGCGCCGCGCTCGACTGAGCCGGCCCTGGCCGACACCGGAAGCGCTGCGGCCGGACTCCTGCCGCTCGCCGGACTGGCGACCGTCCTGGGTCTGCTGCTCCTGGCCGGCGGCGCGATCGTCCGTCGCCGTCAGATCGGCTAGTCCCGCGACAACGGACGAGCGGTGCCGACCCGGATCCGGGTCGACACCGCTCGTCGGGGTGTCCGGTGGACGTCGCTCAGTGGTGGACCGGCGTCGTGGTCTCGGGGATCCAGTCGCCGGTGGCCAGGTACTGCACCTTCTTGGCGATGGACACTGCGTGGTCGGCGAAGCGCTCGTGGTACCGCGAAGCGAGGGTGGCGTCGACGGTCGCGACCGGCTCACCCTTCCACGTGTCGCCGAGCACCTTCTCGAAGACGCTCGCGTGGAGTTCGTCCACGTCGTCGTCGTCGTTCCGGATCTCGTCCGCGATGCGGGGGTCCTGCGTGCGGAGCAGTTCGGTGAGCTTGCGCGCGATGGACACGTCGAGGCGGCCCATCTCGGCGAACGTCGTGCGCAGCCCCTTCGGGACGGCCTTGTCGGGGAAGCGGTAGCGCGACAGCTGGGCGATGTGCTCGGCCATGTCGCCCATCCGCTCGAGCGAGGCGCTGATCCGCAGGGCACTGACGACGATGCGCAGGTCGCGGGCCACCGGCTGCTGGCGGGCGAGGATGTCGATCGCGAGTTCGTCGAGTTCGATGGCGAGCTGGTCGATGCGGTTGTCGTTGGCGATGACCTCTTCGGCCACGGCGACGTCCGAGTTGCCGAAGGACTGCGTCGCCTTCTCGATGGAGATCGTGACGAGCTCGGCGATCTCGACCAGGCGATCCTGGACCTCTCGCAGTGACTGCTGGAATACCTCGCGCATGGCTCTGGGTGCCGTCCTTCCGTGACCTGGCGGTGGGCAGGCAGATGCCCGCTCCGCCGATGATGCCGAACCAAGGTTAACAGTTGGGGCCCCGCGCGTGAACAGTCGTCGAAGTGGCGGGGTATTCGCGAGTTCGGCCTCCAGCGGACTGAGTAACGTAGTACCCATGGACACCATGTGGTTGGTGCTGATCGCGTTGGCACTCGGCCTCATCGTCGGGGGCGGTTTCGTCGCCCTCATCACCCTCGCCCTCCGCCGTGGCGAGCGCGCTGCGACGGTCGTGAACCCGGTCGTGCCGGATGGGGTCGACCAGGTGCTCGAGGCCCTCGACAGCGCCGGCATCGTCGTCGACCCGTCGAACAACGTGCTCAAGGCGTCGCCCGGAGCCTTCGCGCTCGGCCTGGTCCGCGACCGCGTGCTCGACAATCAGGAACTCATCGACCTCGCGCTCGAGGTCCGCCGCACCGGCGACGCCGTGACGAGCGACCTGGAACTGGCCCTCGGCCGGTTCGGTGAGGCGACGAGACACCTCCGGGTGCGCGCTGCGCCGCTCGGCTCCCGCTTCATCCTGCTGCTCGCCGAAGACCACACCGAGGCGCGCCGCCTGGACGAGGTCCGTCGGGACTTCATCGCGAACATCAGCCACGAGCTGAAGACGCCGATCGGTGCCATCGGCCTCCTCTCCGAGGCACTCGACACCGCGGCCGACGACCCGGAACGGGTCAAGCGGTTCGCCAGCCGACTCGCGACCGAGTCCCATCGACTCACGCGGATGACGGCGGAGATCATCGACCTGTCCCGGCTGCAGGCGGCCGACGCGCTCCATCAGCCGGAGCTCGTGCGGCTCGACCGCGTGATCGCCGCCGCGGTCGACCAGAACCGCGTCCCGGCGGACGCCACCGGCGTCGGCCTGTCGGTCCGCGGGGGCAAGAACCTCGAGGTCTACGGCGACGAGGCGATGCTCGTCGTCGCCGTGCACAACCTCATCTCGAACGCGATCCACTACTCGCCGACCGGCGCCCAGGTGGGGGTCGGGGTCCGCGCGGTCGACGACGTCGTCGAGATCGCCGTCACCGATCAGGGGGTCGGGATCGCCGAGGAGGACCGCGACCGCGTGTTCGAACGGTTCTTCCGCGTCGACCAGGCTCGGTCCCGGCACACCGGCGGCACCGGCCTCGGGCTGAGTATCGTCAAGCACACCGTCCACAACCATGGCGGGGAGGTCAAGGTCTGGTCGCAACTCGGCCGCGGTTCGACTTTCACCATCCGCCTGCCCAGAGCAACGACCCCGCCGGAGGATCTCTCCACCGGCACGGCAAGGAGTACCCTGTGACCCGCATCCTGCTCGTCGAAGACGAAGCATCGTTGAGTGAACCGTTGAGCTATCTGCTCGAGCGGGAGGGCTACGAGGTCGAGGTGGCCGAGGACGGTCCGTCGGCGGTCCAGTCGTTCACCGCTCGCGGCGCCGATCTCGTACTGCTCGACCTCATGCTGCCCGGCATTCCGGGCACGGAGGTCTGCCGGCAGATCCGCGCGGTGTCGAGCACGCCGATCATCATGCTGACCGCGAAGGACTCCGAGGTCGACATCGTCGTGGGTCTCGAACTGGGAGCCGACGACTACGTCACGAAGCCGTACTCCACCCGCGAGCTGCTCGCACGGATCCGTGCGGTCCTGCGCCGCCGTGTCGATGCGGACCAGGCCCAGGAGGAGGTGCTGCTCGAGGCCGGCACGGTCCGGATGGACACCGAGCGCCATGTCGTCGAGGTCAACGGTGCACCGATCCCCATGCCGCTCAAGGAGTACGAGCTGCTCGAGCTGCTGCTGCGGAACGCCGGGCGCGTGCTCACCCGCGGACAGCTGATCGACCGCGTGTGGGGGAGTGACTACTACGGCGACACCAAGACGCTTGACGTCCACATCAAGCGCATCCGTTCGCGCATCGAGGCGAACCCGTCGGAGCCGGTGATGCTCGTCACCGTCCGCGGACTCGGCTACCGGTTCGAGGCCTAGCCGCGACGTCGGGCAACACCGACGAACGCCCCGCCTCTCAGGAGAGGCGGGGCGTTCGTCGTGCCAGCGGTGATCGTCGCTCGACTATTCGGTCGGCTCCGTCGTGGGCGTCGCGAGCGGGGTCGGGATGTCGGTCGGCTCCACCGTCGGCTCCTCGGTCGGCTGCGGCGTGGGGACGAGCGTCGAATACTCGAGCAGCTCGCCGGTGAGGACCGGGACGCTCGCGGTGGCGCCGGTCTCCTCGCCGTACTGGAAGAAGACGTCGAGGATCGCGCCCGGCTGCACGCCGAGCGACTCGATGCGCAGGGGGTCGTTCGCCCCGGTGCCGTCGAAGCTCGTGAGACCGGGTTCGGCGAGGACCTGGAACTGCTCGTCGATGCCCTCGACCTCGACGAGCACGGTGTGTGCGCGGTCGTCGCGGTTCGCGACGCTGAACACCAGGTTGCCGGTCTCGCCGTCGTCGGAGATGACGATCGCGTTGCGGACCGCGACCGAGCCGACGGTGACACCGACGCCGTCCGAGGCGTCGTACTGCTTCAGGGTCGCCTGCGGGGCGATCAGGTTGCACCCGCTCATGCCGAGTGCGACAGCACCGGCGACGACGATGGAAGCGATGAGACGCGCCTTCACAGAACCCTCCAAGATGTGGTGGCCCCGGGCGCAGACGAGTGACAGGTGTCCCGGGATCCGGATTCGAGTCTAGCCCACCCTCGCACAGGGACGCGGTCGGTGCGGAGTACCGATCTAGGCGCTGTCTGTCGGTGCTGCCGTGGGCACCGTACCCGGCTCTGACCAGGGGTCCTATGGTATTCTGGGAGACGCCGAAGGGACCGACACCCATGATCTTCGAAGTTGGCGAGACCGTCGTCTACCCGCACCACGGTGCCGCGACCATCACCGAGGTGAAGACCCGCGTCGTCAAGGGCGAGGAGAAGCTCTACCTGAAGCTCCGTGTCACCCAGGGAGACCTCGTCATCGAGGTCCCGGCCGAGAACGTCGACCTGGTCGGGGTACGCGACGTCATCGGCCAGGAGGGTGTGGACCGCGTGTTCGACGTGCTCCGGGCGCCGTTCACCGAGGAGCCGACGAACTGGTCCCGTCGATACAAGGCGAACCTCGAGAAGCTCGCGTCGGGAGACGTCATCAAGGTGTCCGAGGTCGTCCGCGACCTCTGGCGTCGCGACCAGGACCGCGGTCTCTCCGCGGGCGAGAAGCGCATGCTCGCGAAGGCGCGGCAGATCCTCGTCTCCGAGCTGGCGCTCGCGGAGCAGACGGACGAGGAGCAGGCGTCCTCCGTCCTCGACGAGGTCCTCGCGTCCTGAGCCGGCCCGCTGCTCGCGGATCGCACGGGAGAAGTAGGCTCGGCTCATGGCTGCGATCTACGAACCGAGTGCCGCTGCGGAGACCTCTCTGGACGGTCCCGCCGTCGGGGTGATCGTCGTCGCCGCCGGGAGCGGGACGCGTCTCGGTGCCGGGATCCCCAAGGCGTTCGTGTCCCTCGCCGGCAGCACCGTGCTCGAGCACGCGCTCGCACCGGTCTTCCGGCTCCGCGAGCCCGTGCAGCTCGTCCTCGTCGTGCCGGCCGACCGCGTGGGCGAGGCCGAGACGATCGGGCGGAGGGCGGCCGGGCGTGCCTCCGACCACCTCAGGGTGGTCGTCGGCGGTGGCACGCGACAGGAGTCGGTGCTCAACGGGCTCGCCGCGCTATGGCCCGGGGTCCGCACCGTGCTCGTCCACGACGCGGCCCGTGCGCTCACGCCGACGGCACAGTTCGAGCGGGTGATCGAGGCCGCGGCGCGCACCGGCTGGGGTGTCGTGCCCGCGCTCCCGGTGACCGACACGATCAAACAGGTGGACGCGAGCGCCGTCGTCGAGCGGACGATCGACCGTGCCGAGCTGCGGGCCGTCCAGACGCCGCAGGCGTTCCCGAGGGACGCCCTGGTCGCGGCGTTCCGCGTCGCCGCGGAACGGCTCGCCGCCGCGACCGACGACGCGGCCCTCTACGCTGACGCCGGCCATCCGGTCGTGACGGTGGAGGGCTCGGAGGCCGCGTTCAAGATCACGACGCCGTGGGACGCTCAGCGCGCGGAACGGCTCCTGACCGCACCGGCTGCGGCCGATGCCCTCGCCGACCGCGCCGACACCGGTTTGCCGTCGTCGTCACCGACGCCGCAGCCCGGCCGGATCCGGACCGGCATCGGTATCGACGTCCACGCCTTCGCTGAGGCGGGCGAGCTGCACCTCGCCGGCCTCTCCTGGCCGGGGGAGCGGGCGCTCGCCGGTCACAGCGACGGTGACGCGGTCGCCCACGCGATCGTCGACGCGCTCCTGTCCGCGGCGGGGCTCGGCGACATCGGTTCGATGTTCGGCACCGACGATCCGCGCTTCGCCGGAGCTCGAGGCTCGGTCTTCCTGGAGGCGGCGGTCGAGCGACTGCGCGCCGCCGGGTACGAGGTCGTGAACGTCGCGGTGCAGCTCGTCGGGAACCGCCCTCGCTTCGCGCCCCGTCGCCTCGAGGCGGAGTCGGTGCTGGGTGCGCTCGTCGGCGGACCCGTCAGCATCGCGGCGACGACGACGGACTCGCTCGGCTTCACGGGTCGTGGCGAGGGTGTCACCGCCGTGGCGACGGCGTTGATCGAGCGCCGCTGACCACCGGTGACCGATCGCGGCCACCGCGTCAATCGGAGGTCGTCTGGCCGACGAGTTCGACGGGCAGCCCGAGGAACCGTCCGTAGGCCGTCACCGCGCGGCGGAAGCCGGCTTCGACGCGTCGGCCGAGCGGGGTGAACGGCTCCGGCGTGATCGTCACGGTCTTCGGCCCGATCCGTCGTCGCCACGTGCCGACGATCCGACCGTCGACGGTGATCATCGGGAGGAAGATCCCGTTCGCCCCTGGGACGACGCGCTCCGCGTGCTCGGCGGGGAGCGACAGTCCACGATCCCGGTAGCCGAGGAGCAGCTCGTCGAATCCGGGCAGGGCCAGGACCGACGGCGCCCCGGTCGGTCGCGGGACCGACGCGGTCTCGACGGCCGACCAACGCAGCACACCCTCCTGCTCGCGCTCCTCGACCCGGTCGCCCGCGATCTCCAGCCCGCGGTTGACCTGGGCGACCGTGAGCTTCGACCACCAGGTGAGGTCGGCGACGGTCGCCGGTCCATGGCCAGCGAGGTACCGGACGACGAACTCGCCGAGGGCCTCGTCGGGTTCGAGTACCCGCGGTGAGCGGATCCACTCCTCGGAGAGGACGAGTGACTGCTGCTTGCCCGCCGGCGGTCCCCAACAGACGACGCCACGCATGGCGAGCTCCATGAGCAGGTGGGAGCCGCGCTGCCCCGTCACCGGGATGCCCGTGGCCGTGTGGGCGGCCAGCAGCTCGTCTCGACCGGCTCGGCGCCCACCGCCGAGCATCGCCTCGGTGAGGTCGCGGGATCGCGAGAACGTCTCGGCGTCGAGTTCCAGTTGGCGGTGGCGCGCGGCGATCGTCGAACGGACCCGGGGGACGCCCAGGCCGAGGATCCAGCCGAGGTCTTCGGCGGCGACGAGGTGGAGCGTGCCCCGCATGGGCCAGGACCGGACCACCGACCCGTCCTCGAGGGCGCTCAGCACCTCGGCGAGGGTCGAACCGGGCGAGCGGACGCCGATCGCCCACAGTCCGGAGGCCAGGTCCTGCGCCTGGACGGCGAGCAGTCGGGACACGACCGCGGCCGGAGACCGCCGCGGCCCTCCCTGGAGGAGCTGCGCGCCGAGGCGCGCCTCGAGAACGCGCGGCTCGTTCGGCCCAGTCGTCATGCGACCATCATGCCGCGACGGCGGCGGCTAGTCTGGTCTCGTGGCCCTCCGACTCTACGATTCGAAAACGCAGTCCCTCCGGGACTTCGTGCCGCTCCGCGAAGCCGAGGCGGGGCTGTACGTCTGCGGACCCACGGTGCAGTCCTCGCCGCACATCGGCCACCTGCGCAGCGCGCTCGTCTACGACCAACTCCGACGCTGGCTGACCGCCTCAGGGCTGCGCGTCACGCTCGTCCGCAACGTCACCGACATCGACGACAAGATCCTGGCGAACGCCGCCGCGGGTTCCGAGGGCGGCTTCGCCCTGCCCGGGGAGGAATGGTGGGCGCTCGCCTACCGGTACGAACTGGAGTTCACCGCGGCCTACCGCGCGCTCGGCATCCTGCCGCCGAGCTACGAGCCGCGCGCCACCGCGAGCATCCCGGAGATGCAGGAGCTCATCGAGCGACTCGTCGACGCCGGGCACGCGTACCCCGCGCCGGACGAGTCCGGAGACGTCTACTTCGACACCGCATCATGGAGCCGGTACGGCGAGCTGACGCGTCAGAGCGCCGAGCACATGGAGGCCGCGACCGACGCGGATCCCCGAGGGAAGCGCGATCCGCGCGACTTCGCGCTGTGGAAGGGCACGAAGCCCGGCGAGCCACGCTCGGCGAGCTGGATGTCGCCCTGGGGTGAAGGCCGACCCGGCTGGCACATTGAGTGCTCGGCGATGTCGACGAAGTACCTCGGCGAGGAGTTCGACATCCACGGCGGCGGACTCGACCTGCGCTTCCCCCATCACGAGAACGAGCTCGCCCAGTCGAGTGCGGCCGGCGACCCGTTCGCGCGGTACTGGTTGCACAACGGCCTGGTCGCGGTGTCCGGCGGACAGAAGATGTCCAAGTCGCTCGGCAACTCCGTCTACGCGGCCGACCTCCTCGCCGAGGCGAGGCCTCTGGTCGTGCGGTACTACCTGGGTGCTGCGCAGTACCGCTCCACCCTCGAGTTCCACGACGGCGCGCTCGCCGAAGCGGAGGCGGCACTCGGACGTATCGAGGGATTCCTGGACCGGGCGCGGCGGGCGGGCCTCCTCGACGAGGCGGACCTCGCACCCGATCGCGCAACGCTCCCGGCCGCGTTCGTCGAGGCGATGGACGACGACCTCAACATCCCTCGTGCCCTGGCGGCACTGCACGAAGCCGTCCGCGTGGGCAACGCCGCCCTCGACCGCGAGGACGATCACGACGTCGCCCGGGAGAGCAGTGTCGCGGTGCTCGACATGACCCGCGTCCTCGGTATCGACCCGACCGACCCGTCGTGGTCGTCGGGCACCGACCCCATCACTCACCGATCCCTGTCCGCACTCGTCGAGCGCCTGCTCGTCGATCGCGCTGACGCCAGGGTCGCCAAGGACTTCGCAGCGGCCGACCGGATCCGCGACGAACTCACCGCGGCCGGGATCACCATCGAAGACACCCCGTCCGGAGCACATTGGAGTATCAGTGGCAAGTAAGCCTTCCCGCCCGACCGGGCCGAAGAAAGCGAAGAAGGGTCCCACCAAGGGCACCGGCGGCCTCGGCCGCAAGGCGCTCGAAGGTCGTGGGCCGACCCCCAAGGCCGAGGACCGCGCCTGGCACCCCGCCGGCAAGCGGAAGGCTGCGCAGGAGCGCTACGCGGCCTCCGGCGGCACCGGCAAGCCCAAGCAGCCGGCCGGCCAGAACGGGCGACCGTCGACGAACGGCCGCACCAAGCAGAAGTCGAGCGACGAGTCCGAGGTCGTGACGGGCCGCAACTCCGTGCTCGAGGCCCTGCGCGCGAAGATCCCGGCCACCACGCTGTACGTCGCGACGCGCATCGAGATGGACGACCGGGTGAAGGAGGCGCTCAGTCTCGCCACCCGCCGCGGCATCCCCGTCCTCGAGGTGATGCGGCCGGAACTCGACCGCATGGCCGGGTTCGACGGCGTCCACCAGGGGCTCGCGATCAAGGTGCCCCCGTACGAGTACGCGCACCCGATGGAGCTGCTCGACCAGGTCATCGCGCGGGGCGAGAACCCGCTGTTCATCGCCCTCGACGGCATCACCGACCCGCGTAACCTGGGTGCGATCATCCGCTCGACGGCCGCGTTCGGCGGCCACGGCGTCATCCTCCCGCAGCGTCGGAGCGTCGGGCTCACTGCTTCGGCGTGGAAGACCTCGGCGGGTGCGGCAGCACGCACGCCCGTCGCGATGGCAGCCAACCTCACGCAGACGCTCAAGGCGTTCAAGGAGCGCGGCGTCTTCGTGATCGGCCTCGACGGCGACGGCGACGTGTCGCTGCCCGGCCTGGAACTCGCCGACCAGCCGATCCTGGTGGTCGTCGGCAGCGAGGGCAAGGGGCTCTCTCGCCTCGTCACCGAGACGTGCGACGCGGTGGTCTCGATTCCGATCTCCGCTGCGACGGAGTCGCTGAACGCGGGCATCGCGGCGAGCGTGACGCTCTACGAGATCGCGCGTCGGCGGAGCGCCGAGTAGGCAGTACCTCGACGCGGCAACGCGTCGACCGAAGGCCCTGGGAACGGATCACCGTCCCAGGGCCTTCGATCGTCGGGGCCTGCGGCGTCGGTCAGACGAGATCGCGCCAGTCGACCGGGCCGGTCATGGCGGCGGGGATGCTGATCGCCTCGGTGGGCGGCACGATCATCGTCGCCTCGTCGCGACGGTGTCGCAGGACGGTGTTCACGTAGGATCCGACCGCCTCGGCCAGCGGGATGTCGCGGCCTTCGTTCTGCGCGAGGAACCACCGGTGCTCGAGGAGCTGGTGGAAGATCTCCGCCGGCTCGAGCTTGCCGCGGAGCTCGCGGGGGATCGCCTTCACGACGGGCTCGAACACGCGGATCAACCACTCGTGTGCGGCCATCTCCTCGTCGAAGCCGTCCTTCCCGAACGACGCCGAGTACGCGTCGAGGTCGTTGAGCAGACGCCTGGCCTGGTTCTCCCCGGCGTCGAGGCCCGTGAGTCGCAGGAGCCGACGCTGGTGGTGTCCGGCGTCGACGACCTTCGGCTGGATGCGGACGGTGGAGCCCTCGTCGGTCGTCTTGATCGCGAGTTCCTCGATGTCGAAGCCCAGCTCGTTCAGGCGGTGCACGCGTTCCGTGATGCGCCAGCGCTCGGAGGCGTCGAAGGACTCGGACCCCGTGAGCTCCTTCCAGAGCGAACGGTAGGCCGCGACGATGCCGTTGCTCACGGTCACGGGGTCGAGCTCGACGTCGGCCCGCCCGCCGGCCTCGAGGTCGAGCAGTTCACCGGCGATGTTCACCCGCGCGATCTCGAGGTCGTTCTCACGTTGTCCGTTCGACAGGCCTCCCTCGTAGAGCTTGCCGGTCTCGGCGTCGACGAGGTAGGCGGCGAAGGCTCCCGCATCGCGTCGGAAGAGCGTGTTCGACAGCGAGACGTCGCCCCAGAAGAACCCGACGATGTGCAGGCGGACGAGCAGGACGGCGAGGGCGTCGACCAGGCGGGTCGCGGTGTCCGGACGCAGCGTCCCCTGGAAGAGCGCGCGGTAGGGGAGGGAGAACTTCAGGTGCCGGGTGACGAGCACGCTCGGGAGTTCCCGGCCCTTCCGGTCGGAGCGGTTGGTGATGACCGCCAGCGGGTCGACGCAGGGGATGTCGAGGCGCTGCAGGGTGCGCAGCATGTCGTACTCACCCTTCGCCATTTCGGCGGTGGTCTCCTTGACGGCGATCACGTACCCCGAGAGGTTCGCGAACCGCACCAGGTGGCGGGAGATGCCCTTCGGCAGCGACGCGATGGCCTCGTTCGGCCAGTTCTCGAGCGGAAGCTCCCAGGGCAGGTCGAGCAGCGCCGGGTCGACGGTGGCTGCGGTGATGTTCAATGCGCCGGACATGGTGCGATGCGCTCCTCGGGAGGGATCGAGCTGACGTGGGACAGACGAAAACGACGATGGTCGAGCGATCGGAGACCGACCGCTCGACCATCGTCGGCGGAACTACTAGATCGAGGAGGACACGACCGGCTTGTTGCCGAGGCGCTCACCCGAAGCCGAGTCGAACGCGTGCACGTGGTGCGGCGTCGGCGCGAGGAACACGGTGTCGCCGATGTGGGCGTGGTTGCGGCCGTCGACGCGAGCGACGATGTCGGTGCGCTTGCCGGAGACCTCGGTGTGGCCGTAGAGGTAGCCGTCGGCGCCGAGCTCCTCGACGAGGTCGACGGTCACCTCGATGCCGGAGCCGGAGTTGCTGGAGACGGTGATGTCCTCCGGGCGCACGCCGACCGTGACGTTCTTGGACGGGGCGGCGTCGGTGATCTCGCGCTCCACCGGGATGATGAATCCACCGAGCTTGATACCGCCGTCGGCGATCTCACCCTCGAAGAGGTTCATGGCGGGGCTGCCGATGAAGCCGGCGACGAACACGTTGTTCGGCTTCTCGTACAGGTCGCGAGGCGTGCCGACCTGCTGCAGGATGCCGTCCTTCAGGACCGCGATCCGGTCGCCCATGGTGAGCGCCTCGGTCTGGTCGTGGGTGACGTAGACCGTGGTGACGCCGAGGCGACGCTGGAGCGACGCGATCTGGGTGCGGGTCTGGACGCGGAGCTTGGCGTCGAGGTTCGACAGTGGCTCGTCCATGAGGAAGACCTGCGGCTGGCGGACGATGGCGCGACCCATCGCGACACGCTGACGCTGACCACCGGAGAGCGCCTTCGGCTTGCGGGTCAGGTAGTCCTCGAGGTCGAGGAGCTTCGCGGCTTCGAGGACACGGGTGGCGCGCTCCTCCTTGCCGACGCCGGCGATCTTGAGCGCGAAGCCCATGTTCTCGGCGACGGTCATGTGCGGGTACAGCGCGTAGTTCTGGAACACCATCGCGATGTCGCGGTCCTTCGGCGGCACGTCGGTGACGTCGCGGTCGCCGATGAAGATGTGGCCGTCGTTGACCTCTTCGAGGCCGGCGAGCATGCGGAGCGAGGTGGACTTGCCACAGCCGGACGGGCCGACGAGGACGAGGAATTCGCCGTCGGCGACCTCGAGGTTCAGCTTGTCGACCGCGGGGCGGGTGCCGCCCGGGTAGAAACGGGTTGCATTGTCGAACGTCACAGACGCCATGGTTGTTCTCCTTCACCGGCAGGTACGTGCCGGACGATCCGTTGTGAATGGACGCGAGCCCGCCGACGATGGCCGACTCGCCGTTCCAGTATGCCATGGGCCCCTGGGAATGGAAGGGTGCCGGGTGGATCGGTCTCTCGGTGGACGCACAGCGTCCTCCCTGCCTGGTTTGGGCCTCTCCCAGGCGGCAGGTCTACGATTGATATGTTTGGCGCTGCTGGGTCTACGTAGCGCAATCCCCCCGAAACGAGGATCAATGTCTGGCGCTGGATCGCAGAACCGACCGACGAAGAACGAACGCCGCGACGCGGCCCGCGAGAAGGCACGCGTGCTGCGCGAGCAGCAGAAGCGGCGCGACCGCCGCAACCGCGTGCTGCTGCAGGGTGGCATCGTGCTCGGTGCGCTCGCGATCGTCGCCGCCGTGGCGATCATCATCGTGACGTCGATCAAGCCCGCCGGCCCCGTCCCGACGGCTGCGCAGAACGACGGGTTCACCGTCGGCGCGGGTCTGCAACTCGTCGGCGCGCCCGCCGACGCCCCGACGCCCACGCCGACCGCCACCGACGCGGCCGAGCCGGCACCGGCCGAGACACCCGCCGCAACGGAGACCCCGACGGCCGAGGGCGTCGAGATCTCCGTCTACCAGGACTTCCTGTGCCCCTACTGCGGCCAGTTCGAGACCACGAACGCCGAGCAGGTCAAGGGATGGCTCGAGGCCGGAGCGGCGACGTACACGGTGCACCCGCTCGCCACGCTGAGCAACCTGTCGCTCGGGACGCAGTACTCACTGCGTGCCTCGAACGCCGCGGCCTGCGTCGCGCAGTACTCGCCGAACGACTTCTTCTCCTTCAACACCGCGTTGTTCGAGAACCAGCCCAAGGAGAACACCGAGGGCCTGACCGACAAGGAGCTGAAGTCCATCGCGAAGGGCGTCATCTCCGGCGGTGAGAAGAAGATCAACGCCTGCATCGACGACGGCACCTACAAGTCCTGGGTGAAGGACTCGACCGACCGCGCCCGGAGTGGCCCGCTGCCCGGCACCGACGTCGCCAAGGTCGAGGGGACGCCCACCATCCTGGTGAACGGCAAGCAGTACACCGGCTCGCTGACCGACGCCGAGCAGTTCGCCGCGTTCGTGCTCGCCGTGTCCAGCGAGAGCTACTCGACCGACACCCCGTCGCCGAGCCCGAGCGAGTCGCCCGCGACCAACGGCTGATCCGTCGCCATCGTAGGATGGTCCAGACCGGGGTTCGCCCCTGTCGGCCGACGTGGCGCAATTGGTAGCGCAACGCTCTTGTAAAGCGTAGGTTACGGGTTCAAGTCCCGTCGTCGGCTCCAACCCAGAACCGCCCGTCAGCGCTGCTGGCGGGCGGTTCCGTGTGGAAGGAACCGTTCGTGAACCGCATCCCAGCATGGCTCGCACTCCTGATCGCCGTGGTCAGTGGCGCGTTCATCGCCGTCCAGGCCCGCTTGAACGGCGAGCTCGGCGCACGGCTCGGCGACGGCTTCACCGCCGCCGCGATCTCCTTCGGCGGCGGGCTGCTCATTCTGAGCATCGGGCTGGCCGTCTCCCGAACCGGGAGGCGGGGCCTGGAGACCGTGGCGACGGCGGTGCGTCGTCGCGAGATGCCGTGGTGGACGGTCCTCGGCGGGTGCGCAGGCGCATTCCTCGTGCTGTCGCAGGGGCTCACCGCGGCAGCGCTCGGGGTGGCCCTGTTCACCGTGGCGGTCGTCGCCGGCCAGACCGCGAGCGGCCTCGTGCTCGACCGCATCGGCTTCGGCCCGGGAGGCGTCGTCGGGTTCACCGTGCAGCGCGTCCTCGGGGCGGTCGTCGCCCTCGTCGCCGTCGGCGTCGCGGTCTCGGGAGAGCTCGGCGGGAGCATCCCGCTCGGCCTGCTCGTCCTGCCGCTGCTCGCGGGGATCGGGATCGGCTGGCAGCAGGCGGTCAACGGGCGGGTGAAGATGCGTGCGCAGAGCACGCTCGCGGCGACCTTCATCAACTTCATCGTCGGAACCGTCGTGCTCGTCGTGGCCGCTGTGCTGCACGCGCTGTTCGTCGCACCGCCCGGAGCGTTGCCGGGGGAGTGGTGGCTCTACCTCGGCGGACCGATCGGCTGCGTCTTCATCGCCGTGGCGGCGTTCCTCGTCCAGCACACGGGGGTGCTCATCCTCGGGCTCGGGACGGTCGCCGGTCAGACGTTGAGCGCGCTCGCCCTGGACGTCTTCCTGCCGACCGACGACAGCGGTGTCCACGTGTCCACCGTCGTCGGCACGCTGCTCGCGTTCGCGGCGGTGGCGATCGCATCGGCTCGGTTCCGCCGTCGACCCGCAGCGCCGGCCGGGTCCTGAACGGAGCGGATCACGGCATCCGGCTGAAGTGCGCCTTCGCGTTGCTCGTCTTCCGGCGCCCGGTCCGGCCGTTCCCCGGCTTGCCGCCGACGTAGAGCCACCCGAGGAGGTCTTCGCCCTTCTGCAGGCCGTGCGCTTTCCTGACGGCCTTCGCGCGGGTTGCGCCGCCGGTCCGCCAGAACACACCCCATCCGGCGTCGTCGAGCAGCAGGCTGATCATGTGGGCGACGCCGGAGGCCACGGCCTCCTGCTCCCAGGAGGCGACCTTCGACTTCTTCACGCTCACGACGACCGCGAGCAGCAGGGGAGCACGAAGGGGCTTCGTCGACGGCTTGGAATCGCCGTCCGCCTTCGCGAGCGCCCGGCCCAGCTTCACCCGGTCGTCACCCCTGAGGGCGATGACCCGCCACGGGCGCAGGGCTCCATGATCGGCCACGCGGCCGGCGGCGCCGATGATCTCCAGCAGCTCCTCGTCGCTCGGAGCGACGTCGGTGACCTTCGACCACGAACGCCGCCCGGCGACGGCGGCCAGGACGGGGCTCTCGGCGGGCTCCGTCACTCCGTCGGCTCAGCGGTGTCGGCTGCTGCGAAGTTGAGCGCGATGGAGTTCATGCAGTAGCGATCCCCGGTCGGCGTACCGAAGCCGTCGTCGAAGACGTGCCCCAGGTGGGATCCGCATGAGGCGCAGCGCACCTCGGTCCGGACCATGCCGAGCGTGCGGTCTTCGATCAACTGCACCGCGTCGGGGTTCACGGACTCGTAGAAGCTCGGCCAGCCGCAGCCGGAGTCGAACTTCGTCCCGCTCTTGAAGAGTTCGGCGTTGCAGGCGGCACAGGTGTACAGGCCGGCGCGCGACTCGTCGAGGAGTTCACCCGTCCAGGCCCGCTCGGTCGCCGCTCCGCGGAGGACCTGGTACTGCTCGGGCGTGAGTTCCTCGCGCCACTGCTCGTCGGTCTTCGACACGTCGTACGTCATGCTGCTCCATTCGTTCTCGGTCATCCTACGCGCGGGGCCGCGTCGTACCTGCGGCCTCCGACTTCCAGCTCAACACTTGGGAGTCGCTGATCCTTCCCGGTGAACGTGCCTCCTTGCCGGACCGGATGCGACTCGGTGACGCTCCGCTGAATAGACTGAGGAATCGTCCGGGCGGAGTCCTCCCGGGCTCGCGGCACGGTACCGATCAGGAGGGGGTCGAGCATGCAGCCTGCATCGCACACGCCCGACGGCGGCGACGCGTCGGTCCCTGCCCCGGGCCTCAGCGAACGCGAACGCGAGATCCTCGAGTTCGAGTCCCACTGGATGCGCCACGTCGGGGCGAAGGAGGCCGCCATCCGCGACCGCTTCGCGCTCTCGCCGACCCGCTATTATCAACTGCTCGGCGCGCTCATCGACTCGCCGTCCGCTCTCGCCCACGACCCCATGCTGATCAAGCGGCTGCAGCGCACCCGCGACGCCCGACTCTCGGCACGAGGAGCTTCAGCTCCACGTACCGACGGCTGAGCAGCTCACGGAGAACACACCATGGCTGAATCCTTCCCGCCCGACCGTTTCGACGAGGTCCCGGACCTCAAGCGCGTCGGCGCGCACCGTGCCCCGGCGCCGAAGGGGCGTGGCTGGATCGCTTTCCTGGTCGCCGTCGTGGCGACGTTGGTCCTCGTCGGGATCGGCACCTTCGCCCTGTTCGGGCTGAACGACCGCATCGACTTCTTCGGCGGTGCTGCCAGCCCGAGCGCGACGCCGACGCCCACGCCGACGCCCACGGAGGTGGCGCCCGTGGTCGATCCCGCGGCGAGCATCCTCGTCTTGAACGGGACGCCGACCGAGGGTCTGGCGGCATCGGCGGCGGCCGCGATCGCTGCCGCCGGGTTCACCCAGCAGATCCCGACGAGCGACGCGAGCACGGAGGACGTCACGGCGAGTGGCGTCTACTATCAGGACCCCTCGCAGGAGGGCGTGGCACGCGCCATCGCGAACGCGCTCGGCGGCATCCCGATCCAGATCACGGACCAGTACGCGATCCCGGTCGAGGAGGGCGAGGCTCCCGTCCTCCGCATCGTCGTCGTGGTCGGCGCCGACTACCAGCCGGCCGCCTGAGCGCAGCGTCCCCGCCGGACCTCGTCGGCTCGTCGGACCGGCCTGTGTTTCCGGGGTGTTTCCTCCATGTTGAGTTGTCGTAATACTCCGCGACGATTGTCGATTTCGGGGTGATCCGGGACACCGCCCCGGATTAGGATCTGGAATTGGCCGCTCATCCCGTCCCGTCTCGACTCGCCCCTGAGTCCGTTTTGGCGCAGGGTGGCCGCCGGGGTCCCGACTCCGGACGGCAGGTCCGGGTTCGGCAGCAGCCGACGCCTGTGAGCACGCAGCAATGGGAGTATGAAATGGCGAACGGAACCGTCAAGTGGTTCAACGCTGAGAAGGGCTTCGGCTTCATCACGGTCGACGAGGGTGGACAGGACGTCTTCGTCCACTACTCGGCGATCGACATGAGCGGCTACAAGTCCTTGGAAGAGGGCCAGGCGGTCGTCTTCGAGGTCGGCACCGGAGCGAAGGGGCCCCAGGCCGAGGCCGTCCGATTGGCGTAAGCACCCATCGGACACGGGATTCCTGCGACGCCGCCCACTCCGGTGGGCGGCGTCGTTCGTCGTCTCCGGGCCGTTCCCGGGAGTTCGCTCAGGGCGCTGACGCTCACTTGCACTCCCACCCCCTGAGTGCCAGAATCGACTTAGCACTCGTACTCATTGAGTGCTAAAAACGTTCATGACGTCCGGGAGGGACGAAAAACACACATGGCTAAGATCATTGCTTTCGACGAGGAGGCCCGTCGCGGCCTCGAGCGTGGACTGAACATTCTTGCTGACACGGTCAAGGTCACCCTTGGGCCGCGCGGTCGCAACGTCGTCCTCGAGAAGAAGTGGGGCGCCCCCACGATCACCAACGACGGCGTGTCCATCGCCAAGGAGATCGAACTCGACGACCCGTACGAGAAGATCGGCGCGGAGCTCGTCAAGGAGGTCGCCAAGAAGACCGATGACGTCGCCGGCGACGGCACCACCACCGCCACCGTGTTGGCTCAGGCGCTCGTGCGCGAGGGCCTCCGCAACGTCGCCGCAGGCGCCGACCCCATCAGCCTCAAGCGCGGCATCGAGAAGGCCGTCGAGGCCGTCACGGTCGAGCTCATCGCCAACGCGAAGGAGGTGGAGACCAAGGAGGAGATCGCTGCGACCGCTTCCATCTCCGCCGGCGACACCACCATCGGCGAGATCATCGCCGAGGCGATCGACAAGGTCGGCAAGGAAGGCGTCGTCACCGTCGAGGAGTCGAACACCTTCGGCACCGAGCTCGAGCTCACCGAGGGCATGCGCTTCGACAAGGGTTACCTGTCGCAGTACTTCGTGACCGACCCCGACCGCCAGGAAGCGGTGTTCGAGGACCCCTACATCCTCATCGCCAACCAGAAGATCTCCGCGATCAAGGACCTCCTGCCGATCGTCGACCAGGTCATCCAGTCGGGCAAGCAGCTCCTCATCATCGCCGAGGACGTCGACGGCGAAGCACTCGCGACGCTCGTCGTGAACAAGATCCGTGGCATCTTCAAGTCCGTCGCCGTCAAGGCTCCGGGCTTCGGCGACCGCCGCAAGGCGCAGCTGCAGGACATCGCCATCCTCACCGGTGGTCAGGTCATCTCCGAGGAGGTCGGCCTCAAGCTCGAGACCGTCACCCTCGACCTCCTCGGCCGCGCCCGCAAGGTCGTCATCACCAAGGATGAGACCACCATCGTCGAAGGTGCCGGCGACGCCGAGGCCATCGCCGGTCGTGTGTCCCAGATCCGCAAGGAGATCGACAACACGGACAGCGACTACGACCGCGAGAAGCTCCAGGAGCGTCTCGCCAAGCTCGCGGGCGGTGTCGCGGTCATCAAGGCCGGTGCAGCGACCGAGGTCGAGCTCAAGGAGCGCAAGCACCGCATCGAGGACGCCGTCCGCAACGCGAAGGCTGCCGTCGAAGAGGGCATCGTCGCCGGTGGTGGCGTCGCCCTGATCCAGGCCGGCAAGACCGCCTTCGAGAAGCTCGAGCTCGTCGGAGACGAGGCGACCGGTGCGAACATCGTCAAGGTCGCCATCGACGCTCCGCTCAAGCAGATCGCGCTGAACGCCGGCCTCGAGCCCGGTGTCGTGGCCGACAAGGTCCGCAACCTGCCCGTCGGACACGGCCTCAACGCCGCGACCGGCGAGTACGTCGACATGCTCGCAGCCGGCATCAACGACCCGGTGAAGGTCACGCGCTCCGCGCTGCTCAACGCAGCGTCGATCGCCGGCCTGTTCCTCACCACCGAGGCCGTCGTCGCCGACAAGCCGGAGAAGAACCCGGCTCCGGCCGGCGACCCGACCGGTGGCATGGACTTCTAAGTCCGACAGCAGCACACGCGCAGGGCGTCTCCTTCGGGAGGCGCCCTGCGTCGTTGTTCCCGCGGGGCCCGGCCCGGGAGCGGAGTCCCGGGCCGGACGACCCGAGCGGTGGTCAACCGCTGAACATGCTCGCGTTCGCCCGCTCGATCTCGGCGTACTGCGTGCTCGCCACGGACAGCGCCCTGCTGATCTCGCCGAGGTTCTCCTCGACTTGCCGCTGCGTGCCACGCCAGCGTTCCACGACGCCGTGGAAGGCCGCCGCTGCGGCACCGGTCCACTGACCGTCGAGAGCGGCGAGCTGGGCGTGGAGGCGGGCGACCTCGCTCTGGATCTGCTCGATCGTCACTCTGACCGCGTTGGAGGCGTGCTCGACCGCGTCGCTGTCGACCTGGAAGGTGGCCATGGGAACTCCGTTCGTCCGGGCGGTGCCGGTCACCGCCGTTACCGAGACGCTAGGAGTTCAGCTCACGCCACCGGGTCGACGACCGCGGTTCCGACGCTCAGGCACCCTGAGCCTGGCCCTGTGGAGCGGTGTCGGCAGCGGTGGGGCGGATCAGGCCGGCGGGCCGGCGATGACGACCGGAGCCGTCGCGGCGGTCGGGGCCAGCGGCAGGATGACGCGGAACGTCGCCCCACCTCCCGGTGTCTCCGTCACGTCGACCGTGCCGCCGTGCGCGGCGACGATCGAGGCCACAATCGCCAGCCCGAGCCCACTGCCGCCGGTCTCCCGCGTGCGGGAGCTGTCCGCACGCCAGAAGCGCTGGAAGATCTTCTCGCGGATCTGCGGAGGGATGCCCTCGCCGTGATCGACGATGGCGATGCTGGCCGTGCCGGCGCGCGCGTCGGTGCCGACGGCGAGCTCGATGGGGCTGTCGTCGGGCGTGAAGCGCAGGGCGTTGCCGATCAGGTTCGTGACGACCTGGCGGATCTTGTTCTCCTCGCCGAGGACGATCGGCGGGACGGCCAACGTGAGGGGTTCCACGGCCGGCTTCGCATCGGGGGCGACGGCCTCGCCTGAGGGCTTCGGCCGGCGACGGAAACGGTTGAAGGTCGCACCGAAGATCGGGCCCGTCGCACCGGCCGGAGGAGGGGTCTCGGCGGCAACGGATGCCTCGCCGCCCTGCTCGACGGTCGACTGCTCGAGGGACATCATCCGCTCGTCGCGGACGACCCGGACCGTGCGCCCCGGCGCCTGTGCCGTGGTGTCGAGGGCTGCGTCGCGGGCGACCGGCAGGAGGTCGACCGGAGCGACGTTCAGTGGACGCGTCTCGTCGAGACGGGCGAGCTGGAGGAGGTCCTCGACGAGCGCACCCATCCGGATGGCCTCCTTCTCGATGCGCTCCATCGCCTGGGCGACGTCCTGCGGGGTCTGCAGGGCACCCATGCGGTAGAGCTCGGCATAGCCGCGGACCGAGACGAGGGGAGTGCGGAGTTCGTGGCTGGCGTCGCCGACGAAGTTGCGCATCTGTTCGATGGTCTTGCCGCGGTCGGAGTAGGCGCGGTCGATCCGGGCGAGCATGGTGTTGAGGGAGCGGCTGAGACGCCCGACCTCGGTGTTCGGAGTGGACCCGGCCAGACGCTGACTGAAGTCGCCGTCCGCGAAGGCCGCAGCGGTGC
Organism: Plantibacter sp. ME-Dv--P-095; assembly: GCF_030209365.1. NCBI lineage: Bacteria > Bacillati > Actinomycetota > Actinomycetes > Micrococcales > Microbacteriaceae > Plantibacter > Plantibacter sp. ME-Dv--P-095. The sequence continues at coordinate 387,371 of NZ_JARVSB010000007.1, forward strand.
GTTCCACCTGCCGGAGCGGTTCGAAGGTACCGGTGACCAACCACCGCGTCAGCAGGGCGCCCACCACGATGATGAGGACGCCGAGCACGAAGAAGATGGTGAGGTAGGTGGCGATCGTGTTGTCGGTGCCCTGCATGGAGATCGCGACCCACGCCGCTCCCGTCCGGAACCCGTCGAGCGTGACCGGGACGGACACCGCGTGGTAGACGATCGTGCCACTCGAATTCGTGGTCGTGTACACCTGGTTGCCGCTCGCCGCGACGTCGTTCGCGCTGAGGTGCGCCGGGTGCTCGGGCGCGATGCTGTCGTCCCAGCCGGAGGAGGCCCGGAGTTCACCGTTCGTGTCGTAGACCGCGACGAACAGTGTCGAGGGTGCGTCCAGCTGGAGCTGGCCGTCCTCGGAGATCTCGCCGACGATCTTGCCCTTGGCCGCCGTCAACAGACTGTCGTTCGCCTGTTGGGTCAGGACCTCCTTGAGGAGGGGCGTGGTGCCCATCCCGGCGACGAGCAGACCGAACGCGAGCACGAGCACCGTCACCCCGGTGATCTTCGTCCGGAGGGAGACGCTGCTCCACCAGGTGGACAGGGAATCGGCCATCGGGTGGGGGCTACGCCTTCCCGGCCTTGAGCATGTAGCCGAATCCGCGCTTCGTCTGGATGAGCGGCTCGCTCGAGAACTGGTCGAGCTTGCGCCGCAGGTAGGAGATGTAGCTCTCGACGATGCCGGCGTCGCCGTTGAAGTCGTACTCCCAGACGTGGTCGAGGATCTGCGCCTTCGACAGGACTCGGTTGGGGTTCAGCATGAGGTACCGGAGCAGCTTGAACTCCGTCGGGCTGAGATCGATCGGGGTGTCGCCGACGAGGACCTCGTGGGTGTCCTGGTCCATCGTCAGCTCGCCGGTGCGGATGACCGCATCCTCGTCTGCCTGCATGGTGCGGCGCAGGATGGCCTTGATGCGCGCGACGATCTCGTCGAGGCTGAACGGCTTGGTGACGTAGTCGTCACCGCCGACGGTGAGCCCGGTGATCTTGTCCTCGGTGTCGTCCTTCGCGGTGAGGAACAGGATCGGAGCCGTGTAGCCCGCGCTCCGGAGACGCTTGGTCACGCCGAAGCCGTTCATGTCCGGGAGCATGACGTCCAGGATGATGAGGTCGGGTTCCTCCTCGAGCACCGCGGAGATGGCGGCTGCACCGTTGCCCACGGCTCGCACGGCGAATCCGGCGAAACGCAAGCTGGTGGTGAGGAGGTCGCGGATGTTCGGTTCGTCGTCGACGATGAGGATGCGGGGTCCGGTCATGACTCCATTATCTGCACGTTTCTTGAGACTTTTCTGAGAGCGAGGATCAGGCCGTCTGCAGGGCGTGTGCGTCGAGGATCGTGTAGCTGTAGCCCTGCTCAGCGAGGAAACGCTGCCGGTTCTGGGCGAACTCCTGATCGACCGTGTCGCGGGACACGAGGGTGTAGAAACTCGCCGTGAGTCCGGAGGACTTCGGGCGGAGCAGGCGTCCGAGTCGCTGCGCCTCCTCCTGGCGGGAGCCGAACGAGCCGGAGACCTGGATGGCGACCGTGGCTTCAGGGAGGTCCACCGAGAAGTTCGCGACCTTCGACACCACGAGGACCTGCTCGGTGCCGTCGCGGAACGCCTGGTAGAGCCGTTCGCGTTCGTCGACCGGGGTGGCGCCCGTCAGCTTCGGTGCTCCGAGGGTCTCGGCGAGTTCCTCGATCTGGTCGAGGTACTGACCGATGACCAGGATCTGCTCGCCGCGATGCCGCTCGACCAATTGCCGGACGACGTCGAGCTTCGCCGGCGCGGTCGCCGCGAGGCGGTACCGCTCGTCGTCGGCCGACGCGGCATAGGTGAGTCGGACGGCCTGCGGGAGGTCGACGCGGACCTCGAAGCAGGCGGCGGGGGAGATGAAGCCCTGTGCCTCGATCTCCTTCCACGGGGCGTCGAACCGCTTGGGCCCGATGAGGGAGAACACGTCGCCCTCGCGGCCGTCCTCGCGGATGAGGGTCGCCGTGAGACCGAGCCGGCGTCGGGCCTGTAGCTCGGCGGTGAGTTTGAAGACCGGAGCCGGCAGCAGGTGGACCTCGTCGTAGACCACGAGCCCCCAGTCCATGGCGTCGAGCAGCGCGAGGTGCGCGTACTCGCCCTTCCGCTTGGCCGTGAGGATCTGGTACGTCGCGATCGTGACCGGCTTGACCTCCTTCACCTGCCCGGAGTACTCGCCGATCTCCTCGGCGGTGAGGGAGGTGCGCTTCAACAGCTCGTCCCGCCACTGCCGGGCGGACACCGTGTTCGTCACGAGGATGAGCGTGTTGGTGGAGGCTGTCGCCATCGCTCCGGCACCCACGAGGGTCTTCCCCGCGCCACAGGGGAGCACCACGACACCGGAGCCGCCGGAGAAGAAGTTGTCCACCGCCTGCTGCTGATAGTCGCGCAGGTGCCAACCGTCCTCGACGAGGTCGATCTGGTGGGGGGTCCCGGCGGTGTACCCCGCGAGGTCCTCGGCAGGCCACCCGAGTTTCACCAGCTCCTGCTTGAGCGCGCCACGGGCCCAGGGCTCCACGAGGAAGGTGTCGGGGCTCGGGTGCCCGATGAGCAGCGGGGCGATGCGTTTGGCGCCCGCCACCTCCGTCAGGATCGGGAGGTCGGTCGAGCGGAGGACGAGTTCGCCGTCCTCGGAGCGTTCGATCACGAGGCGGCCGTACCGGTTGACCGTCTCCCGCATGTCGATGGTCACGGAGGCCGGGATGGAGAACTTCGAGTAGCGCTCCAGCGTCTCGATCATCTGATCCGCGTCGTGCCCGGCCGCCCTCGCGTTCCACAGACCGAGGCGCGTGATCCGGTAGGTGTGGATGTGCTCGGGCGCGCGCTCGAGCTCCGCGAACACGGAGAGATCGTGGCGGGCGTCCTCGGCGAGCGGGTGGGCGACCTCCAGCAGGACGGTGCGGTCGCTTTGGACGATCAGTGGTCCATCAGACATAACGGTCGAGTCTACCGGCGGATTCGGCGTGGAACCCCCGTGACCGCGCGTCAACCGGCGACCCGGACCTCCGTGATCATGGCCAACGGCAGGGTCCGCTCGACGTCCGCAGCCCGGTCGAGCCCTCGGAGGCGGCCTCCAGCGAGACTCACCGGCTCGATCGTGAAGGTCGACCGGCGCTCGCCGTGCTGGAGCTGGACGGTCACCGGGGTGTGGTCGCGGACGGCGACCTCCAGTTGCTTCGCCAGCCACGCGGTGCTCGTGTCGCCGAGGTCGTCGGCTCGCAGCCGGGACACGAGATCCGGCCCCGGTTCCGGGCTGGCGCTGGTCGAGGCTGTCCGGATGAGTGGCTGTCGACGGATGCGGAGCGGAGCGCCGTGGTCGTCCTCGGCCACGACCGGATAGCGGGCGTCGTGGAGCGCCCAGTAGACGGTGGCGGCGTCGCTACGGCTGGTGAGTCGGTTGGCGTCGCTCGGACGGAGTCCGAGGGCGACGAGGCTCTGGTCGACGGACACCGCCGCGATCAGTCCGGTGTCGTCGGAGCGGACATAGCTGCTGCGCCCGGGATCGGCCGAGGCGTCCGCGGACGCTCGGATCGTGCCGACCCGGACGAGGCCGAACCGTGATTCGGCCTCGGAGACGAGGTAGCGCAACGGTTGCGGGACGCCAGTCAGCGAGATGGACTCGAGGTACTCGAGGAGGCCGGCAGCCGTGTCGCCGTCGGCGAGGGCACGGGTGACGCTCTCGGGGGTGATGCGGTATCTCGACGCCTGGGCTCGGCCTTCGGGCTCGGCGAGCGCCCTGAGGCGCACGTCGAGTTCGGCGGTCGGGGGGCCGAGCGCGATGACGGTGAGGTCGTCCTGGAGCACGACCTGCGACACCTCGGCCGGCAGCGTCGACGCGAGCAGCGCCGCAGCGCCGTCCGGGTCGCCCGCGATGAGGAGTCGACCGAACCCGCTGGTCACGCCCCCGGCGGTGATACCGAGGAGGTCGGCCGCCGCCTCGACCGCGCGGGTCGGGGTGGTGACGGCCTCTCCGGCCAGGGGATACCACCAGCTGAGCTCCTCGACGAGGTCGGTGGCGTCGCGACCGTAGGCTGCGAGGATGCGCTCGCGGAGGGCGGCCGGGATCGCCTCCAGCCAGGCCGTGGCGAGCCGCGACCACCGCGCCGACGTCGTCGACGCGAGCCAGTCCTCGCCCCCCTGACTCAATCGGATGGCGGCGCCGGCGGCGACGGTCAGCCCGGCGTCCGATGCCACGGAGAGGGCGAGTTCGATCTGTTCCGGGGTGCTCGCCGCAGCGGCGGCGAGTCGCTTGAGGTCGGGCATGGACGGTGCACCTCGGCCGAGCAGGCGCGCAGGTTCCCGGTCGAGTTCGTGGAGGCTCTCGCCGATGATGCCGACGGTCCCGGCCGCCCGTTCGCTCGCCAAGGCATCGGTGTCGGTCGACGTCGGAGTCCGTGCCGGTGTGGGTGGGGTGGAGACCTGCTGCAGCTGGGCTCGGGAGGGCCGGCCCTCCGCCGCCCATCCTTCGAACACCGGCTCGACGGCGCGGACGGGTCGGACCGAGCCGTCTTCGTCGATCACGACCAGGACGGCGTCCTCCAGTCGCGCGACGGAGGCCGCCACCTCCGGTGCGGAGCGGTCGAGCCGTGCTGCGAGCGACTGGCGATCCGATCCGTCCGATGCCGCGGCGAGGACCGCGAGGGTGTCGCGATCGAGGAGGGCCATCCGTCGCGCGACGCTCGCATCGTCCAGCAAGGCTTCGGCGAGGTCGAAGAAATCGCCGATGCGAGCCGTGGAGGTCTTGCGGTCGGCCAGCAGACCGCGCAACGCGTCGTCCGGGAGGTCCCGGAGGCGGCGCGCGATCGCGAAGGCCTCGCCCATGGTGGTCAGCGCGTCGACGGTCCGCGCGACTCGCGGGACCGGCGCACGGCTCCCACGATGATGAGCGTGATCAGCATGAGGAACGCGATCGGGAGCCCGACGAGCGGCAGGATCGTGACGACCGGCCACGCACCGACGGCGAAATCGCCCTGCTCGAGTCCGGTGGCGGTACCGATCATGACCGCGACGAAGGCGGCGATCGAGACGGCGACGATCGTCACGACCATGAAGGCCAGGATCCGTTCGGGACGCGAGATGCTCGGCGTCTGCTCATCAGTCACGATCCCAGGATAGAGGCACGCGGCTGCTGCACCGAATAGGCTGGGGACCGAGGACCGATGGTCCTCTCGATCGTGCTTCCTGCGCGATCACCGCACGGCGCTGCATTTCTGCGCACGACACACAGCGAGGTTCCCATGCCCACCGGCAAGGTCAAGTTCTACGACGAGGAGAAGGGCTTCGGCTTCATCAGCTCCGATGACGGCCAGGAGGTCTTCCTGCACGCTTCCGCACTGCCCGCGGGCACGGCCGGCGTGAAGCCGGGGACGCGGCTCGAGTTCGGCATCGCCGACGGGAAGCGTGGCGCCCAGGCGCTCTCCGTCCGCGTCCTCGAGGCACCGCCCAGCCTCGTCAAGCTGAAGCGCAAGCCGGCCGACGACATGGCGATCATCGTCGAGGACCTCGTGAAGCTCCTCGACGGCATCGGCGGCGACCTGCGACGCGGCAAGTACCCGAACAGCGGACACAGCAAGAAGATCGCTGCCGTCCTGCGCAAGGTCGCGGACGAACTGGATGCGTGACGCGGAGGACCACGTCTCAGGCGACGAGGTGACGGTCCCCGACGAGACGATCGGGGAGTCCGAGCGCACCGTGGCATCCGTGGAGGATGGGCCGACGGCGTCCGAGGACGACGGAACGGCGCCGCCGCCGGTGCCCGACGAGACGCTGATCGCGGCCGTCGCGTTGGCTCGCGAGGCGCTGCAGTCGATCACGCCGGCGAGCACGGTCGGCGAACCCGCCGGCCATGTCGTGGTCGACGACCACGTGGTCTCGCTGCTGTTCGCGAACACGATGCCCGGGTACCCCGGTTGGTTCTGGACGGTCACCCTGTCGCGGACGTCCGACGACGCCGAGCCGAACGTCCTCGAGACGGAGCTCATGCCTGGCGACGGCGCGTTGCTCGCGCCGCAGTGGGTCCCGTGGTCGGAGCGACTCGCGGACTACCGGGCGGCTCAGGAGGCGGCGGCCGCGGCGGCTGCCGATGAGGCGCTCGACGACGGCGATGAGGCGGACGAGTTCGACGACGAGGACGACGTCGCCCTGTCCGGAGATCCGCGCGATCGGGATCGTGACGGCATCGAACTCGAGTACGACGACGAGTCGGACGAGTCGGACGACGCGGACGAGGACGACGAGTCCGACGAGGACGAGTCGGACGACGACTCCGACGATGATGACGACGACGACGTCGATTCCGACGACGACGACGATCGCTTCGAGGACGAGTAGTCCACACCCACATCCCGACAGACGAACGGGCGGTCGACCCCAGTGGGGGCGACCGCCCGTTCGGCGTTCAGGCTGGACGGCTCAGAGCGCGCCGACGACGTGTTCGATGCTGGCGATGAGCTGCCGTACGTCCGCCGGGTCGATGGCCGTGAACGTCGCGACGCGCAGCTGGTTCCGACCGAGCTTCCGGTAGGGCTCGGTGTCGACGATGCCGTTCGCCCGGAGGGTCTTCGCGACGAGTGCAGCGTCGATGGCCTCGTCGAAGTCGATGGTGACGACGACCTGCGAACGGTGCGAGGGGTCGGTGACGAACGGGGTGGTGTACGAGGTCCGCTCCGCCCAGTCGTAGAGCGCACCGGAGGACTCCGCCGTGCGCGCCGACGCCCAGGCGAGTCCGCCGTTCCCGTTGATCCAGGAGATCTGCTCGTCGAGGAGGACGAGCGTCGACAGCGCCGGGGTGTTCAGCGTCTGCTCGAGTCGGGAGTTGTCGACCGCGTTCTTGAGGCTCAGGAACTCGGGGATGTACCGTCCGCTGGCCGCGATGCGCTCGATGCGTTCGATCGCTGCGGGGGAGCAGAGGGCGAACCAGAGTCCACCGTCCGAGGCGAAGTTCTTCTGCGGCGCGAAGTAGTAGACGTCCGCCTGAGCGGCGTCGAAGTCGACGCCGCCGGCGGCGCTCGTCGCGTCGATCACGGTGAGTGCGCCCGCATCGCCGGTGACGCGGCGGACCGGCGCCATCACACCGGTGGATGTCTCGTTGTGCGGCCAGGCGTAGACGTCGACGCCCTCGACGGCCTCGGGGTCGACGCGGGAGCCGCCGGCGACCTCGCGGACGTCCGGCGCGGTGAGCCACGGTGCCGCAGCCGACTTGGCGAACTTGCCGCCGAACTCGCCGAAGACGAGGTTCTGGCTGCGCTGCTCGATCAACCCGAAGGCGGCCGCGTCCCAGAACGCGGTCGAGCCGCCGTTGCCGACGATGATCTCGTAGCCGTCCGGCGCGCGGAACAGTTCGGACAGGCCGGCGCGGACGCGGCCGACGAGCTGCTTGACGGGAGCCTGGCGGTGAGAGGTCCCGAGGAGGGACCGGCCCGCATCGGCCAGCGCCGCGATCTGCTCAGGGCGGATCTTCGACGGGCCGCACCCGAATCGACCGTCGGCGGGCAGCAGGGACGTGGGAATCGTGATCTCCGGCATAGGCCGATTCTAGAGGCGGAGGCCGTGCGGCGTCGTGCGACCCCGCGCGGAGACGTCCACACGGGGCGGAGTGGCTTGGCGCTGGAACGGCGTCACCGCGCACTAGGCTTACCGGGAACGTGCAATCGGGCAGGGAGGGCGTCGATGACCGATTTGATTGACACCACAGAGATGTATCTCCGCACCATCCTGGAGCTCGAGGAGGAGAACATCATCCCGCTTCGTGCGCGGATCTCCGAGCGCCTCGGGCATTCCGGGCCGACGGTGTCCCAGACTGTCGGTCGGATGGAGCGCGACGGACTCGTCGTCGTCTCAGGCGATCGCCACCTCGAGCTCACCGAGCCCGGGCGGCGCAAGGCCGTGCACGTGATGCGCAAGCACCGCCTGGCGGAGCGACTGTTGAGCGACGTCATCGGCCTCGAGTGGGAGTTCGTCCACGAAGAGGCCTGCCGCTGGGAGCACGTCATGAGCGAGCAGGTCGAGCGCAAGCTCCTCGACATGCTGAACCACCCGACGGAGTCCCCGTACGGCACGCCGATCCCCGGCCTGGACGAGTTCGGAGACAGCCCTGCGGTCGCGTTCTCGCAGGGTGTCATCAACATCGTCGGTCTCGTCGACGGACGCTCGGAGCCGGTCACGGCGACCGTGCGCCGATTGGGCGAACCCGCGCAGGTGGACCCCGAACTCCTGCTCCAGCTGAAGCAGGCCGGCGTCATGCCGGGGCGCACCGGCACCTTCGCCGCTGCCGGGGGCTACGTGCTCGTCACCATCGACGGTGTCGACGGCGGCCTCGAACTGCCGAACGAACTCGCCACCCACATCTTCGTGGAGACCCCCGCGGCGTGAGCATGAGACGTGCATGAGGATTCCCTTCATGTGCCGTGTTTCCCGTGATGGAAACGTGACTTTCCGAGGGGTAACCCGTAGGCTGTCACTCGTCCTGCAGGCCATGATCTGGCCGGAGGAAGACGACCGAGGCACCCCCTAGCCCGTCCCTCGGCCACACGAACCGACATCAATCGTCGGATGGGGCTGCGCCATGCCGATCGCCTTGCGGTGATCCGTGTCGCTCATGCGGGGTGCCGGAGGAATCCACGTGACAGCAGCTGGTGCGAGCGGCCCCGAACAGGCCGAGACGACCCCGGACGTCCCCCTCACCCGGAAGCAACTCCGACTCCAGGAGCAGGCCGCGAAGCAGGCGGAGGCGTCCTCCGCCTCGTCCGAGCCCGCCACCACTCCCGCCGATGCCGAGCAGGCAGCGGTCGAAGAGCACCCGGAGATCGTCCTGGACGACGCACTCGTCGAGGAGACCGACGACGCGGCGGCGACCGGTGAGATCGCCCTCGACGACCGACCGCTGACGAAGCCGTCGGCTCCAGCGGTGACGCCCCAGCAGTCGTTCACCGTCTCCACCACGTCTGGCTCCCCGCTCGCGACCGCAGCGCCGCTGCGCACCGGCGCCGAGCGCGTCGCGCGCAAGCCGAAGCCGAACACGGCAGTGTCCCCGGCGATCGCCGTCCGCAAGCCCAAGCCGACCGGAGCCCGCCCCGGCTCGGTCCGAGGAGTCGCCACGATGGCGTTCCTGGTGCCGGCGTTGCTCGCAACCGTCGCGCTGCCCGCGTACGCGGCGAGCAGCAGCGCCCAGACGGAGTACGGCACATCCGCGTCGGAGCAGCTCAAGACCTCCGGTGCCCAGAGTGTCGTCGCCTCCGACAAGGTGGCCGACGCACCGATCTCCCGCGACCTGTACACCGCGACCACCCCGGACGAACTGGCCGAGCGTCAGCGGAAGCTCGACGCCGCAGCCGCCGCGAGCGACGCCACCTATTCGATCACGGTCGGCGCGCGCCAGTCCGGCGACGACTACCCCTGGTTCGACCAGGCGACCGACGACGAGGGCGGCGGACTGTCGCCCCTGCGGTACTACTACCGCGAGTGCGTGGACTTCGTCGCCTGGCGCCTGAACCGCGACGCGGGCACGCCGAGCGGCAACTGGGCCTTCACCTGGGGGAACGGCCTGCCCCCGAGCAGCGCGTACGGCTGGGCGGACTCCTGGCAGTACAACAAGGGGACGAACGCCATCGCCGGTTCCGTCGCCTGGTTCAACTACAACCACGTCGCGTACGTCCAGTCGGTCAATGCCGACGGAACGGTCACCCTGGAGGAGTACAACTGGGGTTCGGCCCGCCACAGCTACAACACGCGGACCATCGCCGCGAGCGCCGTGGCGCTCTACCTCTACCCACCGGGTGTCGGCTGATTCCGAGCGCTCGACCTGGACCGCATCCTCCATCGGAGGGTGCGGTCCTTCGTCGTCCACGGACCGACCGTCGACGGATGGCGGACACCGCCCGAAGGCGACGGCGACATGGCGCGCAGAGGAAATCTGTCCGAACCCGCGGAAATCCCGGCCTCGTGGGTTAATCTGGTGCTCTGCAACTCGGAGAGGTTCAGGAGCTGATGCACGCTAGATGCCGCCAGGTGGTCGCGAACGGTCGCGACCTCTACGTGCTGCGTCATTCCAGCCAAGCGTGCCGCGGCTCCGCCGTGGGTCAAGAGGGTGCCGTCATGACGACGGTGCCCTTTTTTGTCGCCCGGAAACGACCCGATCCGATGTCGCAGTGGTTCTGCAGGTCTTGATCGTCGACCGGTCGCGGCAGCCGTCGCGGCCCTTCGGAAGGGAACGTGTATGCGCACACTGGTGTTGAACGCGGGCTACGAGCCGCTCGCGATCGTCTCGTTCAAGCGGGCGCTCGTGCTCGTCATGAGCCACAAGGCGAGCGTCGTCGAGATCGACTCCTCGCACCCCGTCGTGGCGGCGAGCGGCTCGTACGATCGGCCGTCGGTCATCCTCCTCACCAGGTACGTCCGGATCCCGCACGCTCGTCGTGTGCCGGTCACCCGACGGGGCGTGCTGCGGCGCGACGGTCATCGCTGTGCGTACTGCGGGAAGGCGGCGACCACGATCGACCACGTGCAGCCGCGGTCGCGCGGAGGCGTCGACAGCTGGGAGAACCTCGTCGCCTGCTGTCTGCGATGCAACAACGTGAAGGGTGACCGCACCCTGGCGGAGATGAACTGGAGCCTGGGTGTGTCGCCCGGGACGCCGCACGGGTCCCAGTGGATGGTGCGCGGTGTCGAGCGTTCGGAGCCCGACTGGGAGCAGTACCTGGCGCCGGCCGCTTGAGCGACCGGCTACACTCGACGGGGTCAGCCTCTGTAGCTCAATGGAAGAGCAGTTCCGTCCTAAGGAAAGGGTTGGGGGTTCGAGTCCCTCCAGGGGCACCATCAGGGCACGGCCCGCGAACGGCGACACCCTCCCGGAGCGCTGGGGTCACTCAGGCGGACTCGCGTCGGGGGTCGGCTGTCGGATAGGGCGTCGAGCACGCCGTAGGCTCGAAGCATGACGCACGACCTCAACCGCCAACTCGAACGCGACGCCATCACGCTCCGCCAGCTGCGGTCAGCGGTCGTCGTCGCGGACACGCGGACCCTGGGGGCGGCGGCCAACCTGCTCGGCGTCGCACAACCGAGTCTCGCCCAGCAGTTGCGGCGTCTCGAGGCCGCGCTCGGCGTCGAGCTCTTCAGCGTGCTCGGCGAGGAGTACCGTCCGACCCGCGAGGGGCAGCGCTTCCTGCTGAAGGCCCGGACGTTCATCGACGTGGTCGCCGACATGGATCCGGCATCGCCCGCGCGACACATCCGGGTCGGTCGTCCACCGACCACCTGGGACGCCGTGGTGTCCGAGGCCGGTCGTCGTATCGACGTGCCGGCCGTCGCCGTGGCGATCGAGCCGGTCGAACAGCTCCACCTCGTCACCACGGGGCGCCTCGACGCCACCATCGTGCGCCTGCCCATCGATCTGCCCGAGGCGCTCGCCGCCGAGGAGATCGCGGCGCTGCCGCTCGGGGTCGTCATGCGTGCCGCGCACCCGCTGTCCAAGAAGGACGCCATCGACTGGTCCGACCTCGCCGACCAGGAGCTGCTGCGCCCGGAGCCCGGCAAGGACCCCGAGTACTCGGCGTGGCTGGCCGGAGCACTCGCCGCACGCGGCTGGTACCCGCGCTCGTTGACCATCGACGCCGGCAACGACACCCTGTTCCTCGACGCGCTCCGCTTCGGCGAGCGACTCGTCGCGCTCCGGCCGGTCGCCGCCATGCGCGAGGGCGACGGCCTCTGTTGGCGCCCGTTCGCCGACGCTCCCGAGCTCCGGGAGCGGTTCGCACTCGTCACCCGCCGCGAGTGATCCCGACGGGCTGACGAGCGGGTCGGGCGTCGGTGCGAAGGTGGCGCCCGCCGGGCCCGGTCGACATCCTGGCGCGTCCTTTCCCTCCGGGACCGGGCGTTCTCTGGACACAAGTCGGTCGACTTGTTCCTGCGTTCCGACGCATTCGTCACCGACTTCCCAGCTCGGAGTCGCTACGCTGGTGTCTGAATCGGGGGATGACAGAAGCAGGATACGCACATGCCCGAACGACGACCACAGCAGCAGCGAGGTCATGAACGACGCCAGACCGTCGTCGAAGGTGCCGCGCGCATGTTCGACCGGGTCGGCTATGGACAGGCGAGCCTGTCGGACATCGCCCGCGAAGCGGGGACGACGCAGGGCTCGCTCTACTTCTACTTCCCCTCGAAGGAGGAGTTGGCGCTCGCCGTCATCAACGAGCAGAGCCAGCGCTCCATCGCTGCCCTGACCGCCCCGACCACGGCGTCGTCGCCGTTCGGTGCGCTCGTGCAGGCCTCGCGGATGATCACCGAACTGTTGCTCACCGACCCCATCGCACGGGCGGGGCTCCGCCTGTCGCTGGAGCAGGGCGTGATCCAGGCTCCCACCTCCGACTTCCACGAGCGGTGGATCGCGAACGTCGAGCAGCAGGTGCAGGCGTCGATCGAGCTGGGAGAGCTGCGCTCCTCGCTGGACCCCTCGGATCTCGCCCGGTCGTTCGTGGCGTTCTTCACGGGCACCCAGTTGATCTCGAGCATGCTGACGGGCCGGAGCGATCTGCTGAACGCCGTCGACGCCATGTGGCGCCTGCTCATCACGGCGGTCATCGTCGTGGACCGACAGCCGGAGGTTCTGGCCGTCCTGGATGCGGCCTTCGACCCGCAGGCCGCAGAGGCCTGAACGCACGTTAGGGGATAGCCCTGACGCCCTCGCTGGAGCGCGACTCTAGAATCAGTAGGGTGATTAACTCACTTTGCTGATCGTCGTGTGACGACGGATGGATCACGGACGTGCGGGGGCATGTCGTCATCCATCGGCGGAGAGTTGGTTCACGTGCCGGGCTGGGCGATGTCGTGGGGGGATCGCCCAGCCGCCGGCATGATCCGCGTCAGCGCGAACGGTCGGTGAGGGCGTAGCGGTGTTCCGGCCGACCGGTCGTTCCGTACCGCAGCTGCGTCGTGAGCAGGCCCCGGCCCGCCAGGGCCGACAAGTACCGCTGGGCGGTCGCGCGGGAGACGCCCACCAGTTCCGCGACCTCGGCTGCCGAGCGCTCGCCGTCCACGGCCGACACCGCCTCGAGGACGGCCGTCTCCGTCGCGGACCGCGACCGCGTCGGTGCTGCGGTGTCCCCGGAGTGGAGGATCCTCAGCGCCCGTTCGATGGTCTCCTGGTCGGCGTTGACGGCCTCGCCGAGGACGTTCCGGAAGCGGGCGTACGCCGCGAGTCGGTCCTGCAGCAGCTGCGGGGCGAACGGCTTCACGAGGTATCCCAGCGCTCCGGATCGCAATGCCCTCCGGATCGATGCGCCGTCCGATGCGGCCGAGACGACGATGGTGTCGACCGGGAGGTCGACGAGGAGGTCGAGGCCGTTCCGGTCGGGCAGGTACCCGTCGAGCAGGACGAGGTCGGGACGCTCCGCCGCGACGGTCCGCGCGGCCTCCGCGGCGGACCCCACGGGCGGGAGGGCACGGAACCCGTCCAGTTCGTCGACGATCCGGCAGTGCAGACGGGCGACGTGGAAGTCGTCGTCGACGACCAGGACGGTGAGTTCGGTAGGCATCAGTCGTCGTTCTTTTCGGGTGAGATCGGATCAACGGTCCCCGGCAGGCGCGCGCAGAACACCGCGCCGTGGCTGCCTGGGGCGCCAGGCGATGCGAGCCACACCTCGCCGCCGCGCCGGCGCGCGATGTCCCGGGAGAGGGGGAGACCGAACCCCTGTCCGTGGATCGCGTCCGGATCCTCGACGGTGGGTTCCTCGGGTGGGCGTCGCTCACCGATCTCGGGGGTCGGGACGATGCCGTCGCCCGAGTCCATGACGGAGCAGTGCAGCTCGGAGCCGTGGTCGAGGACCTCGACCTCGACCCAGGCCGGTCGTGCCGAACCGGCGACGGCGGCCCGGACGGCGTTGTCGAGCAGGTTCCCGAGCACGGTGGTCACGTCCTCAGGATCGCACAGCGATCCGGTGACGAGGGTCTCCGATCCGATGGTCAGGAGCACCCCGCGTTCCGCGGCCTCGACCCCCTTCGCGCCGAGGAACGCCTGCAGGTACGGTTCCGTGAGTCGATCGGCGTGCTGGACGGGGTATCGCAGTGGGCCGTGGTCGAGCACGTTCGCGAGGTACCCACGGGCCTCGTCGTCCTGGCCGGTCTCGAGCAGGCCGGAGATCGCGTGCAGACGGTTCGCGAACTCGTGCCGCTGCGCGCGGAGGGCGGTGGTCATCGTCGCGACGGCGTCGAGTCGGCGGGTCAGCGCCTCGACGTCGGTGCGGTCGCGCACGACGACGACCCGGCCGAGGTCCACGCCGTCCTGAGACACCGTCCGGACGTCGATGAAGAGGACACGGGAGCCGACGACGAGTTGGGTCGGGACCTGAGCGGGTGCGTCGTCCGCCACGAGGGCGATGAGTCGCTCGGGCAGGTCGAGCTCGGCGAAGGGGCGTCCGACGGTCGCGTCGACGCCGAGCAGGCGGGCCGCCTGATCGGTGCACACCGTCACGATCCCGCGCGGGGAGACCCCGACGACCCCCTCGCCGACGCCGCCGAGCACAGCGGCCTGGTTCTGCACCAGGGCGGCGAGCTCCTCCGGGCCGAGGCCGAGGGTCAGGCGCCGCAGTCGGCGCCGGATGAGCATGGACGCGACCAGGCCGATGGTCAACGCCAGGAGGGCGGCCCCCGCGACCAGCGTCGTCTCCCGCGCGACGTCGGCGAAGACCCGCTGCGGGGCGAACCCCACGCTGACCTCGCCGACGACCTCCCCGGCGCCTGCGCCGACGACGGCACCCGCGGTGTCCGTCGACTCGGCCGCGAACACGGGCACCTTGGCCCGCGCGGAAGGACCGAGGGTCCCGGTCTCCCACGACACGGACTCCCGGCCGGACAGCGCCGCTTCGGCGCTCGTGCTCACCTGGCGTCCGAGTTCGTCGGGATCGGGATGCGCCAGACGGATCCCGCGTTCGTCGGTGACGACCACGAAGAGCGCGCCGGTCCGGACACGGACCTCGGCAGCGAGCGCCTGCAGGGTGGAGGTCCGCAGATCGGCAGCCTCGGGCGTCCCGGGGGTGCGTGCCTCGAGGGTCACGGCCGATCGGACGTCCGGGTCGCTCGCGACGCTCTGGGCGATCGCCAAGGCCGTCGACTGGGCCTCCTGCACGAGGCGTTCGCTGCTCATCCAGGCGTAGACCCCGGTGCACACCACGACGACGGCCGTGACCACGATGAGTTGGAGGACGAGGACCTGCGCCGCGAAGCTCGAGCGTCGGGCACGCCGCCGTTCCGGCCTCGCCGCTCCATCGCCGATCATGGCTCCGATGGTACGGCGCTCGCGGTAACGGTGCCGAAGGCGGCCGGATGAGCAGAACGCGCAGAAGTCGACGGAACTGGCAGATCCGCGCCGAACGCCCACAAGCGAGACAGCTCGGCGCCGCTCCCGTACGGTTCCGTGAACACCCGCAGCAGCCGGCGCCTCGTGCGCGCCACCGCGACGGGTCACGTCGTGCACACCGCGGTGCACGCAGACGAAGGAGTCGACATGCTGGTCATTCTCGGATTCGCGATGATCCTCACCTTCATGGTGCTGATCATGACGAAGCGCCTCACCCCGATGGTGGCGCTCATCATCGTCCCCACGGTCTTCGGACTCTTCGCGGGTGCCGGCCTCGGTCTCGGAGACATGGTCATCGAGGCCATCGGGAGCCTCGCGCCCACCGCAGCCCTGCTCATGTTCGCGATCATGTACTTCGGGATCATGATCGACGTCGGTCTCTTCGACCCGCTCGTCCGGTTCATCGTCCGCGCCCTCGGCAACGACCCGGCCAAGATCGTCGTCGGCACGGCACTCCTGGCCGGCGCGGTCTCCCTCGACGGCGACGGATCCACGACCTTCATCGTGACCACGGCGGCGATGCTGCCGATCTACCTGCGCCTCGGGATGAACCCCGTCGTGCTCACCTGTGTCGCCGGGCTCGCGAACGGCACCCTCAACATCGTCCCGTGGGGCGGGCCGACCGTCCGTGCCGCCTCCGCACTGGGCGTCTCGCCGACGGAGATCTTCGTGCCGATGCTGCCGTCCCTGGCCGCAGGTCTCGTCCTCGTCTTCGTCTTCGCCTGGTTCCTCGGGCTCGGCGAGCGGAAGCGACTCGCCGGCGTCGACCTCCTCGGAGCGGACCCGAGGGGCGTCGCAGCACCGGGCTCCGGCTCGGGACCCGCCGACCACCCGCTCACCGGTGGGATGGCGACCACCTTCTCGACCAGTGCCCGCGGGCGCCTCGCCACCCTGGTGCGGCCCGACGACACCGCGATGGCCGACACGATGCTCGACCCCGATCGCGACACGCTCCGACCGCGGCTCATCTGGGTGAACCTCGTCCTGACCATCGCCGTCATGACCCTGCTGGTCGTCGACCTGATGCCGCTGCCCTACGTGTTCATGGTGGGCACCGCGGTGGCACTGCTGGTGAACTTCCCGCGGCTGGCCCAGCAGTCGAAGGAGATCGTCGCCCACGCGCCGAGCATCGTCGGCGTCGTCTCCATGGTGCTCGCGGCCGGTGTGCTCATCGGTGTGCTCAACGGGACGGGCATGGTCACGGCGATGGCCGACTGGATCGTCGACATCATCCCGAACGAGCTCGGGCCGTTCCTCGCCGTCATCACCGGCGTGCTCAGCATCCCGATGACCTTCTTCATGAGCAACGACGCGTTCTACTTCGGCATCCTGCCGGTCCTCGCGGAGAGCGCGTCGACGTTCGGCATCGAACCGGTCGAGATGGCGCGGGCGTCGATCACCGGACAGCCGGTCCACCTGCAGAGCCCCCTCGTCCCGGCGATCCTCCTGCTCGTCTCGCTCGCGAGTGTGAACCTGGGCGACCACCACAAGAAGGTCCTCTGGCGGGCGGCGATCGTGTCCCTCGTGATGCTCGTGGTGGGCGTGCTCGTCGGCACGATCCCGTTCGGCTGAGCGGCAGGGGCTGACCGGCGGTGGCCGGCCGGGCACTCAGCGCGTGGTCGTCCAATCGAGGTTGACGATGTCGCCGATGTAGATGTCGAGACCGAACCCCGGGATCGACGGGTTCATCCGGAGCAACTGCTGCTGCGGCAGGTCGAAGCGCTGGGCGATGTCGAAGAACACGTCACCCGCGACCACGGTGTAGCTGACGGGATTGCCGTCGGCGTCCGAGACGACCGGACCGAGCGCCCCATCGCGCGGTCCGAGGTCGTACGCCGGACCCTCCGGGATCGGTTCCGCCGGTTCCGCGGGGGCGTTCGGGACGATGGGTGCCGGCTCGGGCGGCAGGGCGTCGCGTGCCGTCTGGGTCGGCACGGGAGCGACGGACGGCGACGGGTCAGGCCGCTCGGTGACGACAACGGTGACCGGGGGTGCTGCAGGCGCTGCGACGCAGGCGCTCAGCGCGAGGAGCCCGGCGACACCGAGCGCGACGGCCCGGGCGCTGCGGACGGCGCGTCGGCGTCCGCTCGATTCGATTGCCCCCACAGTGCTTCCCCCAACAGCCGGACCGGGTCCGCGGCGGGATGGCGGACGTGGTCGAGTCTTCAGCCTACGGCGCAGCACGGCTGGAGCGAGCAGGGCTATCCCCGAACCCGGAGGCCTGATCGACGCCCTCCAGTAGGCTGCTGGAACGCGCATCGAAGGAGAGCCATGACGGATCAGCACACCGACCAGCCATCCCCGGGGAGTGCAGCCGCGGGTTCCTCAGCCGGCCTGCGATGGGGCATCCTCGGCCCCGCGGGCGTCGCGAAGAGCTTCACCGCCGACCTCCGCCGACACGGATTCGACGTCAGGGCCGTCGCCTCGCGGTCCGCCGAGACCTCGGCCGCGTTCGCCGCCGAGTTCGACATCCCGAACGTCCACGTCGGGTACGAGGCCCTCGTCGCCGATCCCGAAGTGGACGTCGTCTACATCGCGACCCCGCACCCGTTCCACGCCGAGCAGGCGGTCCTCGCCCTCGACGCCGGGAAGCACGTCCTCATCGAGAAGCCCTTCACCCTCAACGCGGCCGAGGCGCAGGCGGTCGTCGCGCTCGCCGCAGAGCGCGGCCTCGTCGTCCTCGAGGCGATGTGGACCCGGTTCCTCCCGCACATGATCCGCCTCCGCGAGTTGCTCGCGGACGGTGTGATCGGTCAGCCGCGCAGCCTCGTCGCCGATCACACACAGCTGCTCTCCGACGACCCGCAGCACCGGATGAACAACCTCGAACTGGGCGGCGGTGCCCTGCTCGACCTCGGCGTGTACCCCGTCTCCTTCGCCTCGGCGGTCTTCGGCACCCCGACGTCGATCCAGGCGACCGCCGCCTTGCGCGACACGGGTGCCGACATGCAGGTCGCGACGCTCTTCGGCTACGCGGACGGTCAAGTGGCGAACACCCTCTCCGCGAGCAACACCGTCGGCCCGAACCGCGCCGCCATCGTCGGCACCGAGGGATGGATCGAGTTCGATCGGGTCTGGTACACGGCGACCACGTTCCGGGTGTTCGACACGAGCGGGGAGGTCGTCGAGACCTACCGCTCCGAGGTCGAGGGTCGCGGCATGCACTTCCAGGCCTGGGAGCTCGAACGGCTCGTCTCGGAGGGTCGTCTCTCCGGTGAGATCATGCCGCTGGCCGAGACGGTCGCGATCATGGAGACGCTCGACGAGGTCAGGCGTCAGATCGGCGTCCGCTACCCGGACGAATGACGCGGGGGACCGGCGACCGAGGGTCGAGTCCACCGCGCTGTGCCCGCGCTCCCTGGTGGAGTTCGATGGCATCGCTGTAGTGGCCGATGAGCGCGCTGCTGACGCTCTTCCAACTGCGCGGGAGGACGCCGGCTCGGGCCGCAGCTCCGAACGCCGCACGCTTCACCTCGTCGCCGACGAGGTCCTGCACGAAGCCGCGCAGCTGTTCGAGCCTGCCGGGTTCGTACAGCCACCCGGTCCGGCTGGAGTCGACGAGGTCCACGGGACCACCGCGCCCGGTCGCGACCACGGGCACGCCTGACGCCATCGCCTCCTGGATCGTCTGGCAGAACGTCTCCGACTCCCCGGGGTGGACGAAGACGTCGAGTCCCGCCATCGCGACCGCGAGCTCCTCGCCGCCGAGGAACCCGGTGAAGACCGCGTCGGGGAGCCGCTGTTCGAGTGCGGCGCGGAGCGGTCCCTCGCCGACGACGACGAGTTTCACGCCAGGGAGGCCGCCGAGGACCGCCAGGTCGGCGACCTGCTTCTCCGCGGCGAGACGCCCGACGTATCCGACGATCCGCTCACCGTTCGGCGCGATGGACCGACGCCAGGCCTCGCTGCGCCGCTCCGGTGAGAACCGGGCCGCGTCGACACCGCGGACCCAGAGGCGGACGCGGGGGATCGCGTGCGCCTCCAGCTGCGCGATCGACTGTCGCGAGGGTGCGAGGGTGATCGTCGCCTTGCCGTGGAGGCGTTCGACGTGCTGCCAGAGCAGTGACTCCGCCACCGGGAACCCGTAGCGTCCGGCGTACGCGGGGATGTCGGTCTGGTAGACCGCGACGGTCGGGACGCCGAGTCGCTCGGCCGCCTGCACCCCGCGCCACCCCAGCACGAACGGGGAGGCCAGGTGGACGACGTCCGGCCGGAAGCCGCGCAGCAGCTCGGTGATACGGCCGACACCACCCGCGGCCACCCGCACGTTGCGGTACCGGGGGAGGGGGATCGACGGCACGCCGTCGACCCGGAACCCCTCGTGGTGGCTCGGCGTCGAGGCGCCGGCACCCGGGGCGATGACGAGCACCTCGTCACCGCGGTCCGCGAAATGCTCCATGATGCGGAGCAGGGAGTGGGTGACGCCGTTCATCTGCGGCAGGAACGACTCGGTCACGATTGCGATCCTCACACCCATGATGCTCCGCGCCGGACGGGTCCCGGAGGTGCCCGAGAGGAGACGCGACGGTGACCATCGGGTGACATCGCGGTGCCGCACGATGAAGCGCAGCCTGCTTTACTTATCGCATGACTGCAGGCGGATTCGGACACGGCGGCGGGATCGCGTCGGAGCGCATCGAGTCCTTCCCGTACACCCCGGCTCGACGGCTGCGGCCGAACGCCAAGGTCCTGCCGGAGCACGCCCGCGGCCACAACCGAGCGCTCGTCCTGCAGACGCTCTTCGCGAGCGGCGCCATGAGCCGTGCCGACATCGCGCGTGCCACCGGCCTCACCCGGGTGAGCATCTCCGATCTGGTCGCCTCGCTCATCGCCGACAACCTCATCGTCGAGGTCGGCTTGCGGGAGACCGCGCGCCCGGGCAAACCCGCCACCCTCATCGACATCAACCGCGCCGAGTTCCAGATCGTCGGCCTCGACCTCTCCGACACCGAGCTGTTCCGCGGTGCCGTCCTCACGCTCGACGGCGACATCGTGACGATGCTGCAGGTGCCGCTCGACGGGGCGACGGGGGAGGCCGCGATCGCGAAGGCGGTGGCGCTCGCCGCCGACCTCGTCGACGAGGCGACGGTGGAGGTGCTCGGCCTCGGCGTCGGTTCGCCGGGCGTCGTGGACATGACCGGCACGGTGCGCAGCGCCCCGAACCTCGGTTGGACGGACGTCGACCTCCAGGGCGCGATCGAACAGGTCGCCCAGGTCCCGGTGCTCGTCGCGAACGACGCCAACGCGGCGGTGCTCGCGGAGTACAGCTTCGGTGGGGCGGACGGCGACCTCATGCTCGTGAGCGTCGGCAACGGCGTCGGCGCCGGGTTGCTCGTCGGCGGCCACCCGCTGTTCGGCAGTCGGTTCGCGGCCGGCGAGATCGGCCACGTGGTCGTCGGTACCGATGGTGGCCCCCTCTGCGCCTGCGGAAAGCGCGGGTGCCTCGAGGCCTGGCTGGCCGTCCCGCACCTCCGGCAACTGCTCGACGAGGTCGACGGGAGTGGCCTGCCGATCACCGAGGTCGAACGTCGCCGCGACGAGATCCTCCGGGCGGCCGGGGAACGCCTCGGCATCTCGCTCGCCGCCATCGTCGGTGCCCTGAACCTCTCGGAGATCGTCGTGAGCGGTCCGGAGGAGCTGCTCGGCGGCGTGCTGTTGGACGCGGCGATCGAGACCGTCCGGGCGCGGACCATGACCGAGTTCCACAGCGGTGTCCGCATCCGGATGAGCGAGCAGGGCTCGGACATCGTCCTGCGCGGGACCGCGGTGATGGTGCTCTCCGGCCTCCTCGGCGTCTCCTGACGGACGCCGGCCGCGCGCGTCGCACAATTCCTGGACCGACTCGACGAAAAACCGTACTGCTTCCCGGCGTTTCGCCTACCTGGCACGTATGGTGCAAGGGTGTGGCGGCTAGAGAAGAGACGGGATGACGGCGACGTGACGTCCGGAGTCGAACGGGAAGCAGCGGAGTCGCAACTCCGCGAGGGTCCCGTCGCGGCATCGGCGGGCGTGGTCGACACGGCGCTGAACGCGTGGCGTCAGCAGCTCAGCACGGTCGGCGGACCCTCGCCCCTGCTGCACTTCGTCGATGCTCCGACGACCCGGGTCGAACTGAGTTCCACCCACCCCGGCGGCCTGCCGCAGTTCATCTCGGGGAAGTCGACGCTGTTGTCGAACCTCATCCGCGACGAGATCGCCCTCCGCGGAGCGAAGCGTGCCGCCGACCGCATCACCACGAAGGGCATCGAGCTTGCGACCGTCCGCGGCATCGACGCCGTGCACCTCGCCGTCGGGCTGGCCCAGTGGACGCACCAGGGCGAGGACTTCAGCGCCCCGGTCCTCCTGCGGCCGCTCGCCATCCGGCGATACGGCCGCGACTTCGAGGTCAAACTCCGCGGCACCACGACGGCGAACCCTGAGCTCGTCCGTGCGCTCCGTGAGCAGTTCGGCATCGTCCTCGACCCGGACGAGTTCGTCGCCCTGAGCGAGTCCGGTGGCGTCTTCAAGCCGCAGCCCGTGATCGACCGCCTCCGCTCGCTCGCCGCAGGGCTCGAATGGTTCACGGTCCAGCCCCGGTTGCTCGTCTCGTCCTTCGCCGCGGTCGGGCACTCGCTGCTGGACGACGCCGCCAAGCTCGACCATCCGATCCTCGACGCCGTCGCCGGCGACGAGGGCGCCGTCGGTCTCGTTCGCAGCAGCTTCACCCCGGTGGACGCGCCCGGACAGGACGACCGCCCGCCGTCGACCGACACCCTGCTGCTCGACGCCGACGTGGAGCAGGAGAACGTCATCGCGCAGATCGGCGCCGGCAACTCGCTCGTCGTCACCACGCTCCCGGGCACCGGCGGCACCCAGACGATCGTGAACGCCATCGGCGTGCTCGCCTCCCAGCACAAGCGCGTCCTCGTGGTGAGCCCTCGCCGCTCCACCCTCGAGGGCATCCGCCACCGGCTGACGAAGGTCGGACTCCCCGGCCTGTGCGCGTCGCCGTCGACCCTCCGCCGCGACCTGATCCAGGCGATCACGCGGAACGAGCGCGCGATCCCGCCGCAGGTGGGGGAGGTCGACGACGCCCTCGTGCGGTTGCGTCGGGTCCTCATCGACTACCGCACCTCGCTGCAGGCGAAGGACCCGGACCTCCGGGTCTCCGTCATCGACGCCCTCGAGGCGCTCTCCAAGCTCTCCAAGCTGCCGAACCCGCCCGGGACCCTCGTCCGCCTCGACCGCCAGACGCTCGTGGGGCTCGCCGCCGGTCGTTCTCGCGCGGCCGAGGCGCTCGAGGGCGCAGCCGCCCTCGGTGAGTTCCGATACGGTCCCGGCGACTCGCCGTGGTACGGCGCCTCGTTCGACACGACCGCCGAGGCGCAGGAGACCCACGAGCTCGCCAAGCGTCTGCACCGCAAGGATCTGCCGCAGCTGCTCGAGCGCGCCTACGGACTCATCGGCCAGACGCAGATGCGTCCCTTCGAGTCGATCGACGAACTCGGCATCTACCTCCGACTCCTCGCCGACATCCGCGAGACGCTCGACCGCTTCCAGCCCGACGTCTTCGACCGTTCGCTCGCCGACCTCATCGTCGCGACGAGCCCACGGAAGGACTCGACGGCCATGTCCTCGGCCAGCCGTCGTCGTCTCAAGGCGCTCGCCAAGGAGTACCTGCGACCCGGCGCGCACGTACCGGACATGAACGCCGCGCTCCGCAGGATCCAGCAGCAGCGCACCCTCTGGCAGCGCTACGTGACGACCGGCGCGCCCCCGGAGGTGCCGCTCGGCATCGCGGACGTCGAGCAGACGTACACCATGGTCGCGGGGAAGCTCGAACTCGTCGACCAGCCGCTCGGCATCGCCGACACCCCGGACCGCCTCGGACGCCTCGCCATCCCGAGCCTCGTCCGGACGATCTCCGAGCTCGCCGCCGAATCCGAGGTGCTGCACAACCTCCAGGA
Source organism: Plantibacter sp. ME-Dv--P-095 (assembly GCF_030209365.1). Lineage (NCBI taxonomy): Bacteria > Bacillati > Actinomycetota > Actinomycetes > Micrococcales > Microbacteriaceae > Plantibacter > Plantibacter sp. ME-Dv--P-095. The sequence goes on from NZ_JARVSB010000007.1 coordinate 410,719, forward strand.
GCGCACCGCGATCCTCGCGGGTCTGCGTGAGCAGGGGCTCGGCGAGCTCATCATCGACCTGTCCCAGCGGCACGTGCCGCGGACGCGCCTGGCCGACGAGCTCGAGCTCGCCTGGTGGCAGTCCCTGCTCGAACTCGTCCTCACGGAGGACCGCGGTCTGCTCGGTGCGAACACGAGTGTCGTCGAGCGCCTCGAGTCCGACTTCCGACTCGTGGACGAAGCGCACGCCTCCGCCTCCGGTCAGCTGCTCGCCTCGCTGCTCGCCGACACCTGGAAGATCGGCCTCGTCGACCACGCGACCGAGGGCATGGCCCTCCGGTCGCTCCTGAAGCGCGACCGACCGCTTCGAGCCGCCGAGCTCGAGCAGGCGGCACCCACGCTCTCACGCGTCCTCGCGCCGGTCTGGCTCGTCTCGCCGTACGAGGTGCCGCGGATCCCCGAGAGCGCGTCCTTCGACGCCGTCTTCCTCGTCGACGCCGGGGCCACCCTGCTCGCCGAGAACGTGGACGCCATCCGCCGCGCACGTCAGGTCGTCGCGTTCGGCGACCCGGTCACGCAGAGCCCGTCCCCGTTCGAGATCCGCCTGACGGATCAGGAGGCGACGCCGGAGCCGCACGCCGACCTCGCCGAGTTGCACCGCGAGTCCGCGCTCGAGCAGCTGAGCTCCGTCCTGCCGACGCTCATGCTGACGCGGTCCTACCGCGCCGGCGGCGAGGACCTCGCCGAGCTCGTCAACGAGCGCTTCTACGGCGGCCAGATCGACTCCCTCCCGTGGGCGGGCTCGTTCCTGGGGCACGGCAGCCTGAGCCTCGACTACGTGCCCGGTGGACTCGGCATGCCCGACCCCGTCACCGGCGCCGTCGAGAGCGTCGACGTCGAGGTCGAACGGGTCGTCGAACTCGTCCTCGAGCACGCGTCGAACCGTCCGCGCGAGTCGCTCATGGTGGTCACGGCGAGCGACAAGCACGCGGTGCGCGTCCAGCAGGCCGTCCTCGCCGCCTTCGCGCGTCGTGCCGACCTCTCCGACTTCCTCCTCCGCGAGCGCGCGGAACCCTTCACCGTCCTGACGCTCGAGCAGTCCGTGGCCGAGAGCCGCGATCGGGTCATCTTCTCGATCGGATACGGACTGACGCCGCACGGTCGGGTCCTGTCGGACTTCGGTGCGCTGGGCCAGCCCGGTGGCGACCGGTTGCTCGCGGTCGGGATGACGCGCGCCCGACGGTCCATGGTGATCGTCTCCTGCGTGCGTCCTGAGGACCTCGATCAGAACCGGATCCAGCACGGCATCCTCGCGCTCGCCCGCATCCTCACGGACACGTCCCGGCGTGCCTCCGAGGACCAGGCGACGCACGAGGCCGAGCCGATGCTCGTCGACCTCGCCACGCGTCTGGAGACGCTCGGGATGCGGGTCGACATGGGTTACCGCGGCAAGCTCGCCCTCGTCGCCTCATGGGGTGGCCGGGCCGTCGTCGTCGAGTGCGACGAGGAACTGGGTGACGCGAGCCTTCGTGAGTCGTTGCGGCTCCGCCCCGACGTCCTCCGCCGTCTCGGTTGGCACTACGTCCGCGTGCACAGTTTCGACCTGTTCGCCGACGCGGAGGCGGTCGCCCAGCGCGTCGCGGGCGTGCTCGGGCTCACGACGACCGAACACCTCGACACCGCGCCGATCGCCGTGCAGGTCCCGCGCCACTGATGATCGGACGTTGATCATGCAGGACGATCAGGAGCCGCGAATCGTCCGCCCGCGAGGGTCGAGGCGGGCGATCCGGCCCGGCGCTCCCGGGACGGATCCGGCGCCGCAGCTCCCGGCTGGCCCGGTGAAGGCCTCCGAGGACACCGACGAGGCCTGGGGCGGTCCGGCGAAACCCGCCGGCGGCGGTGGCAACGACGCCGAGCTGCAACGCAACGTCCCGCCCCACTGGTGAGTGGGACGGGACGTCGACAGGACTGCCAGGCTGCAGGCTAGCGGCCGTCGGTCGTGTCGTCGCGTGCGGGCGGCAGGGGTGCGCTCGTGCCGGTCTTCAGGACGTCGCGGATCTCGGTGAGCAGGGACAACTCGCTCGGAGCCGCCGCTTCGTCCGCGATCGTCGGCTTGGTCGTGACGCGCTTGAAGTGGTTCATCGGCAGCACGATGACGAAGTAGACGACGGCTGCGATGAGCACGAACTGGATCGCGGCACCGAGGAAGGCGCCGAACTGCAAGTCAGCCGTCTGCCCGTCGAGCGTCGGGATCTTGACGACGAAAGCGTCCTTCAGGCTCTCGGCCTTGAAGAGTGCGCCGAGCAGCGGGTTGAAGATGTTCTCGACGAGCGAGTTGACGATCGCGGTGAACGCGGCCCCGATCACGACGGCCACGGCCAGGTCGATCACGTTGCCTCGGAGGATGAACTCCTTGAAACCTTTGAGCATGGGGTCTCCCTGATGATCGGGGATGGAACGGACCCTCGCTACGCTACCGGCTCAGGACGAGCTGCTCCCAGTCGACGCGGGAGCCGGGCTCGACGACGAGGACGCACCGGAGGAGCCCTTTGTGTCGGACGAGGAGGACTTCGACGCACCCTCCGAGCTGCCCGAGGACGCGGGGATGGAACTCGACCCCTTGCCGGCACCGGCGCGGGAGTCCGTGCGGTAGAAGCCTGACCCGTTGAAGGTCACGCCGACCGCGCTGAAGAGCTTCCGCAGCTTGCCGGAGCAGGCCGGGCACTCGGTGAGCGAGTCGTCGGTGAACGCCTGTTGGATGTCGAAGGCATTGCCGCACTCGGTGCAGCGGTACGCGTAGGTGGGCACGGGGTCTCCTGGGATGTGGCGGGTCGGCGCGCTCAGCGGCGCGGTCGGACCTGGTCGAAGTCGATGATGCGGCTCGGGGTGACCGCGCCGCCGACGGGCTCGTCGTGGATCTCGCTCGGGACCTCGTCGAGGATCTCGGTGTCGTAGAGGACCGCGTAGACGGGTGGGCAGCGCTCCATCGAACCGAGCGTCTTGTCGAAGTAGCCGCGACCCCAGCCCATCCGCATGCCACTGCCGTCGACGGCCGCTGCCGGCACGAGGATCAGGTCGACGTCGTTGATGGCTATGGGACCGAGCGTGGTGCCGACGACCTCAGGCGTGCCGGCGAAGCCGACCGTCTCGATGCCGTCCTCGCCGATCGTCCAGTCGAGGAGTCCGTCGGTGCGGGTCACGGGGAAGAGGATGCGGATGCCGGCCTCCTGGGCCCACTGGAGGAACGGACGCGTGTCCGGTTCGCTCGGTGAGGCGAGGTAGCAGGCCAGGGAGGTCGCTCCGAGTCGGGAGACGAGGGCTCTAAGGTTGTCGGTCAGCCCGGTCGTCGACCGCTCCTTCTCAAGCGAGGTGAGCAGCTCACGCCGCTCGCGGAGCTCGGCGCGGAGCGCTCGTTTCTCGTGCTCTGCGGGGCTCGTCATGGGTCCCATTCTAAACGGCTCGGCGTCGGCCTCGGCTCGTTGCGCGGCGACATACCCGACAACTGCCGCCTCGTCCAGGGGTCGAGGGGATTTCACCCCCGTTCGAGGCCCTCTTCGGCGACTTCACCGGCTCCACACGATAGGTTTTCCCCTATGACCACTCGAGTTACCAAAGCAGTCATCCCCGCAGCAGGTCTCGGCACCCGGTTCCTCCCGGCCACGAAGGCGCTGCCCAAGGAGATGCTCCCCGTCGTCGACAAACCGGCCATCCAGTACGTCGTCGAGGAGGCCGTCAGCGCCGGCCTGGCCGACGTCCTCATGATCATCGGCCGGAACAAGAACGCGCTCGCGAACCACTTCGACCGCGTGACGGAGCTCGAGCTCAACCTCGCCAAGAAGGGCGACACCCAGCGCCTCGAGAAGGTCAACGAGTCCAACGAACTCGCCGACATCCACTTCCTCCGCCAGGGCGACCCGAAGGGACTTGGCCACGCCGTCCTCCGCGCCAAGCGCCACGTCGGGAACGAGCCCTTCGCGGTGCTCCTCGGCGACGACCTGATCGACGCGCGCGACGTCCTCCTCGAGCGCATGCTCGACGAGCAGGACAAGCGGAACGCGACGATCATCGCCCTCATGGAGGTCGACCCCGATTCCATCCACCTCTACGGCGCCGCTGCCGTCGAGGCCACCGACGACGCCGACGTCGTGCGGGTCACCGGCCTGGTCGAGAAGCCCGCCAAGGAGGACGCCCCGTCCAACCTCGCGATCATCGGACGCTACGTGCTGAAGCCCGAGGTGTTCGAGATCCTCGAGCGCACCGAGCCGGGCAAGGGCGGCGAGATCCAGCTCACGGACGCGTTGCAGGAGATGGCCTCCGACGTCGAAGGCACCGGCGGTGTCTACGGCGTCATCTTCCGCGGCCGTCGTTACGACACGGGCGACCGCCTCGACTACATCAAGGCGATCGTGCAGCTCGCGGTCGACCGCGAGGACCTCGGTCCCGAGCTGCGGCCGTGGCTCAAGGACTTCGCCGGAGACCTCGACTGAGGACGGTCGGCGACGCACGACGCGCCCCGGGCCCGCGAAAGCGGGCGTCGGGGCGCGGCTGCGTCAGTGACTCGGGGAGTGCTCCGCTAGGCTCGCCACAGGACGCGAGAGGGGTGGCAAGGTGGTGCAGGTCGTACCCGTTCTGAGCAGCGGACGAGTGAGCATCCGGCCCATCAAGGTCCGCGATGCGAGGCCGCTCGAGCGCGAGCTGGCGGAGAACCGCGCCTGGTTGCGCCGGTGGGAGGCCACGAGTCCTTACGGCCCCGTCCCGGCCGACAGTCGTGCGGCGATCCGGTCGCTGCAGAATCACGCACGTTCCGGTGCCGGTCTCCCGTTCGTCATCGAGGTCGACGGCGAGTTCGCCGGCCAGCTCAACGTCTCCGGCATCACCTACGGCTCCTTGGCGTCCGCATCGATCGGGTACTGGGTATCGCAGCGCTTCGCCGGGCTCGGCGCCACGCCGATCGCCACGGCCCTGGCGACGGACCACTGCTTCACCGCCCTCCAGCTCCACCGCCTGGAGATCTGCATCCGCCCGGAGAACGCACCGAGCCTCCGCGTGGTCGAGAAGCTGGGCTTCCGCTACGAGGGACTCCGGCGTCGGTTCATCCACATCGACGGCGACTGGCGCGACCACTTCTGCTTCGCGCTCGTGCGCGAGGAGGTCCCCGGTGGTGTCCTGAACCGGTGGTTGGACGGCCAGGTCCCGAAGGACGCCTGTGTGATCCCCGAGTCGGACCGCATCGCCGCGTCCGTGCCCTTCCCCGGGCGTTGACGCCGCTCCACCCCACCTCGGTCGGTTTGGAGATCCATCCGCGGACACACCCCGCCGGTGATCGGTCAACGGGTGTCCACCCGCTACGGTCATGAACATGGACGGCGGATTCCTGAGCGGTGGGGTGATCATTCTGGTCGCGGCGATGCTGTGGCTGGTGTACCTGGTGCCCTCATGGGTGCGTGACAGTCAGTTCTCCGCCAGTGAGCGGAACGCGATCCGACTCCAGCAGACGCTCCGTGTGCTGGCCGAGACCGCCGAGGTGCCGGAGGCCGTCCGCCTCGAGGCCACCTCGCGCGAGGTCGCGGCCCAGCGGAAGCTGCTGAAGCAGCTCGAAGCCAGGACCAAGGCGACGGCGGAAGCCGCGGCGCGGGTCGAACTCGCCGAAGCCGACCGCATCCGGCGCGAGGAAGAGGCGAAGGCCGTGCAGGCCGAGGCCGCCGCTCGTGCCGCGGAGGACGCTCGTCGTGCAGCCGCCGCCGCAGCCCGAGCCGTCCAGCGCAATGCGCGGGCCGCGAAGCTCGCAAGGAGCCGACGCCGCTCGCGGCTGCTCGCCACCACGGTGCTCGTCGCCTCGATCATCGGCTTCTGCTCCGGTGTCACCTCCTTCCTGGCCGGCGGGGGCCTCGTCCTCGGTGTCACGTCCACCGTCGTCGGGCTGCTCGCGCTGTCCGCCCTCTCGCGCATGTCGCGCATCGCCCACCGTGCGGTCGCGCCGGTGCCCGCGGTCGCGGTCACGACCAGGCGGGTCGAGTCGGCGCTCTTCGAGTACAACGAGCCCGTCAAGGCGGCCTCCCAGGCGCAGACGTGGACCCCGACGGCCATCCCCAAGCCGCTGCACCTCTCAGAGGGCTCGTCCGCTGCAGCCGAGCTGGCGAAAGCCGACGCGTACGACCGGCTCCGTCAGGCCGCCATGCAGGAGGCCATCGCCTCGCGAGCCGAGCGACTCGCTCCGGCCATGCCGACGATCGTCCGTCGCCCGGAGCCCGTGGCCGCCCCGCAGCCCGAACGGATCGAGCCACAGCCGGCTCCGAGCCGGTTCGCCGCCATGGGCGTCGTCGACGAGGGTGAGATCGCCGCCGGTGGCTCCACGCTCCTGCAGCGTCGCCGCGCTGCCGGCTGACCGACGGCCCTCCGCTCCGGTCGTTCATGAACCGGTCACCCGCTCCGGATAGACTCGTGGAGGGGGTTCGTCGATCCAGTCTCGTCGGCGCCCTGGAACGCGAAAGGTGACCGATGGGCGTGTGGCGCAAAGGCCGGCGGAAGCCGATGAAGCCCTACGTCGCGCCTCCCGAGGTCGCTCCGCCGCCGGTCGAGCACGCGGTCGAGGAAGGCCTGCTGATCGCCCGCTCGTGGACGGTGGTCGAGGTCACGAACTGGATCATCGAGCGAGCGCTCCGCGATGGCGCCTCCTACGACGCCGAGGCGACGCAGGCCGCCGTCCGCCGGGAGCTCGGGCGCATGGCGGACGAGCAGGAGGAGTACGCCGACCTGGCGCGGGAGGCCCGCCAAACGGCGTTCCAGCGTCGGGGGAGCGCCCGCCACCAGCACGACTACCGCGCGGGCGATCTGAGTGCGCTGTCGCGTCGTCGCGAGGTCTACTCGGGGCTCGCCGCAGAACTCCGTCGGGTGAGCCAGGACGAGGCCTTCGTCGCGGCGATCGCGGAGTCCGCCCGCGAGCGGGCTTGGGGCGATCTGGAGCGTGCCATCCAGGCGAAACTCGACCGCGTGCTCGACGAACCGGTCGTCGACGAGCACTACCGGCGCGCGAGGAGTCAGCGGCTCCGGTGGTTCCGCGACCTGGACCTCGCGGCGCTGATCGCGGCGAATCCACAGGACGGCCGCATGCCGGTCGACGACGGTCCGAACCCCTACGAGGAGTAGCTCCGCCGGTTCGAAACGGGTCGCGGGGTCTGCTAGCCTGGACGAGTAGTTGGGCCCATGGCGCAGTCCGGTAGCGCACCTCGTTCGCATCGAGGGGGTCAGGGGTTCGAATCCCCTTGGGTCCACCAACACGACGACAGCCCCGCACCTCACGGTGTGGGGCTGTCGTCTTCCGGAGCGGTCGTCTTCTCGGAGCGGTCGTGTTCCCGGGCCGCGCGCGTGCCCCCGAGCGTCCCCTCCGCGCTGCGTCCTGTACGGTCAGGGGCACGGCGCCGCCTCGGCTCCCGTGAACGGGACGAGCAGTCATGCCAGCAGGATCCGAACCGACCGTGCAGCACGACAGCGTCCTCGGGGTGGTCGGCACCTCGCTGAAACCCGACGAACGGCGCGTCCCGATCCACCCGGCGCACTTCGAACGCATCCCGGAGGAGTTCCGGTCCCGGATCGTCGTCGAGCATGGGTATGGCACCCGATTCGGCGTCTCCGACGAGGAGATCGCACCGTACGTCCGCTCGTTCGCGACGCGCGCCGAGGTCATCGCGCAGGCCGATGTCGTCCTCCTCCCGAAGCCGCAGCTCGAGGATGTCCAGCAACTCCGCGACGGGCAGACGCTGTGGGGCTGGCCGCACTGCGTCCAGGACACCCCGCTCACCCAGCTCGCGATCGACAAACGGCTCACCCTCATCGCCTTCGAGGCGATGAACCACTGGGCCGCCGACGGCAGCTTCGGGCTGCACGTCTTCCACAAGAACAACGAACTCGCGGGCTACAGCTCGGTGATCCACGCCCTGGAGCTCTGCGGCTCCACCGGCAGCTACGGTCGTCGCCTGACTGCCGTCGTCATCGGCTTCGGCGCGACCGCCCGAGGCGCGGTGACCGCGCTCAACGCCCACGGCGTCCACGATGTGCGGGTGCTCACCAACCGTCGGGTGGCGGCGGTGGCGTCACCCATCCACTCCGCCCGCATGATCCAGTTCGACCACGATGACGGCCCCTACCTCAGCGAGGTGATCACCGACGAGGGGCGCGTCCCGCTCGCCCCGTTCCTCGCGGAGAGCGACATCGTCGTGAACTGCACCCTGCAGGACCCGAACGCCCCGCTGCTGTACCTGCGAGAGGACGACCTGGGTGCCTTCCGCCCCGGCAGCCTCATCGTGGACGTCTCCTGCGACGAGGGGATGGCCTTCGAGTGGGCGCGGACGACCGGCTTCGACGACCCGATGTTCACCGTCGGGCGGGGCGAGATCAACTACTACGCCGTCGACCACAGTCCCTCGCTCCTCTGGAACTCGTCCAGCTGGGAGAACAGCGAGGCCCTCCTGCCGTTCCTGCCCGTCGTGCTCGCCGGGCCGGCGGCGTGGGCCGACAACCTGACCGTCGACCGCGCCGTCGAGATCCAGGACGGTGTCCTCCGGAACGAGGCCATCGCCGAGTTCCAGCATCGGACGATGGAGTACCCGCACCCGATCATCTCGGCCTGAGAGGTTCGTGGCAGGCCGCACAAGCGGTCGATCCCGGCGGACGAGCGCCCCTACGCTTGACGCTTGCGCGCTGCAGGAGCAGGGCGCGACCAAGGACTGCAGGACCAGCTCGAGGAGGCACGGATGTTCGTTTGGGAGAGCTGGTGGGGTGTCGCCGCAGCGGCGGGGATCGCCACCGTCGCAGCACTCGTCGTGCTCGCCGTCGTCTCGGTGTCGTTCCGCTTGGCGGCAAGACGGCGCGACTGGCCGGCCGCGCTCGCGGGGAGCGCACGGCACCCGTTCCGCGCGCTCGTGATCCTCGTGGCGGTGTGGCTGGCGGTGGCGGCGACGCTGCCCGACGAGAACGTCCGCGGGCTCATCGATCAGGGCTTCCGGATCGCCGTGATCGCCGCTGCCACCTGGTTGGTCGCCGCGCTCCTCGCCTTCGTCATCGGGCTCGGACAGGCCCGGTACCGCATCGACGTCCCGAACAACAAGGTCGCCCGACGCATGCAGACGCAGCTCGCGCTCGTCAGGCGGCTCGCGATCGCGGTCGTCGTCATCGTCGGCGTCGCCTCGATCCTGCTGACGTTCCCCGGCGTGCAGGGCGTCGGAGCGAGTGTGCTCGCCTCGGCCGGCGTCGTCAGCATCGTCGCCGGCCTCGCCGCACAGTCCGTCCTGGGCAACGTCTTCGCGGGGATCCAGCTCGCCTTCAGCGACGCCATCCGCGTCGACGACGTCGTGATCGTCGAGGGGGAGTGGGGGCGGATCGAGGAGATCACGCTCACCTACGTCGTCGTCGGCATCTGGGACGACCGGCGGATGGTGCTGCCCTCCACCTACTTCACGTCGACGCCGTTCCAGAACTGGACCCGCAACACCAGCGAGCTGCTCGGTTCGGTGGAGTTCGACCTCGACTGGTGGGTGAGTCCCGCCGTCATGCGCACCGAGCTGGAGCGCATCCTCGACCGCACCGACCTCTGGGACGGCCGGGCCCAGGTGCTGCAGGTCACCGACGCCGTCGGCGGGTACGTGCGCATCCGCATCCTCGTCACAGCGGTGGACGCACCGACACTCTTCGACCTGCGCTGCCTCGTGCGTGAGCAGATGGTGGAGTGGATCCTCGCGCAGAACCCGTCGGCGATCCCGCGCAACCGCGTGCAGATGGTGGAGCAGGAGCCGCGCCCGGTCCCGAAGCGCGGCGGTCCGGTGACGGAACCGGTCGGGCTGTTCAGCGGCAGCGTGGAGGCCGAGCAGCGCGCGAGCCTCTTCACCTCCTCGATCACGCTGCCCGAGGCGGACGAGCAGGGCGGACGCTGATCGCGGACCGGCCGCGTCGGTCTGCACCGAATCGTTGTCGTTCCGGCGATCTTGTATGCGCTTCCGCTCGCTACCATCGAGGGAACCTCGCCGGGCGACCTGCCGGCGGGCCGTCGGTGCCCCTGCCGACCTGGACGGACGACGCCTGATCGCACGACGGTGTCTGCAGGCGAAGGAGACCCCGCGTGAACCACGACATCCGCTTCCTCACCGAGGAGGACACGGCCGTCCCGGGTGAGCGGCCGGAGCAGCGACTCGAACGACGGTCCGCCTCCGTGCTGAAGCACCGGCTGCTCGACCAGGAGCGCAAGCAGTTCGACGACTCGCTCGCCTGGGCGAAGACGGACGGCGCACTCGAACGTGCGGCTGCACTCATCGTGTCCGCCCGCCGACGGTTCCTCATCGGGGCGTCGAAGTCGTTCACCTACGCGTCCCTGCTCGCCGCCGACCTGAGTTACGGTCTGGCGAACGTCACCCTCATCGACGGCACCATCGTCCGCCCCCTCGACGTCCTCAGCGACGTGCGATCGAGCGATGTGATGATCGCCGTGTCGTTGCGGCGGTACCGCAAGTACACGATCGCCTCCGCCGTCCCCTTCGCGCAGGCGGGCGGCAGCCTCGTCCTCATCACCGACGCCCCGGACTCCCCGCTGACCCCCTACGCGGACGAGACGATCGTGGTCGGGCGAGCCGACGACGGTCACCCGAGCTCCTCGATCGGGATCGCGCTCACCCTGCACCTCCTCGCGACGCTCACGACGGCCAGCGCCAAGGGCGCCGGCCGACGTGCGGTGGAGCGGGAGCGGTTGGCCGAGACCCTCGGGGTCTACGTGGACGAGGAGGGCTGAACCGCGGCCACGGTCAGTTCCCGGGGCGCTTGCCGTCCCGGACGATCGACAGCGGTTCGGTGATGTCCTCGAGCGATTTCCGGGCCGCGTCGACGCCGAAGATGAGGGCGATGAGACCGCCGAGGATCATCACCCCGGCGCCGACGAAGTACCCGACCGTCAGCGGGCCCCGGTCCGTGCCGTCGCCGATGAGGATCCCGTACAGCAGTGGCGCGACCGAGCCGGCGATCTGACCGATCGCGAAGAAGTACCCGATGACCTGGCTGCGGAGTTCGAGCGGGAAGATCTCGCTCACCGTGAGGTAGGCGCTGGATGCTCCTGCCGAGGCGAAGAAGAACGACACGCACCAGAAGATCGTCTGCGTCGTCGCATCGAGGACGCCGGCGTTGAAGAGGACGGCCGACACGGCGAGCACCACGCCCGAGACCCCGTACGTCAGGAAGATCATCTGGCGACGACCCCAGGTGTCGAAGAGTCGTCCGAGGAGGAGCGGCCCGAGCAGGTTCCCGATGGCGAACGGGAAGAAGTAGTACTGGGTCGACGACGGGCTCGTGCCGTAGAAGTTCTGGAGGACGAGCGCGTAGGTGAAGAAGATCGCGTTGTACAGGAACGACTGGGTGATCATCATCGCGAGCCCGACGAAGGTGCGCTTGGGGTAGGTCCGGAAGAGCACGCCGAAGATCGTGCGGATCGGGATGTGCCCCTGCGCCTGCACCGTGAGCGCCTTCGAGTCGTCGACGGGGTCGATCGTGCCGCCCTGCTTGCGGACCGTGTCCTCGATGTCGTCGACCGTGGCCTCCGCCTCCTGCTCCCGGCCATGCGTCATGAGCCAGCGCGGGCTCTCGGGGATGTGCCGCCGGAGGAAGATGATCATGAGGCCGAGGACCGGGCCGATGAAGAAGCCGATCCGCCAGCCGACGTCCTCGGCGAAGTAGTCGGTGTTCAACAGGAACAGGTTCGCGGCCGATCCGAGTGCGGCACCGCCCCAGTACGTGCCGTTGATGGCGATGTCGACGTGGCCTCGGTACTTCGACGGGATGAGTTCGTCGATGGCCGAGTTGATCGCGGCGTACTCACCGCCGATTCCCATCCCGGCGAAGAAACGGAAGATCGCGAGGAACCAGAACGTCGGCGACAGGCCGGCGATCCCGCTCGCGACCAGGTAGATCGCGAGCGTGAGGATGAAGAGCTTCTTCCGCCCGAGTCGGTCCGCCATCCGCCCGAAGACGAGGGCGCCGGTGACCTGGCCGAGCAGGTAGATCGTCCCGAGCAGCCCGACCTCGGCAGCCGAGAGCCCCAGGGACTTCTGGAAGCCGGCCGAGGCGACGATCTGGATCTCGAGTCCGTCGAGCACCCAGGAGAACCCGAGACCGACGACGATCATCCAATGGAACCTGGTCCAGGGCAATCGGTCCATCCTGGCGGGGACGAGACTCTTGACGGGACCCGGCTGCCCGGAGGTCGACGTGCTCGACATGGAACGACTCCTTCCACGGCCGTCCCCTCGACGGTCGATCCGGGAGATGACGCTACTCCCGAGGCGCGGATCCGACGCAGCGGATCTCGCCCCCTTGACTTCATCTGAACGGAGGAGCACAGTACGCCCGGCACCCCGGCCGATGGTGATCGTCGTCGCGGAATGGTCGTACGCTCGAACGGCGAGTGGACCGCGGACGGCGGTGCGCCGCCGCCGAGGAGGAGACGAGATGCACCTGGTGGAGGACGGCACGGAGACGGGTATCGCCCGCGTGTTCGAGGACCGGATCGCCGGCGGCGTCGCTCCCGGATCGTACGTCGCGGTGTTCGATCGCGATCGGATCCGCTTCTCGCGCGGCTTCGGCGAGAGCACCCGAGGTGGCGACGTGCCCGACGAGGACACCCTCTTCCGCATCGCGTCCTGCACGAAGAGTTTCACCGCTGCCGTCCTCCTCATCCTCCGCGACACCGGTCGGCTCGACCTCGACACCCCGGTGGACGCGTTCGTCCCGGAGTTCGCCCCGGCCACGCCCGGTGGGACGGCCGTCCGGCCGACGGTCCGGATGCTGCTCACGATGTCGGGTGGGCTTGGGACGGACGATCCGTGGGCCGACCGCCAGGAGTCGATCACCCCTGCGGAGTTCCGTCGGCTGCTGGTGCGCGGCGTGCGGTGCGTCACCGTGCCGGGGACGGCGTTCGCCTACTCGAACCTCGGCTACGCGCTCCTCGGTCAGGTGATCGAGCGGGTGACGGGCGGGCGGTTCGTGGACGCGGTGACGTCACTCCTGCTGGAGCCGCTCGGGCTCGGTGCCGTGTTCGAGCGACCCGACCGCGAGCACCCGGAGGACGGCGGAGCGGTCACGGCGATCGGTCACCGCGTCCGACGGGACCGAGCCGTCGACGCGGACGACCGGTTCGTCGAGGTCCCGTTCTCGGGTCCGGGGGTCTTCTCCGCGATCGGCGGACTCTTCGCCTCGGCGACGACCCTGATCGGCTGGGTCCGTTGGCTCGACGCCGCCTGGACGGGTGACGAGAGCGGTCCGCTGTCGAGCGCGAGTCGCCGCGAGATGCAGCAGCTGCACCGCCTCGCCCCGCCGCGCCCCTCGCTCGACGGCCTCCCGCCGCGCCTCGCGCTCGGCTACGGCTTCGGGCTCTTCGTGGAGGAGGACGCCACGCTCGGGCCGCTCGTGTCGCACTCCGGTGGATACCCGGGCTACAGCGCGCACATGCGCTGGCACCCGGCCTCGGGCTTCGGGGTCGTCGCGTTCGAGAACGCCGGATACGCGGCCGTGGCGAAGCCCGCCGAACAGGTGCTCCGGTTGGCGCTCGCCGAAGCGCAGGCATCCGGCGAACTCGCCGAACCCGCGATCCGTCCGTGGCCGGAGACCCTGGTGGCGTCGATGACCGCGACCGGGCTGCTGTCGCACTGGGACGACCGGGTCGCCGCGTCGTTGTTCGCCGAGAACGTCGCGCTCGACGTCCCGCTGGACGAACGCCGCACCGCGGCCGAGGCGGCCGTCGCGGCGGTCGGCGGTATCGCCGAGGTGGCGTCCGGCCGGGCCATGCCCGTCTGCGACTCGCCGGACCATCTCGTCTGGTTCGTCGAGGGAGAGCAGGGGAGGCTCCGACTGGAGGTCCGCATGACCCCGGTGGTGCCGCTGCGGGTCCAGACCTTCACCGTGACGGTCGATCACGAAGGACCGGAGACGACGGACGCCGACGACTGAGGATCAGTCGCCGGCGTCCGGATGGTCGGGTCGGGTCAGCCGATCGAGTCGTCGTCGCCGTTCCCGTTGCGGTTGGTCGGTGAGATCTCCTCGGTGGACTCGACGTACTCGTACGCGGTCGTCGTCGGGCCGTCGTGGTCGCCGGTGTTCGTGGCCTCGCCGGCGGGGCGGTAGATGAGCTGGCCTTCGCCGTAGGGGAGGACGAGTTCGCCGTCCTGGCCGTCTTCGAGCGGGATGATCTCGCTGTCGAGCGGACCACCGATGAGTTTCGCAAGCGTCTGTGACATGTCGTCAGCCTAACGCCGACCGCTGTCAGAGTGCTGCGATGGTCCAGGACACCCGGTGTGGTGTATTGGGGGCCAGCACGACGAGGTCCGTGCCGGTCGAGAAGGCGTCGGGCGGGCAGGTCATCGGCTCGACGGCGAGGCCCAGCCGGTCGAGCTCCGGGACGGGCTGGTCGGCCGTGTGGACCTGCACCCACGGCAGCCCGTCGCCCCAGTGCATGGTGACGCCGGTGCCGGCAGGCGAGGTCACCCGGACCACGACCTGACCGGCGTCGGCGTCCGTCGCGAGGTCCGTGAACGCGTGGTCGATGAAGGTGTCGCCGATGCTGCGCGGCGTCCGGAAGTCGAAGTGCCGGGTGTCGGCGCCGTCCACGTCCTCCACGGCGACGGGGCTCAGGCGGTCGGGGGTGACCGTCAGCACCGTCGATGCCGGGAGCTCCAGGGTCCAGTCGTCGACCCGACCCTCGCCGGCGACGAGGTAGGGGTGCGGTCCCGTGCCGTACGGGGCGTCGGTGTCGCCCAGGTTCACCGCTTCGACCTCGGTGCGCAGCCCGTCGTCGTCGAGCGTGTACGTCGCAGCCACCTGCACGCGGAAGGGGTAGCCGTCCTGCGCCTCGATGACGACGCGGAACGTCGCGGACGCGGTCGACGAGGCCACGAGCTCCCAATCGGACCAGGCGGCGAGGCCGTGGAGCGCGTGCCCGCGCGAGGGCTCCGTCAGGGCGAGTTGGTACTCGACCCCCGCGAAGGTGTACCGGCCGTCGACCACACGGTTCGGCCACGGGGCGAGCATCGCACCCCGGAAGGCCGGACGGACCTCGTCGGCGTCGAACGGGACCACCAGGTCGCGTCCCTCGTGCCGCAGGAACCGCAGGGAGGCGCCGACCGACGCGATCGACGCGGTGTACGCCCCATGGGTGAGGTCGACACGTCGACCCGAGATCGGTCGGCGGTCGACGGTGGCGGACGGGGACGCGGCGGGGGTGGATTCGATCACGGCCCCATTCTGTCGTACGGCGGCCGCTCCGAGCGCGTCGTCCGGCGGCTCAGTCGAGGGAGCGCCCGCGCCGGTCGGAGAGGAACAGCGCGGCCACCGCGGCGACGACGAAGAACGCCGCGAACACCGAGAAGAGCAGCGCGTGGCCGGCCACGAGCAGGACGGGGACCGAGAGCGGGGCGATGATCGACGCGATGCGCCCGATCCCGGCCGCCCACCCGGCGCCGGTCGCGCGCAGCTGGGTCGGATACCGTTCCGGCGTCGTCGCGTACAGCGCGCCCCACGCGCCGAGGTTGCAGAAGGACAGGCACATGCCGAACACGATGATCATCGGCTCGGTCGTCGCCGTGCCGAAGAGGACCGCGGACACGGCCGAACCGGCGAGGAAGGTGGCGAGGGTCTGCTTCCGACCCCATGCCTCGATGAGCCAGGCCGACACCGCGTAGCCGGGGAGTTGGGCCAGCGTGATGATGAGCGTGAAGCCGAAGGACCGGACGAGCGAGAAACCGGAGGCGACGAGGATCGTCGGGATCCAGATGAACGCTCCGTAGTAGGAGAAGTTCACGCAGAACCACACGATCCAGAGCGATGCGGTGTCTCGGCGGTGCTCCGGCACCCACAGGCCGCGCAGCCGCTGCCCGGCGGAGAGGCCGGAACTCGCGGGGGTGTCGCCCGCGGTGCCGCCGGGAACCTCGACGTGGTCGACGCCGGCGGAGGCCTCGAACTCGCGGACGACCGCTTCGGCCTCGCGGTGGCGGCCGCGCGATTCGAGGAAGCGCACCGACTCCGGCAGGCGTGTCCTCACGATGGCGGCGTAGATCGCGGGGAGCGCGCCGATGGCGAGCGCCCAGCGCCAGCCGTCGTCGCTCGTCGGCACGACGAGGTAGCCGATGAGCGCGGCGGCGATCCACCCGACAGCCCAGAACGCCTCGAGGAAGACGATGATCCGGCCGCGGATCCGCGGCGGTGCGAACTCGCTCATGAGGGTCGAGGCGACGGGGAGTTCCGCGCCGAGCCCGAGGCCGACGACGAAGCGCAGCACGATCAGGACCCCGAGCCCCCAGGCCAGCGCCGAGGCGCCCGTCGCGATGCCGAAGACGAGCAGCGTGATGGCGAAGACGTGGCGGCGGCCGACGCGGTCGGCGAGGAGCCCGCCGAGCGTCGCGCCGATGGCCATCCCGAGGAACCCGGCCGAGGCGATCCAGGACAGCTCGGTGTTCCCGAGTTGCCATTGGACGGCGAGCTGGGCGAGGACGAAGGAGACGAGCCCGACGTCCATGGCGTCGAGGGCCCATCCGACACCGGAACCGACGAGGAGTCGTCCGTGCGCCTTCGTGAACGGGAGCGCATCGAGGCGCTCGCTGCGGCTGCGAGGGGTTGTGGGCGCGGTGGACACGTCACCATTCTGGTGCAGGATGCACCCACCGGGGCCGCTCTGTCGCAGATAGGCTGACGGCAACGAACTGCAGGCATGCGGCCGGGCAGTTCAGCCGCTCCGCCCGCCGTTCCGTCGAAAGGCCACTGCCGTGACCGATGTCCCGCCGCCCGACCCGCAGTACCCCGACGGCCGGCCGCCGCAGCAGCCGAACCCGCCGCAGCAGAACTGGCAGCAGCAGCCGAACGGCCAGCAGCCCAACTGGCAGCAGCAGCAGCAGCCGAACCCGAACCCGCAGCAGAACTGGCAGCAGCAGCCGAATGGCCAGCAGCCCACCTGGCAGCAGCAGCCGACCCCGCAGCAGCAGCCCCAGCAGCCTTGGCAGCAGCAGAACCCGTATGGCCAGCAGCCGCAGCAGCAGAACCCGTACGGCCAGCAGCCGCCGCAGCAGCCGCCCTACGGACCGCCGAAGCACAAGCGCACCGGCCTCATCATCGCGCTCGCCGTCGGCGTCCCCGTCGTGGTGATCGCCGCCATCATCACGGTCGTCTCCCTCGTGCTCGCGCAGGGCGGCGCGCCGGTGGCTGACCCGAGCCCGACCCGCTCGGCGACGCCGACGAAGACCGCGTCGCCGACGCCGTCGGAGACCGACGCCACGCCGGAGCCGACGAAGACCTACGTCTCCATCCCGCCGGATCTCGACTTCGCTGCGGGACAGGAGGTCCCCACCGAGTGGACGGCGTACCTGACGAACGACTTCGACTCGTCGTGGGCGGCCGGTGGCAAGGACAAGAACGGCATCGACATCTACACCAACGCCTCGACCTCGTGCGAGGTCCGGCTCGGCAACATCGCGCTGACGCAGGACGAGATCGCCGTCGGAGACGACGAGCGCTCGAGCGACGCCTACCTGGCGAAGTACGTCGGCGCCGACTACGTGAAGGCCGACGGCACGACGGAACAGCTCAACTACAACAGCGGCGGTGGGCTCATCGAGTTCCGCGTGCTGTCGTGGACGCAGGCGTCGGGGGAGCGCACCTACTGGGGTGTCCGTTCACTCACGAAGATGGGGACGCTCGTGGTCTTCACCTTCACCTGCCGTGATCAGGCCGCACTCGACCAGCTCGCGAGCGACGTCGTCAACCTCATCTCCGTCGAGCTCCTCCCGAAGCGCTGACGGGACGGGCCGTCAGAACGCCCGGAGGACGGCCTGCGCGATCGTGAAGATGGCGAGGCCGGCCAGGGCGCCGACGATCGTCCCGTTCAGGCGGATGAACTGCAGGTCGCGTCCGACGAGCAGCTCGATCTTCTGCGTCGTCTCGCGGGCGTCCCAGCGTTCGACCGTCTCGGTGATGATGCTGGCGATGTCGTGCCGGTACCGCGTGACCACATAGGACAGGGCGTCGGCGACGCGTGTGTCGACCCGGGTCGCGAACGCCTCGTCGGTGGAGAGTCGTCGGCCGACGTCCGCGATGGTGCCGGCGACACGCTTGCGGAGCTCGCTGTCGGGGGCGTCCAGCGCCTCGAGGAAGGCCGTCTTCGCGGCGGTCCACGTCTTCCCGGCGACCTCGCGGACCCGCGGACTGTCGATGACTTCGTGCTTCGCGTTCTCGAAGCGCGCGATCGTCGATTCGTCGGTCTGCAGCTGCTCGGCGAGCTCGGCCAGGTAGCCGTCGAGCGCGTGACGGAGCTGGTGGTCGGGATCGGCCCGGACCGCGTGCACGAACGACACGGCCTCGCGGTAGAGCTTGTCGTCGACCAGCCGGTCGACGAACGACGGCACCCACGTGGGGAGCCGGCTCGACACCAGGCGTTCGAACGCCTTCGGGTTGCTGCCCAACCACTCGCCCGTCCGGTCGAGCAGAAGGTCGACCGCGTCGTGGTGCGCTCCGGCGCCGACGATGTGTTCGACCCACCGGCCGATGTTCGGCGCCCACTGCGGATCGATGAGGTGCTTCGATGCGAGCGCCTCGATGACCTCGCGGACGTCGTCGTCGGACAGGGTCTCGAGGAGCCCACGGACCGCGACCGACGCCTCGGCGGTGACGCGTTCGGCGTTGGCCGGCTCGGACAGCCACCCACCGAGCTTCTCCGAGAGGCTGACGGTGGCGAGCTTCTGTCGCACGACCTCCTCTGAGAGGAAGTTGTCCTCGACGAATTCACCGAGGCTGACCCCGATCTCGTCCTTGCGCTTCGGGATGATCGCCGTGTGCGGGATCGGGATGCCGAGGGGGTGGCGGAAGAGGGCGGTGACCGCGAACCAGTCGGCGAGGGCGCCCACCATCCCGCCCTCCGAGGCGGCTCTGACGTACGCCAGCCACGGGTAGCGACCCTCGAGCGCGAACGCGACGGCGAAGATGACCGCCATGACGAGGAGCAGCCCGGTGGCCAGGCGCTTCATCGAGCGCAGGGCTCTGGCGCGGTCCGCGTCGGCGGCGGTGAGTTCGAGGGCGGGGGAGCTCGTCATCCGCCCATCCTAGGCTCGCGCGGTGTGGGAGAGCGTCCCCTCGCGAGGCCGCTGATGTACCCCCTGGTGGTACCCTGAGCCGGTGATCGAAGACATCAAGAAGCGCGCCCTCCACCGCACGAAGATCCTCGAAGGACAGATGCGCGGGCTCGAGAAGATGATCGAGAACGAGGACTACTGCATGGACATCATCACGCAGTCGCTCGCCATCCAGAAGTCGCTCGGCTCGCTCAACAAGCTCCTCGTCGAGAACCACCTGCTGACGCACGTCACGCAGATGTTCGAGGAGGGTGGCGACAGCAAGGACGCTGCGGTCGCCGAGCTCCTGCGTGTCTTCGAGCTCAGCAACAACCGGGGCTGACCCCGGCGCAGGACGTCAGGCGGGGCCGAGCCAGGCATTCGCGACGGTCGCGTGCGCTGACTCGTCGTCGGAGGGGTGGAACATCCCGGCGAGGACATCGCGGTAGAGACGGCCGAGCTCGCTCGCAGCGAAGTAGCTCCCGCCGCCGGCCACCCTGATCGCCTGGTCGACGACCTCGCGGGCGGTCTCCGTCGCGCGCACCTTGAGCCCGACGAGCTTCGGGAACCAGAGGGACCCGTGGTCGACGCCGTCGTCGAGGTCTCGAGCCACGCTCGCCAGCTGCGGCAGCATGCCGTCGTAGGCGATGGCGGCAGCGGCGATCCGGCGACGGATGTCCGGGTCCGAGGCGTAGCTCGCGCCACCGGCCTTCTTCGAGGTCTTGCGGTGCGCGGTCTCGACGGCGAGCCGGAGCGCACGCTCCGCGACACCCGTGTAGACCGCGGCGATCAGGGTCTCGAAACAGGCGAAGATGCCGAACACGATGGGATCCGGGTTCGGCCCGGGGTCGAGACGGCGGACGACGTGTTCGGCGCTCGCCTCGGCGCCCTGGAGCAGGGTCGTCCGGCTCTGGCTGGCGCGCATCCCGACGGTGTCCCAGTCGTCGAGGATCTCGAAGCCGCCCCGAGAGCGCTCGACGAACCCGTAGACCACCTTCGGGCCGTCGGCCGAGGTCGAGTCGAGGCCGGTCGTCCCGAGCCAGGTCCAGGCCGGGGACAGGGAGGTGAAGATCTTGCGACCGTGGAATCGGTACGAACCGTCGGGACCCGGCCGGGCCTCGGTGTCGGACCCGAACAGCACGAGGTCGTTCCCGGCCTCGCTCACCCCGAACGCGTAGAGTTCGTCGCCCGCCGCGCCGTCGAGGACGAACCGGAGCGAGTCGTCGCCCCGTTCGTGCAGCAGCCGCGCGACACCCGTCCACACCAGGTGCATGTTGACCGCGAGCGCGGTCGCGGGGGCTGCGGTGGCGAGCCGCGATTGCAGCTGCGTGACCTCGCTCAGCCCGAGGCCCAGACCACCGAGATCCACGGGGACGAGGGCGCGCAGGTACCCGCACGCCCGCAGTTCGACGAGGTCCTCGTCGAAGAAGGCGTTCTCGCGGTCGGCCACGGCCGCGCGTTCACGGATGCGCTCGATGAATTGGTCGCCGAGCACGGAGCTGGGATCGAACGCGCGAGCGGCGGGGTCTGACTGCGTGGGAACGGTCACGGGACCATTGTCGCACCGGGGTCCGACGATGACACGGGTGTCTGCGGGCGGTGCGGCGATCAGACCTCGTGACGAGATCGCTGCTCGAGCTGCAACTCGGCCCAGTCGCCGATCGCCTTCGTGGTCTCGGCGGGGCGGTCCCGGTGCACGTTGTGCCCGGCGCCCTGGATGACGGTGAGACTCACCTGACGATTGGCGAGGATCTGTGCGGCCAGCGGGCCGCGGACGAGGCTGTACACCTCTGGGTCGGAGGCGATCACGAAGGTCGGGTTCCGGAGGGAGGTGGCCGCCGGCCGCACATCCCACGGGTGGTTCTGCTCGCTCGTCTGCTCGATCGCCCACCGGCTCGCCTGCGACACCGCCTGGACCTTGAGCTCGACGTCGAGCGGGTGCCACTCCGGGTTCTTCGCGCGGACGGATGCGGCCGTGTTGTCGGCGAACGCCGCCTCCTGGCTGGCCCGGATGGTCTCTGCGTCGTGGTCGTCGAGGGCGATGGCCGGATCCAGGAGCACGAGCGCCGCGGTCCAGCGGGGATCCGCCGCCGCCGCGACCGCCGTGGCCGCTCCACCGAGCGAATGCCCGACGACGAGATCCCAGCTGCCCCGGGTGTCGATCGCCGACGGCACTGGTCGCGTCGCCAGCAGGTCCGCGGCGTACGCCTCGACGCGGTAGTCCAACGATCGTGGGGCCAGGCCGTGTCCGCGCAGGTCGACCGCCTCGACGAGCCACCCGCGGTCTGCCAGGGCGGCGCAGATCCGCCACGTGCTCGGTCCGTTGCTCCCGAGGCCGTGGACGACGAGCGCGCGGGCAGGAGCGTCATGACGACCCCAACGGTGGCGCGGAAGCGCCACCGGGGTGATCGTGCGGGCGGCGAGGCTGGACGCGGTGTCGACGACGGGCTCGGTCATGCGTTCAGCCTACGGTCTCGAGCTCAGTCGAGCCGGTCCGGGTCGGTGCCGGTGCGCTCGCCGTTCTCCAGCGCCGAGATGGCGGCGAGGTCGTCGGCGTCGAGGGTGAAGTCGAACACCGCGAAGTTCTCGGCGATCCGCGCCGGCGTGGCCGACTTGGGGATGACGATGTTGCCGAGCTGCAGGTGCCAGCGCAGGACGACCTGCGCGACCGTGCGGTCGTGTTTGCGGGCGATCGCCCCGAGGTCGCTCGTGGCGTCGGAACCGTCAGTGGCGGGGGTGAAGAACCGGCCGCGCGCGAGCGGCGACCAGGCCTCCGTCGCGATGCCGTGAGCGGCGTTCACGGCACGCAGTTCGCGCTGGGGGAGGAAGGGGTGCAGTTCGATCTGGTTGACGGCCGGCGTGATCTCGGCGGATTCGAGGAGGCGTTCCAGATGGCTGCGGTGGAAGTTCGAGACGCCGATGGAACGGGCCCGACCCTCGGCCCTGAGCCGTTCGAGTGCGCGCCAGGTCTCGCGATAGCGGTCCTGCTTCGGCGCGGGCCAGTGGATCAGGTAGAGGTCGACGTGATCGAGGCCGAGGAGGTCGAGACTCGTGTCGAACGCGCGGAGCGTCTCGTCGTAGCCCTGGTCGGTGTTCCAGACCTTGGTCGTGACGAACAGCTCGTCGCGGGGAAGTCCGGACTCGCGGATCGCCACGCCGGTACCCCGCTCGTTCCCGTAGAGGGATGCGGTGTCGATGTGTCGGTACCCGACCTCGAGCGCGGTCCGGACGATGTCCGTGCTGGCGGCGTCCGCGACCTTGTAGACGCCGAAGCCGAGCTGGGGGATGGAACGCCCGTCGTTGAGGACGACGGTCGGGGTGGTGGCTGCCATGTCACCAGTATCCTCGACAGGGCACCGTCGCCGTCGAAAGGGAGCCCATGCCGCACCTCATGATCGTCACCGGGAGTGTCCGTTCCGAGCGGGTCGGGGGTGCCGTCGCCGACTGGGTCGTGGGTGTGGCCCGCGCCGACGAGCGGTTCACCGTCGACGCGGTCGACCTCCGCGAGCTGGCGTTGCCCTTCATGGACGAACCGGCGCATCCTCGGAAGCGCGCGTATACGAAGCAGCACACGATCGCGTGGAGCGAGCGGGTCGACCGGGCCGACGCCTTCGTGTTCGTGACGCCCGAGTACAACTACAGCTTCGCACCGGCGCTGAAGAACGCACTCGACTACCTGATGCACGAGTGGGCGAGGAAGCCCGTCGGGATCGTCAGCTACGGCGGGCTGTCCGGTGGGACGAGGGGCGTGGTCGCGCTGCGGCCCGTGCTCCAGGCCCTCGGTCTCGTGAGCACGGGTGCCAACGTCGAGATCCCGTACGTCGCCCGGCAGATGGCCGACGGGGTGTTCTCGCCGAACGACCGTCAGTCGGCGGTGCTGCCGATGCTGCTCGACGAGGTGTCCGCCCTCGATGGAGCGCTCGCGCCCCTGCGTTCCGCCGACTGACGGACCGGCGGGCCGACCCGCTCGACGATCAGGACGGGTGCGTGTTGATCGGCTCGGTGTCGGGGATGGGGCTCGCATCGCGTCCGCGGAGGTCCGGGTGCCAGCGGTGACCGACCCAGGGGATCACGAAGCCGAAGAGCGCGAAGATCCCGGCGACCCAGAATGCGCCGACGGCTCCTGAACCGTCGATGAGGAACCCGGCGGCCGCGGATCCCATGGCCGCTCCGATGAGCTGACCGGTGCCGACCCAGCCGTAGGCCTCCGCCGTGTCGCTGAACTTGACGCTCGCCGAGACGATGGCGAACAGCACGGCGAGGGCCGGGGCGATGCCGATCCCGGCGACGAAGAGCGTGACCGACAACCACCAGGCGTTGAGGAAGAGGCTCGCGACGGCGAGTCCGGCGAAGACGATGAAGATGCGGCGGGCCAGGGCGTAGGGGCCGATGGGGGTGTGCCCGAGGGCGAGACCGCCCGCGAGGGACCCGACCGAGAAGATCGCGAGGACGATGCCCGCTTCGAGGCCGTCGTGGCCGAACGTCGCGACGACGCCCGCCTCGACGGCCGAGCAGGCGCCGATCAGCAGGAAGCCCACCACCGTGGCGAGGAGGACCGGCGGACGCTTGAGCACCTGACCGAGCTTGCGACGGCTCCTCGGGATGCGGACCCGACCGACCTCGGGGGAGAAGATGAACCACAGGCAGCCGACGATCATGATCGCGGCGGCCAGGACGATGCCCCAGACGGTGCCGACCTGCGTGGAGACGAAGGTCGTCACGACGGGCCCGAGGACCCAGATGATCTCCTGGGCCGAGGCGTCGAGTGAGAAGAGCGGCGTCAGCTGCTGGGAGGTCACGAGCTTCGGGTAGATGGTGCGCACGGCGGGCTGCACCGGCGGGGTGCTGAGGCCGGCGACCAACCCGACCGCCATGTACGCCGGGACGCTCATGGGCACGAGGGCGATGGTCGTGACCGAGACGGCGCAGACCACCAGCGTCAGGAGGAGCACCTTGCGGATACCCCACACGCCCATCCACCGACTCGTCAGCGGGCCGGCGATCGCCTGGCCGATGCTCGTCGCGGCGAGGACGAGTCCGGCTGCGCCGTAGGACCCGGTGACCTGCTCGATGTGGAGGAGGAACGCGAGCGAGAGCATCCCGAACGGGAAGCGAGCCGTGAGCTGCGCTGCGATGATCCGGGCGACGCCGGGGGTACGAAGAAGGTCACGGTAGCTGCTCACAAGGAGACCAGTCTATGGACCCGTCCGGACGTCCGCGACACGCCCACGACACGCCCAAGACGGCGGTCGGTGTCGGTGGTCCCGAGGAGAATTCCACCTGTGGATAGATATCCCTCACACGGGGGAGAAAAGGCCGAGAATCCGGGATTTTCGCGTCGCCGCCGAGCGTTGTACCCAGTGGAGAACCGGTGGATAACTCGCCCGAAACGGTGGAGAACCCGGTGGAAAACTACAGGGCTGTAACTACTAGCCCTTGTGGTTGGCCCGAAGGTCTTCATCTATATGTAGTATTGGAACCCCGGCGCCAGACGCCGCGGGAATCACCAGGATTTAGAGGGGAAGGCACGAAGAGCTATGGCAATCACGGTCTACACGAAGCCCAGTTGCGTGCAGTGCACGGCGACGTACCGCGCACTCGACAACAAGGGCATCGAGTACAACATCCTCGACCTGTCGGTCGACGAGAACGCGCTCGAGCAGGTCAAGGCGCTCGGCTACCTCCAGGCGCCCGTCGTCATCACCGAGGAAGACCACTGGTCGGGCTTCCGTCCCGACAAGATCGAAGAGCTCGCTGCACGTCTGGCTTGAGCCCTCGGTCGCAGGCGTCACCATGAGCCGGCCCCAGCAGCACCGCACCATCCGCCCGTCCGGAATCCGACGAGGAGGCCCACCGTGGAACCACGGCTGATCTACTTCTCCAGCATCTCCGGCAACACGCACCGCTTCATGCAGAAGCTCGATCTGCCCTCACTGCAGATCCCGCTGTATGCGAAAGACGAAGCCGTGCACGCCACGGCGCCCTACGTCCTCGTGACCCCCACCTATGGCGGGGGAAACGGCGACGGAGCGGTGCCCAAACAGGTGATCCGGTTCCTCAACGTCGAGGCCAACCGCTCCCTGATCCGCGGGGTCATCGCCGCCGGCAATACGAACTTCGGTGAGGCCTACGGTCTCGCCGGCGACGTGATCGCCAGCAAATGCAAGGTCCCGCACCTGTACCGCTTCGAACTCTTCGGAACCCAGGACGATGTCACCACCGTCCACAATGGATTGGAATCATTTTGGCAGCAGCGCCAGTTTCAGTGATCGACGCACCGTCGACGAGCCAGATGGACTACCACTCGCTCAACGCGATGCTCAACCTCTACGGCCCGAACGGCGAGATCCAGTTCGACAAGGACCGTGAGGCCGCGCGGGAGTACTTCCTCCAGCACGTCAACCAGAACACGGTGTTCTTCCACTCCCTGAAGGAGCGGCTCGACTACCTGGTCGAGAAGGAGTACTACGAGCAGGCCGTGCTCGACAAGTACCCGTTCGACTTCATCCAGGACCTCAACGACCTGGCCTACTCGAAGAAGTTCCGCTTCCAGACCTTCCTCGGTGCGTTCAAGTACTACACCTCGTACACGCTGAAGACGTTCGACGGCAAGCGCTACCTCGAGCGCTTCGAGGACCGCGTCGTCATGACCGCCCTCGGCCTCGCCGACGGCGACCAGCAGCTCGCGATCGCGCTCGTCGAGGAGATCATCGCCGGACGCTTCCAGCCGGCGACGCCGACCTTCCTCAACTCGGGCAAGGCGCAGCGCGGCGAGCTCGTCTCCTGCTTCCTCCTCCGCATCGAGGACAACATGGAGTCGATCGCCCGCGGCATCAACTCCGCGCTGCAGCTCTCGAAGCGCGGCGGCGGCGTCGCACTGTCGCTGTCCAACATCCGCGAGTCCGGTGCTCCGATCAAGCAGATCGAGAACCAGTCGAGCGGCATCATCCCCGTGATGAAGCTCCTCGAGGACTCCTTCAGCTACGCGAACCAGCTCGGTGCCCGCCAGGGCGCCGGTGCCGTGTACCTGAACGCGCACCACCCCGACATCCTGCGCTTCCTCGACACCAAGCGTGAGAACGCCGACGAGAAGATCCGGATCAAGACGCTGTCCCTCGGCGTCGTCGTCCCCGACATCACCTTCGAGCTCGCGAAGAAGGGTGAGGACATGTACCTGTTCTCCCCGTACGACGTCGAGCGCGTCTACGGTGTGCCCTTCGGCGACATCTCGGTGAGCGAGAAGTACCACGAGATGGTCGACGACTCGCGCATCAAGAAGACGAAGATCAACGCCCGCGAGTTCTTCCAGACCATCGCGGAGATCCAGTTCGAGTCCGGCTACCCGTACATCGTGTTCGAGGACACCGTCAACGAGGCGAACCCCATCAAGGGCCGCATCAACATGTCGAACCTCTGCTCGGAGATCCTGCAGGTCAACACGCCGACCACGTACAACGAGGACCTCTCCTACAAGGAGATCGGCAAGGACATCTCCTGCAACCTCGGATCGCTGAACATCGCGCTGACGATGGACTCGCCCGACTTCGGTCGCACCGTCGAGACCGCCATCCGCGGCCTCACCTCGGTGTCCGACCAGAGCCACATCACCTCGGTGCGCTCGATCGAGGACGGCAACGACAAGTCGCACGCCATCGGCCTCGGCCAGATGAACCTGCACGGCTACCTCGCCCGTGAGCGGGTGCACTACGGCAGCGCCGAGGGCATCGACTTCACGAACATGTACTTCTACACGGTGGTGTTCCACGCGCTGCGCGCCTCGAACCTCATCGCGAAGGAGCGCGGCGAGACCTTCGACGGCTTCGCCGACTCGAAGTACGCGTCCGGTGAGTTCTTCGACAAGTACACCGACCAGGTCTGGGAGCCGGAGACGGCCCGTGCCCGCGAGCTGTTCGAGCAGGCCGGCGTGCAGATCCCGACGCAGGCCGACTGGGTCGCCCTCAAGGCGTCTATCCAGGAGTACGGCATCTACAACCAGAACCTCCAGGCCGTGCCGCCGACCGGTTCGATCTCGTACATCAACAACTCCACGTCGTCGATCCACCCGATCGCGTCGAAGATCGAGATCCGCAAGGAAGGCAAGCTCGGTCGCGTGTACTACCCGGCGCCGTTCATGACGAACGACAACCTGGAGTACTACGAGGACGCCTACGAGATCGGCGCCGAGAAGATCATCGACACCTACGCCGCGGCGACGCAGCACGTCGACCAGGGACTCTCGCTGACCCTGTTCTTCAAGGACACCGCCACCACGCGCGACATCAACAAGGCGCAGATCTACGCGTGGAAGAAGGGCATCAAGACCATCTACTACATCCGTCTCCGCCAGCTCGCGCTCGAGGGCACGGAAGTCGACGGCTGCGTCAGCTGCATGCTCTAACCCCTTCGACAGGCTCAGGAACCGAATGGTCCCTGAGCCTGTCGGCGGGCCACCCGCGTCACCCCGGTCCCTGAGCTCGTCGACGGGCCGACCCCACTTCCCCATAGAGGACACCAATTCATGTCAGAGAAGCTCAAGCTGGTCGACCGCGTCCAGGCGATCAACTGGAACAAGATCGAGGACGAGAAGGACGTCGAGGTCTGGAACCGCCTCGTCAACAACTTCTGGCTGCCCGAGAAGATCCCGCTGTCGAACGACGTCCAGTCGTGGAACACCCTGACGCCGCAGGAGCAGCAGCTCACCATGCGGGTGTTCACGGGCCTCACCCTGCTCGACACGATCCAGGGCACCGTCGGTGCCGTCGCGCTCATCCCCGACGCGATCACCCCGCACGAGGAGGCCGTCTACACGAACATCGCGTTCATGGAGTCGGTGCACGCCAAGAGCTACTCCTCGATCTTCTCCACGCTCAGCAGCACGAAGGAGATCGACGAGGCGTTCCGCTGGTCGGTCGAGAACCCGAACCTGCAGAAGAAGGCGTCCATCGTCCTCGACCGCTACCACGGTGACGACCCGCTGAAGCGGAAGGCCGCCTCGACGCTCCTCGAGTCCTTCCTGTTCTACTCCGGCTTCTACCTGCCCATGCACTGGTCCAGCCGCGCGAAGCTCACCAACACGGCCGACATGATCCGCCTCATCATCCGCGACGAGGCCGTGCACGGGTACTACATCGGTTACAAGTTCCAGAAGGGCCTCGAGAAGCTGACGCAGGCCGAGCGCGACGACGTCAAGGACTACACCTTCTCGTTGCTCTACGAGCTCTACGACAACGAGGTGCAGTACACGCAGGACCTCTACGACGAGGTCGGCCTGACCGAGGACGTCAAGAAGTTCCTGCACTACAACGCCAACAAGGCGCTCATGAACCTCGGCTACGAGGCCATGTTCCCGAAGACGGTCACCGACGTGAACCCGGCGATCCTGTCGGCGCTCTCGCCGAACGCCGACGAGAACCACGACTTCTTCTCGGGCTCCGGCTCCTCCTACGTGATCGGCAAGGCCGTGGTCACGGAAGACGAGGACTGGGACTTCTAGTCACCGCGCACCCGCGCTGCATGCACGAGGGCCGGATGGAATCCATGATTCCATCCGGCCCTC
The DNA here is from genome assembly GCF_030209365.1 of Plantibacter sp. ME-Dv--P-095. Taxonomy (NCBI): domain Bacteria; kingdom Bacillati; phylum Actinomycetota; class Actinomycetes; order Micrococcales; family Microbacteriaceae; genus Plantibacter; species Plantibacter sp. ME-Dv--P-095. Next base: position 439,372 of record NZ_JARVSB010000007.1, read on the forward strand.
GGTCGTTTCCGGGGTCGATCGTTCGGCGTCAGCCGCCGAGCGCGCCGCCCATGCCGCCGGCCGCGGCGAGGAAGAAGTAGAAGAACGCCGTCACGCCCTGGACGACCGGGAAGAAGAGGACGGCGACGGCCGTCACGACGATCGTGATGATGACGGCGAGCGACACCAGGCTGACGACGCCGTTCCGTCCGGCGCTCGGAGCGTCGACGGGTTCGGCGACGAGCAGCTCGTCCATGGTCGCTTCGGTCGTGAGCATCGTTCTCCCTGGGTGTGCGGTGTTGTCGACCATACCTGCCGTGACGGGAGGAATCGTCGACTCGCCGGTGGATCGGGACATCCGATGCCCGGCGGCGTCGGATGCGCCGTTCACGAGCTCAGCGGCGGGTGGACCAGAGTGCCCAGGCGATGAGCACCGGCTGGAAGAAGAGGCGGGTGAACCGGCGGCTGTCGGTGTCGAGGCCGAACGCGTCGCGGCGGTTGATCCACTGCGACAGGTTGCCGGGGAAGATCGCGGTGAAGAACGCCGCGGCCACGTTGCCCACCAGGTTCCGCTTGACGCCTGAGGCCAGGGCTGCACCCAGGGCGATCTCGACGACGCCCGATGCCAGCACCGTGGTGTCCTCGTCGACCGGCACCCATTCCGGCACCTGCGCCTGGAAGTCCTTGCGGGCGAAGGTCAGGTGGCTGATGCCGGCGAAGACGAGGGCGCCTCCGAGCAGCAGACGGGCGGCGGTACGGGCTTTCGATCCAGCCATGCGGGGTCCTCTCGACGATGGTGATGTCACCACGCTATCCGCAGATCACGGGCACGACGCCGGTTCGGCCTGCACAGATGCTCAGCCGCCGAACCTCAGCCGTCGATCTGCGAGTTCGCGTCGAGACGGTGCCAGGTACGGTTGTGGTACACGAGTGGCGCTCCGTCGAAGCTGGGGCTGAACGCCGGCGTGGCCGGGGCTGGAGCCGCCGCGGCCGACTCGGTCCGGGCCGGGTCCGCCGGCGTCTGCGTCTCCGCCTGCGTCTGCGAGACGCTCGACTCGAGGGCGTGCACCGCGATGACCGTGGACGTCCCCGCCTCCATGCGGTTCACGATGCGCCCGCGGATCCACACCCCGTTGCCCGTGAAGTACGGCTCACCCGTCGGGAGGCGGTCCCAGATGGAGGTGTCGGCGAACCGGTCGATCCCGCTCGTGGCGCACAGCTTCGCGATGTGGAGCTGCTCGGAGCCCAGCAGGTGGACGACGACCGTGTCGGAGGCGGTGATGGTCGGTGCGCTCGACGACAGCGACGAGACCGAGAACACGAGGAGGGGTGGCTCCGCGCTCACCGAGAAGACCGAGGTGGCCGTGAGGCCCACGGGTCCGGAACCGTCGTCCGCCGTGATGACGGACACCCCGGCCGGGTGCTGTCTGAAGGCGGCCTTGAAGTCGTCGGGGGAGAGGGACGCGAAACCGGGGGCGACCTCACCGCCGTCGACGGGGGACGGCAAGGCGGTCACGGAGGCGGCTGCCGGGTGGACTGAGCTCACGGGGGATCCTTCGAACGGCTGTGGACGGCTGGTGCGGCGTCCGATTCCGCGGACGCTGCACAGGCTACGTTTCGCGCATCCGGGAGCCACTGCAACTCTGTTACCCGGTGTGACGGCGGACGGACGGGTCCGCAGCGGACGCCGCCACTCCGGCTGCGTACGCTGGAGGGCATGCCCCTCCTCATCGCGCCGGACGACCTCGCAGCCCTCATCGCCTCGGAGACGCCGGTGCGTGTCCTCGACGTGCGGTGGCGACTCGACGCTCCGGACGGACGGCCCGCCTACCTCGAGGGACACCTCCCCGGCGCGGTCTACGTGGACCTCGACCACGAGCTGGCGGACCACGTGCCCACCGGACAGCAGCCGGTCGATGGCCGTCACCCGCTGCCCGCTCTCGAAGCGCTCCAGGCCGCCGCACGGTCGTGGGGGATCGACGACGGCGAAGTCGTCGTGGTCTACGACGACCTGAAGAGCCTGTCGGCCGCGCGAGCCTGGTGGGTGCTGCGGAACGCCGGTGTCGCCGATGTCCGGATCCTCGACGGGGCGTTCCGGGCCTGGACGGACGCCGGACTGCCCGTCGAACGCGGCGAGGTCGTGCCGGAGCCGGGCACGGTGACGCTGACGCCGGATGGCCTCCCGAGCATCGACATCGATGCCGCTGCCACGTGGACGCGCGACGGCGGCGTGCTGCTCGATGCCCGCGCCGGCGAGCGGTACCGCGGGGAGGTCGAACCGGTGGATCCGCGTGCCGGCCACATCCCCGGCGCGATCAACACGCCGACGACGGCCAACGTCGACGAGGACGGACGGTTCCTGTCGCCGGAGGTGCTCCGCGACCAGTTCCTCGCTGCGGGCGTGACGGAGGGTGCGGCGGTGGCCACGTACTGCGGGAGCGGCGTGACGGCAGCGCACAACGCCGTCGCCCTCACGCTCGCCGGCTTCGAACCGGTCCTCTACCCGGGGTCCTGGAGCGAGTGGGCCAACCACCCCGAACGTCCGGTGGCGACGGGCCCCGACGCCTGAGCGCGTGCCGCGGGCACGCTAGCCCGCGAGGACCTTCTGCAGGCGCTGCAGCGACACCGACTCGGCCGTGCCCAACTGCTGGGCGAACAGGCTGATCCGCAGCTCCTCGAGCATCCACCGCGCCTTCACGAGGTGCTCAGGCGCCTCGGCGGGCAGGGGGATCGTGCCGCCGGCCGCCTCGAACCGGGCGAGCGCCGTCTGGGCCTCGGTCATCCAGACGCGGTCGCGGTTCGGATTGTCCGTCAGGCGCTCGGCGCGATAGCGGATGCCGGCGAGATAGCGCGGCAGGTGCTCGAGTCGAGCGGACCCCGTCCGGGAGACGAAGCCCGGGAACACCAGACCGTCGAGCTGCCCGCGCATGTCGGTGAGGGCGGCGAGCAGGGTCATGCTCGTCGCCGCCTTCATCGCCTTCTCGGTGTCGCGCGCGGCCTGCAGGATGCGGGCGACGATCGCGACGGTCTGGAACATCCGGTCCATCACCGACGCCGACACGCGGTCGCGGAGCGTCTCGTACTGCAGTTTCGAGAACACCTGGCCGTCCGGCACAACCCGGTACAGGACGTCGTCGATACAGGCGGCGAGACAGTCCTCGAAAAGCGCGGGGGTCGAACGGTACGGACTCGTCGCGAGGGCGAGCTTCTCGTTCGGCTTGAGGTGCTGCTGCACGTAGGCGGTCGGTGAGGGGATCGCGAGCAGCAGCAGCCGGCGGACACCGGACGGCATGGCGCGTGCCTGGTCGGCCTCCGTGCTCATGATCCGGATGGAGACGCTCGTGCCGTCGTCGACGATCGCGGGGTAGCCCCGGATGACGCCGTCCTCCTGCCTGATGTCGATGAATCGCGGCAGGTCGTCGAAGTCCCATCGGGTGAACCCGGAGCGCTCGATCGCGTTCGGGACCCGGGCGGCGGCGACCTTCGCGACGCTCGCGCGCGTGCGCTGCTTCAACCGGTGCTGCAGTTCGACGAGGTCCTTGCCGCGGGCGAGTGCGCGCCCGCGTTCGTCGATGACCCGGAAGGTCACGAGCAGGTGCTCCGGGACACGTTCCATCTCGAAGTCCGAAGCGGAGATGTCCATGTACGACAGTCGCTTGATGGCGTTCGCGAGCCGGGTGGCGAAGGAGTCCTCGGCGGAGGGACGGTCGGCCGAGACCGCGGGGACGTCGGCCGGGAGCTCGGCGATGAGCTTCGTCGCCCAGTCGGCCGCCGGGACGATGTTGCGGCGTAGCGCCTTCGGGAGGGCCTTGATCATCGCGGTGATGAGGTCGCGCCGGAGTCCGGGGACCTGCCAGTCGAACCCGGCGGGCGAGAGCCGGTCGAGGAGGGCGAGGGGCACGATGACGGTGACGCCGTCGTCGTCGCTACCCGGCTCGAAGCGGTAGCTGAGCTTCAGTCGCTGGTCGGCCTGCACCCATTCGGCGGGGAAGCGGTCCTCGTCCACGGCTGGGGCGTCCTCGGGGAGGAGGTCCTCCTGACGCATGGTCAACAGTTCGGGTTGCTCCGTGCGGGTCTTGCGCCACCACGACTCGAAGCCGCGCGTGGTCGAGACGTCCGCCGGCACCCGGGCGTCGTAGAAGTCGAACACGGCCTCGTCGTCGAACAGGATGTCGCGGCGGCGGGTCCGTTCCTCGAGCTCGCTGAGCTCCTTGCGCAGTCGGCGGTTCGCCCGGTGGAAGTCGAACAGCTTGTCGCGGCCGATGTCGTGCGTCCACTCGCCGTCGACGAGGGCGTGGCGCAGGAAGAGCTCGCGCGCCTGCTCCTGGTCGATGCGCCCGAACTGCACCCGACGCCGAGGCACGATGGGCACGCCGAACAGCGTCACCTTCTCGAAGGCGACGGCGGAACCCTGGTTCTTCTCCCAGTGCGGTTCGCTGTAGGAGCGCTTGCAGAGGTCGCCGGCGATCTGCTCGGCCCAGGCCGGGTCGATCGAGGCGTTGGTGCGGGCGAAGAGCCGACTCGTCTCGACCAACTCGGCGCTCATGACGGCGTTCGGCTGCTTCTTGGCGAGCGCGGAGCCCGGGAACAGGACGAACCGCGTCTGGCGGGCGCCGATGTAGTCGCCCTTCTTGGCGGTCTTCGTCGCCGGCGGCGCCCCACGACCCTTCACGACGGGCGCGACGGTCTGGTCCTTCAACCCGATGTGGGAGAGGAGGCCGGCGAGCAGCGACTTGTGGATGCCGTCGGGGTTGACGGACGCCTCGCCGATGGTCAGGCCGAGCGGTTTCGCGAGCTGCCGGAGCTGGCGGTAGACGTCATGCCACTCGCGGACGCGCAGGTAGTTCAGGAACTCGTTCTTGCAGAGCCGGCGGAACGCGCTCGACGAGAGTTCGTCCTGCTGCTCCTCGAGGTAGTTCCAGAGGTTGAGCAGCGCGAGGAAGTCGCTCGTCGGGTCGACGAACCGGCGATGCAACTCGTCGGCCTTCTGGCGGTGTTCGAGTGGGCGCTCGCGGGGATCCTGGATGGTGAGGGCGGCGACGATCGCCAGCACCTCGCGGGAGACGCCGTGGCGTTTCGACTCGACGACCATCCGGGCGAACCGCGGGTCGATGGGGAGGCGGCTGAGGTCGCGTCCCACCCGGGTGAGGCGGGGGCCGCCGCCGCGAGCTGAGCCGTCGGCGAAGGTCCGGGTCTCGATCGCGCCGAGTTCCGCCAGGAGGTCGACGCCGTCCTTGATGCCGCGGGCGTCCGGCGGCTGCAGGAACGGGAATGCAGCGATGTCGCCCAGGCCGAGGGAGATCATCTGGAGGATGACCGCGGCGAGGTTGGTGCGGAGGATCTCGGGCTCGGTGAACTCCGGTCGCTTCGCGAAGTCCTCCTCGGAGTACAGGCGGATCGCGATGCCGTCGCTCGTGCGGCCGGAGCGCCCGGAGCGCTGGTTCGCCGATGCCTGCGAGATCGCCTCGATCGGGAGTCGCTGCACCTTCGAACGGACGCTGTAGCGGGAGATGCGGGCCGTGCCGGCGTCGATCACGTACTTGATGCCGGGGACGGTGAGGCTCGTCTCAGCGACGTTGGTCGCGAGGATGATGCGGCGGCGGAGGCCCGGCACGGAGGATGGTTGGAAGACGCGGTGCTGGTCGGCCGAGGACAGGCGCCCGTAGAGCGGCAGCACCTCCGTGCCCGGCAGGTTCCGGCCGCGGATCGCGTCTGCGGCGTCGCGGATCTCGGTCTCGCCGGACAGGAAGACGAGCACGTCGCCCATCGATTCGCGGGCGAGCTCGTCGAGGGCCGCGTTGATGCCCTCGAGGTAGTCGCGGTCCGCCGATTCCGATTCCGGGGCGTCCTCGTCGTCGTCGGAGGGTTCGTCGGCCACGAGCGGGCGGTAGCGGATCTCGACGGGGTAGGTCCGGCCCGAGACCTCGACGATGGGGGCGCCGTCGAAGTGCTGCGAGAAGCTCTCCGGGTCGATCGTGGCCGAGGTGATGATGACCTTGAGATCGGGGCGCTGGGGGAGCAGCTGCTTGAGGTAGCCGAGCAGGAAGTCGATGTTCAGGCTGCGTTCGTGCGCCTCGTCGATGATGATCGTGTCGTACTTGCGGAGCAGCCGGTCGCGGTGGATCTCGTTGAGGAGGATGCCGTCGGTCATCAGCTTGATCTTCGTCGCCTTCGACGCCTGATCGGTGAAGCGCACCTGGTACCCGACGATGCCACCGAGCTCCTGGCCGAGTTCCTCGGAGATGCGCTCCGCGATGGTGCGGGCGGCGAGACGACGCGGCTGCGTGTGCCCGATCGACTCCCGACCGAGTTCGAGGCAGATCTTCGGCAGCTGCGTGGTCTTGCCCGAGCCGGTGGCCCCCGCCACGATGACCACCTGGTTCTCGGAGATGGCGCGCGCGATGTCCGCACGGGCGGCGCTCACCGGCAGCTCGGGCGGGTAGGAGATTCGGAGGTCGGACATCAGCCCTCCATCGTATCGGGCTGGGCGACGGTGAGGCCCGTTCCCGGTGGCCGAGCGGCTCAGCGACCCGGTCGAATCCCTCCGACCAGACCCGGTCACTGAGCTTGTCGACGTGCTCACGGGACACGTCCACACCAGCGCGAACTCGGCATCTGGAATGTCAGTGGTCCGTGGTGGACTCGATCCATGGCCGAGAGCACCACGTCCGTAGTTCGAGCTGGCGACGAGTACGCCGCGCAGCTCGCGGAGTTCTCGGACACGTTCGCGGACATCCACCGCCGGCGCGCGGCTCTGGACGCCGAGGAGGCCCGGCTGCTGGCCCGGTCGGCGGCCTACGCCGACGCCCTCGCAGACACGGTGGTTCCCGCCATCTATCCGCCCGCAGAGCGCCGGGCACTGTCGCGCCGCTCAACGTGCGCGATGCTCGCGATGGCGACCCGTTCGGCCGAGCGGACAGTCCTGCACGCGACGGACGACGCCGAGCGGCTCGTGAACGAGGCGCCGTCTGTGTTGGTGGCGCTCGAAGCGGGCACGATTTCCGGGCGGCATGCGCGCACGATCACCGACCAACTGCGTGAGGTCCCGTCCGCCGGTCGCGCGTCCTTCCTCGCCGAGGTGCTCCCGATGGCCGAGCGATTGACCGCCGCGCGGCTCAAAAAGCGCGCAAAGGACCTCCGCGAGCGACTCCACCCCGAGTCCATCACCGCGCGTGCACTGCGTTCCGAAGCTGACCGCCGCATCGAGTTCGAGCCGGCCTCAGACGGCATGGCCTGGGTGCACCTGTTCACCACGGCACCCATCGCGCAGGGCATCGTCGAGCGCCTCGAGAGCGCAGCGTCCGAAGCGCGTCGCGCGGGCGACCAGCGCACCTGCGGGCAATTGCAGGCCGACGCGCTCGCGGCCCTGGCGCTCACCGGCGTCACCCCGGATGACGTCGCATCGAACCCCGTCCTCCCGCACCCGATCGAGGTGCAGGAACACATCAAGCCGACCGTGCAGATCACCGTCCCGGCACTCAGCATGGCCGGTGTCTCCGACGCACCCGCCACCCTCGACGGATACGGGCCGATCGACCCCGAGACCGCCGCCCGCATCGCAGTCAACGCGCCCAGTATGACCCGCATCCTGGTCCAGCCGGAAACCGGCGCCGTCCTCTCGGTCGGTCGCGGCCAGTACCAAGTCCCCGCCGACCTGCAACGGGCAGTGCGCCTCCGAGACGGCACCTGTCGCGCACCCGGCTGCGGAAGACGAGCCATGGCCTGCGACCTCGACCATTCCGTCGCCTGGCAGGACGGCGGGACCACAGATGTCGGGAACCTCGCCTGCCTGTGCCGACATCACCACCGCATGAAGCACCTTCCCGGCTGGGACCTCGAGCACCGGCCGGGCGGTGTCCTCGATTGGACGACACCCGACGGCAAACACCACCGCACCGAGCCGGACCCCGCACCGTTCTGAACCCCCGCCGGTCCTTGAGCCTGTCGAGAGGTGCTCGTGCTGCAAATAGGGTTGCATCGCAGAGTGGTTTGCGTTACAAAGTAGGTATGACTTCACCGATGGAACCCACCGATGGTTCGGACGCGCTCGACCCGGCCGCTATGCTCGCGCTGCAGGAGCGACAGGCGAGCCGCGTCGACGACATCTTCACGAGGCCCACCATCGCGATCGTGTACATCTGGGGTGTCGCGTGGACCGTCGGGTTCCTCGCGCTCTGGTCCGCGAGCGACGAGAACCCCTGGTTCACCACGCCGCCGATGGTCGCCGGGTGGCTTTTCGGGATCCTGATGGTGGGCGGCATCGTCTCGTCGTCGATCATCGGCTCCCGCGTGTCGCGGGGTATCCAGGGAGCCCAGCAGGTGCAGGGGACCATGTACGGCATCGCCTGGGCGATCGGGTGCACGGCCGCGGCCGTGTTCGGCGGCGCCCTGTTCGCTGCGGGGATGGCACCCGCACTCGCCGCCATCTTCTACCCGGCCATCTACAGCCTCGTGGTCGGGCTGCTGTACCTCGCAGGTGGAGCGGTGTGGCGCGACCGCCTCATGTACGGCATGGGCATCTGGATCATCGTGGTCGGCATGGCCGCGCCGTTCTTCGGCTCGCCGGGCAACGCGCTCATCATGGCGATCGCCGGCGGAGGCGGCTTCCTCGTGTACGCGACCTTCCTCGAGGCGACCCGCCGTCGGCGTGCCCACCGATCGGCGGTGTGACCGATGGACGAACTCGACCCCCTCATCCACGCACAAGCCCGCCTGCGCATCATGTCGACACTCGCGGCGATCGATGCCGACAGCAGCATGTCGTTCCCCCGCCTGCAGGAGATGCTCGACATGACCGCCGGAAACCTGTCCACCCACCTGCGGAAACTTGAGGACGGCGCCTATGTCCTCGTCACCAAGACCCACCGGGGACGCACTCCGGTCACCTACCTGGAACTCACCACGCTCGGGCGCCGCGCGTTCGAGGACTACATGACCGGGCTCCGAGCGATGCTCGGCGGCGCGACGGGAACGGGGACATCATGACGACCACACCACTGGCCACCCTCGAGGGCGTGACGCGACGCTACGGCGACGTGACCGCCTTGGACGACGTCGACCTCAGGATCGAGCCGGGTTCGCTCGTCGGGCTCCTCGGCCCCAACGGCGCCGGCAAGTCCACCGTGCTCTCCCTGCTGCAGGGCACGCGACGTCCGACGAGCGGCACCGTGACCCTCTTCGGTGGCGATCCCGCCCAGGCGGTCAACCGCACCCGGCTCGGATCGACCCCGCAGGAGACGGCACTCCCGCCGACGCTGCGGGTGGGCGAGGTCGTCGACTTCGTCGGACGGCACTTCGCCGACCGCGTGCCGACGGACGTCCTGGCCGAGCAGTTCGGTTTCGGCGAGCTCATCCGACGCCAGACGGGCTCGCTCTCGGGCGGCCAACAGCGGCGCCTCGCGGTCGCGCTCGCGTTCGTCGGAAAACCGCGTCTCGTGCTCCTCGACGAGCCGACGACGGGCCTCGACGTCGACGCACGCCGCACCCTCTGGGACGCGATCCGCCGGCAACGCGAGCTCGGTGCGACGATCGTCCTCACCAGCCACTACCTCGAGGAGATCGAGGCACTCGCCGAGCGTGTCGTGGTGCTGGGCGGCGGACGGGTCATCACCGATGCGCCGCTGCGCGAGGTGCTCGGGCTGGTCGGCATCCACCGGGTGCGACTCCGCAGCACCGACCCCGCGTCGGTGGAGCGGCTCGCCGGGGTCGTCCAGGCGAGCCGGGACGGGGACGCCGTCGAACTCGACGTCCGCGACGCCGACGCGTTCGTGCGCGATCTCGTCCGGTCGCAGGTCCCGTTCACCGATCTCGCCGTCCGCGGCGCGACCCTCGAGGAGGCGTTCCTGACCCTCACCGCGGACGCCCGGGCGATCGTCGGACGGAGCGCCGCCTGATGGCCACGACGCTCCAGCTCACCACCCTGCACGCCCGGTACTCCCTGCTCGAAACGGTGCGCGTCCCGATCGCGGTGATCGGCTCGCTCGTGTTCCCGGCGCTCTCGCTGTTGTTCTTCGTCGTCCCGCAGGCGCAGGTCGCCGGCGACCCCCGCATCGCGACCCAGGCGGTCATCTCCCTCATCGTCTTCGCGGTGCTCGCGAACGCCCTGTTCGGCTTCGGGCTGACCATCGCCCAGGCGAGGGAGCAGGCGTGGGATCCGTATCTCCGCACGCTCCCGGTGACGGGTGTCGCCCGGGTCCTCTCGCACCTCTGCTCGGTCGGCCTCCTCGGGTTCGCGGCCGTCGTACCGGTCGTCGTGCTCGGTGCGCTCCTGACCGCGGCCACCGCGACCCCGCTGGGACTCCTCGGCGGCGTCGTGGCGCTCATCGTGGGTGCCATGCCGTTCATGCTCCTGGGCACCGCGATCGGGTACGCCCTCCCCAGCAAGGCCGCGATCGCGGTGGTGCAGGTGGCCATGTTCTCGTTGGCCTTCGCCGGCGGACTGTTCATCCCGCCGTTCCTCTTCGCCCCGTGGCTCGACCGGTTGTCGATGTTCCTTCCGAGCCGCCAGACCCGGGAGCTCGTCGTCTGGGCGGTCCAGGGCGGCGAGTTGCCGTGGTGGTCGTGGGTCGGGGTCCTCGCGTGGACGCTCGTCCTCACCGTCGTGGTCCTCGCCCTCTACCGCCGCGACGAGGGCCGCCGCTACCGCTGAGGTCCGCCGGCACCCCGTCGCTCCGGCCGTCCCCACGTCCCGTCATACGTCGACACACGCCGTGCGCCGGTCGCCAGGCGCTCGTACGCTGACGTCCATCCCGGCCGGTCCACGGCCCCTCGACGAGCGGATGGAGCGACCCGTGTCCAGCAGCGCAGACCAGATGAACGCCGCCGACCGGCCGACCGGTGCGCGCTGATGGGAGCGCCTGTGGTGTTCGGCACCGGTCCGATCTCGGTCGACGACCTCGTGGCCGTGTCCCGCGACGACGCGATCGTGGTCCTCGACACGGCGGCGCTCGACCGCATCGGTGCGGGGCGGGCCATCGTCGACCGGCAGACGGCGGCGGTCGGAGTCGACGCGCCGGGCCCACCGTCCCGAGGCCCGGGCGCGGGACGAGTGGCCCCGCGCACCGCGACGCTCGACGCGTCGGCGGTGGAGGAGCGCGTCGTCCATGACCGCCGTGGCGGCATCGGTCTCCCGCTGTCCGTGGACCGAGCTCGGGCGGTGGTCGCCGCCCGGCTCGCCGGATGGACGCGTGGCGCATCCGGGATCCGCCTCGAGACCGCCGTGTTCGTCGCGGAACTCCTCAACCGTGGCGTGACCCCGGTGATCCCGTCCATCGGATCCGTCGGTGACGGCGACCAGACCCACCTCGCGCCCGTCGCGACGCTCGTGATCGGACAGGGGGAGGCGGTCCTCGCGGGCGAGCGGCTCTCCGCACGGGTCGCCCTGTCGCGGGTCGGGCTCGCACCGCTCGGCCTCGCGGTGCACGAGGCGCTCGCGTTCGTGCACCACAACGCCTACTCCCTCGGCGTCGGCGCACTCGCGCTCCACCGGCTCGGTGCGCTCAGTCGGCTGGCCGACACCACGAGCGCACTCTCGTCGCGGGCCGGTGCGCCGTCAGGACTCGGCGAGCGAGGACCGGCGTTCGACGCGACCGTCCTCGCCGGCAGCCCGTCGGCGGGCACCCGGGCGAGCGCCGAGCGGATCACCGAGCTGTTGGCGACGCCGGTGCGCGCGGACGGTGCGCGCGGTGAACGGGATCCGGACGGACTGCGGCTCCGGGCGACCCCGCAGATCAACGGTGCCCTCGCCGACGAGGTCACGGCGGCCGTCCTGCTCGTCGAAGCGACGCTCGCAACGGCCTCGGATGATCCGCTCGTCGATCAGGCGTCGGGTGTCCTCCGGAGCGGCGGTCTGCTGCATGGCGCGCGGCTCGCCCGTGCCTTCGACGGGCTCCGCGCGGCCGTCGCGCACACCGCCGCTGCCGCCGAGCGACGGCTCGCACGCATCGACGGAGGTGAGGTCGACCACCGCGAAACCGGGCACCGGCTCGTCCCGCATCGGCTCCGGCAGTCGGCGGCGGACCTCGTCGCCGAGCTCCGCGTGCTCGCGACCCCGGTCGTCGCCACCGGCGTGCCGGATGAGGCCGCGGACGATCCTGCTTCGTTCGCCGGGACCTCCCTCCGACTGCTGGAACGCTCGACCGCCCTCCTCGCGGACGTCCTGGCGGTCGAGGCGGTCGTCGCAGCGGACGCGCTCGGTCCGGCGGAGCACGACGAGTGGTCCGTCGGGTTCTCGGTCGCCCACGCTGGCCTCCGGTCGGCGATCGAGCAGGAGCAGCATGGTCAGCAGCTCGTCGCGGCGGCGCTCGCCGCGCTCGGCGTCGACCGCTCCTGAGGGACCCGTCGGCCGGACGGTGCCGGTGCGCGCCGTCGCATGCCATGTATTTCGACACGTGTCGAGGGGGTGGGCGATGTCGGTACCCTCCGGTAGGTTCGGACCACCGACCGAGAGACGTTCAGCGAGCCACCGACCGCGGCGGCGACGACCCTTGGAAGACGACCTGTCACGAACAGCCGTGCAGAGAAGAGGCATCGGTCCAGCATGATCTCCTTCGAACACGTCTCCAAGCGCTTCGACGACGGCACCCTCGCGGTCGACGACTTCTCCCTCACGATCCCGTCGCGGTCCACCACGGTCTTCGTCGGATCCTCCGGCTGCGGCAAGACCACCCTCTTGCGCATGATCAACCGCATGGTCGATCCGAGCGAGGGCCGCATCGTCATCGACGACGAGGTCGTCTCGGCGGTCGACCCCGTCCGGCTGCGTCGCCGCATCGGGTACGTCATGCAGAACTCCGGCCTGCTCCCGCACCGCACCGTGATCGACAATGTGGCCACGGTGCCCATGCTCACCGGCATCAACAAGAAGCAGGCCCGGGCGGACGCCCTCACCCTGCTCGACACCGTCGGACTCGACCGCTCGCTCGCCGACCGCTACCCGAGCCAGTTGTCCGGCGGGCAGCAGCAGCGCGTCGGGGTCGCGCGAGGTCTGGCGATCGACCCCAACATCCTCCTGATGGACGAGCCGTTCGGCGCCGTCGACCCGCTCGTCCGGGCTGAACTCCAGCGGGAGCTGCTCCGCCTGCAGCGCGACATCGCCAAGACGATCGTGTTCGTCACCCACGACATCGACGAAGCGTTCCTCCTCGGCGACCAGGTCGTCATCCTGCAGAAGGGCGGCCACATCGCCCAGGTGGGTTCACCGGCGGAGATCGTCGCGGAGCCGGCGAACGACTTCGTCGCCCAGTTCATCGGCGCCGACCGCGGCCAGCGCACCCTGCACGTCGAGCGGGTGGGCGGACGGGACGTCGTCGTCGACGAGTCCGGGCGCCCAGCGGGCGTCCTCGGAGACCGCCGCGATCCCGGTGGGCCACAGGGCAGGGAATCGGCCGAGGGCGGCGCGTCCAGATGAACTGGGTCATCGCGAACTGGAGCATGATCTGGGAGCTCACGCTCACCCATGTGCAGTTGAGTCTTCCCCCGATCATCCTCGGGTTCCTCATCTCCCTGCCGCTCGGCTGGCTCGCCCACCGGTACCGGTGGTCGCGCGGGGTCCTGCTCACGGTGAGTGGCATCCTCTACGCGATCCCGTCGCTGCCGCTGTTCGTCCTCATGCCCTCCCTGATCGGGACGAAGATCCTCGACCCGGCGAACGTCGTCATCGCCCTGACCATCTACGCCGTGGCGCTCCTCGTGCGGACGATCGCCGACGCGCTCGACGCCGTCGACGCCGGCGTGCGGCAGTCGGCGCAGGCCGTCGGGTTCTCGACCGGCCAACGCTTCTGGCGGGTCGAGTTCCCGCTCGCCGGCCCGCTCATGCTCGCGGGCATCCGGGTGGTCTCTGCCAGCACCATCAGCCTGTTGAGCGTGGGCGCCCTCATCGGGGTCACGAACCTCGGCTACCTGTTCACCGACGGCTACAACCGCCAGTTCCCGATCGAGATCCTTACGGGTATCGTCGGGACGGTCGTCATCGCGATCGTGTTCGACGTCCTGCTCGTCCTCCTGGGGCGCCTGCTCATGCCCTGGACGCGTATCAGCTCGAAGGGGGCGATCCGTCGCCGTCGCGCCGCCACCGAGGCCCGCGAGTTGGCGACCACCGGGGGAGGAGTCGCATGATCAACTTCCTCGCCGCGTTCGCGTGGATCTTCGACCCGGAACACTGGGAGGGTCCTGGCGGCATCCCCGTGCGGGTGCTCCAGCACCTCGGCGTGACCGGCCTCACCGTCCTGATCGCCTGCCTCATCGCGATCCCGCTCGGGCTCCTCATCGGGCACACGGGCAAGGGGCGTGAGCTCGCGGTCGTCATCACCGGGTCGCTCCGCGCGCTCCCGACGCTCGGCCTGCTCTCGCTGCTCGCTCTCATCACGCTCGGCTGGGGCTTCTCGAGCACGAGCCTCGTCCCCGCGATCACGGCACTCGTCGTGCTCGCCGTCCCGCCGGTCCTCGCCGGCGCGTACGGCGGTGTCGAGGCGATCGACCGACAGACCGTCGACGCCGCTCGCGCCGTCGGCATGAACGAGTGGCAGATCCTCGGCAAGGTGGAGATCCCCCTGGCGCTGCCGCTCATGATCGGTGGCGTCCGTTCGGCCGTCCTGCAGACGATCGCGACCGCGACGGTCGTGGCCTTCCTGACCAACGGCCCCGGGCTCGGCCGGTACATCCTCGACGGCCTGCCGGTGCGCGACTACGCGCAGATGCTCGCCGGATCGATCATCATCATCGTTCTCGCCCTGCTGCTGGAGGGCCTCTTCTCGCTCCTCCAGCGAGCGGTCGTCCCGCGCGGTGTCCAGGCGACTCACGCCCGCGTCGACGAGACCCGCTCGCGCGGTGCCGGCGCAGGTGCCGGCGACCGATCGACGTCACCGGACCCCGAGCTCGCAGCGGCGGAGACAAAGATGCAGACCGCAGCGCACCGGATCGAGTAGCACTCCGAACCCTCTCGGGCGCCAGCATCGCCCGAGGCACCATCCCGCACAACGGCACCACCGTTCTCGTCCATCACAGATAGGAAACCTCATGTTCACCATTCGACAGGGTCGACGCCTCGCCGTCGGCATCGCGGCGACCGCCGCAGCAGCACTCGCCCTCAGCGCCTGCTCCGCGGGCGATCCGACCGCCGGCGAGACCGCCGCTTCGGACACCATCACCGTCGGTTCCGCCGGGTTCCCCGAGTCCGAGATCATCGCGCAGATCTACATCCAGGCGCTCGAGGCGAACGACATCAAGACCGCCGAGTCGCTCAACATCGGCGCCCGCGACGTCTACATCGCCGCCCTCGAAGACGGGTCCATCGACCTCGTCCCCGACTACAGCGGCAACCTGCTGCAGTTCTTCGACGACTCGGCGACGGCCAAGTCGAGCGACGAGGTCTACTCGGCGCTCCAGGAGGCGACTCCCAAGGGCTACGAGGTGCTCGACCAGTCGAAGGCCGAGGACAAGGACTCCTACAACGTCACCAAGGAGTTCAGTGAGGCGAACAACGTCACGAGCCTCGCCGACCTCGCGTCCCTCACCGTCCCGCTGGCCATCGGTGGGGCTCCTGAGCTCGCCGAGCGTCCGTACGGACCGAAGGGCCTGACCGAGGTCTACGGTGTCCCGGCCGACAAGCTCACCTTCGTGCCGATCAGCGACGGCGGCGGCGCGCAGACCACCGCGGCCCTGCTCGACGGCACGGTCCAGATGGCCGACATCTACACGACCACCCCGTCGATCGCCGCGAACGACTTCGTCACGCTGGAGGACCCGGAGAACCTGATCCTCCCGCAGAACGTCCTCCCGCTGATCAACTCGGACAAGGCCAGCGACAAGGTCAAGGAGGTGCTCAACGCCGTGTCGGCGGAGCTCACCACCGAAGACCTCATCGAGCTCAACGCCCGCAACCAGGGCGACGAGAAGGCGGCACCGAAGACCCTCGCTGCCGACTGGCTCAAGGACAAGAAGCTCTTCAACTAGTACGGCACCACCTCGATGGCGTCGCCCGGTCCGCCGGGCGGCGCCATCGCGCTGTTCGCGGTGAGCGCATCCGGGCGAGGCGGGATGTCCAGGGGGGCTGTGCGACGCCTGGAGTTGGTACCGTCGGGGTATGAGTTCCGAGACCCCCGCCGAGTTCATCGCGTCCTGGACCGCCTGGCACACCGCCCGCGAGCGTTCGGTGCGCGCGCCGCACGGGATCGCCGCGCTGCGCTTCACGCACTGGTTGACCGAGGAGGCGACGCCTCTGGAAGGCGCTCCGGGCACCTGGCGTGCCGATGACACCGGCATCGTGGGCGAACGGCTCACCGGCACGGGCCTCACGACACCGAGCGGTGCGCAGATCATGACCGACCGCGTCGAGCTCGTCCACGGTGAGGAACTGCACTTCGGCGACGCCCTCCTGCGCGGCATGGAGCGCGACGGCGCCTACGCCCTCCGAGTCCTCGATCCCGAGGCTCCGACGCGCACCGCGCTCTCCGGGATCAGCGCCTTCGCCCCGGACGTCTCGTGGATCAGGCCCGCCCGATTCGTCCCCTCGCCCGGGGTGACGGTGGAGACCGAATCCATCGACGGCCACGTCACGACGGAGACGCCGGTGGGCCGGGTCGAGTTCACGCTCGGCGACGAAGCCGTGTCCTTGACCGTCACCGGCGGCCCGAACGGGCTCTGGGCGGTGTTCTCCGACGGCACGAGCGGCGACGAGACCTACCGGTTCCGGTTCATCAGCATGCCGGCGCCCACCGCAGACGGACACGTCCTCGTGGACTTCAACCGCGCCTACCTGCCGCCGTGTGCGTTCAGCGACCACTACGTGTGCCCGCTGCCCGCCCCGAACAACCGGCTCCGGTCCCGCATCACGGCGGGCGAGCAGCTGCCGCTCGGTCGATAGGGATCGGGCGACGGACCCGACATGACGAACCGGCTCGCCGGGGCGATGAGCCCGTACCTCCGCTCCCACGCCGAGCAGCCGGTCGACTGGTACCCCTGGGGGCCCGAGGCCTTCGAGGAGGCCGCCCGTCGTGACGTCCCCCTGCTCGTGTCGATCGGGTACTCGACCTGTCACTGGTGCCATGTCATGGCGCGGGAGTCTTTCGCGGACGAGCGGATCGCGGAGCTGCTCCGCCGTGACTTCGTGGCCGTCAAGGTCGATCGCGAGGAGCATCCCGACGTCGACGCGAGCTACCTCGCCGCGGCCGGGGCGTTCACCCGGGAGCTCGGCTGGCCGTTGAACGTCTTCGTGACGCCTCGCGGGCATGTGTTCCACGCCGGCACCTATTCTCCGCCGGTGCCGCTCCGGGGCCACCCGTCCTTCCCGCAGGTGCTCGAGGCGGTCCGGGTGGCGTGGACGGAGCGTCGAGAGGACGTCGTCGCCAGCGCCGACGGCCTCGCCCGCGCGATCGCCGAGGCGATGACCGCCCCTGAAGACGCGTCCGTGCCGGGGCCCGAAGACCTCGACGCCGCGGTCGCGATCATCGAGGGCCTCGAGGACCGCGACCTGGGCGGATTCGGCACCGCCCCGAAGTTCCCGATGGCGCCGGTGTTCGACGTCCTGCTCACGCCACGCGAGGGGGAGGCTGCTCGCCGCGGTGTCGACCTCGCGCAGCGCACGCTCCGGACCATGGGGGCGTCGGCGCTTCGCGACCCCGTCGAAGGCGGGTTCTTCCGGTACGCGGTCAACCGCGACTGGACCGAGCCGCACTACGAACGCATGTTGACGGACAACGCGCTGCTGCTCACCGCGTACGTGCGGGCCTGGGCGGAGCGACCGAGCCCGTGGGCCGCCACCGTCGCGACCGGGATCGCCGGCTTCCTCATCGACACCCTCCAGCAGCCGAGCGGTGGCTTCGGGTCCGCCCAGGACTCGGAGAGCGTCGTCGACGGCGTCCGGTCGGAGGGCGGCTATTACCGGCGCGACGTGCACGGCCGAGCGACGCTCGTTCCGCCCGCGGTCGACCGCAAGGTGCTGTCGGGGTGGAACGGACTCGCCATCGGTGCGTTGGCCGAGGCGTCGACGGTCCTCGACCGCCCCGAGTGGCTCGAGGCCGCCCGGTGGGCGGCCGACGCGGTCGTCGAGAACCATCTGCTGCCGGACGGCACCCTCGCGCGCGCCTCGCTCGACGAGCAGCGCTCGGGGGCGGCGGCGGCCCTGGAGGACTACGGGATGCTCGCCACCGGATTGGTGCGTCTCGGCCTCGCGACGGGTCAGGTGCGCTACGCGGAGCTCGCCAGGGACCTCGTCGAACGATGCCTCCCCGAGGGTTCCGGGGCCGAGGCGTCAGGGGCCGGTGCGCCGACCGCTGTGGCCGGGTTCGTCCTGCCGGGTGGTGGAGACCCGGTGCTGGCCGCTCACGGCACCCGCGTTGACGGCGACCCGTCGGAGGGCGCCTACCCGTCGGGGATCTCCGCGCTCGGCCAGGCGTCGCTGCTGCTGTACCAGCTCTCGGCGGACGGGCGCTTCCGGGCGGCCGCCGAGGGCGCCGTGCGGTTCGCCGCGTCGGCGGCGCTGCGGGCACCGACCGCGTTCGGCGCGAGCCTCGGACTGGCCGCATCGCTCGGGGAAGCGGCCTCGCAACTCGTCGTCGTCGCGCCGGATCACGTCCGCACCGACGAGAGCGAGGACCGGGTCACGGCCGCTCGGGCGATGCGTGACGCCGTCAGGACGCGACGCGACGCGGTGGTGACGGTGGTCACGGATCAGGAGGCCGCCGCCTGGGCTGCTGCCGGCTTCGGCCTCTTCGCCGAGCGGACGAGCCGGGACGGTCTGCCGACCGCCTACCTCTGCCACGACTTCGTGTGCCGCCTGCCCGTGACGGACGTGGCAGCACTCGACCCACGGTGATCGGGTCACCCGCCGAACGACGCTGAGGCGCCCGACCCCGCCCGAGATGGCGGCGCGACTCAGCACTCGATGACGTTGACCGCGAGGCCGCCCTCGCTGGTCTCCTTGTACTTCGTCGACATGTCGACG
>NZ_JARVSB010000006.1:0-342617 GCF_030209365.1 Plantibacter sp. ME-Dv--P-095
TGTCGAAGGGTTCCTCGTGCGCACTTCGACAGGCTCAGTGACCGGGGCGAGGTGTGCTCAGTGATCGGCGGAGGTGTGGCCGGATCAGCTCGGTCCCTGAGCTCGTCGAAGGGCGGCAAGCCTGCCCCTGGACTCCCCAGCCTGCCGCCGGCGTCAGGTCACCAGACGGACGAACCGCTACCGTCGACGACCTCACTCGGACGCCGCACCTCGGCGAGCCGCGACGTCCGCAGCGGCGTCGTCTCCCACCACGCGTCGAAGGTGCCCGCCGCCGGATCGACGACGAGATGCATCCGATGCGGAGTCTCGACGAAGATCACCTCGACCCGCAGCACGCCACCGTCGGCACCCCACCCGGCACTCGCCACGACCGGCCCGTGCGTCCGCCACTCGCCGAAACCGGGGACGACCTCCACCCGGTCATCACCCTCCTGCACGACCAGCAGCACCTGACCGCCGTCGGCCGACGCCACCTCGAGGGCCGTCAGCTGCGGCAGGGCGGAACCGGGATCGGCAGCGAACGTCCGCCCGACCAAGTCGCGCAGTGACGCCTCAGCTGCGCCGTTCTCCGCGGCAGAGCCGCCCTGATCTGCCGACACCGGCGGCAGCGCCAGGCCGGCGAGTCGCTCGAGCAGCGCCTGATCCGCGTCCATGTTCGCGTCCGCGTCCGTGCTCACGCCCTCCACCGACTCGGCCTCATCACCACGCCCGAACGCCGGCAACAGGTGCTCCCACGCGGCGTTCAAGACGGCCTGCATGTCGAGGCTCTGACCGGTCACCGCCAGGACGACGTCGTGTTCCGGCAGCACGACGCAGTACTGGCCGTACGCACCATCGCCTCGGAACCCGTGGCGCGCGATCCAGAACTGGAACCCGTACCCCTGCGCCCAATCCGACTCCGGGTCGTCACCGTTCGCGATGTGCGACCTCGTCGCCTCGGCCACCCAGGACTCGGGCAACAGCTGCCGCCCCTCCCAGACACCGCGCTGCAGGTAGAGCTGCCCGAGCGACGCGATCGCCTCCGTGCGCGCGTGCAGCCCGCTGTAGCCGAGCTCGAAACCCTGGTCGTCCCGCTGCCAGTCGAAGTCACCGATGCCCAGTGGGTCGAGCAGGCGAGGACGCAGGTAGTCGGTGAGCGTCCCGCCGGTGATGCGCTGGATGATCGCCGCGGCCGTGTAGGTGCACGGCTGGTTGTACGCGAAGACGGTGCCGGGGTCCTCGTCGGGCGGCAGGAGCAGGAACCCGCGGACGAGGTTCGTCGGGTCGATCGCCGCCGCCCGCATGATCGTCTCCTCCCGGTGACCACTCGCCATCGCGAGCACATGCCGCACGAGCATGGCGCGGCTCCGGGGGTCGGTCACCTCGGCGTCGAGTTCCGGGAAGTGGCTGATCACGGTGTCGTCGAGGCTGAGGAGTCCCTCCTCGACGGCGAAGCCGACGGCGGTGGAGGTGAAGCTCTTACTCAACGAATACAGCAGGTGCACGCGCTCCGCGGAGTACGGCGCCCACCATCCCTCCGCGACGACCTGGCCGGACCGCAGCAGCATGAGGCTGTGCGGTTCGACGTTCGGCAGGTGCTCGAGGGCGTCGATGAAGGCTTCGATCCCGGAGGCGTCGATGTGCTGGGCTGACGGAGTGCTTCGCTGCAGGCTCATCCCTCTATGCTGCCACTTGCCGCCACCTGTCGCGCAGCTGCCGCGCTCAGTCCTCGACGGCGTCGAGCCGATCCTGCAGTCCCCGATTGGCGTCCTCAAGGTCGAGCACCCGGGCGATCCCCGCGATGTTGACCCCGTCGTCACGCAGGTCGGTCACGCGTTTGAGTCGCTCGAGATCGTCCTCGCTGTACCGCCGCGTGCCGCCCTCCGTCCGCGACGGCGTGAGCAGTCCCTTGCTCTCGAACAGCCGCAGGGTCGCCTCGGGAACGCCCGCGAGTTGGGCCGCGACGGCGATGCCGTACACGGGTGTCGTCGAGTCACGCTCAGCCATGCTTGAGATCTCCTGAAAACGGGTTGCAACGGAATCTGCGTTCGATGTATAAAAAATCTACACCACGAAGTGCAGATCCAAAGCCCCGGATCTCCACCTCCTGGACAGCGACAACCGATGAGCCCGACCGTCATCGGGCGACAGGGAAGGAGAACACTCATGGCAATGACCCTCGATCCGATCAGTCAGCTGGACCGCTTCGCAGCCTCCGTGCTGGACTCCGTCCGCGCTCCCCGGCCAATGCCGGTGGACCTCTACCGCGACGGCGACCGCTACGTGATGCTGGCCGACCTCCCCGGCATCGACCCCGGTTCGATCGACGTCGACGTCGACGGCGGCCAGCTCACCATCCGCGCCCAGCGCACGGCCGACAGCCGCGAGGGCGTGCGCTGGCTCGCCCGTGAGCGAGGCGGCGGACACTTCCTCCGGCAGTTCACGCTCGGCGACGGCCTCGACCTCGACGGCATCACGGCGTCGTACGACAGCGGCGTGCTCTCCGTGATCATCCCGGTGAGCGAGCGGGCGAAGCCCCGGAAGATCACCGTCGACTCGGTCGACCACCCGGAGGCGATCAACGCCTGAGCGGCGACCGGCACTCGTCCGAACGAACGGCCAGAACGCCCCACCCACAGCTCCATGGGTGGGGCGTTCGTCTGTCCAGGGCCCGACGCTCGCCATACTGGTGGCATGTCCCGTGCCAAGCGCATCGTCGCAGCCTCAGTCCTGCTCGTGATCGCCGCGCTCGGTCTGCTCGCCGCGGCGATGCAGATGACCACGACGTACTACCTGCCCCCGGCGGACGACGACAGTTTCGCGACCGAGCGCGTCGTCGCGTTCGAGCCAGGCGTGGTCGGTACGGTCATCGGCGCGGTGGCGGTCCTGGCGCTGCTGGCACATCTGGTCGTCGTGATCCGGCGGGCGGCACCTCGGATCCAGTGGTTCATCGCCGTCGCGGTCACCATCGCCGCCGTGGTCGGCGCTGTCGTCGTGTCCTTCGCGGACCGCCCCACGGGCTAGCGCGCGTCGGGTCTCGCGCGTCGCCCTCAGCCGAGCAGTTCGGCCAGCAGGGCGCGCGTGGTCTCCGCGCCGGCTCCGGGTGCCCGGAGGCTGACCCAGTCCTCGCCGCGCTGCGCCGTCTCGGACGAACCCTCGTCGTCGGCCGACCCCGATCTGGCGCCGGCGATCGGAGCGTCGTCGCGGAACAGCCACGCACCTCCGGGCAGCACGGTGAACCGGAGCAGCTCGCGCGAGTCCGCGGAGAGCAGGCGGCAGTCGAGGCCGCCGACGCGGGTGAGGGCGTCCTGGGCGAGGTGGTAGCTCGGGGTCGCGGTGCTGACATAGCTCGCGCCCCCGGCACTCGCGCCGAGGATCGCCTGCACCGATGCCTCGGGCAGCGCGGCTGCGCACGAACGCGAGCCGGTGCCGGTGCCGGTGCCCGAGCCGGACGCCACCGGACGCGGGGTCGGTGCCGGCGCCGCCGCGAGCGCGGCCCGGGCGATCTCCTCCGTGCGCTGCCCGTCCGGGTCGTCGAGGCCGACGGTGTCCACCTCGATGAACCGCTCCCCGTCGAGGGCATGGACCGAGCAACCGTCGTCCGAGCACCTGGTCCCGGTGATCTCGCCGACGGTGTCGGTCCAGTCGGTGTGTTCGTACCAGTGGTTGAACGCCGCCCAGTGGTCGACACCCTCACCGACGAGGCGGATCGTCAGGGCCGCGCCGGTCGCCTCGTCCGACCATGCGCACACGGTGCCGCCGTCCTGGAGGACAGGCGCCTCCGCGATGGACGCCGCCACCGTGGCGGCGCGGTCGCCGAGGAGCGCGGCGACGGCGTCAGGCTCGGCGAGTTGCTCGCAGGCGAGCCCGGGGAAGTCGGCGACCGGTAGGTCCGGGAGGTCGCTCGACGGCGGCTCCGAGGGAGTCGAGCCTGCCGTCGGGCCCCAGGATGCCGGGTGTGGCGACGGCCCGACGCACGCCGTGAGGACCGCGAGGGTGATGCCAGCGACCAGGGCCGCCCGTCCGAGACGTCCCACACGCCCGGCCGCCACGAGCCTCCTGGTCCGCTCGCCGCTCATCCTCGCCGGAACAGTCCGCGCTTGCGGCGGTGGAACGGCGGGACGCCCTGCAGCAGGTGCTTCGCGCCCGGCGCGGCGTACATCACGTCGATCGGCACACTCGCCGAGTACGTCGCGAGCGCCCGGGCGAGGGCGCCACTGACGACCTCGCGTGCGTTCGGAGCGCCGACGATGACGAGCAGGTAGCTCTCGTCGAAGGAACCGCCCTCCTGCGGGGTGACCTTCCAGCCCAGGATCGCTTCGTCGACCTCGCGGTACTCGGCGAGGGCCGCCGTCAGTGCCTCGGTCATCCCCGGTGGGACGCGGGCCGGCTGTCCCACCATGACCTCGGTCTCGCGCTCGACCACGCGTGGGGTGAGCACCGCCTCGCCGTCGAGCAGCTGGGCGATCTCGCCCGGGAGGAACTCCTTGCCGTGCGCGGAGTGCGGGTTGAGGACGAGCCTGCGGCCTCGGGTCATCTGCCAGAGGACCCGGCAGGGCAGCGCGAGGATGTTGCGTTCGAAGGTCGGAACGACCTGGAGCGTCTCCTGGAAGCGCTCCTTCGAGGTGTAGAACGGCTGCACCGAGCTGCCGTCAGCGTCGAGGAGGTCAGCCAGGGTCGCCATGCTGTCGTCGGTCACGGTCCCCGCGACGATCACCGTGCTCTCGAGCAGTGCCGTCACGAAGGCCGGCGCCTGCGAACGGTCGGTCGCCGCTGCGGCGAGGAGGGCTTCGATGTCGGGAGCGTCTGCGGCGTCGGCTGCTGGCATGAGTGCAGGCTATCCCGCCCCGGTGACGTCTCGCACGCGTTCAGCAGCAGTCGCAGGCGTCCGAGCCTTCCGAGGTGAGCGAGGAGACCGGTCGCTTGCACGCGTCGCCTCGCCACGCTTCGAGCCCCTCCTTGACGGCGAAGACGGCGATGACGAGGGCGGCGACGGCGTCCGCCCAGGCCCAGCCGAGGGTGCTGTTGAGCACCAGTCCGATGAGGACCGCTGCCGACAGGTAGGAGCAGATGAGCGTCTGCTTCGAGTCGGCGACGGCGGACGCGGAGCCGAGCTCGTTCCCGGTCCGGCGCTCGAACAGCGAGAACGCCGGCATGATGACGACGCTGATCGCCGCGAGGACGATCCCGACGGTCGAGTGCTCGGCGGTGGACAGGCCGACGAGTGATCGGACCGCGTCGACCGTGACGAAGGCCGCGAGGCCGAAGAACGACACGGCGATCACCCGGAGGGCGACTCGTTCGCGACGATGCGGCTCCGGGCTCGAGAACTGCCAGGCGACCGCTGCGGCGGACAGCACCTCGACGATCGAGTCGAGCCCGAATCCGATGAGTGCCGCCGAGGACGCAACGGCCCCGGCGGACAGGGCGACGACCGCCTCGACGACGTTGTACGCGATCGTCGCTGCCACGATCCACCGGATGCGCCGCTGCAGGGTCGCACGTCTGGCGGGGGTCAGCTGGGCCCGGAGGCGGGGGCTCGGCAGACCGACGGCGCTCATGCGCAGGTGCACTGCTCGCCGGAGCAGCAGTCGGGGTCGACGACCAACACGAGGCGCAGGAGGTCGTCGAGCGCCGGCGCGAGATGCGGGTCCGCCAGGCGGTACCAGGTGTTCCGTCCCTCACGGACGCCTTCGACGAGCCCGCAACCGCGGAGGCAGGCGAGCTGGTTCGACATGACCTGCCGCGAGACACCGAGTGCGTCGGCGAGATCGGACGGGAACGCCGGGGCCTCTCGGAGCGTGAGCAGGATGCGGGCCCGTGTCTCGTCCGACAGGGCGTGCCCGAGTCTCGCGAGCGCAGCGGTGTGCGTCAGGGTCGCGGTCGGTGTCATGGTGTCGGTCACGGAGAAAACAGTACACGCTTGGCTGTATTGACAACAGCTCACGGTGGCCCGAACTGCCGCGTTAGGCGACCCGAAACGCTGACAATCACGCACCTCGGCTTGCCGCTCACCTGTCGCCCTGGCAACGTTGACGGGTCCTCGAGGCGCCCCGCCCGACCACGGTTCCGCGTGCAGGACGCCCCGCAGAGAAAGACCCCCGCGACATGACGTTCTGGCCGCTCCTCCTCATCGCGCTCGGCGTCTCAGCCGACGCCTTCGCCGTCGCCCTCACCAAGGGCCTGCACATGCGACGATTCAACGTGCGTCACGCGCTCGTGATCGCCGGCACCTTCGGACTCTTCCAAGCGGTCATGCCGCTCATCGGCTGGGTGCTCGGCACGCAGTTCGCGCGGTACATCACGGAGGTCGACCACTGGGTCGCCTTCGGCCTGCTCGCCCTCGTCGGCGGGAAGATGCTCTGGGAGGCGTTCTCGAGCCACGAGGACACCGAGGTCGACTCCGACCGCATCGACGTCCGCCGACTGCTCGTCCTGGCACTGGCGACGAGCATCGACGCCCTCGCCATCGGCATCACACTCGCCTTCCTCCCGGGCTCGATCATCGAGGCCGTCGTCCTCATCGGACTCACGACCTTCGTGCTCGCCTTCCTCGGCGTCTTCATCGGCCGCCGGGTGGGGGAGCGCTTCGGGAAGCCGGCCGAGATCGCGGGCGGTGTCATCCTGATCCTCATCGGCACGAAGATCCTGATCGACCACCTCACCGCCGGGTGAAGATCGCCCCCGTCGTGACGTCCGCACCGAGCGCCTCGAGGCTGCGCCCACGGGTCTCGGGCACCTGGGTGGCGACGAACAGGAGCGCGAGTACCCCGACGCCGGCGAACAGGAAGAAGGTGCCCGTGATGCCGAGCCCGTCGACGAGCGACGGGAAGTACAGCGACAGGAATCCGTTGCCGACCCACAGCATGAAGATTGAGACGCCCATGCCCAGGCCGCGCATCCCGAGCGGGAACACCTCGGCCAGGTAGACCCACACGGCGACGTTGAGGAACGTCTGCATGGAGCCGACGAACACGACCACGAGGAACAGGATGACCCAGGGGCGGGCCGGGTCGCCCGGCGCGAGCAGCATCGACGCGCAACCGATGAGCAGGTGGCAGGCGGTGGTGAGGGAGAACCCGATGATGAAGGTCTTCCGTCGGTCGAGTCGGTCCATGTAGGTGAGGGCGATGAAGCCGCCGATCACGGCGATGATCCCGGGGGCGATGTTGGCGATGAGCGCGCTGCTCTCGTCGAAGCCGGACTCCACGAGCACGGTCTGGCCGTAGTACATGATCGAGTTGATACCGGTGAGCTGTTGGGCGATGCCCACCCCGACGCCGACGAGCAGGATGCGGACGAGCCACGGGTTGCGGAGGACGGCCCGCAGCCCGATCCGCTGTTCGTTCCGGTGCTCGATCGAGGCCGCCTCGACGTCCTCGAGTTCGGCAGCTGCGCGCTCGTCGGAACGGACGGTCCGCAGGACCTCAAGTGCCTCATCGCGGCGTCCGTGGTCGACGAGCCACCTCGGCGATTCGGGCATCCGCAACATCCCGACGAAGAGCGCGACCGCGGGGAGGGCGCAGACGGCGAACATGATCCGCCACACGCTCGGGTGCTCGCTGAAGACGTTGCCGATCACCGCGTTGACCACGAAGGCAGACAACTGGCCGATGACGATCGCGACCTCGTTCCGGCCGGTGATGGACCCGCGGATCTCGTACGGGGCGAGCTCGGCGAGGTAGACCGGGACCACGGCAGACGCGCCGCCCACGGCGAGGCCGAGGAGGATACGCCCGGCGACGAGCAGTTCCACGTTCGGCGAGCAGACGACCGCGAGCGTGCCGATGAAGAAGAGGACGGCCAGCGCGACGATGCTCGGGCGGCGGCCCCACGCGTCGGACACCCGACCGCCGAGCAACGCGCCGACGGCGGCGGCGAAGACGAGTGAACTGGTGACGACGCCCTCGGTGAGCGGGGTCAGCCCGAGCTCCGCGGTCATCGGACGCAGCGCCCCGTTGATCACGCCGGTGTCGTAGCCGAAGAGCAGCCCGCCGAAACAGGCGACGATCGAGATGAGGCCGAGGTGTCGCCGGTGCGGGCCGGGGGTGAGGGGCGGCAGCGTGCTCGCCGTCCGTCGAGCTGTGGGGGATCCGGCCATCGCACTTCCTCGTCTGCTGGGCCCGCACGCCGAACGGCGTCGTGGACAGGACGACAGTACCGGTTCAGCCGTCGGCGCCTGGCCGGAGCAGGGTGCTCAGTCGTCGGCGCCCGGCCGGAGCAGACCGCTCTCGTACGCGAGGATCACGAGCTGGGCGCGATCGTGGGCGGCGACCTTCGTCATGATGCGGTTCACGTGGGTCTTCGAGGTGTGCGGTGAGATGACGAGTTCGTCGGCGATCTGCTGGTTGGAGCGTCCGCGGGCGACGAGGAGCAGTACTTCGAGTTCCCGCTCGGTGAGCAGCGTCAGTTCGGCTGGGACCGTGCGCGGACTCGACGGTCCGTCTCCAGCGACGACGTACCTGGTGATGAGACTCCGGGTCGCCGCGGGGGACAGCAGTGCGTCCCCGGCGTGCACCGCGCGCACGGCTCGGACGATCTCCTCAGGCTCCGAGCCCTTGCCGATGAACCCGCTCGCGCCGGCCCGCAGCGTCGCGATGAGGTTCTCGTCCTCCTCGAAGGTGGTGAGGATGAGGACGCGCGTGTCCGCGAGCCCGGGGTCCGCGCAGATCGCGGCGGTCGCGCCGATGCCGTCCAGCACGGGCATGCGGATGTCCATGAGCACGACGTCCGGTCGCAACTCCCGGGCGAGCGCCACCGCCTGAGCGCCGTCCACGGCTTCGCCGACGACGTCGAGGTCGGACTCCGACGCGAGGATGTCGGAGACGGCCTGTCGGATGAGCGACTGGTCGTCGACGACGAGCACGGTGGTCATGCGGAGGACTCCTCGGGGTGCGTCGGATCGGTGGTCGGGAGCGTCGCGGACAGTCGCCAGCCACCAGGGGTCGCGCCGACGTCGACGGTCCCGCGGACGGCGGCGACACGTTCGCGGATGCCGAGGAGCCCGTGCCCGGTGGTCGGCGTTCCGTCGAGCTGCCCGCTCGGGACGCCGGGAGCGGTCGGGTTGCTCACGCTGACGACGATGCTGCCGTCGCCGCTCTCGACGAGCACGTGCGCACGACGCTCGGGACCGTGCTTCAGGGCGTTCGTCAGCCCCTCCTGGACGACGCGGTACGCGACCGTGTCTGTGGCGGTCGACAGCTTCGGTGCGTCGGGGGTGATCCGTGTCGTGATGTCGAGGCCTGCGGTGGTGAACTCGGCGATCAACGCGTCGAGTCGGTCGAGTCCCGGCTGCGGCAGCGTTCCACGGAAGCCTGCGCCAGCGTCCCCGCCGTCGTTCCGCAGGACCTCGAGCAGATCGCCGATCTCGCCGAGCACCGTCCGCGACGCCCGTCGGATCGAGACGAGCGCCTCCTTCGCCTTCTCCGGCCGCGACTCCAGAGAACTCGACGCCACCCCGGCGTTCAGGCTGATCACCGAGATCTGGTGGGCGACGGTGTCGTGGAGGTCGCGGGCGATGCGGAGTCGCTCCTCGGTCACCCGACGCCTCGCCTCGGCCTCGCGGGTCTGCTCGGCCCGCTCCGCGCGCTCGGTGATCGCCACGATGTACGCGCGGCGCGAGCGTGTCCCGTCCCCGGCCGCAGCGGCGAACGCGATCATCACCGCGAACTGGACCGTCCGCGGATCGAAGCTGCCGATCGACGCGAGCAGGCTGAGGAGGGCGACGGCGACCATCGTCGCGACGGCCGTGATCAGGGTCGTCCGCCGCGCGGAGCGCACGGCCACCCCGAACATCGCGATCGCGGCCGCGATCACGACCCCGGGAGCGAGGGTCCCCGTGATCGCCGCCGCCCCGTAACAGGCGATGACGGCCGCGAGCACCGGGATGGGCCAGTGTCGGCGAAGGGGGAGCAGGAGCGCCGGCGCGACGACCAGGGCGATGACGAGTGGGCTGCCGGGCCGGAACTCCGCATTCGGGAACGGGATGAAGGCCGAGGCGATGATGAGGACCGCGGCGACCACGTCGCCCACCCATGCCGGAGGTCGAGGACGCGGATCGCGCACCCGGCGATCCTGCGTCGCGGTGGTCATGGCCCCAGTCTGCCGGGAACCCGCGCCAGGCGACTCCTCCGCACGTGCCATTCCGCGGTACCACGGACGCGGTACGCGGGTGTCCGCCGGTGGGGGACGCGTCAGACGGGCGTCGCGGCGAGTCTGGACTGGTGCCGGAGCACCCGGCCCCAGACGAGGAGACACCATGCAGAACACCACAGCGCCGCCGATCATCTCGGTCCGGGACGTCCGGCGTTCCTACGGTCGCGGACAGAACCGGTTCGACGCGCTGAAGGGGGTGAGCTTCGACATCCACGCGGGCGAGAGCGTCGCGATCGTCGGGAAGAGCGGCTCCGGCAAGTCCACGCTCATGCACGTGCTCGCGCTCCTCGACGCACCGAGCTCCGGCACCGTCGAACTCGAAGGGGTCGACACGAGCACCCTCCGTGGTCGCCGCCTCAACACGACCAGGAACAAGACCTTCGGGTTCGTGTTCCAGCAGTTCTTCCTCACCGCCAACGCGACGGTGCTCGAGAACGTCCTCCTCCCGATGAAGATCGCCGGCGTCCGTCGCGGTGACCGACGTCGCCGGGCGCTCGCCGCACTCGCGCAGCTCCAGCTCGAGGACAAGGCGCGGAACCGCGCGGTGAACCTCTCCGGTGGGCAGAAGCAGCGGACGGTGATCGCCCGCGCGCTCGTGAACAACCCGCGGATCATCTTCGCCGACGAGCCGACCGGCAACCTCGACACGGCGACCGGCGCCGTCGTGGAGGACATCCTCTTCTCCCTCAACCGGGAGAACGGCATCACGCTCATCGTCGTGACGCACGACGAGGAGCTGGCGGCACGCTGCGATCGGCGGATCCTCATCCGCGACGGACTGCTCGTCGAGGACGAGGCGGTGGCCGCATGAACACCATCGACCTCATCGGGACCGCCGTCGCGAACACCTTCCGATCGAAGACCCGCACCATCCTGACGATCCTGGCGATCTTCGTCGGAGCGTTCACGCTCACGCTGACGAACGGGCTCGGTACCGGCATCAACGCCTACATCGACGACACGGTGTCGAGTGTCGGCGCGTCCGACACGATGACCGTCACGAAGACGGCCGACACCGGGTCGGGCATCGGCGCGGCCACGAGCGGGCCGAAGGAGTACGACCCGGACGCGGTCGCCACCACCGGTGCCGGAGCGCCAGGATCGACCGTCGTGGCCCTCACGCCGGCGGACCTGGACGAGCTCGGCGGGATCGACGGCGTCCTCGACGTGCAGGCGGTGAAGTCGATCTCGACCGATTACATCGAGGCGGGCGGCGGTACGAAGTACGTCGTCGGCGTCGGCGGACTCATCTCCGGGCAGAGCGTCACCCTGCTGGACGGTGCACAGCCCGACGACGACTCCGACACGCTCCAGCTCGTGCTCCCCACGTCGTACGTGGAACCGCTCGGCTTCGGAAGCGACGCCGACGCGGTCGGGAAGACGGTCACGGTCGCGATCACCGATGCGCAGCGCACGCAGCACACCGTGGACGCGACCGTCGTCGGGGTCGCCGAGGAGAGCCTCGCCTCGCCCACCGGTGCCTCGATCGTGCCGAACGCCGCGCTCACCGACCTGCTCTACGAGACGCAGAACATCGGCGTCCCGTCCGACCAGGTCGAGCGGTACGCGCAGGCGTCCATCCGGTTCAGCGCGGACGCCACCGACGAGCAGGTCACGGCGTTGAAGGACCGACTGGCCGACGCGGGCTACACGGGAACGACCGTCGCGGACCAGCTCGGCACCATCAAGACGGTGATCGACGGCATCGTCCTCGTCCTCAACGCCTTCGCGATCATCGCCCTCCTCGCCGCGAGCTTCGGGATCGTGAACACCCTGCTCATGTCCGTGCAGGAACGCACCCGCGAGATCGGGCTGATGAAGGCGATGGGGATGGGCAGTGGGAAGGTCTTCGGGTTGTTCAGCCTCGAAGCCGCATTCATCGGCTTCCTCGGCAGCGCGATCGGCGTCGGCATCGCGGTGCTCGCCGGCACCGGCATCAGTGCTGCGCTCTCCGGATCGCTCCTGGCCGACCTGCCGGGCCTCGACCTCATCGCGTTCGACCCGGCGTCGCTCGCGATCATCGTCCTGGTCGTCATGGTGATCGCGTTCCTCGCCGGAACCCTGCCCGCCGCCCGTGCCGCGAAGGCCGATCCGGTGGAGTCGCTCCGCTACGAGTGATGCGCGGATGACCGGCGCCGGGTGACGGCTGTGGGGCGTGGCGGAAGCGACGCCCCACAGCCGCGCCGGCGCCAGGTTGAGGAGCAGCGCCGGCACAGACGTTCAGGTCTCGTCTGCGACGTCCACGCTACGACCGCCGGTCGACGATCGTCCAACCTTGAGGACCTTCGACCGCTGCCCTATCCTTCGCGCGCTGGCTCGGTGACGTGCTCGGGCCGGAGCCCGATCCCGATGAACCTCGCCGCAAGCGGTCGGACGAGGGGGGTCGCGAGCCGCAGGAGTCGGATCGCCCACCGCGGTGCGATGCGCTCGCCGGTGGTGGTGCGGGAGATGACCCGATGCCCGGCCCGCTGGATGCGCTGCATGATCCTGACCGGTCGCTCGCGGCGGCGTTGGACCGCAGCGAGCACCTCGGACGGGGCGTCTCCTGCGGCGAGGCGACCGGCGAGAGGAACCCTCCCCGGTCCCTGAGCCTGTCGAAGGGCCAAGCCCCGGTCCCTGAGCTTGTCGAAGGGCCCACGAGTGGACGTCCGCAACCAGCGCAACTCAGCATCTGGAATGTCAGTGGTCCATGGTGGACTTGTTCCCTGACCGAGAGCACCACGTCCGGAGTTCGAGCTGGCGATGCGTACGCCGCGCAGCTCGCGGAGTTCTCGGATGAGTGGGCTGAGATTCACCGGCAACAGGCCGTTCTGGACGCACGCAAAGCGCGCCTCCTCGCCCGCTCGGCGGCGCACGCCGACGCCCTCGCCGACTCCGTGGTCCCGGCCGTGTACCCGCCCGCGGAACGGCAGGCGCTCTCCCGCCGGTCGACCTGTGCAGCCCTTGCGATGGCGACGCGGACGCCCGAGCAGACCGTCCAGCGCGCGACGAACGACGCGGAGCGTCTCGTGAACGAAGCCCCGTCCGTGCTCGCATCGCTCGAGGCGGGTCGCATCTCCGCCCAGCACGCGCAGACCATCATCGATCAACTCAGCGACGTGCCAACCGCCGGGCGGGCGGCGTTTCTCGAGGCGGTGTTGCCGGTCGCGGAGCAGCTGACCAACGCCAACCTCCGGAAGCGAGCCCGCGTCCTCCGCGAACGACTCCACCCCGAGTCGATCACCGCTCGCACTATCCGCTCCGAAGCCGACCGTCGGGTGGAGTTCGAGCCCGCGACGGATGGCATGGCGTGGGTGCACCTGTTCACCACCGCACCCATCGCGCAGGGCATCATCGAGCGGGTCGAAGCAGCGGCCACGGAGTCGCGCAAGGCCGGCGATACGCGCAGCTGCGCCCAGCTGCAGGCGGACGCCCTCGCCGCACTCGCCCTCACTGGAGTGACCCCCGACGACGTCATGTCGAGCCCGGTGGTGCCGCATCCGATCGAGGTCCAGGAGCACATCACGCCGACCGTGCAGATCACGGTGCCGGCGCTCAGCCTGGCCGGTGTCTCCGACGCACCCGCCACGCTCGACGGCTACGGGCCGATCGACCCTGAGACCGCAGCTCGCATCGCGGTCAACGCGCCCAGCATGACTCGCATCCTCGTCCAACCCGAGACCGGTGCCGTCCTCTCTGTGAGCCGCGACCAGTACCGGGTCCCGACCGACCTGCAACGCGCGGTCCGTCTCCGAGACGGCACCTGTCGAGCACCCGGCTGCGGGAGACGCGCCAGAGCGTGTGACCTCGACCATTCGGTCGCGTGGGAAGACGGCGGCACGACGGATGTCGGGAATCTCGCGTGCCTGTGCCGACATCATCACCGGATGAAGCACTTGCCGGGATGGAACCTCGACCACGGGCCCGGTGGCGTCCTGGACTGGACGACACCCGACGGCAAGCGCCACCGAACTGAGCCGGACCCTGCGCCGTTCTGACCACCCCCGGTCCCTGAGTGTCGGAGGGTTCTTCGTGGGCACTTCGACAGGCTCAGTGATCGGAGGGGGCACCAGACGCGCTTCGGTCCCTGAGCTTGTCGAAGGGTTTCTCGTGCGCACTTCGACAAGCTCAGTGACCGGAGGAAGTTCGCCGGACGCGCTTCCGGGACCGCCTCCGCACCCCGCCGGGTAGGCTCCAACGGTGGGCACCGACGAAGACCAGATGCTGTCACTCGTGTACGCGAGCACGGCGACACAGCCGTTCAGCGACGAGGACCTCACCGCCATGCTCGCCACCAGCCGCGAGAACAACGCCCGCAGCGGGCTCACCGGCATGCTCGTCCACCGCGACGGCCGGTTCCTGCAGGTCCTCGAAGGACCAGAGGCCGCCGTCCGCGGGCTCATGGACACCCTCAGCGCCGACCCCCGCCACACCGGCATCCGGGTGATGTTCGAAGAACCCATCCGCGAACGCCAGTTCGCCGACTGGACCATGGGCTTCGAACGCGCCGACAGCGGATCCGCCGCCGACCTCGACGGCTACCGCGACACCTTCGACGACCTCGACCGCGACGACCCGACTGCCACCATGCGCGCCCTTCGCGAACTCGCCCGCTGGTTCCGCAGCCGCGCCAGCCGCTGAACGAGACGGTGGCGACGGCGCCCGCTACGCCCTGAGCTTGCCGATCGGGCTGTCCTCGAGGTTCGCGAGCAACTCGGCGACGTCACCGTAGACCGCGACCGCACCCGCATCGCGCAACTCCTGCTCGCCGAACCCGCCGCTCCGCACCCCGATGCACTCCACACCGGCCCGCGCCGCTGCCTCGATGTCCCAGACGGCATCGCCGACCATGACGGCCCGCGACGCCGGCACCCCTGCGCGGTCGAGAGCGACCTCGACGATGTCGGGCTCCGGCTTCGCGGTCTCGACGTCACCGGAGGACGTCGCGGCGAAGACCGCCTCGTCGACGTCGAGCAGCTCCCGCAGGATCTCCAGCTCGTTCTCCGGCGCCGAGGTCGCCAGGACGACCGCGATACCGCGCTCAGCCAACTCGCTGAGCAGCTCGCGCGCCCCACCGATCACCCGCAGCCGGGACGTGTTCTGCAGGTAGTACTCGCTGTGCAGCTCCTTCGCCCGCTCGCCGTACTGCTTGACCTCCTCGGAACCGTCCAGCAGGGACTCGAGGAGCTCACCGCCGTCCTTCCCGATCGACCGGTGGATCCGCCACGCGTCGACGGGTCTGCCGGCATCGGCGAACGCACGATCCCATGCGTCGACGTGCAGGTAGTTCGAATCGACGAGCGTGCCGTCGATGTCGAAGAGCACCGCGATGCGGTCGTCGGTGTTGTCGGGGACGTTGGTGTCGGTGGTCTCAGTGGTGTCAGCAGTATCGGACATGCGCCCAGTCAACCCCGCTCCATCCGTGCTGGGAAGCGGTGGCGGTCCGCCGGAGAACGTGCTCTCGTGCGGGCCCGGTCGGACCTGACCCGGCCTCGCCGCTACTGGAACCGGCTTGTCAGGATCACGGTCCGGGTCGCGTCGTCGAGGACCACGACCGTCGAGCGCCCGTCCACGGAGAACGCGTCGTCGATGGCCTGCGAGCGCACGAACGGCCTACTCGGCAGCGCGTCGTCGAGGCCGGGGTCGAGCTCGGGGAGCTGGGCGTCCTCGTCGAGTTCCGTCGACCCTGCCTCCGCGCGCACCGCGGCGTAGCTCGCCTCGTCGAGGGTCACGACGGCATCGATCCAATACGTGCTGGGCCCGGGTACCCGGTCGTCGCCGAGGGTCCCCGACATCCAGGTCGCGTCCGTCGCCCCTTCGAGCTGCGGGAACCGCTCGGTGAGCGGGGCGAGGTCGTGCCGGATCTCCCCGGTGCCCGAGCGGGTGGCTGCATCCGACGCCGATGCGGATGGCGCGGTCGTGCGGTCCGGCGACGGCGATGGCGCGCATGCGGACAGCAGACAGCTCAGCGCGACCGCCAGGACGGCCCCACGCAGGGCGAAGCGACGAGTGGGAGCATCCATGCCAGCAGCCTAGAGGTCGTCGACGACTGTCCATTCGGCCAGGCGTGGACTGGACGTCGGGCGGGGGTGCCGGAAGCCGCCAGCGCGGAGGCTGAAGACATGACCACGACACACCCCCATTCGATCGAGGCGCGCGGGCTCCGGAAGACCTTCCACGGCAGCCCCCGCGTCGACGACGTGTCCTTCACCGTCGACCCCGGACGGGTCGTCGGACTCCTCGGCCCGAACGGTGCCGGGAAGACCACCACCATTCGCCTGCTGCTCGGCCTCGCCCGCGCCGATGCCGGAGAGGCCCGCATCCTCGGCCGACCGTACCGCGAGCTGGACCAGCCGGCGCGCGCCGTCGGAGCCGTGCTCGACGCCGGTGGGCTCCACCCCGCCCGCACCGGGCGGCAGCACCTCCGCATCGCCGCAGCGCGCATCGGAGTCGACGCCGCCCGGATCGACGCGGTCCTCACCGAGGTGGGGATGAGCCGCGACGCCGACCGCCCCGCCGGCGGGTACTCGCTCGGCATGCGCCAGCGCATCGCGATCGCCGCAGCACTCCTCGGCGAGCCGGCCGTGCTCATCCTCGACGAGCCCTCGAACGGCCTCGATCCGGCCGGCATGCAGTGGTTGCGCCTCCGGTTGCGCGCGTTCGCCGACGCGGGTGGAACGGTGCTGCTCTCGTCGCACCTCCTCTCCGACGTGCAGGACATCGCGGACGACGTGGTCGTCATCGCCGAGGGGCGCGTCCTGGCCCAGTCGTCGATGGACGAGATCCTCGCCGCAGCGGAAGGCGACCTCGAGGCGTACTACCTCCGGGTCACCGGAACCGCCCAGCTCGCCGGGAACGGGGAGGTGCGCTGATGCTCCGCGCCGAACTCCTCGGGCTCGTCACCACGACCGCCACGAAGGTCACCGCCCTGGTGGCCGTCGTCGGACTGATCGTCACCCAGCTCGCCTTCGTCACCCTCATGCCCGCCCTCGCCGACGGCGACATCGGGCCGGGGCTCGACGCCCTCGGCAGCGACTTCCCCGTCCTGGACCTCGCGTCCCGAGCCGTCCAACTCGACGCGCTCAACCCCCTCGGTGCGTCGATGGGCAACGGTTCCATCGGCGTCGCGCTCCTCGCGATCACCCTGTTCGGTGTCCTCGCCGGCACGAGCGACGACCGCTACGGCGGCATCGTCGGTGCCGTCCTCGCCTCGCCGAAGCGGTTCCGCATCGTCGCCGCGAAGGCGGGTGCGGTCGCCCTGATCGGCGCCGCCCTCGGCGTCGTCCTCGCCCTCGTCAGCCTCGTGACGTTGCTGATCACCCTCGCCACCTCCGGGACGCCGTTCGTCCTGGGGTTCGCGGACCTCGCAGCACGGTTCGGGCTCGGCATCCTCGCGGTCACCGCCCTGGCCGTCATCGGCCTCGCGATCGGACTCATCGTCCGCACGCAACTTGCCGGCGTCCTGACGATGATCGCGATCCTCATCCTCGAACCGGTCGTCGTCTCCATGATCCAGCTCATCACCGGCGGGGTGCTGCCGGTCTGGACGCAGTTCCTGCCCGTCGCCCTGGCGCAGGGCGTCATCCACGGCGGCGCGGCCGGGCTCGGACCGTCCGTCGTCATCATCGCCCTCGTCACCCTCACCGCCGCCCTGACCGCGGCCGCATCCGCTGCACTCTCGCGCCGCGACATCTGAAAGGACCCACCCACATGAACGCCCAGAACCAGACCCAGAACCAGACGCAGACCCCGAACCGTCACCGCACCCTCATCGCCGTCTCGGCCGCCGCGGCGCTCCTGGCCGGAACCGTCTCCCTCAGCGCTTGCACCGCTGTCACCGAGCAGGCCACCGACACCGGCTCGGAGTCCGGCCCGCTGCAGGACCGGATGCAGTCGCTCGTCGACGCCGGCTACCCCGCGGCGCTCGCCTCGGTGATCGGACCGGATGGCACCGCGATCGACGTCGCGGCCGGCATCGGCGACCTCGCGACCGACGAGCCCGCCCAGGTCGACGGTGAGGTGCGGATCGCGAGCAACACGAAGATGTTCGTCTCGACCGTCGTCCTCCAGCTCGTCGAAGAGGGCAAGGTCGCGCTCGACGCCCCGATCGACACGTACCTCCCGGGGCTCATCACCGGCGACGGCGTCGACGGCACCCGCATCACCGTCCGGCAGCTGCTGCAGCACACGGCTGGGCTCCCCGAGTACGCCGACCAGATCGCCGCCGATGCGTTCGCCGCCCAGGAGCGTTACACCTCGCCCCGCGACATGCTCGACATCGCCCTCGCGAAGCCGGCCGTGTTCGCGCCGGGGGAGCGGTGGGCGTACAGCAACACGAACTACCTCGTGCTGGGGCTCATGATCGAGAGTGTCACCGACCGGGCGCTCGGCCAGCAGATCGACGAGCGCATCGTCAAGCCGCTCGACCTCGAGCACACCTACTTCCCGGCGCCGGGCGAACGCGAGCTGCGCGGCGAGCACCCCAAGGGGTACCACGCGAAGACCGTCGGCGAGCTCGTGGACTTCACCGCCCTCGACACCTCGTTCGCCTGGTCCGCCGGCGCGCTCGTCTCGACGCCGCACGAGCTCAACGTCTTCATGAAGGCGCTGCTGGACGGCGAGCTCCTGAACGAGGAGACCCTCGCCGAGATGCAGACCACGGTCCCGGCGGGCGACGAACTCTGGCCGGGAGCGGGCTACGGGCTCGGCTTGCAGAGCTACCCGCTGAGCTGCGGCGGCGTGGCCTGGGGTCACGGCGGCGACATCCCCGGAACCCAGACGCGTAACGCGGTCGGCCCCGACGGCACCGCCGTCACCATCGCCGTCACCTCGCTGCCGTGGGCGGTCGTCTCACCCGACGACACCGAGCGACTGATGGAGCAGTACCGGATCGTCGTCGACGCCCTCGACGCGAGCCTCTGCGAGCGATGACCGTCTCCCACCGGCAGCCGAGCGTCGACCCCCACCGGGGTCGGCGCTCGGCGTGGTTGACTCGACCCATGACCTCCTCCGCACGGCCCGCACCTGTCGCGGCCCGGCTGCGCGCGGCGCTCCCGCCGGTCCTGGTCCTCGCCGGTGCGGTGGGGTACCTCGGGGTCGTCCCGTGGGTCGACGAGCTGCACGCCGTGCCGGGACAGGTGTCGCCGTGGGCGCACGCGGCGCTGGTCGTGTTCCAGGCCGTCGCCCTGCTCTTCCGGCGGCGGCACCCCGTCGCGGTGTTCGGTGTGGCGGTCCTCCTCGACCTCATGATCCTCGGGTCCAGTGGTGGCGAACTCGGGATCGGCTCGTTCGGCGTGATCCTCGCCACCTATGCGCTCGCCCGTCACGAGGAGCGTCGGACGGTGATGACCGCGCTCGTGACAGGCGCGGTGGCCACGACGGTCGTCGGCGGCATCGCCATGGCCTTCGGGTCCTCTGAGCAGCCGCTCATCCTCGTGTTCGCAGCCGTCGCGCGCATCGTGTTGCAGTACGTGCTCCCGGCCGGCGTCGCCGAATACACCAGGGGTCGCGAGCGGTTGCTGTCGGCGATCGAAGACCAGGCGCGCATGGCTGAGAACGAGCGTCGGATCAGCGCCCTGAACGATCTCCGTTCGGAACGCACCGCCCTCGCCCGGGAACTGCACGACATCGCCGGGCATCACCTGTCGGGGATCATCGTCAGTGCACAGGCGGCGACCGCTCTGATGGAGCGCGACCCGGAACGTGCTCGGGCGATGCTCCAGACCGTGCAGTCCGACGCCCGCACCACCCTCGTCGACCTGCGGCGGACGGTCGGCCTCCTGCGCAGCGACGATGCGGACTCCCTGGGCGGCGGCGACGGATCGACCCTCGGGCCGGCGACCATCCCGACGATCGCGGCGATCCCGGAACTCGTCGAGGCGGCGCGGTCACGGGGGCAGCACGTCGCGTACACCGTGACCGGCGAGCCCCGTGTACTGGGCCCGCTCGCGGAGACGGCCGCGTACCGGACCGTCCAGGAGTCGCTGGCGAACGCCGCCCGGCATGCGCCCGGAGCCACCGCTCACGTCGTGGTGCGGTTCGAGGCGGACGCGATCGAGCTCACCGTGACGAACGCCCCGTCGTCGCAGCGGCCAGCGTCGCCGTCCCGTGACGGGTACGGCCTGTGGGGCATGCGCGAGCGGGCCGAGCTCATCGGAGCGCGATTGACCTCGGCGCCGACGGACGGCGGCGGGTGGCGCAACCGCCTCACCATCCCCGACGAACAGCGTCCCGACCAGCCCCGGAGTGACACATGATCCGCCTCCTCATCGCCGACGACCAGGCCGTCGTCCGCGCCGGCCTTTCGGTGATTCTCGGTGCCGAGCCGGACATCGAGGTGGTGGGCGAGGCCATCGACGGTGCGGACGCGGTGCGGTCGGCGAGGGAGCTGCGTCCGGACCTGATCTGCATGGACATCCGCATGCCGGGCACGGATGGGATCGCGGCGACCCGCACGATCACGGCCGACCCGGAGCTCGACGCCGACGTCCTCATCCTCACGACCTTCGACGTCGACGCGGACGTCTTCGCCGCGCTCGAGGCCGGGGCGGCGGGCTTCCTCCTGAAGGGCGCGGACGAGGCGACCTTGCTCGCGGCGATCCGGTCCGTCGCAGCGGGGGAGGGCACGCTCGACCAACGCCTCACGCGCCGCATCCTCCGCGAGTTCTCGGAGCGCCGCAGCACGACCGTGCCGGCCACCGCGGCTCCGGCCGAGTCACCGCTCACCGACCGCGAGTTCGACGTCCTCCACTTGCTGGCGGAGGGTCTGTCCAACGCGGAGATCGCGGACCGGCTCTTCGTCGAACCCACCACGGTGAAGTACCACCTGGCCGGTCTTCTGCAGAAGACCGGGGCGCGTGACCGCCTGCAGGCCGTGCTCTGGGGCATCCGAGCGGGGCTCGTCGACCCGCGGTGAGGGGCGGGCGCGGGTCGTGCGCGCACGTCGGTGTCCTGTCGTATCGACCCAGGGGGTGATACGGAGAGACCGTCGGGGTAGTCATCCAGAGGCGGGCGGCTTTCGAGCCACCCCGTTTTCATGCCCGGCATCCGCGTCAGTCTGAGCGCACCGGTAGGGTCGAACCATGAAGAACACACTGGTCGTCGTCGCTCTCACGTCCATGTTCGTGTCTCTGGTGCTTCGGCTTGTGTGGCCGCAGGTGGAATTCCTCGCCGGGCTGTCGCTCGCGCTCCAGATCAGTGGAATCATCCTGCTCGTGATCTACATCGCCGGGTACGCGCGCGGCCGCGCTCGATCGCGGGCCTGAGACACCGTCCGCCGCGTCACACGCGCTGGCCGGCCGATACTGTTGGGCAATGCCCCACGCGACGTTCGACACCGTCTTGATCAACGGCAGCGTCGGCACCGGGAAGACGACCACCGCCGAGAGGCTTGGTGGCGAGCTGGAGCGGTGCGGTATTCCCGGCGCGGTCATCGATGCCGACTGGTTGCGCCGATCTTGGCCTGCGCCCCCTGGCGATCCGTTCCGGACCGACCTGAGTCTCGAGAACATGCACGCGATCGCCTCGAACTTCCGACGCGCCGGCGCCCGCGTGGTCGTGGTCGCCACTGTTGTCGAGTCTCTCGACGAGCTGCAGCGCAGCGCTGCTGCGCTGGCCTCAAGAAGGCTGTTGCATGTTCGTCTGACAGCGACTTCCGATGCAGTGCTCCCGCGATTGACCAGACGACACGATGATGACGAGGC
Source organism: Plantibacter sp. ME-Dv--P-095 (assembly GCF_030209365.1). NCBI lineage: Bacteria > Bacillati > Actinomycetota > Actinomycetes > Micrococcales > Microbacteriaceae > Plantibacter > Plantibacter sp. ME-Dv--P-095. Next base: position 21,816 of record NZ_JARVSB010000006.1, read on the forward strand.
GGCGCTGCAGTGGCACACACAGCGTCACCCCGAATTGGCCCGCACTCTCGACTGAGCCGGCTTCACCGATGAGCTGCGCATCGACACAACCTGCAAGCAAGCCCCGGAGGTCGCGCGAGAGATCCTCGCGGCCATCGTCGGATGAGCTACAGCGAGGCTCGGAGGACCGTACAGGGCCGATTCGCCCCCACCAGTCAGGTAAGGCTATCCTTCCTAGGTCCCCGCCCTGAACGAAGGAGTCGACGTGCACCAGCGCGCCGCCAGCAGTCTCGCCCTCGCAGCCGTCCTCGCCCTCGGACTCTCCGCCTGCGGCGCCTCCGAAGCCGTCGAACCGGCGTCCACCGCCGCCGCAGGGCAGGGCGCGACGGAGTACCCGCTCACGCTCGACAACTGCGGCGCCGAGGTCACCATCGACGCCGCACCGCAGCGGGTCGTCTCACTCGACCAGAACTCGACCGAGATTCTGCTCTCGCTCGGCCTCGAGGACCGCATCGTCGGCACCGCCTCCTGGACGGACCCCGTCCTCGACTCGCTCGCCGCCGCCAACGCCGAGGTCCCACGCCTGGCCGACAACGCCCCCACGTACGAGGTCGTCCTCGGAGCCGACCCGGACTTCGTCACCGCCTCCTTCGGCCGCCACTTCAACGAGGGTGGCGTCGCCCCACGCGACCGCTTCGCCGAGACCGGTGTCGCCAGCTACCTGTCGCCCACCGACTGCGACAACGGCACGAGCATCAACGGCGGCGGCACGCGCACGACGCCGCTCACCATCGACGCGCTATACCAGGAGATCACCGAGATGGGCGAGGTCTTCGACGTGTCCGACCGCGCAGCAACACTCGTCGCCGATCTGCAGGCCAGGGCCGCGAAGGCGACCGAGGGTGTCGACTTCGACGGCACGACCGTCGCGTTCTGGTTCGCCGACACGAAGACGCCCTACGTCGGTGGCGGACTCGGCTCAGCCGCGCTCCTCGCCTCGACCACGGGCCTCGAGAACGTCTTCACCGAAGCCACCGACGACTGGCCGGCGACCACCTGGGAAGACCTCGTCGACCGCGACCCGAAGGTCCTCGTCCTCGGCGACCTGCAACGCGACCGGTTCCCCGGTGACCGCCTCGACGACAAGATCGCGTTCCTCGAGTCCGACCCGCTCACGAAGACCATGGACGCGGTCCGCAACCAGCGGTACATCGCCCTCCACGGCGCCGAGTTGAACCCGTCCATCCGCTTCGTCGACGGCCTCGAGAAGATCAAGGCGTGGTGGGTCGAGCACGAGGACGAGCTCTGAACCCCCACACGGTGACGAAACCGGATACAGCGACGAACGTCGACACCGCCCGGCGGCCCGCGCCCCGAGCCCGCCGCGCGGTGATCGCCGGACTCCTCGTCCTCGTCGGCGTGCTGCTGCTCCTCATCTCGGTGGGGGCGGCCATCACCCTCGGCCCGGCCGACATCCTGCTCGTCAACGTGCGTGACATCGTCACGAACCACCTGGGGATCACCGACATCCCGGTGAAGCTGTCGAAGGACGCGATCGTCTGGGAGGAGCGCCTGCCCCGGGCGTTCGTCGCCGCCGCGTGCGGAGCCGGACTCGGACTCTGCGGCGTCATCATGCAGTCGCTGCTCCGGAACCCCCTCGCCGACCCGTTCATCCTCGGCATCTCCTCCGGTGCATCGACCGGTGCGGTCGCCATCGGGATCCTCGGACTCGGCGGCGCATCGATCGGGCTCTCGGGTGGCGCGTTCATCGGAGCCCTCGTCGCGTTCGGACTCGTGCTCCTGCTGGCCCGGCTCTCCGGCGGCGGCACCGATCGGGTCGTGCTCGCGGGCGTCGCCAGTACGCAACTCTTCTCGGCGCTGACGTCGCTCGTCATCTTCGCGTTCGCCGACTCCGACGAGACCCGCGGCGTGATGTTCTGGCTGCTCGGCTCACTCGAGGGCGTGCGCTGGGACGACGTGATCCTGTGCGCGATCGTCGTCGTCGCCGGCTCCCTCCTGTGCCTCCGGTACGCCCACGCGCTCGACGCCTTCGCATTCGGTGAAGACGTCGCCGCGTCCCTCGGCATCCACGTGGGCCGGACGCGCGCGATCCTCCTCATTGCGACCGCGCTCATGACCGCGACCCTCGTGAGCGTCGCGGGGGCGATCGGGTTCGTCGGCCTCGTGCTCCCGCACGCCGCCCGCCTGCTCGTCGGACCGCGGCACGGCCGGCTCATCCCGGCGACCGCGATCATCGGCGCCATCTTCATGGTGTGGGTCGACGCCGGCTCGCGGGTCGCGTTCTCGCCGACACCGCTGCCGGTGGGCGTGGGGACGGCACTCGTCGGGGTGCCCGTGTTCATCGCGCTGCTGGCACGGAGGAGGAGGCGCGGATGACGCTGCACGCGGAGAACGTGACCTGGAACCGCGGCGGTGCGCTCGTCGTCGACGGCGTCACCCTGCACCCCGAGCCGGGACAGACTGTGGGACTCCTCGGGCCGAACGGCTCGGGCAAGTCGTCCCTCCTGCGAGTGCTCCACGGCCTCGTGAAGCCGACCGCCGGGCTCGTGACGCTCGACGGCGTCGACCTCGCCTCCGTCGGGCGGCGGCGCATCGCGCGTTCGGTGGCCTCGGTGACCCAGCACGCCGAGACCGACGTCGACATCACGGTGCGCGACATCGCCCGGCTCGGACGGATCCCGCACCGCTCGGGACTCGGCGGCGACACCGCGGCCGACGACGCCGCCGTGGAGCGTGCGCTCGCGCATGTCGGGCTGCTCGACCAGGCCGGGCGCCTCTGGCACACCCTCTCCGGAGGTGAACGTCAACGTGCGCAGATCGCGCGGGCCCTCGCCCAGGAGCCGCGCGAGCTGCTCCTCGACGAACCGACGAACCACCTCGACATCCGACACCAGCTGGAGCTCCTCGACCTCGTCTGCGCGCTCCCGCTGACCACCGTGATCGCCATCCACGACCTCAACCTGGCCGCGATGTACTGCGACAGCGTGGTCGTGCTGCGGGCCGGTCGGGTGGTCGCCGCCGGCGCACCGAGCGAGGTGCTCACGGCGGAACTCATCGCCGACGTCTACGGCGTCGCGGCCGAGGTGACGCTGGACGCGGAGCGCGGGTACCCGGTGGTCACCTTCACCCGATCGGGCTCGCCGTCCCGGACACGGTGATGCCGCCGGTCGCCGGCACGTCGACCGTCAGCAGACTGGGCGCACCGACATGGTGGCCCTGCCGCACGAGGATCCGCGCCAGAGGGGTGAGGAGACCGAGCGCACGCAGGTAGCCGCCGAGGGAAGCCGCTGCGGACCCGGTCGCCGGGTCCTCGGTGATGTCGCCGACGGGGAAGAGGTTGCGCGCCTCGACGTGCAGGATGCCGCCGTCGTCGAAGCCGTGGCTGTGCACGACCGTCGCGGTTCCGGCCCACCCCTGCTCGTCCATCAGCCCGCGCAGCGTGGCCGGGTCGAAGGTGAAGTCGTCGAAGACGTCCTGCTCGCGGACCGCGACGACCGGGTGCCGGTTGCCGGCGAACGACTCGCGGAGCGGCCACCGCTCGTCGAGGTCCGACCGCTCGAGCCCGAGGATCGCCAGCAGCCGGTCGGCGACCTCCGGGTCGAGATCACGCACGGTCGGCTCCACGCTCGTGAACGACGCGGTGATCGAGCGGGTCTCGGGGTCGTTCGTCGTCTCGACGACGAGGGGTCCGACGTTCGTCTCCAGGGTGAACCGACCGACACCTCGGCGTTCGGCGAGCACGACGGCCGTCGCGATGGTGGCGTGGCCACAGAACGGCACCTCGGCGCCGGGGGAGAAGTAGCGCATGCGCACGTGGCGGTCGTCGCCGTCGATTGCCGGGTCGACGACGAACGCCGTCTCGGGGTACGCGACCTCGGTGGCGATCCCCTGCATCTCGGCGTCCGACAGCGCAGAGGCGTCGAGGACGATTCCGGCAGGATTCCCACCACCCGGTTCGGCGGCGAAGGCCGTGAAGCGCAGGATCTCGGGAGGTGCGGTGGTCGACATCCGACGATGCTATCCCGCGGCCTGCGACGCTCGTCGGTCAGGCGCGCTTCCCTCCCCGCAGGGCGAGGAAGTACCAGGCGAGGATCGCCACGACGTCGGCGACGAGGGCGCCGAGCAGGAGGCCGCCGAAGGGGTCGTCACCGTCGATGGCGTCCAGCTCGCGGATGCCGAGCACCATCGCGGCGACGAGCGCCGCCGGGGTCAGCCACCGCACCGCGTCACGGAGGAGCCCCGGCTCCCGCACCCGACCACGGCCCCGCACGGTGCCGATCGCGCCGATCACGCAGCCGAGGATCGAGACACCGGCGAAGAGGAGGGTGAGGAGCCCGGGTGCCAGCGCCGCCGTCCGAGCCCAGGCTGCAGCACCGGCGTCAGTTCCGGCGACCGTGCCGGCCGGGAGGTCGAGGGCCACGCCGAGATCGTCGGAGCGGGCGTCGAGCGGCCACCTGCCGTCGTCAGGCACGAGGTCGAGCGTCGCCGTCTCCTGCCCGGAACCACCCTCGGCCGCCGCCGGTCGCCAGGCCGCGGCCTCGGCGGGGGTCCAACCGGCGGTGACGGCGTCGTCGAGGAACGCGGCGTCGGCGGTGAAGCTGAACCGGAACGGTTCCGGCGGGTCGTCCTCGTCGAATTCGGTGCTGCTCGACCAGCCGTCGAGGAGGGCGACCCAGTGGATCCGGTCGACGTCGCGGCCGTCGATGGTCGCGGCGACCGCGGGCTTCGTGGCGGTCGTCCGGATGACGACGTCGTGCAGTCCGGTCAGCACCTCACCGAAGGTCGTGCGGAGCAGCAGCCGCCCGTCCTCCTGTTCCGTCGTGAAGGGTGCGTCCTCGCCGTCGATCGTCACGGAGTCCACCGCGAGACCCAGGTCCTGTCCGTCGACGACGGCGGGCCACTCGCGGACCACCTGTCCGGGCACCGCACCCTCGTCGGAGAAGTCGACGCCGAGCCGTTCGGTCGTCCGCAGTCGGGCCCGATCGCCGTCGGCGCGCTCCAGCACGGCGTCGAACTCGGCCGAGGCGACCCTCGTGAGGGTCGATCCGGCGATGTCACCGGTGTAGGAACGGGGCGTCTCGGACTCCGTCGAGGGGGCTGGGAGGACGTTCACCGCGACGATCGCACCGGCCACGAGGAGCAGGGCGAGCACGCGGACGGCGATGCGCGGCGCGGTGAGGAAGCCGGTCCGCGATCCCTCGGCACGCGAGGCACGATCGGCCGCGGCCGCCGGCATCGTGATCTCCGGGGCGATGAGCGCGGCCACCCGTCGGCCGGTCGCGCGGGGCGGCGCGCCGAGCACGGCGTAGGGCAGGAGCCGGTCGCGGAGGCTGGTGCGGTCGAGCAGCTGCGTCCGCTCCGCGAACACCCGGATGCCGAGCAGGTGCTGCTTCACGAGCGCACCCTTGCGGGTCAGCGGCCGGGCGGTCAGCGCGATCGCGAGGACGATGACGGCGAAGACGGTCGAGAGCGCGACGAACGCGAGCGGCCACCACACCACCGCGAGCACGGTCTGATGCGACAGCTGCCGGACGATGCCCCACTGGAGGAGGGTCAGCGCGATCGGTGCGGCGATGAACCAGTCGCGGACGAAGCCCTTCGGCACCCGCCGCAGGCCCTCGCGCACCTGGCCGGCGCGTTCCGGCCCGGTGAGGTACCGGCGCAGGGCGCGGGGGCGGTCGCCCAGACGACCGGCCCGCTTGGCGGCACCCGCCGTCGCGATGAGGCGCGCCTGTCGCTTGGCCTGCTGCTTGGTTCCACTGATCGCCGCGTCTTTCAGGCGTTCGGCGAGTTCCATCGTCGCGGGCGACCGGAGGAGGTGTGCGGCGGTGCGCGGCGAGATGCCGGCAGGCGGTTCCGACTGGGCCACGTACCACGGGCGTCCGCGGGCGTCGCCCCACGCGACGGCCCGCGCCGCGAACGACAGGAGGAGCGTCGCGGCGAGGACGAGCATCGGGAGGACCGGACCGAAGGTCTGCAGCCAGAAGATCCACGACTGCGGGGGCATCGTGATCGATCCCGCCTCGAACGGCATGGTGAACCGCGCCTGCGAGTGGGGCGGGGCCGTGTCGTCGACCGTGAAGCCGTAGGTGACCTCGCCCGGTGCCGCGTCGGGCTCGGGGGTGAGCCACTGCCCGGCACCCACGAGAGTCCAGGCGAAGGAGCCGCGCGGCTGCCGGACGAGCCGGTCGTCGAGCTCCTGTGGGATGGTCACCCGCACGTCGAGTTTCGCGACGGCCTGCTGCAGGTCGGGTCCGAAGACGTCCCACCGGAGCAGGTCGACGGGCTGCCCGGTGGCGGTGTCCTGGGTGACGTAGGCGAGGTCGGAGAGCCGGTACCGGATGACGAGGTCGTGATCTCCCGTGAGCCGCTCGCCGGGTTTCACGACGAGTCGCAGGAAGACCGCCGCCCGCTCCCGGGTCACGTCCTGCTCCACGCCGTCGAGGGTCACCGTGATGCCGGACGGGTCGAGGGCGTGCCCCTCGTACTCGGTGGCGAGCACCCGTTCGATGGTGGAGTCCTCGAGGTCCTTCGGGAAGAAGGCGTCGATGCGTTCCTCGACGTCGGTGACGAGCCGACCGTCCTCGTCGGTGGTGACGTGGTAGTCGGCGGAGAAGGAGCGGGCGATCCAGCTGTCCGTGACGTCGGACGCCTCGTCGGTGAGGTCGTCGAGGGTCAGCGGCGGGTTGATGACCGGGCCGACGAGGAGCAGGATCCCGCCGATCGCGACGAGCCCCCAGAGCTGCCACAGCACGCCCCGCAGGCGGGAGCCGCCGCGGGACTGCAGCCAGCGTTCGACGCGCAGCAGCCAGGCGGACAGGACGGTCCACAGTGGCGTGTGCTTCGGGGCCGGGTCCGCGATGCGGGTGTCGGTGCCGTCAGGTGCGTCGGTGCTCTCAGGTGTGCCGGGCTCGCCCGTCCCGTCCGATCCGATCACGTCGTCGAGTGTATCCGCGAGACGCCTAGTGGCTGGTCGCGAGGGCCTCGTCGAAGTCGAGTTCCGGGTCGTCGAGCATCCGGACGGTGGCTCGGGCGTGCGAGCGCGCCGGCTCCGGGGTGGTGTCGGTGGTCGCCGCCTCGGCCGCGTCGCGCCCGAGCTCGCCGATGGAGAGGAACGCACGGGTCAGGCTGAGTCGCACGTCACGGTCGCCGCGCCCGAACTGGCGCGCGAGCAACTCGGAGAGCGCCGGCGCCTCGCGCTCGGGGACGACACCTGCGGCGGTGCGCCATGCGGCTCGGGCGACCTGGTCCTCGTCGTCCTCCAGGAGTGCGAGGGTGATCGCCGACCAGGTGCGCGGGTCGCCCGTCTTCGACAGGGTGTGGAGCGCTTGGCTGCGGGCCTGCGGGAACACCGAGCCGAGTTCTTCGACGAGGCGTGGCACGGTCACCTCGGGGTCGTGCCGCACGAGGGCCCAGGTGAGCATGTCGCGCACGAAGAAGTCGGGTTCGACGGCGCACCGGTCGACGAGCACCTCGATGTAGGAGGGCTTGGGCGTGGTGCCGGCGGCGAGCGCGGCCTGGAGTCGGTCCGAGGAGGCCGGCACACGCAGGGCGCGGGCGAGCCCGTTCGCGGCCGCGTCGTCGTACTCGGAACTCATCTCGATCACCTTCCGTGGCGTGCTGGGGACCGTTCCAGCGTAGGTGTCGGGCGGTCCCGCGGGCCCCGTATGACGACGGTCGTCGGGGAACCGCCAGACTGGGACGCATGATCACCATCCACCTGCGCTACCGGATCGACCCGGAGCAGCTCGACACCTTCACCGAGTACGGGCGGCGCTGGATCCGTCTCGTCAACCGGCTCGGCGGTGATCACCACGGCTACTTCCTCCCCGCGGAGGGCGACAACGACGAGGCGTTCGCGCTGTTCACCTTCCCGTCGCTCGCCGCCTACGAGCAGTACCGCATCGCGGCCGAGACGGACCCCGAGTGCATCGAGGCCTACGAGCTGGTCCGCGGTACGGGCTGCATCCTGCGGTTCGAGCGACGCTTCCAGCGGCCGCTGTTCGGCGACGAGCGCGATGAGGAGGTGGAGGCATGACCGTTCCGACGGTGGACACCTCGAAGCTCGCGGAGCTCGACATCCTCACGACGTCGCGGCTCCGGTTGGTCCCGCTCGGCCCGGTCCACCTCGAGCCGACCCTTCGCGGCCTGGCCGACCCGGAGACCCTGCGTCTCACTGGGACGCATGGACCCATCCCGCGCGAGGCGATCGAGCGGCACCTTGCGACCGTCGGCGCGCGGGACGACCGGGCCGACTGGGCTATCACAGCGAGCGATTCGGGCGAGTACCTCGGTGAAGTGGTGCTCAACGAGCTCGACGAGGACAACGCGTCGATGAACTTCCGGATCGCGCTGGCTCCCGGCCGGACCGGGCAGGGCTTCGGGACGGAGGCGACGACGGCGGTGCTCGACCACGCGTTCGACGTCCTCGGGCTGCACCGGGTGGTCCTCGACGTGTACTCGTTCAATCCCCGGGCGGAGCGGTCCTACCTCAAGGCAGGGTTCGTGGTCGAGGGGCGTCAGCGCCACACCCTCCACTGGGACGGCGAATGGGTCGATTCGATCCTGATGTCGGTGCTCGCCACTGACGACCGCGCGAGCACCCGCTAGTACGGAGCGCGGAACGTCAGGGTGAAGGAGGTGGGCGCGTCCTCGGTGAGGAGCGTCCCGTTGAGGAGTTCCGCCCGCTCGGTGAGGCCGACGAGCCCGTGGCCCGCCGACGACCACGTGGTCCCCGCCGACCGCGCCGGACGAGCGTTCCGGATGACGACGGTGACCTCGTCGGGTGAGGCACTGGCCCGGAGCTCGACGGGCGCTCCCGGGGCATGCTTGCGGGCGTTCGTGAGGCCCTCCTGCACCGTCCGGTAGATCGCCCGCTGCAGCGGCGCCGGAAGCCCGTCCGGCAGCTCGATCCCCGTGGTGACGTCGATCCCACTGTCGGCGATCAGCCGGCTGAGGTCCTCGACCGTCGGTTGCGGCGCCAACGGTGCATGCCCCGTCTCCGCGCGGAGCAGGGTGACCATGTCGCGGAGCTCGTCGAGGGTGCGCGAGGCGAGGGAACGGATCGTGACCGCCATCCGCTTCGTCCCCGGCTCCTCGGTCTGCACCTGGATCGCCCCAGCCTGGACGGCGATGAGGCTGACCTGGTGGGAGACCACGTCGTGCATCTCCCTCGCGATGCGCGTGCGCTCCTCGACGAGGACGTCGGAGGCGATGCGCGCGCGCTCGGTCCGGCGAACCTGCTCGAGATCGCGGATCCGGTCGAACAGCTCCCGTCTGGTGCGCACGAGCAGGCCCAAAGCGATCGGCGCCGCCGCGTACAGGCCGGCGTAGACGATGGACAGGATCGTGTAGTTGGCGGAGTTCCACCCCCACCACGGCACGGCCGCGAGGACGAAGACGACGATGCCCGTCGCGACGAGCCGCCAGCGTCGGCGCTCCCGGACCGCGACGGAGAACAGCGAGGCGAGGCCGGCGAGGGTCGCGAGGTTGAGGGTGAACGCCGGCACGGCGAAGAGGAGCGCGATCCACGGCCACCGTCGCCGGAAGATCAGTCCGACCGCCGCCGCGATCGCCAGCCCCGACTCCCAGGGCGACGCCCATTCGAGCGTCGCGAGGCTCTCGACGACGGCCGCCGCGATGATGGCGAGTTCGATGAGGACCGACCAGAGCCGGGATCGGCGGGTCATGCGTGATCCGTCTCGTCGACACGGACACCGGCGCGCTCCGCGATGATCGCCGCCTCGAGCCGGGTGGTGACGTCGAGCTTGCCGAGGATCGCACTCACGTGGTCCTTCACCGTCGCCCGGCTGAGATGCAGCGCCTCGCCGATCTCCGTGTTCGACGCACCCGTCCGCAGCGCCGCCAGCACGTCCTGCTCGCGGCCGGTCAAGCCGGACAGTCGCCTGGCCGCCTCGCGGTCGGCGCCCCTGGCGAAGCCGCCGACGAGGGTCCGGGACACCTGCGGCGAGAGCACGATGCCGCCTGCCGACAGCGAGCGGAGCAGCATGGGGAGCTGCTCCGGGTCGGTGTCCTTCACGAGGAACCCCGCGGCGCCACTGCGGAGGGCGCGCGCGATGTAGTCATCGGAGTCGAAGGTGGTCAGGATCGCGACGACGGGCGGGTCGTCCCAGGTCTGCAGTTCGTCGAGGATGTCGAGCCCGTTCCGGCCGGGCATCCGGACGTCGAGGAGGACGACGTCGGGACCACTCGCGCGGATGGCGTCGACGGCCGCGACCCCGTCGACCGAGGCGACGACCTCGATGTCCTCGACCGCGCCGAGGATGAGTTCGAACCCGGATCGCACCAACGCCTCGTCGTCGACGACGGCCACTCTGATCACGGGGTCTCCTCAGCTCGACTCTCACCCTACGAGCCCACGGGATGGAGCGGTGACGGTCCGGCTTCGGAACCCGCCAGGTGGCGGGGGTGGAGTAGCCCGCAGCAGGATGTGGGCCGATCGACGCGCGACCGATACTGGAGCACCCGGGCGGGCTCCAACGTGCCCGGTGGGTCGGTGCGAACCGCCCGATCGACATCCGGGGGGATCAGCATGAGGAACGACACGTGAGCGCAAGACGACGGGACGGTGAGCGTCGCGCGACCGTCGAGGACTCACCGACGGTCGGCATCGGGATCATCGCCACCATCGTCATCGTCGCGGTCGTGATCGTCGCAGCGGTCTTCATCGTCGCGCTGCTGCTGGGTGGCCGATGATGGCGGAGGTCGGGATCTCGCCGCGCATCCCGCTGTCGAAGCCCTACCGTGCCGCCGGTGAACTCGCCCAGCTCGAGCAGGTGCTCGCCTCCGACCACGTCCACGGCGACGGCCGGTTCACGGCATCGGCCTCCGACCGACTCCGGCACCTCACGGGCGCCCAGCACGTCCTCCTCACCACCTCGGGGACCCACGCGCTCGAGATGATGACCCGGCTGATCGGCGTCGGGCCCGGTGACGAGGTGATCCTCCCGAGCTTCACATTCCCCTCGGCGGCGAACGCGGTCGTCCTCGCCGGGGCGACGCCGGTCTTCGTCGACAGTGACCCGACGACGGGCAACCTGGACCCGCAGCACGTCGCCGACGCCATCGGGCCCCGCACCCGGGCGATCTCGGTCATGCACTACGGCGGCGTCCCCGTGGACGTACCGGCCTTCCTCGGTCTCGCCGCCGAACACGGACTGCACCTGCTCGAGGACAACGCGCACGGCCTCGGCGTCAGCGGCGCTGGTGTCCGGCTCGGCACGGTCGGGACGATGGCCGCGCAGAGCTTCCACGACACGAAGAACGTGCACTGCGGCGAGGGTGGTGCGCTGCTCATCAACGACGAGTCCGTGCTGCTGCGAGCCGAGATCATGCGTGAGAAGGGGACCGACCGCGCCCAGTTCCTCCGCGGCCAGGTCGACAAGTACAGCTGGGCGGACCTCGGCTCCAGCTACCTGCCGAGCGAACTGAACGCCGCGGTGCTCGACACCCAACTCCGCGACTTCGTCGTCATCCAGGCGCACCGGCACCGGATCTGGGACCGGTACGCGGTCGAGCTCGCCGAGTGGGCGCACGATCGTGGCGCGACGCTCATGGACCCGCCCGGCGGCGTGCACGCCGCACACCTCTTCTTCCTGCTGCTGCCGGACGCCGAGGTGCAGCAGGAGTTCCTCCGCCACCTGCAGGCGCACGGCATCGGTGCCGCCTTCCACTACGTGCCGCTCCATTCGAGTGCGGCCGGTCGGCGATACGGTCGGGTGGTGTCGGAACCGCAGCACGCGGTCCGGTTCGCCGAACGCCTCGTCCGGCTGCCGCTATGGCCGGCGATGACCGACGCCGAGGTGGACCGGGTCGTCGCCGCGGTCCGCGCGTTTGGGGCGAACTCCGACCTCACGACGGCGACCACGGCATCGACGGGACAGGATTCCATATGGGCATGATCGAGCAGGGGCTCCGCGCCATCCGTGGCGAGGGTGTCCGGTCGACGCTCTGGCGTGCCGCGCACTTCGCCGACGGACGCTTCAACCCGATGCGCCGGAAGCCCACCGACCTCTACCCCAGCGACGCGATCGCCGCCGACTGGACGGTGCCGCGGCACTTCAACGTCGCCGAGTTCCCCCGGCGCCCCTACGACGTGGCGTGGTTGATCTCACCGCCGAGCCGCACCTCCGGCGGGCATCAGAACGCGTTCCGCTTCATGGAGTTCCTCGAACGCGCCGGTCACCGCCTCACGATCTACCTGTACCAGGCGTCCGCGCAGCCCGCCGTCGACATCGCCGGGATCCGCGCGATGATGGCGGCGAGCAGCGCCTACCCGGAGCTGCAGGCCGACATCGTCCGGTACGACCCCGTCACCGGCATCGCGCCAGGGGCCGACGTCGTCGTGTCCTCCGACTGGCAGACGGCGTACCCCGCGTTCCGCTACCAGGGGCCGGCGAAGCGGTTCTCCTTCGTGCAGGACTTCGAACCGTGGTTCTACCCGGCCAGCAGTGAGTACGTCCTCGCTGAGAACACCTACCGCTTCGGGTTCCACGGGTTCTCGGCCGGACCGTGGTTGGCCAGGAAGGTCGCCGACGAGTACGGCATGAGCTGCGACCACTTCGACTACTCGGTCGACAAGCAGCACTACTCGCACGTGAACGACGCACCCCGCACCGAGATCCTCTTCTACGCCCGTCCGCCGACGCCACGGCGCGGCTGGGAGATCGGCGAGCTCGCGCTGACCGAGTTCCACCGGCTGCGCCCGGACATCACGATCAACCTCGTCGGCTGGGACATGTCGGGCTACGAGACCGGGTTCCCGTTCGTGAACCGCTCGGCCATGGACATCTCCGAGCTGAACGCCGTCTACAACCGCTGCGCCGCAGGCCTCGTGCTGTCGCTCACCGACATGTCGCTGCTCCCGCTGGAAATCATGTCCTCCGGGGTGGTGCCCGTCGTCAACGACAGCCCGAACACGACCGGGGTGCTCGACAGTCAGCACATCGAGTACGTGCCGCTGTCGCCCGCTGCGATCGCCAGGCGACTCGTCGACATCGTCGAGCGTCCCGACGCGATCGAGCACGCCAAGCGGATCTCGGCGTCGATCACGGCCGCCGACTGGTCCGACCCCGGCGCGCAGTTCGTCGAGCAGTTCGAGCGGGCGATGCGCTCGTCCCTCTGACGCGCAGCGCGCTCGGCTGACGCCCGCCGCGGCGTCAGCCCACCCGCGCCTGCCGACGGCGGGCGTCGAGGTCGGGGAGCATCTCCGCAACCGGCGGGGTGACCCGCCGCCCGTCCTCGGCCTCCGGTGGGGTGCTCATCGACCGCAGCGCGTGTTCGACCGCCTCGCGGATGCTCAGACCACTCGCGGTGATCGCGTGCAGCTGCGCCAACGCTTCGGGATCCACGATGACGACGGAGACGGGCGTCTCCTGCTCGGGTGCGTCGACGCCGGAGCCGGCCCGCGCCCGTCGGGTGGCGAGTCCGTGCGCGATCCACGCACGGTTGCGCTCCACGTCGACCTTCAACAGGCGGGTGTTGCGCCGCACCCGCTCGGCGATGAGCTTGCCCTCGTGGATGTCCGAGTACACCTGCCAGCGCGGGTACAGCAGCCGGGTCGCGAGGTCGGACGGACGGGTCGGGACCGGGAGGTCGTCGATGAAGTCCTGCACCACGGCATCGGAGAGCGCCTCGCGCAACCCACGTCGTTGCACGCTGTCGTCGGACGACGGAACGGGGAACGTCAGGGTCATGGGGATCCGGTGGTCAAGGGGCGGGTGGTCGATCGGAACAGCAAAGACCGGATCAGTCTTGCGCCGAACCCTGGGCGCAAGGCGTCCGGCGGCTGGAAACCACCCCGGAACCAACCCTGCAAGTGCTTGATCGCGCGAGTCCCGTTCCAGCCCGGTGAGGCCGGATCCGGTCGAGCGCCCACCGGCGGGTCGCTGTTACCCTCGACGCACGAACACCACCGTTGAGGGAGGAATCGTCATGGGCAACGACGCCGGACGACAGGACCGAGCACGCGCAGGATCGAACCGGCGCGGAGCACAGCAGCCCGCCGGCGGGGGTGAAGCGGAACCCGTCGTGGTGCAGGATCCTGAGCTGCCGCCCACCGCGGTCGACGAGGCCGAGCACGCCCCTCGCTGGACCCCCGCCAAGGTGGTCCTCTGGGTCGCCATCGCCCTCCTCGGCGGGTTCGCGTGGACGATGCTGGCACTTGTCCGTGGCGAGACGGTCAACGCGATCTGGTTCGTCTTCGCGGCGGTCTGCACCTACCTCATCGCCTACCGCTTCTACTCGAAGCTCATCGAACGGAAGCTGCTCCGCCCCGACGACCGGCGGGCGACCCCGGCCGAGTACCTCGCCAACGGCAAGGACTTCGTCCCCACCGACCGCCGCGTCCTCTACGGGCACCACTTCGCCGCGATCGCCGGTGCCGGCCCCCTCGTCGGCCCCGTGCTCGCCGCGCAGATGGGGTACCTGCCCGGCACCATCTGGATCATCATCGGCGTGATCCTGGCGGGTGCCGTGCAGGACTACCTCGTGCTCTTCTTCTCGATGCGTCGCGGCGGCCGCTCCCTCGGCCAGATGGCGCGCGATGAGCTCGGCGTGATCGGCGGGACGGCGGCGATCATCGCGACGCTCGCGATCATGGTCATCATCGTCGCGATCCTCGCCCTCGTCGTCGTCAACGCCCTCGGCGAGAGCCCCTGGGGCGTCTTCAGCGTGTCGATGACGATCCCGATCGCGCTCTTCATGGGTGTGTACCTGCGGTTCATCCGGCCGGGCAAGATCACGGAGATCTCCATCATCGGCTTCGTCCTCCTCATGTTCGCGATCGTCGCGGGCGGCTGGGTCGCGGAGACCGAGTGGGGCGCCGCGGCGTTCACCCTCGACCGCACGGTCATCGCCGTCGGCATCATCGTCTACGGCTTCGTCGCCGCGATCCTGCCGGTGTGGCTGCTGCTCGCACCGCGCGACTACCTCTCCACCTTCATGAAGATCGGCACGATCGTGATGCTCGCCGGGGCGATCGTCCTCGTGCGGCCGGAGATCACGGTTCCCGCGTTCAGCGAGTTCGCCGGTGGTGACGCCGGCCCGGTGGTCAGCGGCTCGCTCTTCCCGTTCCTCTTCGTCACGATCGCGTGCGGCGCCCTCTCCGGCTTCCACGCGCTCATCGCCTCGGGCACCACGCCGAAGCTCGTCGAGAAGGAACGCCAGACCCGGTTCATCGGCTACGGCGGCATGCTCATGGAGTCGTTCGTGGCGATCATGGCCCTCGTCGCCGCCCTGTCCATCGACCGCGGCATCTACTTCGCGATGAACTCCTCCGCGGCGGCGACCGGTGGCACCGTCGAGGGCGCGGTCGCCTTCGTGAACTCGCTCGGGCTCGCCGGAGTGAACCTCACCCCCGACGTGCTCACGCAGACCGCCGCGAATGTGGGGGAGGAGTCGATCGTGTCCCGCACCGGTGGTGCACCGACGCTCGCCCTCGGCCTCGCGCACATCATGCAGCAGCTCATCGGCGGCACCGCGCTCATGTCGTTCTGGTACCACTTCGCGATCATGTTCGAGGCCCTGTTCATCCTCACCGCCGTCGACGCCGGCACGCGTGTGGCCCGCTTCATGCTGCAGGACACCTTCGGCAACATCATCCCGAAGTTCCGCGACCCCGACTGGCGACTCGGAGCCTGGATCTGCACGGCCGTGATGGTCGCGGCGTGGGGAGCGATCCTCATCATGGGCGTCACCGACCCGCTCGGCGGCATCAACACCCTGTTCCCGTTGTTCGGCATCGCGAACCAGCTCCTCGCTGCGATCGCGCTCGCGGTCTGCATGGCGATCGTCGCGAAACGCGGGAACTTCCGGTGGCTGTGGATCGTCGCCGTGCCGTTGGCCTTCACCGCGGTCGTGACGATCACCGCGTCGATGTTCAAGATCTTCTCGCCCGTCCCCGCCGTGGGCTACTGGGCGCAGAACGCGGCGTTCCGCGAGGCGCTCGCCGCCGGCGAGGACAGCTTCGGGAACGCACCGACGCGGGCGGCGATGGAGGCCGTCGTGCGGAACACCACCGTGCAGGGCGTGCTGTCGATTCTGTTCGTGACCCTCGCGATCATCGTCATCTTCTTCGCGATCCTCCACACCGTACGGTCGTTCCGCACGGGTGGTGGGCCGAGCTCGGAGGACCCGGCGCTCCCGTCGCGTCGATTCGCGCCCGCGGGGATCGTCGCGACGAAGGCGGAGAAGGCGCTCGAGCGCGAGTGGTCGACGGTGGACGCCGACAAGCGCCCAGCACGGTCGGGGCACTGATGTCCGGCACCGGGTCGGCGACCGGACCGGGAGCCGTGGGGCTCGCGGTCCGGCGGGGCTGGGCGTCGGTGCGGTGGTTCGTCACCTCGCTCATGGGCGACACCGCCTACGCGACCTATGTCGAGCATCATCGGCGCGTGCACCCGGACACCCCGGTCCCCGACGAGCGCACCTTCTGGCGGGAGCGCTTCGCGGAGCAGGACCGAACGCCCGGTTCGCGGTGCTGCTGAACTCCAGCACCGCCTGGGAGAATGGGGCCGGACCTCCACCACGCCCCATGCCGAAGGAACCCCCATGAGCATCGACGACCGCACGCTCGGCCGACGCGAACGCAACAAGCTCGACAAGCTCGCTCGCATCACGGCGGCGGCGGGCGAGCTGTTCGCCGAGCGCGGCGTCGACGACGTGACGACGCAGGAGATCGCCGACCGCGCGGACATCGGCACGGGGACGCTCTTCCTCTACGCGAAGACGAAGGGCGAGCTGCTGCTGCTCGTGCAGAACTCGACGTACGCCGACGCGCTCGCCGAGGGACGCGCGGCCGCCGCGGCCGCCGGGACGATGACGGACGGGGTCCTCGCCGTCATCCGCCCGGTCGTGGAGTGCAACCGCAAGCAGATCGACAACGGCCGCACCTACCTCCGGGAGATCGTGTTCGGCGACCCCGAGGAACCGCACCACCGTGTGGCGCTCGACCTCACCCAGCAGACCGAGGCGCTCATCGCCGAGGTCCTCGTCGACCGCGGCGGTGTCGCCACCGAGGTCGCGAGCACGCTCGCCCACGTCGTCTCCGCGATCATGTTCGTGAGCATGGCCGCGACGGTGAACGCGGCCCGGACGGTCGACGAGATCGTGGACGAGATCGCCGCGCAGGTCCGTGTGATCCTGCCTGATCCGGTGTGATCCAGCTTGATCCGGTGTGATCCGGCGGCCTAGGGGCGCGCCCGCCGTTTCCAACCGGTGAGCCGTTCGAACCGCTTGCCGTCGATCGGGACCGTCCGGTCGATCATCGAGACGGAGGCGTTGCGCGTCCCGCCCACCAGCTGAGCAGCCCGCTCGGCGGCGGCCGCGACCCGTTGCGCGACGAGGCCCACCGTCCCGCCGTCGCCGCGGAACCCCCAGACCGTCGTCGTGTGGAGGACGGAACCGTGCTCCGTCGCCCGGACCGCGACCGGTGCCGCGCAGCGGGCATAGGGCCGACGCACCCCGACGAGCGACAGGAGCGGGACGAGCTCCAGGGCGTAGGAGCTCAGGCTCGATGCGCGGTCGTCGCCGATGACGGCGTACCGGATGCTCCAGGCGTCGGCCGCGAACGACTCGGGTGCCACGGCGAAGCCGTCCGCCTGCAGTGCCGACAGCATGGCCGCCAGGGTGTCGGCCGGCGGGAGCGGCGAGACGATCTCCTGGAAGCGCACCATCGACCCGATGGCGAACGCGTGTCCGCTCATGCCCGTGCCCTCACTGGTCCACGGCGTGGACCGAGAGCACGACCTGCTCCTCGGGGACGAGCGCCTCGAGCGCCTTCCGCGCGGTCGGGTAGTCGCGACCCTCGGCCTCGATCGTCCGTGTGGCGACGGGCCGGTAGACGGCGGTGCCGACGAGGTCGCCGTTCACCCGTCCGCCACCGTGCAACGCGGCGAGCGTGTGGCCGGGCGGGGTGGCGGCGAGGACGGCCGCGCGCAGACCCGCGACATCGGGTGCGGCTGCTTCGGTGGTGATGGTCGCGCGGTCGCGGAGGGTGGCGATGAGCTTCACCCCTCAAGCCTACGGAACACCGCCGACGGCTCGGTAGCCTGGGCGGATGACCGAATCGATCAACGAACCGATCGCCGAAGCGCCGGGGCTCGAACTGCTCGCTGACGGTCTCCGGATCCTCGACACGATCTCGGCTCTCCCGCCTCGGCAGGCGGCGACGCACCCCTCGCTCTGGCCG
This sequence comes from Plantibacter sp. ME-Dv--P-095, assembly GCF_030209365.1. Taxonomy (NCBI): domain Bacteria; kingdom Bacillati; phylum Actinomycetota; class Actinomycetes; order Micrococcales; family Microbacteriaceae; genus Plantibacter; species Plantibacter sp. ME-Dv--P-095. The sequence continues at coordinate 40,024 of NZ_JARVSB010000006.1, forward strand.
CTGCTCGGTGTGCCGGCGATCGACCGGGGTGCGCTCGTGATCTTTCCCCTGGCCGTCGCCACGATCAGCGCGACGGACCGATCAGCGCTCGAGCGGCTGCGCGAGGTCTGCGCCGCCCTCCAACGCGACTGCATCCACGTCCACGGCGGCGACTTCATCCACGGGGAGACCACGCTCGACCCCGAGGAGGATCCGTATGGACGACGCCTCGCCGAGGTGGGCGCGCTCACGACCACACCCCGGGGCGTCGTGGTGTGGCGTGTCCGCGATCGCGGCGCGGCGCTCGTCCTCGTGGTCGACGAGGCCCGCGGCCAGGCGACGCTCGCCTTCCACCTGGTGCCGAAGGACTGGATCTGGAATGGGCCGTCCGAGCCCGCGACCAAGCGCGAGGCGTCCCGTCGCCGGACCGCGGTGAAGGAGCAGTCGGCGGTGGACGTCGTCTGGTCGTGGCCGGCGGCCGACCTGGCTCAGGTGCCCTGACCGGCGGCGGCTCCGCGCGGCTGGTCCGGTCGAGTCGAGCCATTCAGTGCCGCATCTCGTTCGGTGCCGCATCTCGTTCGGCGTCGGCGGTGCGAGCGGCGAAGAGTGCGAGCGACACCACGATGCCGGCCACCACAGCGAGGATCGGCGGGAACCAGAACGACAGATCATCGACTTCGGCGGCGCGGATCGCCATGCACACGAGGGCGACCGCCGCGAAGAAGGCGGTTCCACCGGCGATCTGCACGGCGCGGGTGCGGACGGCGCCGTGGTCGCGACGCCCGATGCCCCACTGGAGGAGGACGTTGATGAACGCGAGGCTGTAGCAGGCCGCGACGACCGGGAGGCCCGTCTCAGCGGGGAAGATGAATTCGCCCAGGTCGCCCGAGTTGCCGGTGCCTCGTGTCTCCGCCCGGGAGAAGGTGAACGGCGACATCCACAGCCACCCTGCTCCCGTGACGAGCCACATGACGGCGGTCACCGTGCCGAGCACCCCGATGCGTCGAAAGCTCTCGACGATGCTCGGCTGGATCCGCTGCGTCGACTGCTCGCGGAGCTGCTCGTACATGTCGTCGAACGCCGCCTCCTCGGTCGTGAACCATCGCCGGGTGGTCTCGACGGGGCTCGACGTATGGTCGGTCGTGTAGACCGTCCACCCACCGTCCATCGGGGCGAAGACCACCGACTGCGGCGCGATCGTGTCGCCCTCGTCGAGGAACAGCGCGTTCCCCCGGTCGGCAGCCGCGACGCCGAGCGCCGTCAACTGCTCCCGCTTCACGACTCGTCCGTCGGCGGTCGGCCCGTCACGACCGCGGAGCGTCCCGGGCGGGCATCGGCTCCACCGAACGCGGCGACGCGGTCCCACAGCCAGTCCGTCAGGCTGGACGCGATCTCCTCGTCGTCGCTGCCTGCGCCGCGTCGGTACAAGCGGCCACCGGCACCCTCGAAGAGGTAGGCGTCCGCATCGTCGGTGAAGAGCAGGGTGAAGTATTCGTGCTCCGCGTCCCACTGCGGCCATGCCGCAGGATGCTGTTCGATCGCCGCGTCCAGGGCTGCGACCTCGGCGCCACTGAGCAGTCGGAAGGGCCGACCGTCACCCCACAGGCCGCCGGATCCCGGACGCTGTCCGTCGCGCCAGGCGAGGACCTTGTCGTCTCCGCCGCTGGCACGCGCCGCATCACGGTCGAGGGGCGGGCGCAGCGACGCCGCCAGCTCCGCCGGCAGCAGCGGGTCCAGCGCGGCGAGCGCCTCGGCGAGCCCGGCTCCGAACACCTTGTCGCGCAGGATCCGCCACGCGATCTCGCCCATGCCGGCTCGTCGCAGGTCGTCCATGGTGCCGGCCCCGCGTTCGATGGGGTCGAGGAACCCGCGGGCGACGATCATCCCGCCCTGGGCGACCTCGTCCGTCGGGTCCTCGCGAAGCACGCGGGCCAGCAGTTCGGCGGCCTCCTGCGGACGGTAGTCGTAGAGGTAGGCGAAGGCCAGAGCGGTCGACAGGGTCGTCTCGCTCGGGTCGGCTTCGATCGCCTGCTGTGCGGCCACGAGGAACCGTGCCGGCGGGGCTCCGGTCGACAGGAAGTGGAGGGCTCGGAGCCCCAGCGCCCCGGCGTACGCCTCCGGCGCGGTCCGACCGGCCAGTTCGACGGCGCCGTCCATCGACGTCCAACCGCGCTCGGGGTCGTCGGCCATCGCGACGGCGGCCGCGAGGTCCATGTGGTCGAACCAGTCCGCGTCGGGATCCTCTCGGAGCACGAGTTCGCCGAGGCGCATGGCCTCCGTGAAGTCACCGGCGGACGCCTCGAGGTCGCGGAGTCGCCGGAGTGCCCCGAGGAACTGCCGGTCCCGGCGTCCGAGCAGCTCCCGCAGGAGCCGTCGGGCCTCCTCGACGTCGCCGCACGCCTCGCGGTGCATGGACAGCAGGATGATCATCCCGGTGAACTGCGGCGCCCGGGCCAGGACGCTCATCGCGAGTTCGGGGATCCGCGGGTGGTGCGGCTGGAACTCGAAGAGTTCCCAGGCGAGGTCGCGGTCGTGTTCGATGGCCTCGCGTTCGACGCCGACGGGCTCGCTCATCGGAGACCGTGCTGCACGCGGTAGGTCCGGAGTTGGGCGAAGGTGCCGTCGTCCACGCCGTATTCGAGCACGGGCGCGACCTGGTCGAACCAGGACGCCGTCGACGGGATGAGGCCGGCGGCGGCCTCGAGCAACCCCTCCGTGGTGACGGGCACGATCGCGCCCGCCTCCATCGACGCCGACAGTGACCGTTGCAGGGCGACCCGTGAGACCTGCGCGATGTCGGCACCGGAGAACCCATCGGTCGCCGCAGCCACCGCGATGACGTCGACCCCCTCGGCAGGTTTGCCCTCGAGGTCGCCCTGGAGGATGGCGGCCCGAGCCACGGCATCCGGCGGGAGCACGAGGACCGTCTTGTCGATCCGCCCCGGACGACGGAGCGCCGGGTCGATGTCCCAGGGACGGTTGGTCGCGGCCAGGAAGTACACGCCGTCGTTCTCGTTCGCGACACCGTCGAGCTCTTCGAGCAGCTGGGTCACGATCGTGCGCATCGACTGCGACCCGCCGCCCGAGGTGCGTCGGCCACCCAAGGCGTCGAACTCGTCGAAGAAGATGACGCAGGGCGCGGCTGCGCGGGCGTCGTGGAAGACGCTCTGGATGGCCTTCTCGCTGTCGCCCAGCCATTTGCTCAGGAGGTCGGCGAGGGTGACGTGGATGAACGAGGCGCCCAGGTCTCCGGCGATCGCCTTCGCGATGAAGGTCTTCCCGCACCCGGGCGGCCCGTACATGAGGAGTGACCCGCCCGGCTTCTGCCCGAACGCGGCGGCGAGTTCGGGGTTGCGCAGCGGAGCGAGGAACGTCGAGTCGAGGTGCTGCTTGACGTCGGCGAGACCCGCGACGTCGGCGAGGGTGATCGCGGGCCGCTCCGCGTCCCAAAGGCTCGGTTGCCCGATCCGGACGGGCGCCTGGTCGGGTGTCGACGCGTTCGGGACCGCCGTCGGCCGGTTCGGTGTCGACGAGCTCGCTGTCGGGTCGCCCCCGGGGGTCTCGGCGGGCGCACCGCCCGTCGTGCCACCGCGCAACCGTGCCGCCATCACCCGCGCTCGGAGCAGCCGCACGCGCGCGGGGTCCCCGCCGAACCGTTCGAAGGTCGACACCTCCTCGGCCGCGCGGTCCACGTCGTGCTGGAGCAGCAGCGTGACGAAGTCCTCGCGTAGTGCCGCGTTCTGTGGATCCTGCGCCACCTCGGCAGCGATCACCTCGAGGAAATCCCCGTCCTGTGTCATCTCGTCCCCCCCACGGTCCGTGTCAGATGCCGACCATCCTGCCAGCGGGACGCCGATGAGCGACAGGCGTCGGCCCGGATCGGTCCGGATCGAGCATGGGGAGGGGTGCCCATCCGTCACCCTGGGCTGGTGTACCGTCGACAGCGGGCCGAACCTGAAGGCGGCTTGAGGTCGGATCGAGGAAGGCGGGTGGTGCGACGTGCACCGTCCCGGCGAGCTGCTGAGCGTCGGCGAGATGAGCCGCCGCACCGGCGTCGCCGTCTCCGCCCTCCACTACTACGAACGCCTCGGCCTCATCGCCTCCGAGCGGTCGACCGGGAACCAGCGACGGTACCCACGACACATGCTGCGCCGCGTCGCCCTCATCTCGGTCGCGAAACGCCTCGGCATTCCGCTCGAAGACGTCGCCGAAGCATTCGCCGACGTTCCCCTCACCAGCACCCCCAGCCACGAGGACTGGCAACGGGCCTCACGTCGCTGGCAGAAGGTCCTCGAACAGCGCCGACGCGGCATCGAACAGCTCGAACGAGAACTCACCGGCTGCATCGGCTGCGGCTGCCTCTCGATGAAGGCCTGCACCCTCCTCAACCCGGACGACGAACTCGGCGACACCGGCACGGGCGCTCGCCGCATCCCGGTCTGAGCGCGCCGTCGGGCGGCACGCGCACCGCCTGAGCTCAGGCGTCGCCGCGCTGCCCGAAGGTGGCGGGATCGACCGGCCGCAGGCGCTTCGGCAGCCCCTCCACGACGAGGAGGTACGACTCCGTGACGAGGTCGTCGACGAACGCCGGTTCGAGCTCACCGTCCGGCTTGAGCGAGATCCAATGCCGCTTGTTCATGTGATAGCCGGGGATGATGTCGGGGAACGCCTCACGGAGGCTGCGGCTGTCCTCGGGGCGCGCCTTCAGGGTCACGATCGGTTCGCCCGTCGCGCCGGTCTGGAGCATGAACACCTTGCCCCGCACCTTGTACACGTCCCACTCCTCACCGAAGGGATGGGTGAGCTCCGCGCCCGGAAGCTCGTCGGCCCGGCGGGCGGCGCGCTCCTGCAGCTCGACACCGTGCATCGTGATCCTCCCGGGTGGACGGCTCAGCGCTGTTCGGACGCCGGACGGAACCGCGCCAGGTTCGGCAGCGGGACCCACGAGCCGAGCCGCGGGTAGTCGAGGGCCACGCCGACGACGCCGCGTTCGCCGAAGGCGAGGACCCAGTCGATCGCCGCAGGGATCGGGACCGCGAGGAGGGAGACCGTGGCGTCCGGGGGGACGAGGCCGTTCGCGTAGGCGGCCTCCTGGGCACGCGTCCCGCTGCTGTAGACGCAGAGCAGGTTCCCCGGCTGGGCGGCGAGCGCGTAGGGACGCGGTTCGTCGTCGGTGCCGCGGTTGATGAAGACCCAGCGGTCGAGGGACGCGACCGCCTGCCAGAGGCGGATCTGCGGGTCGATCTCATCCGGTGCTGCGCGGCAGGCGGCGTCGAGGGAGTCGAGCTGTGCCAGGACGTCGGGGCTCGGTTCGAGGGTGCGGCCCTGGTGCGGCTGGTCCGTGGCGTCGGGCTGAGCGTCGCTCGGGCCGGTTTCATTCGGGCTGGTGTCGGACGGGCTGCCGTCGCGGCGGAACGGGTTCTGCATGGTCACTTCCTCGTGGCTCGGCGTGCGGGTTCGGGACCCCGCCAACGCTAGCGCAGGCGTTCCGCGGGCGACCAGGGGCTCAGAACGCGCTGCCGAACGCCAGCGCTTCCGCTGCTGCCTGTGCGGGCGAGCCGAAGAACGCCGGCCCGTGCCCGGGCAGCACGATCGACGCGGGGAGCCCGGCCAGCTTCGTCAGCGACTGTCGGGCGCGCTGCAGGTCGCCGTGGAACATCTCCGGGAGCAGCTGCGGTCCGTCGTGCGGGCTCGTCGGGTGCGCGGTGATGAGGGCGTCGCCGGCGATGAGGACCCCGTGCTCGACGAGCAGGAATCCCAGGTGGCCGCGCGTGTGCCCGGGGAGGGGGATCGGCCGGATCTCGACACCGAGGGCGTCTCGGAGTTCGGGGACCGCTTCGACCGCCACGACCGCGGTGGGTGGTACGACTTCGAGTCCGCCGGCCTCCACGGCGTGGTTCAACCAGCTCGCGACGCCCGGACGCTCCAGGTGGGGCTGGACGTCGGCGAGCCCGACCTGTTCGAGCACGTCTCGTCGCACGTTGGGGATCTCGTCGTGGGCGGCGAGGACGTCGCAGTCGGCGAGTCCGGCGATGAACGCGGCGTTGCCGATGTGGTCGCCGTGTCCGTGGGTGAGGAGGATCGCCTGGACGTCCTCGACCGCGTAGCCGAGGGCGCCGAGGGTCGCGGTGACGGCGGCGCCGTCGCCCGGGTAGCCGGTGTCGATGAGGATCGGTCCGAGCTCGCCCTCGACGATGATCCAGTTCACGGCAGGGCCCTGGACGAAGTGGACGCCGTCGGTGACGGTGCTGCTGCGGGTGGTCGTGTTCGGCACGGCACCGGGGTGCGCTGCGTCGGGGTGCACGGCGTCGCTCTGGGACATGGGCGTCCTTCCGATTGCGGAGACGGGGTTCAGGGGAGGGTCAGTGCTCGGCCGGTCCGTTCACGAGCTCGTGCGAGGCGGCGGCGGCGGTCGTGGCCGCAGCGCCGGCCGGGTCGACGGTCGCGAGGATCGGGCGGATGAGCGTGATCAGTCGGTCTCGGAGCTCGGCCGCGTCGTCGTCGCCCACCGTCGTGGTGACGAGGCCGAAGCACGCGTCGAGCAGGACGTCGGAGACGCCGTCGAGGTCGGGCAGGTCGAGGTCGTGCGCGGCGGCCTCCATGCGGAGGTTCGTGCGGGTGTAGGCGCGCCAGTCGAACACCGTGTAGACCGGGTCGTCCATGCGGGGGAGTTCGTGCAGCAGCCGGATGGCGCCCATGGCGATCGGGGACCGCTGGGCCTCCCGAGCCGAGGCGAGGATCATCGTCACCCACCGGAGCGCGCCGTAGGGCACGCCGATGGTCGCGTCCGCCGCCTGCCATCGTTCGTCCTGCTCCGCGATGACGGCGTGCGCGAGGCTCCGCTTGGACGGGAAGAGATGGTACCCGATGACCGACTTCGGTTTGCCCATGACGGCGGCGATGCCGGAGAACGAGGTCCCCGCATAGCCGTTGCGCCCGAACTCGAGGCCGGCGGCGTCGATGATCTCGTCGCGGACCTGGTTCATCGCGTACTGGCGCAGACCGCTCACCGGCGCTCCTTCGAAGTGGGTGACCATCCGGTCTGGTGGGTGTCCGAGGCCTGATCAGACGATCGTCTGAGGAGGACGCCGTCCAGCTTAGACGATCGTCTGGGAAGAACCTGGGATGACGAAGGAGCTTGGAGTCGAGAAAACTGAGTAGACTCAGAAAAGCTGACAGCGATGGATGTCAGCCCCTACGAGAACAGGAAGACCGTCATGAGAGCGTTCGTCGTCTCGAGCTACAAGACCGCACTGCACGAAGCCGAGGTGCCCGAGCCGACCGTCGGCGACCACGACGTCCTCGTCCAGGTGCAGGCCGCCGGGCTGAACCAACTCGACGAGAAGATCCGCATCGGCGAGTTCAAGCAGATCCTGCCGTACCGCCTGCCGATCGTGCTCGGCCACGACGTCGCCGGTACCGTCGTCCGCGTCGGTGGATCCGTCCGCGCCTTCAAGCCCGGCGACGAGGTCTACGCCCGTCCCCGCGATCACCGCATCGGCACCTTCGCCGAGCGCATCGCGATCGACGAAGCCGACGTCGCCCTGAAGCCCGCGTCGATCACGATGGAGGAGGCCGGATCCCTCCCGCTCGTCGCGTTGACGGCCTGGCAGGCACTCGTCGAGATCGGGAACGTGCAGCCCGGTCAGAAGGTCCTCATCCACGCGGGTGCCGGAGGCGTCGGGTCGATCGCGATCCAGCTCGCGAAGCAGCTTGGGGCCGAGGTGGCGACCACGGCCAGCGCCGCCAATGCGGGATTCGTCCGGTCGCTGGGGGCCGATGTCGTGGTCGACTACCGTTCGGAGGACTTCGCCGAACGGCTGTCCGGTTACGATTTCGTGCTCGACAGCCTCGGTGGCGAGAACCTGGAGCAGTCGCTCCGGGTCCTGCGTCCGGGTGGCACGGTCGTCGGCATCTCGGGCCCTCCGACGCCGGAGTTCGCGAAGGCGGCCGGGCTGAACGCGGTACTGCGGCTCGCGATCGCCGCCCTCAGCGCGAAGGTCCGTAAGCAGGCCAAGCGGCTCGACGTGCAGTACCGGTTCCTGTTCATGCGGGCGAGTGGCGATCAGCTCCGTGAGATCACGGCGCTCGTCGAACGCGGCGTCCTCCGACCCGTCGTGGGGCGCATCTCCCCGTTCGACGACACCGTCCAGGCGCTCGAGGCGCTGGCCTCCGGTGGCATCCGAGGCAAGGCCGTCATCAGCAACCCCTGAGGGGGACTCGGCCGTCGGGGCGCTCCGCTCAGGCCGGGAGCGGCTCGATGAGGTGCGGCCCGGTGTTGCGGACGTTGTTCACGTCCCGCGTGACCTCGTAGTGGGTGAGGTCGTGGGCGACGGCGAAGGACTCGCGGTCGAGGAGCTGCAGCAGCTGGTCGGTGTCGAGGTGGTCGCCGAGCCAGTCGTCGTAGCCGTCCGGGGTGAGGCAGGCCGGCATGCGGTCGTGGACCTCACCCGGCGAGACGTGGGCGTCGCGGGTGATGATCGCCATCGACAGCCGCCACTTGTCGGGGTCGTCCTCGCCCTTGGTCGGGTCCGGCCAGGCGCTGATGATGCCGGCCATCGCGAGTTCCGCATCGGGGTCGTGGATGAAGTGCGGCTGCTTGCCCGTCTCGGTCACCACCCACTCGTAGTACCCGCTGGCCGGCACGATGCAGCGCGCCGAGGTGAACGCCTTCCGGAACATCGACGCCGTCGCGACCGTCTCCATGCGGGCGTTGATGGGCTGCGGCCGTTGCTTGGCGAAGTCCTTCGCCCAGCCCGGTACGAATCCCCATCGGGCCGCGGTCGCGGTCCGTTCGTCGTGACGGGTGCGGACGACGGTCACCGCCGTGGTGGGCGCGACGTTGTAGTCGGGCGCGGGCGCCTCGAACTCGGCCACGAGGTCCGCGAGGAGGGTGGACGTGGAATCGGTGACGACGAAGCGACCGCACATGCGCTCAGCATAGGAGTGCAGCTTCGGGCGGTCGAGCCCTTGCCGGTGACGGGAGGCGCGGTCAGGCGAGTCGCTGCCGCCGCCGTGCGAGGAGCAGGAGACCGCCGCCGATGAACGCGGCCGCCGTCCCCATGGTCAGGAGCAGCGCCACAGCCGACAGCCCGGTCGGCGGGAGGACGTCCGTCGCCGCCGCCCCGGAGTTCGGGGGCGACGACGGCGACGGTGCCGCGGACGCGAGGGCCTGCAGGCTCGCGCCGACGTCGATCAGGCCCGCGCCGACCGAGCGTTCGGTCGGGATGCTCGCATCCCACGGGATCGTGATGGTGTCGAGGCGGGCGTGGTCGGTGAGCGCTGTCCGCACCTGCTCTGGCGTGAGGTCCGGTCGGAGTTGGCGGACCAGTGCGGCCGCTGCGGCGACGGTGGGTGCGGCGGCGGAGGTGCCGCGGAAGTTCCCGGAGCCGGTGAGGACCGTCGTCGACACGGGCAGGTCGTCGACGCCGGCAGCGGTCGGGCCGGAGACGGTCACGGGCGCCTGGACGCCGAAGAGGATGGTCGAGGGTCCGAGAGAGGAGTAGGTCTCCAACGTCGAATCCGCGGCGTCGACCGCGGCGACCCGGAACGCCGCCGGGTACGCCTGGTGGCCGAAGAGTGCCGAGCCCACGGTGTCGGTGGCCGTCGAGCGGAAGTACTCCTGCGAGGACAGCTCGGGCCGATCGGGGAAGGGCAGCCAGGTCAACGCCACCGGAGGGGTGCCCGAGGTGGCGGTCACCTGGCGCACGACGCTGACCTGGACCTCCGACACCTCGGTCTCCGAAGGGTTCTGCAGCGGAGCCGTGCCGGTCGCGAGGTCCGGGTCGGACGGCGTGAACGGGATCGTGCGGTCCGCCAGCGACAGGACGTACTCGAACCGCGTCGCGACGGCGCCGTCCGGTTCGGCCCAGTCCAGGACGCCGAACATCAATGCGGCGGGTGGCAGGGTGACGCCCATCGTCGGATCGGCCGGGTCGCCGGGATCGAAGTCGAGGCAGTCGACGGAGGCGGCGGGGAAGAGGTCGGCGACGTTCTGCGGGCAGCTGGTCGGGCGGTACTGCTCGGTCGCCCAGGAGCCGATCGGGAAGCCGGCGCTCGGCGAACCCGGTGCGCCGGGGACGCCGAAGTTGCCGGTGGCGGTGGTGTAGAAGACACCGGCGTCCACCGCCCGCTGGATGGCCGCTTCGCCGGCTCCGGTCCGGTATCGGCGGTCGTCGCCGCCCTGGACGTCGTCGACGATGATCGTCGCGCCCGCCGCGGTGAGGCGGTCGATCGCGCCGGGGAAGTCGGACGTCCCGGAGGCGAACAGGAGCTCCGCCCCCGGCGCGATCCCGTGCACCAGCTGGGCCATCGCGCGGCCCTCGTCGTCTTCGTCCCCGGCCGGGTCGTCCACGAGCGTGACCGGTGTCCGGTAGCCGCACGGGTTCCCGGGCCCGGGCAGCAGGCCGGCCGTGACGTCGGCCGCGACGGCCTCGTCACCGGCGTTCCCGAAGGAGCCGGAGATGATCCCCACGCGGACGCCGGAGCCGTCGACACCGAACGTCGTCGCCGCATCACCCGCGTTCAAGAGCTCGACGGCGGGTGCCGGGAGTGAGCGACAGGCGGCGGTGGCTGCTCCGGCCGGTGCCGCTCCCGCACCGACGACGCAGCACGCGAGGGCGACCACGATCACCCCGGACATCCGGTCCCGCAGCACACCCATCGTCACTCCTCGTCGCGGTGGACGCCCCCGCGACGACCACCCTGAGGAGATCGTGGCAGAGGTGCTCCTCAGGGTGGCGGCCGTTTCGGAAAACGGATCGCCGGTGTCCGCGTCCCGTGCGGGAGGGTGGCGCCGGTTACTTCGCGAGCTGCGGGTACACGGCCTCGAGTGGCGCGCTCAGCCCGGCGCGGAGGTGGCGGGAGGTGTCGTCCGCGAGGACCTCGTACTCGTCGGCGGCCATCGCGTCGTAGACCTGGGTGACGAGCAGCGCCGGGTCGAGCTTCGCGTCCGTGGTGTGGGCCGCCATCGCGGTGTCGACGTAGCCGACGTGCACGCCGATGACGTGGACGCCCGCGGGCAGCAGTTCGAGCCGGAGCGAGTTCGTCGCCGACCACAGGGCCGCCTTCGTCGCACTGTAGATCCCGTTGACCGCGTACCAGCTGAGGGCCGAGTGCAGGTCGATGATGGTCGCGCCCTCGCGCCCCGAGAGCAGGGGTGCGTAGGCGCGGGCCAGGAACAGCGGGCCGAGGAAGTTGGTCTCCACGTTGCTGCGGATCTCCTCGTCCGTCTGGGTGAGGATGCCGGGGGTCGTGACGGCGACCCCGGCGTTGTTGATGAGCACGGTGACGTCGGGGGCCGCCTCGACGAGCGCGGCGATCGACGTCGGGTCGGTCACGTCGAGCGTGAGGGGGACCACCCGCTCGTCGTCCCAGGTGAGCGGATTGCGGGCGGTCGCGTAGACCTTCGCGGCGCCCCGGGCGAGGGCTTCGTGGACGAAGTGGGTGCCGATGCCGCCGTTCGCGCCGGTGACGAGGACGACTGCTCCAGTGAGTGAGGGCATGAGGGGGCTGCTTTCCGATCGATGACGACTGTGCTCAATACTGACTCTAGTCAGATATTGAGCACAGTCGCCCCGTAGCGGCGAGGTGCTGCGGATGCGCCTACTGCTCGAGGCCCGCCCGTGCGTCGCGGCGGGTCTTCGCGAGCGAGGCGACCGTCGCCACCGTGATGGTCAGTGCGATGAACAGTAGCGAGAACCAGATCGGGATGTCGGGGATCCAGTCGATGTGCTGCCCGCCGTTGATGAACGGCAGTTCGTTGACATGGAGGGCGTGGAACACGAGCTTCACACCGATGAAGGCGAGGATGACCGCGAGGCCCTGCGCCAGGTAGACGAGGCGCTCGAGCAGGCCGCCGATGAGGAAGAACAGCTGGCGCAGCCCCATGAGGGCAAAGGCGTTCGCCGTGAACACGATGTACGCCTGCTCGGTGAGGCCGTAGATCGCCGGGATGGAGTCGACCGCGAAGACGAGGTCGATGAAGCCGATCGCGACGATGGTGAGCAGCATCGGGGTGAAGAAGCGCTTGCCGTCGATCTTCACCGAGAGGCGGTCGCCGTGGTACGTGTCGGTGATGGGGAGGATGCGGCGGGCGAAGCGCACGAGCTTGCCGTTCGCCGGGTCGCTCTCATGGTTGCTGAACGCCTGACGGTACGCGAGGAACAGCAGCAGCGCGCCCATCAGGTAGAAGATCCAGGAGTAGTTCTCGATGAGGGCGGCGCCCACGGCGATGAACGCGCCGCGCATGATGAGGGCGATGATGATGCCGATCATCAGCACCTTCTGCTGGTACGCCTTCGGCACGGCGAAGCCCGCCATCACGATGAGGAAGACGAACAGGTTGTCGATCGACAGCGCCTTCTCCGTCAGGTAGCCGGCGAAGTACTCGCCGCCGTAGGTCCAGCCGGACACGAGCCCGATACCGACGCCGAAGAGCAGCGCGAGGCTGACGTAGAAGATCGACCAGCGGGCGGACTCGGCGATCGTCGGCTCGTGCGGCTTCCGCACGTGCGCGAAGAACTCGTAGACGAAGAACAGGATCGTGACACCGATGGTGATGATCCAGATGAGCGGGGTGACGGCCATGACGGCTCCAAGGGGTCGAGGGACACGAAGTTCCGGCGACGGCGCCGGAACAAGGTCTTCTCCACTCTCGATGAGAGCCGGCACCCCGGGATCCCGACGGTGGGTCCGTATTGACGAGCATGCCGCGAAGGAGTACTCCCCTTGCTCCGTCCATGGTACGGGCGGGATGGAGTCCGACCTCGGGTCGGAGGTCGGACTCTCCGGGGTTTCCCACCGGATTGCGGGTTCCTCCCAGGATCACGGTGGCACGACGATCGCCTTGCCGGTCAGCCGCCCGCCGCCGGAAGGCGTGATCGGCGGCTCAGTAGCTGAGGTCCGGGAGGAGCAGTCCGCCGACGACGGCGACGAATCCGAGCCCGACGAACGCGAGCGCGGTCATCCCGCTACCCGTGACGCGCGCGGCCGTGGCCACCCGACGGCGCGGGCGACCGTCGCTCGTGCCCGGTTCCGTCTCCGTTCCGCGCGCCGCGCGGACCGCCCGCCAAACGCTCGGGACACACCCGAGCACCGCGAGGGCCGTGAGAATCTGGGCGATCCGGATGACGACCGGCGACGGGGCTGGTCCGTCGGAGATGAGCGCCTGCGCGACGACCGACCAGAACGGTGCGGCGGCGATGAGCGCGAGCACCGATCCGCGCGTCCACCACGAGAGCGCGCGGTCCCGTCGGTCAGATGAGACGGGCCGAGAGGTCTCCGCCCGACGCAGCGCGCCGAGGGGCCACGCGAGCAGGGTGATCACGAGGATGACGAGCGAGCCGGCGGCGATCGTCGGGACCAAGGCCCGTTCGGTCGGCATCGGTTGCATGGTGAACGCCGGATCGAAGCCGACGGCGGTCACCGTGTCGCCATTGGTCGAGGCCGCTACCCGGCGTTGACCGTCGACCTCCTGCCAGACCCACGGTTCGACCTCGACGAAGCGGAGCGGCGTTCCTGCGCTGTCGGTGATCGCCGAGATCGTGACGACACCGTCCTGCTCGGCGGCGACCTCCACACTCGACAGGACGTAGAAGAGTCGGACGAACGTCGACTCGCCACGTCGCGACAGCTGATAGGTGCCGGCCAGTGCTGCGGCGTGCGCCGCGGCCGTCTCCTCGACGCGTGGGGCGGACCGCTCCTCCGGGAAGTACCGGTCGGCGAAGCCGGTGGTGACCGCGTCACGGATCGCCGTGCTCGAGTCGCCGTTCACGCCCGTGCTGTTCAGGGAGATGAAGATCCCGGCGTCGTCGTCGGGGTAGATCTCGAGCTGGGCGTGGAACGCGGTGAGATCGCCGGCGTGACTGAGGATGCGGTGTCCGTTCCGGTCCCGTTCGAAGAATCCGAGGGTCATCCGCGGACCGTTCGCGAGGTTCCCGAGGTGTTCCTCGTCGAGGGCCGGGGCGTGCATCCGCTCGAGGCTCTCCGGTGTGAGGAGGGTGCGACCGTCCGCCGACGGGTGGCCGAGCTGGGCGTTCATGAAGTTCGCAAGATCGCCGGCGGTCGCGCTGATCGCCCCTGCCGGTGCCGGACTGACGACCTCGAACGGCACCTCGGGTGACCCGGCGAAGCGGTACCCGGCCGACATGTCGCGTCGGCGTTCCGGCGACAGGGGTTGCTCGTACGTCGCGTCCGTCATGCCGGACGCCGTCAGGACGTGCTCGGTGGCGTACTGCTCGAAGGGTGTGCCGGTGACGCGCTCGACGACGTACGCGGCGAGCCCGTTGGAGTAGTTGGAGTAGGACGGCGTGGTCCCCGGCTCGAAGATCTGCTCGGGTGGGTCGATCGTGACCGTGTCGCGGAGCGGCTTCGGCTCTGCGGGCGCCGAGGCGATGAGTCCGGCGAGTTGGTCTTCGAAGCCGGCAGTGTGCGTCAGGAGATGACGGAGGGTGATCGGGGTCTCGAACGCCACCGGCAGGGTGACGTCGAGGTAGGACTGCACAGGTTCGTCGAGGTCGAGGACTCCGGCCTCGACCTGCTGCATCACGGCGGTCGCCGTCATGAGCTTCGACACGGACCCGATGCGGAAGAGCGTCCGGTCGACGTCGACCGCGGCCGGTTCGACCGTCGCGGTGCCCGCCGTCGCCAGCCCGTAGCCGCGCTCAGTGACGATCTCGCCGCCGCTCACCACCGAGACGATGGCGCCGGTGATCCCTTCGCGTTCGAGCGCGGCGGGCAGCAGTCCGTCGAGCCATGCCGTGGTGTCCTCCGGTGACAGGGATGCGGCCACCGTCCGGGTCGTCGTCGGCTTGGACGGCTCCGTCCCGGCGGCCGTCCCGGCGACGGCGAGTGGGCCGCAGACGATCGCGATCAGGGCCGCGAGGACGACGGGCGTCCGACCGCGGGATCGAGTGGCCGTTCGGGCAGGGCGGCCGGGGGTTTCGCGGCGACTGTCGTTCACAAAGTCAGTCGACCACCATTCGAGCGCATCGCCAAAACGAGCGCACCCGCTGTCCGCTATCCGAAGCGGTTCACCGCCGGGCTTCGAGGAGGGAGACGAACTCGTCGGCCATCGCGAGCTGCTGCTGGAGCTTGGCGCGGCGCTCGGCGGCGTCCGCGATGAACTCGTCGAGGATCGCCCGGGTGTCGTCGTCGGGCGCCGTGTCCATGGCGTCGATCACGCGGAGGAGTTCGGCCATCTCCTCCAGGGAGAATCCGAGCGGCTTCATGCGCCGGATGAGGATGAGCCGGTCGTAGTCGTCCTGGGTGTAGAGGCGGAACCCGCCCTCGGTGCGTGCGGATGCCGAGACCAGGCCGACGTCGTCGTAGTGCCGCAGGGTGCGGAGCGAGAGGCCGGTGCGCTCGGCGAGTTCACCGATGTGCATGGTGGTCGGTTCGCTCGTCACGATGGCCTCACTTCAAATCAACCCTTACGTTAGGGTAGAGTTACGGATGACGGCCGATGCGGCCGCAACCCCTCCATTCTTCCGCGCGCGACCGTTCCGCGCGGCCGGTGACGCGCGCCTCGCCACACCGGACCCCTGACGCACCCATCCGGTCCTCGCGCTGAGGGCCCCGACTCCGACAGGAGACCCATGGCCATCGGCCAGACACCCCTCACGCCCATCACGCCGCAACCGACCGTCCTCACAGCCCTCCGGAGCCCGCGGATCCTCACCCGGGAGGTGCTGGCCGGCCTCGTCGTCGCCATGGCACTCATCCCCGAGGCGATCTCGTTCTCGATCATCGCGGGCGTGGACCCGCAGGTCGGGCTGTTCTCCTCGTTCGTCATGGCCACCGCGATCGCCTTCCTCGGTGGCCGACCGGCGATGATCACCGCAGCCACCGGCGCGATCGCCCTCGTCATCGCCCCCGTCGCCCGGGAACACGGCCTCGACTACTTCATCGCCACCGTCATCCTCGGCGGGATCTTCCAGGTGGCCCTCGGCCTCCTCGGTGTCGCGAAGCTCATGCGGTTCATCCCGCGCAGCGTCATGGTCGGCTTCGTCAACGCGTTGGCGATCCTCATCTTCACCGCACAACTCCCGAACCTCATCGGGGTGCCGTGGCTCGTGTACCCGCTCGTGGCGGTCGGCATCGTGGTCATGGTCGTGATGCCGCGGTTGACGACCTTCGTCCCGGCTCCGCTCGTCGCCATCGTCCTCATCACCGCGGCGACGGTGGTGACCGGCCTCAACGTCCCCACCGTCGGCGACCAGGGCGAGCTCCCGAGGAGCCTGCCGGGCTTCCTCCTCCCCGACGTGCCGTTCACGATGGAGACCTTCGCGATCATCGCGCCGTACGCCGCCGCGATGGCGCTCGTCGGGCTCCTCGAGTCGCTCATGACCGCCAAGCTCGTGGACGACATCACCGACACCCCGTCGGGGAAGACCCGCGAGTCGCTGGGTCAGGGGATCGCGAACGTGCTCTCCGGCTGCTTCGGGGGCATGGGTGGTTGCGCGATGATCGGGCAGACGATGATCAACGTGAAGGCGTCGGGTGCGCGGACACGGATCTCGACCTTCCTCGCCGGCGTGTTCCTCCTGGTGCTCGTCGTCGCCCTCGGTGACGTCGTCGAGCTGATCCCCATGGCCGCCCTCGTCGCGGTGATGGTCATGGTGTCCGTCGCGACCTTCGACTGGCACAGCATCCGTCCCCGCACGCTGCGCGCCATGCCCATCGGCGAGACCGTGGTGATGGTGGCGACGGTCGTCGTGGTGGTCCTGACGCACAACCTCGCGATCGGCGTCGTCGTCGGTGTGGTCGCGGCGATGGTGGTCTTCGCCAAGCGGGTCGCGCACGTCGCCACCGTCGAGCGGACCGTCGACGAGGCTGCGGAGACGCCCACCGCTCGTTATACCGTCACGGGCGAGCTGTTCTTCGCATCGAGCAACGAGCTCACGACGTGGTTCGCCTACGCCGACGATCCGGAGCTCGTCGTCATCGACCTCTCGCAGTCGCACGTGTGGGACGCCTCGACCGTCGCCGCGCTCGACGCGATCACGACGAAGTACGTGCGCCACGGCAAGCGCGTCGTCATCGAAGGGATGAACGACGCGAGCACCCGGATCCACACGAGGCTCGCCGGCAAGCTCGGCGGCGGTCACTGACGGACCGCGGCTCCGTACCCGAGGAGGTGGGGGAGTCGGGTCGCGATCGTGACCGGGCCCCGGCGTGGATGCCGGTGATCAGGCCGTGGTCAGCCCGCGGAGGACGGCGGTGACGACCACGCGTTGCGTCGTGGACGTCTCGGCGTCCACCGGCGACAGGCCCACGGCGCCGACGTGCGCGGCGATCACGGCCTTGGCCAGGACGGACGCGTCGACGACCGGGGTGCGCCCGTGGACGGCGGCGAGGGCGGCGAACCGGCCCCCGAGTTCGGAGAGTCGTCGTCCTCCGTCGGTCATGATCATGTCCTGTGCGAACACCGGATCGGCGCCCGCCTTCGACAACAGGACGGTCCGCAGGGAGAACCAGTCACGGCTCGCCGGGAGTGCGTCGAGGAGGTGCCCGACCGCCTCGTCGAGGCTCCCTGCCGGGTGCGCTCCGAGCAGCTGCTCGTCCAGGGCGACGCTGAGTCGTTCCCACACCGCCGCCGCCTGCTGCTGGTGCAGGGCGAGGTAGAGCTGCTCGACCGAGGCGAAGTTCGAGTAGAACGCGCCGCGCGTGAAGCCGGCTCGACGCGCGATGTCCTCGACGCTCTGGGCGATGGTCCCGCTCGTCTCGAAGAGTTCCGCGGCGGCAGTGAGGAGACGGCGTCTGGTCTCGCCCCGGTTGCGCCCCGTCGACCCGCTGTCACTCATGCCCCCAGCCTATGGCCGGGTTGGTGCTCTCCTCCCGAACTCGATACGATCTGTATTCAATACACATCGTATCGAGGAGGATCATGCAGCAGCGCCGCCACAAGCCGACCTGGGTGAGGATCGGGGTACCGCTCCTCGGGGCGGGGCTGCTCGGCGCACTCGTCGCGTGGCTCAACGCCGCGCCGTGGTGGGGGTGGTTGCTCCTCGGCGGGATCCTGGCCTTGAGCGCCTTCGCTGCCCGGACCTGGCTCCGCAGGCCGTGGTTCGTCCGCGCCTCCGCCTGGCTCGTGGTCACCGGGATCGTCGTGGGTACCGCCTTCGCGGCAGGGCCGGTGCCGACCACGCGCACGCTGAGCGGGACGCACACGGATCCGGTGAGCACGGCGCAGGGAGCGGTCGTCGGGGTGCGGGACGACCGCGCTCAGGTCGACGCGTTCGCGGGCATCCCCTACGCGGCACCACCGGTCGGGCCCCTGCGATGGCGACCGCCGGCTCCCGCGCCGGACCGGGACTCGGTCTTGATCGCCGACGACTTCGGTCCGTCCGCGATGCAGGCGGAGCCGACGTTCCTCTCCCGGGCGGCGACCCGCCTGCTCGACCTCCCGCTCGAAGAGACCCTCCTCGGTGGATACCGGACGAGCGAGGACAGCCTGCGGCTGAACATCTGGCGCGCGTCGGCACCATCGACCACCGGACCGCGCCCCATCCTCGTGTACCTGCACGGAGGCGCGTTCATCGCCGGTTCGGGCGCGTTCCCCGCCTACGACGGCGCCGCGCTCGCTGCCCGCGGCGACGTCATCGTCGTGACGCTCAACTACCGACTGGGTGTCTTCGGGTTCCTCGCCGACGACGCGATCGGCGGCTCGACGCCCGGGAACCAGGGGCTGCTCGATCAGCTCGCCGCGCTGCGGTGGGTGCAGGAGAACATCGGTGCGTTCGGCGGCGATCCGACCCGCGTCACCGTCGCCGGCGAGTCGGCAGGTTCCGGGAGCGCCTGCATCCTCGGGGCGTCACCGCTCGCCGCGGGCCTCGTCCACGGCATCATCGGGGAGAGCGGCGGATGCCTCGGAACGGCAGGCGACCGCGACGCAGGCGACCTCTACGACGACCGGCCGACGGCGGGCGAAGCCGCTCGCGAGCTGCGTGCCGCACTGGGCGGGGCGACCTTGGAGGAGATGCGGGCGATGCCGGCGGAACGCATCGCGTCCGCGGCGGCCGAGCTGTCGGCGCACTGGTGGCCGTCGGTCGACGATGCCGTGCTCCCCACGACCCCGTCCGCGATCTACGCCGAAGGACGACAGAACGACGTGCCGCTGCTGCTCGGAAGCAACGCGGATGAGACCTCGCTGGACCAGGTGACCGGGGTGGACTCGGATCCGGAGACCTACCGCCGCGAGGTCCGGGCGGAACACGGCGCCGACGCCGACCGGTTCCTCGAGCTGTATCCCGGTGGGGATCCCGATCAGGTCGTCGACTCCCGCCTGCGTGCCGGTACCGACGAGTCGATGACCGCGCCCATGCGCGAGTGGGCGCTCATGGCGGCCCAGACCGGGCGTTCGCCCGTCTACACCTACTTCTTCTCCCACGTGCCACCGGCGAAGGGCTTAGAGAAATTCGGCGCATACCACGGCGCCGAAGTGATGTACGCCTACGGCAACCTGGGCGCCGACGGTGACGCCGACTACGGGGCCGTGGATCGACGGCTCGAGTCGGAGATGACCGCCTCCTGGCTGGCCTTCACCCTCCGACAGGACCCCCGCAATCCGACCGTCGAGCGCTGGCCGACCGTCCAGGAGTCTCCGGAGGTGGTCCTCGAGTTCGGTGATACGACGACGGTCACGCAGCGTCCGTCCCCGCGTGCCGTCGACTTCTGGTTGGACGCGTCGGCGAGGCACGCCCGATAGCTCGGCGGCGGTCACTGACCGCCGGAAGCTCCAGCGCCTTCGGTGTGCCGCTCAGTCGAGCGGGACGCCGAAGTCGCCGGCGATCCCGGCGAGGCCGGTCGTGTAGCCCTGCCCGACGGCACGGAACTTCCACTCGCCGTTGTGACGGTAGATCTCGGCGAACAGCATCGCCGTCTCCTGCGAGGCGTCCTCGGTGAGGTCGTAGCGGACGATCTCCTGCTGGTCCTGGTCGAGGACGCGGCAGAAGGCGTCGCGGACCTGACCGAAGTTCTGGCGACGGTTGTCGGCGTCGTGGATGGAGACCGCGATGACGATGCGCGAGACGTCGGCTTCGACGGTGCGGAGGTCGATCGTGATCTGCTCGTCGTCTCCGTCGCCCTCACCCGTGCGGTTGTCGCCCTGGTGCACGACCGAGCCGTCCGGCGTCGACATCTGGTTGTAGAAGATGAAGTCCGCTGGGCTCCGGATCTTGCCGTTCTCCGCGACGAGGATCGCCGAGGCGTCGAGGTCGAACGCCACGCCGACGGTGGTGCGCGGATCCCAACCGAGACCGACCGTTGCGATCGTCAGACCAGGACTGGTCTTCGTGAGGGAGAGGTTGCTGCCTTTGGAGAGGCTGAGGCCTGCCATGGGTTGTTCCTTCGGGAGTGCTCGTGTGGTGTTCGAACCTCCATCCTGCCGTGTTCCGGCTGAGAGTGGAGGGGGTTGCCACGGATTTCCCGCCGATGCCGCCCCGCGCAGTGCGGCGGACTACTCGTCCCCGGCCACCGGTGTGCTGCCGACGACCTCTTCGAGCGGTACCTCCTCGCGGGCGACCGCGGCGGCCACGTCACCGAGCCGTCGCTGCCGGGAGCGCGCGTACTGCCGGATCATCCCGAACGCGGTGTCCATGTCGACGCCCGCCGCACGCGCCAGGTACCCCTTCGCCTGTTCGATGGTGATGCGGGTGTCGAGGGCGCGCTGGAGTTGTGCGGTGGCGAGGGTCGCGCTCTCGATCGTCCGCTGCTGCAGGAGGCTGATCGTCGCGACGTCGGCCAACGCCTGGGCTGCTCGGGCGTCGGCGCCGTTGAGCGCGCCCTCGGTCTCGCGGAAGAGGTTCAGCGACCCGACGATGGTGTCGCGGAGTCGCATGGGGATGGCGTGGACACCGGCGTACCCGTGCTCGCTCGAGGCCTCCGCGAACCTCGGCCAGTGCGCGCGGAGGTCGTCGACGGTCTCCGCGGTCACCAGGTCGCCCGAGGTGACCGCGGTGATGCACGGGCCCTCGCCGGCGTTCAACTGGAGGAGTCCGAAGAAGCTGCTGCGCTCGCTCGTGGAGGCGACGACCTTGAGGGCGCCGTCGCGGTCGGCGAGGTGGATCGCCCCGGCCGCGGCGTCGAAGAGTTCGACGGCCCGATCGACGAGGATCTGCAGGACCTCGACGACGTCGTAGTCGTCGACGAGGCTGTCGGTGAGTGTCACGAACGTCTCGATGAGTCGTGCTTCGCGCGTGTCATCCATGGCTGGGTTCGTCCTCATCTGTCGAGTAGCGGATCAACCGTAACCGAGCCGGAACCCTTCCGTGGCACCGCGGGGACATCTCTTCCGGCCTGATTTGCATCGATCGCCGGGGCCGTCCTACGCTGAACGGGCGCTGCCCCAGACCCCGGTCGCCGGACAATCCCTCCACATCCGTCCATGCCCAGGGAGCATCATGCGCACGCACCGATCAGGCCCGTTCTCCACGCGCCGTCGGCGATCATCGACCTCGACGACACCGCCCGTCCACCTGGCGGAGCGGGTCCGGTGACGGTCGAACGCAGCAGCGGGTTCCGCAAGACCGGACCGAGCAGCACGCCGCGGGCCGGCGGTACGTCGAGTTACTCCGCGATCCTCGCGCAGGTGAAGTCAGCCGGTCTCCTCCGGCGGCGGTACCAGTTCTACTGGACCCTCTTCGCTGTACTCGTCCTCGCGACCGCCGGCTGCTGTGTGGCCTTCGCGATGCTCGGAGCGTCCTGGTGGCAACTGCTCGTCGCCGCGGCGCTCGGCGTGCTGTTCACGCAGTTCGCGTTCCTCTCGCATGAGGCCGCGCACCGGCAGGTGTTCGAGTCGCGCGCGTGGAACGACCGGGCCGGTCGCTTCCTCGGGACGTTCCTCGTGGGTCTCAGCTACTCGTGGTGGATGAACAAGCACACCCGTCATCACGGCAACCCGAACACCGTGGGCAAGGATCCCGACATCGAGCCGGACACGATCCGCTTCCTGCCGGAGGACGTCAGCGCGGTGCGCAATCGGGCCGCGAAGCTCTTCTACCGCCACCAGGGCTGGCTGTTCTTCCCGCTCCTCACGCTCGAGGGCCTCAACCTGCACTGGCTCGCGATCCGCTCGGTGGTGAGCGGCGTCGGGACGAGGGCCGGCGGCCGCGATCGCGCGATCGAGGGGGCGCTGCTCGTGGCCCGGTTCGGTCTCCTCCTCGGCGTCGTGTTCAGCTTCCTGCCGTTCGGCATCGCGTGCGCGTTCCTCGGCGTGCAGTTCGCGGTGTTCGGCGTCATGATGGGCGCATCCTTCGCGCCGAACCACAAGGGCATGCCGACGATCGCCCACGACGCGAACGTCGACTTCTTCTCCCGCCAGGTGCGCACCTCGCGGAACGTCACGGGTGGCCTGTGGGTGTCGTTCCTCATGGGTGGCCTGAACTACCAGGTGGAGCACCACCTGTTCCCGTCGATGCCGCGGCCCGCGCTGAAGGAGGCGCGACGGCTGGTGCGTGACCACTGTGCGGCGCTCGACGTGCCGTACACGGAGACCACGCTGCTGCGGTCGTACGGCATCGTCATCCGCTACCTCAACCGGGTCGGCCTCGGGGCCCGCGATCCGTTCGCGTGCCCGCTCGTCGCCGAGCTCCGCATACACTGACCCCCATCACCGAGCACCACCACCCCACGGAAGCAGGAACCCACGCCCATGCAGATCATCATCGTCCTCCTTGTCCTCTGGGCGATCCTCTCCGTCGTCGGGTTCGCGTTGAAGGGCCTGCTCTGGCTGGGCATCATCGGCATCGTCCTGTTCATCGGGACGATAGTGTTTGGTGCCATCCGCCGAGCTGCGAGCAAGCGCAAGTAGCGCTGAGGCGTACCGCGCCGAGCCGCACGGCGCAGGCCGGTCGGGTACGCTCTGCCGGATGCGGAACCTGGACTGGGACGGCCTGCGCAACCTGAGAGACCTCGGCGGCCTGCCGACGCCGTTGTCGTCCACCGGCGTGACGGTCAGCGGGCGGATCGCGCGAGGACCACGACGGGAGCTGCTCACCGAAGCCGGGTGGGCGGCGGCGACGCGATGGGGGCTGCGCTCCGTGGTCGACCTCCGCAGTGCCGACGAGGTCGGTGCCCGAGACGCCGACCCGGACGCCCGGCCCCCGGCGGATCTCGTCATCACGCTGGCGCCGACCGAGGACCAGGCGGATCCCGAGTTCCGTGAGGTCTGCCTGCCGATCCTCGATTCGCCCGAGTACTGGCAGCACAACGTGCGCATCCTGCCGGACCTCGTCCGCGTCGCGTTGGAGACGGTCGCCACGAGCGAGCCCGGGATCCTCGTGCACTGTGCCGCCGGACGGGACCGCACCGGCCTGATCAGCGCCCTCCTCCTCGCCAACGCCGGCGTCCCCGACGACGCGATCGTCGACGACTACGCGGCGTCGGTCCGGGCGATGGCGGGGGCTGCGCCGCACGGAGGACCGACGCACGATCGCCAAGCCACCTGGACGGCGGAGCAGGTCGACGCCTTCCTCGACGAAGTCACCCCGCATGTGCGCGCGTTCGTCGCCGAGGTCGACGGCGTCTTCGACCTCCTGGGTCTCGACGAGGAGGTTCGGACCCGCCTGCGACGGCTCCTCGTCGGGTGACCGGTTCCGGCCGACGCAAAGGCCGTCCTGCTAGGGTCCTGCCTGATCGTCACCCGATCCCGTCAGCCGCCATCACCCCCGGAACAGGAAACCCACACCCGTGCAGAAGTTCGCCGTCGTCATCGTCGTCCTCCTCGCCCTCTGGGCGGTCCTCTCCATCGTCGGGTTCGTGCTGAAGGGCCTGTTCTGGCTCGGCGTCATCGGCGTCATCCTCATCGTCGGCACCATCGCGTTCGGAGCCGTCCAGCGTTCCCTGAACAACCGGCGGTAGCGCTCCGTCGCACCGCGAACGGCGATGCTGCCATGATGTCCACTCGTGGCCGGTGGCGCGGAATGGGGTGGCATGATGCGATTCGAATCGTCGGAAGCGCTCATCGCCGCGCTCCTCGATCTCAGGGCGAAGGGTCGACCGGAACGCGCGTGCGCGCTCGTCCGGGCCTCCCTGGCCGCACTTGGGCACCCGTTCGCGGAAGAGTACTGGGAGACGTTCTTCGACCCGGAGGAGTCCTTCGCCAACGCGATGTATGACTGCGGCACCGCCCTGTGGGAGCTCGACTGGTCCGATCGGGACGACATCCGCCCGCAGGCGGCACTCCTCGCGTTGGAAGTGTCTGCAGCCGCTGGGCTCGACCTCGCCGGATTCGCCCTGGCACAGTCGCTCGACTGGCTCGGCGATCCTCGCGCCGAGGCGGTGCTCCGCGACTTCGTATCGCGCCACCCCGACTGGGAGGATCCCAGGCTCTTCGGAATCCTCGGCGGTCTCATCGCGGACCACTACGACGACGCGGAGCACATGGACGAGGCGCTCGCCTGTCTCGACCGTGTCGGGGACAGCGAGGACATCTGGGTGTGTTGGCGGGCGTTGGCGATCGCCAAGCTCGGCCACGTGGAGGATGCGGTCGCATTGCTCGGCGACCGGGTGGCGGCAAACGACTTGGACGCCTTGGCCGTGCTCGGAGACATTCACGACTGGGCGGGCGATGTGGACCGGGCGCAGGACGCCTACCTCCGGGCGATTGCCGTCGGAGATGCCCGCTCGGCGCGCATGCTCGGCAACCTGCTCCACACGCTCGGCGACGATGCTGCGGCGAGGCAGGCCTACGAGATCGCGGCAGCGCGCGGCGACGGGTACGCGACCGAGCTACTGCGCGATCCGCTGTGGGAGCTCCCCGGCTGACGGCGGAGGGTCCTGAGGGGAGTGGCTCTCAGTGCCCCGACCCAGGCATGCGTGTCGGCGCGGGTCAGAGCCCGTCGTCCCAGGGGACCGGCGTCGTCGTGCCCGACAGCCAGTCGCTGCGCAGCACGGCGTAGGCGACCGAACCGAGCGCAGGTCCACCGGCCACGGGCCAACCCTCGCGGAAATGGGCCTCCTTCACCCAGCCTGCCCTGCGGAAGGCGCGACGCATGGCGACGTTGTCCTCACGGGTCTGCCCTTCGAGCCTGCGGACGGACGGAAACTGCCCGAACACCTCGGTGACGATGGCCGGCAGCACCGCGGTGCCGACACCTCGTCCTCGGGCGTCCGCCGCGAGCCGAAGGTCGATCATGGCGGTGTCGTCCTCGAGGTCCTCGAGCATGACGATCCCCACGGCCTCGCCGTCGGCGAGCACCCAGCAGCCCAATGCACCCGGTCCGTCGATGATGCCCGAAGCCAGTCGGGCGCGTGCATCCTCCGCCGTCGGTCGCGTCTGCACGTGCAAGGGGAACTCGTGAGTGCTCAGGAACGCGACGAACGCGTCGTCGTCACGAGGGCGCTCGATCGTTCGCAGGGTCAGGGCAGGCATGGGTTCAGTATCGCAAAGCGGCCGCCGCGCGCACCCGGCCAGGGGGCTCCCGAAAGCCCTCGCTGTCCAAAGAACGCAACAGCCCGTCCCGCTTCCGGCTCCGTGATTACGCTGATGCCGACAGGACCCTTTCGCCCTGTCGGGGTTCCCGGCCGACGTTCCCTCGATTTCGGCCGGGACCCACCCCGCCGCGAAGACGGTCGTCCGGGTCAGTCGGGTTGCTCGGCGCTCGCCGCGAGCAATCCACTCGCTCCGGCGACCATCGCGGCCTCGGTCCGGGTCGACACACCGAGCTTCCGCAGGATGGCCGAGACGTGGACGCTGGCCGTCTTCGCACTGATGAACAGGCGCTCACCGATCTGCGGGTTGCTGAGGCCCTCCGCGACGAGCTGCAGCACCTGGCGTTCGCGCGCGGTCAGCTCCACGGACCCGCCCGAGGTGCGTGCCCGAGGTCGGCCGTCGAGGTTCAGTGATGCCCGCGCCGCCAACGCCCGTGCACCGTCGAGGACGAGGCCGGCGCCGAGTGTCGTCGCCTCCGCGACGGCGGTGATGAGGGCGTCCTGCGCCCGGGGACGATCGCCGGCGGCCACCAGCGCTTCCGCGAGTCGGAGCGCCGTGTAGGGCGCGAGCGCGGCGGGCGCGAACGGACGCTCGGCCATCGCGCGAGCCGTCTCCCAGGCGCCCACGTCGTCGCCGATGCCGTCCGGCCCGCCGAGTTCAGCGTCGACCAGGGCACTCCACAGCGGTGCGGTCGGCCAGAACCGCTCCTTCGCGATGAGTGCTCGCCAACGCGTCTCCTGCTCGCGGAGCCGTGCGTCGTCGAGGCCGGCGAACGGCCCGGATCCGAGATCGAGCGTCCCCGCAGCCATGGCGACCCGCACCCGGGCCATGACCCGGGCCGCGTCCGCCAGCGCAGGAAGGTCGTACGCCGGCATCGGGCGGTGGTCGGGGGCGTCGAACACGCCGACACCGGCGGGCGACCACGCTCCGGCGAGGTCTCCGGTGGCGAGGCCGACCTGCATCACGACGCGCGCGACGCCGAACCGGGTCTGCACCTCCAGGCCCGACAGTGAGAGCATCCCCTTCCGCCAGCGGCGGTAGAGCGTCGCTGCGGTCTCGGCATCGCCACGCCACAGCATGAGGAGGATGAGCGACTGGCGGAGGTACACGGAGAACGCGAGCGGCGGCTGCAGGGCGAGGGCCCGATGCACGCGCTCTTCCGCCTCGTCCCATCGACCGAGCGCCACCAGGGGGTCGACCGCGTTCGACGACAGGATGAGCCCGGAGCTGCGCTCGACGCCGAGTGCCCTCGCCCGCGCGACACCTTCGAGCGCCGATGCGAGCGCCTCCTCGTACGAACCGAGCAGGTTCGCCATGTCGGAGGCGTTGACCCGGTATCGGAGGAGCGCGCTGCCGTCGCCGTCGGCGAGCGACTCCGCGGTCGCGAGCATCGGCCTTCCGGCGTCCAGCTCGCCACGGTGGATGCGGGCGATGCCGCCGATGTTCGCCGCGACCGAGGCGTTCCGCGCCGAGCCGGTGCGCGCGGCCTCCTGCGCGGCGGCGTCGGCGTACTCGATCGCCCGCTCCAGTCGGCCGACGATCATGTGCCGTGCGGCGAGGCTCGTGAGCAGCACACCGCGCAGCTCGCCGGGGGTGTCGGCGGGGACACGCGCGAGCGCCTGTTCGAGAAGCTCCACCGACCCTGGCCGCCCGAGGTTCGCGAGGTAGAACGCCTTGTCGCGCAGCAGCTTGGCCTGATCGAGGTCGTCGCGGTCCTCCGGCGTGGCGAGCACCTCGTCGACCATCGCGATCGCACGGTCCGTCCAGCCCGCGTTCCGCAGGGCGCTCGCCGTGCGTCGCATGAGCTCAGAGCGTGAGCGGCCGACGAGATCCTGTGCCTCGGGGATCTGGTCCCAGATCTCGAGCAGGCGTTCCCCGAGCTGCGCCTCCGTGCTGTAGGCGAAGGCCGCGTGCGCCTGCTCCATGGCCCGCACGGTGGCCGGGAACGCCCGCCCGACGTCGCGAGCGAGCATCCAGTGGTACGACACTTCGGCCGCAACCGGTTCGACCCCGCCCGCGGCTTCCAATGCCTCGGCGAACCCCGCGTGGAAGCGCGTCCGTTCGCCCGGAAGCAGGTCGTCGTGGATCGCCTCCCGGACGAGCGCGTGACGGAACGCGTAGGTGGTCGTGTCCGCGACGAGGACGTTCGCCGCGATGGCCTCCCGCACGCCGGCGTCGAGGGCGTCGTGGTCGCCGGTGAACACGCGCTCCAGGAGCGCATGCTCGACGCGGACACCGCCGGCGGAGATCACGCGCAGCAACTGTTGGGTGGTGGGCGTGAGCCGTTCGTAGCGGGCGAGGAGGAGCTCGCGGAGGGTGTCGGGCAGATCGTCGCCGACATCGTCGCCGTCGTCGCCGAGTCCCAAGAGCTCCTCCACGAAGAAGGGGACGCCCTCGCTGCGGGCGTACACGCTGTCGATGGAGACCGTGTCGAGCGAGCTGCCGCGGATGGCGATGGCCTGACGCAGCACATCGCCGCGGCTCAGACGCTCGAGGCCGTGCCGTTCGACCCGCCTCGTACGGTCGAGTTCGGCCAGGAAGCCGCGCAGGGGGTGTCCGCGCGACACGTCCTCGTTGCGGACCGTGAGCACGATCATCACGTGGGCATCGGTCAGGACGCGCACGAGGAACGCGAGCAGGCTGAGGGTCGCGCCGTCGGCCCAGTGGACGTCCTCGATCGCGACGACCACGGGCTGCTCTCGGGAGAGCGCCTCGAACAGGACGGCGACGGTCTCGTGGAGCCGCCCCACGCCGCCGTCGCGCTGGTCCTCCGGCTCCACACCGGGCGACGGCAGGAGGGTCTCGAGCGAGGCCCGGCCGGGCCCGGCGGCGTCGAGCACGGCCTCCCGGCCCCGTCGTGCGACGAGGTCCTTCATGAGGCCCAGCACGGGCGCGTACGGCGCGGCGACGTCGCCCAGGTCGACGCACTGCCCCGTGATCACGAGCGCCGACGAGCGGACCGACCGGGTGAACTCCGTCAGCAGTCGGGTCTTCCCGATGCCGGCTTCGCCGCTCAGCACCAGGCTGCGCGATCCGTCCGCGGCGACGGTGTCGAACACGGACCGCATCGCAGCGAGGTCGGACGCGCGCCCGATCATCGTCGGGCTCGTCGCGGGCAGGGTCACCGCTCCATGGTCCCACCCTGGTCGTGGTGGGGAGCGCCTTCGTCGAGCAGGCGCTCGCGGTGTCGCCGCCGCCGTTCGAGGTCCTGTTCGAGCTGGCGCTCGAAGAACCGTCTCGTCTCGGCCGACATGGCCGAGCTGTAGGTCGCGCTCGTGATCATCATGACTGTCCCTCCACGAGCCGGCTGCGGATGCCGTGCTCGGACACCAACGTTCCGCTCTGAGGTGCCCCCACTACCTCGGGCACCTGCCCTATTCCGGCCGTGGGGCGCGGCGGGCTTCGCGATGAGGGGGCAGTGCGCTGACGGATGGCGTACGGTTGCCGTTCACGCACCATGACCTCATTGAGGACATCACGATGGAAAGCAGCACTCTCACCCTCGGTGGGCTCGTCTACGACCTGGACCCGAGCACCGTCCTCACGAAGCTGAAGGACACGATGGAGCGCACGGCGCTCTCGGGCGGCGGCTTCGTCGATCTGGACGTCGTCGGCCAGGACTCGGCGAGCGTCTTCGTCAGTCCGGGGACGTCGATCTACTTCGCGACCAACGAACGCCGTGGACCGCGCCCGGTCCGACCGCGCGAGCCCGCCGGCGTCGCCCTCAGCGCGACCGAGGCGGACGACTGGGAGCTCGGCTTCTACGGCCTCTGATCTAGGCGGCCGGGCGGCCGGCGCTCAGGGACGGACGCGGAGGCGGAATCAGCCCGCGTTCGACCGAAGGTAGGTCTCCAGGTCCATCGGTGGCACACCGGTGATGTCCTCGATCGCCGGGCTCACCTCGGCCATCACGCCGCTGCCGATGGCCGTGTAGGTGCTCACCCAGGCGTCGACCTCCCAGTCGGGCGCGCCGTAGGAGGCGCGCGACGCGTAAGCCTCCTCGATCGTCTCGTCGTGGAAGGTGACCTCGCGATCGCGGACGCGGCTGATCGTGGCCGCGACCTCGGTCATCGTGAGCGCTTCCGGGCCGGTGAGGTCGTAGGTGCGACCGGCGTGGGGCGCAGGGTCGACGAGGATGGCTGTGGCGGCCCGGGCGATGTCGGCGCGGGCGACGAAGGAGGCGCGACCGTCGCCGGCCGGCCCACGGATGACGCCGTCCTCACCCACGAGGGCCTCCATGATGTCGAGGTAGAAGCCGTCGCGGAGGAACGTCCACCGCATGCCCGACGCTCGGATGTGCTCCTCGGTCGCATGGTGGTCGCGCGCCAGCGTGAACACCGCGTCCGGTGCCGCCGCGGCGAACGAGGTGTACACGAGGTGCTGGACGCCGGCGGAGGCCGCGGCATCGATGAACGAGCGGTGCTGGTCGACACGGTCGGCGCTCTCGGCCCCCGACACCATGAAGAGGGTGTCGACGCCCTCGAGGGCCGCGCGGGCCGCCGCCTGATCGGTGTAGGTGAACCGGTGCACGGTGCTGTCCGGGTGCTGCGGGGCCTTCGCGGGGGTGCGGACGAGCAGACGTTGCGGGATCCCGCGGGCGGCGAGGTCCTGCGCCACGAGGCCGCCGAGCGCGCCGGTCGATCCGGTGACGGCGATGGGACGGGGTGTGCTCGGGTTCACGGGGTTCCTCTCAGTCGGGCGATCAGGGACGGACGCGGACGCTGCGCCCTTCGAGCGACACGACGTCGTCGAGCTGCAACTGCCGACCGCGTCGGCGATCGACCTCGCCGTTGACCTGCACGGCGCCGTCGGCGATCGCGGCCTTCACGTCTCCACCGGAGTCGAGCAGACCCGCGAACTTCAGGAACTGCCCGAGTCGGATGCCCTCGCCGCCGATCGGGACGTCGGTGATCTCTGCCGGGTTCGTCATCCCCGAATGCTAACAAGGTCCTGGGGGTGGGGTCCCCGGACGGGATGTGACGGTACCCTCAGCGGTACAGG
This sequence comes from Plantibacter sp. ME-Dv--P-095, assembly GCF_030209365.1. Classification (NCBI taxonomy): domain Bacteria; kingdom Bacillati; phylum Actinomycetota; class Actinomycetes; order Micrococcales; family Microbacteriaceae; genus Plantibacter; species Plantibacter sp. ME-Dv--P-095. Next base: position 70,436 of record NZ_JARVSB010000006.1, read on the forward strand.
GTCACCGTGGCTCGCAAAGGAGCACCAACATGGGCGAGAAGTCAGCACGTAAAGAGGGCGGCAAGACCGCACCGGCGAAGACGCTGAAGGAGAAGCGGACCGCGAAGGCCGACAAGAAGGCCGGCAACGCGCGTTCGGAGAACACCGACGCGGTCACGCGGGTCAAGAACCGCTAGTCCCGTTCGACGACCCCCGTGGTCGGCGATGAGCTCAGGCGCCAGTCCCCTCAGGGAGACGGGCGCCTGTTCTGGTCTTCGGGCCGTTCCCGGCGATCCGCCCCGCTATCGTCGTGGCATGTCCGACCTCAGCCCCGGCGACGACGCGCTCGAGCTCGCCCGTCTGCTCATCTCGATCGACTCCGTCAGTCCGAGCCTCGTCTCGGGTTCCGCCGGTGAGGGACCGATCGCGGCCGTCATCGCGCAGCGGCTCGAGCGCGCCGGCTTCACGGTCGACCTCGTGCCGGCACTGGAGGACCCGCGACGCGTCAGTGTCGTCGCCGTCCACGAGGGCTCGGAAGCGGGACGGACCGTCGTGTTCAACGGGCACCTCGACACCGTCGGCGTGGAGGGCATGGACGATCCGTTCACACCCCGCGTCGAGGGCGGTCGGCTCTTCGGACGCGGCGCCAGCGACATGAAGTCCGGCCTCGCAGGACTGATCGTCGCCGCGGAGCGACTCGTCGCTGCGGGCCACCCCGGCACCGTCGTCTTCACCGGCGTCGCGGATGAGGAGGATGCGAGCGTGGGAGCCGCGGCCGTCCTGCAGCACCTCGCCGATCGTGGTGTGCCGGCGGACGTGTGCCTCATCGCCGAGCCCACCTGGCTCGACCGGGTGTCGGCGCACCGGGGATATGCGGTCGTCGAGGTCACCCTGCAGGGTGTGGCCGGGCACTCCTCGCAACCGGCGTTGAGCGTCGATACGATCCGTGCTCTCGGCCACGTGCTGCAGGAGGTGGAGCGGGCTGACGAGGAACTCCGTCAGCGGCCGGCGCACCCGCTGCTCGAATCCGGTTCGTTCACCGCGACGGTCGCCAGGGCAGGGAGCGCCCCGTTCACGATCGCCGCCGACGCGACCCTCGTCATCGAGCGACGCACGCTGCCGGGCGAACGCGCTGAGGACGCCCTCGTCGAGGTGCGGGCCATGCTCGACGCGGTCGCGGCGCGGACACCGGGGCTCCGGACGGATGCCCGGCTGACGCATCAGCGCGAGGCCTGGGAAGCCGATGAGCAGGGTCCGGCCGCGCGATTCGCCGAGTTCCTGGCGGCCGCGCTCACCCGTGATGGTGAGACCGTGCCCGCCGCCATCGGTGCGCCCTACTGGATGGAGTCGGCGCTGTGGCAGGCGGCGGGGATCCCGACCGTCGTGTGCGGCCCTGCCGGCGGCGGACTGCACGCGGCGGAGGAATGGGTCGACCGCGAGCAGCTCCGGCGGTTCCCTGAAGCGGTCATCGCCGCGACGATCGATGCGCTGTCCGGATCGAGCGAGACGTGATGCCAGGGGGACCCGATCGCGTCGCAGTGATCGGGCCGGGCGCGATCGGCACCGTGGTCGCCGCAGCGCTCCACGAACAGGGACGGACGCCGTTCATCGCAGGGCGGTCGAAACGGCCGGAACTCCAGCTCCAGGTCGATGACGAGACGGTGACGGTCCCCGGGCCGGTCCACACCGATCCGGCGGAGTCTCCGGGCACGGCAGGCATCGTCTTCCTGGCGGTCAAGGCGACCCAGACGGCTGCCGCTGCCGACTGGCTCGCCGCGTTGTGCGGTCCGGACACGGTCGTGTGCGTCCTACAGAACGGGGTCGAACAGCGCGAGACGGTGGAGCCCCTCGTCCGGGCCGGAACGGTCGTCCCGGCCGTCGTCTGGTTCCCGGCCACCCGCCGACCCGACGGTCCGGCCACGCTGCTGAATCCGCCACGCCTGTCCCTGCCGGAGGCACCCGGTGCCGCCGTGGTGGCAGACGTGCTGCGCGGCTCCCGCTGCACCGTCGAGGTCTCGACCGACTTCACGACCCTCGCCTGGCGGAAGCTCCTGCAGAACGCCGCCGCCGGACTCATGGCGTTGACCGGTCGCCGATCCGGCATGTACCGGCGCGACGACATCGGCCGTTTGATGCTCGCCTACCTCGAGGAGTGCGCGTCCGTCGCACGAGCGGAAGGTGCGCGATTGGCCGACGGCGAACCACGGCGGCTCCTCGACCAGTTCCGAGCCTCGCCGGTCGACCGCGGGACGTCGATCCTCGCCGACCGCGAACAGGGGCAACCGCTCGAATGGGACGTCCGCAACGCGGTCATCCAGCGGCGGGGGAGCGTGCACGGCATCCCCACGCCGATCAGCGACGTGGTCGTGCCGTTGCTCGCCGCGGCGAGCGACGGACCGGGCTGAACCGCAGCGGTCGTGCGATCGAGCGCTTCGATAAGGTCGAAGGCATGCTTCGTCTGATCGCCTTCGCGGCTCTCGGTGCTCTCCTCGGCGGCATCATCGTGATCGCCGTCGGTCCGCCCGACATCGGGTACGCGGTCGCCGGTGTCGCACTCCCGGTCTGCATCTTTGCGACGGTGCTCTCGCTCGTCGGACGGTCGTTGGGAAGTGCGATCGGCGCCTCACCACAGGCCGTGCAGCAGGCCAAGGACGCGAGACGGCTCGGCCTCGCCCGTATCGACACCCTCCGTCAGACCGGCACCCAGATCAACGACCAGCCGCTCTGCGAGCTCGACCTCTCCGTCCAGCCGCTGAACGGACCGGCGTTCGCGACCACGATGCGCACCGTCGTCCCGGTGACCGCCATCCCGACCTTTCAGCCCGGCACGGAGCGCGATGTCGCGGTCCTGCTCGACGGAGGACCGGAGGTCGCGTTCATCGACGCCGGCGAGATCCCGGCCGACGAGCGTTCGCGATTGCGCGTCCCGGCTCGGGCGTCCCTCCCGTTCCGCCCCGTTCAGCCGCACCAGCGCATCGTCGACGGACGTCGACGCGGACCGTTGCTCGGCGTGGGCCGGGCCGGTCGCCCCGGCCGCTTCGCCCTGTTCGCGATCGTGGCGGTCGCGGCGGCGGCGATCGTGGTCGCCCCGTATCACCAGTCCGTGGCCCAGTCGATCACCGCCCTCGAGGACGGACGCCTCCGACCCGACCTCCGTCGCCCGGAGGCGCTCGCGGAGGCGCAACGGGCGCTCCAGGAGGCGATCGGTCACGGCCGGGTCGTGTCGATCACGGTCACTGCCGATTTCGTCATCGCCCAGGCGCCGCTCACCGTGGGGGACACCAAGACCGATCGATGGGAGTACCGGTACGGTCAGGTCACCCACCAGGGCGCTGCGAGCGGCCAACCCGAGTCGGCCGCCGAGCAGTTCTCGTGGTCGGATGTCGCGCTCGACCGGATGTGGTCGCTCCTGGAGGAGGGGGCCGAGCAGGTCGACCGACCGGTCGGCGACGCGTCCCTGTACCTCGTCCGCTCGACCGACACCGACGTCCACAGCCCCACCTTCGCCCGTCCGGCCGGACCGCCGCAGGTCACCTTCAGCATCGGGGACGACTACGGCAGCACCTCGTTCGTCGCCCCGGCCGACGGTTCTGCTCTCTCGGCACGGTGAGCGGGCTTCCTGGACACCGCAGTCCTTCTGGCAGTATCGCGGACATGAGCTCTCCGAGTGAGACTGCACCGGTTGCAGCGCCCGACCGTGACGCTGCGACCGCGATGTGGCGCGCGTACACCGAGCATCGTGGCGGTGCGGGCCTGGACGACGCCGACTACACCGTGGAGCACTTCGGCGACACGGCCGGACTCGCCGACGGACTGCTGGAGATCATCCTGAGCGGACGCAAACGCGCCACCGCCGAACTCGTGTCGGAGTTCGCCCATCGCGGCGATCCGCTCCCTCGGATCGGCTCGCACTGGATCGCCTGCGACAGCACGGGGGCGCCGCGGATCGTCATCCGCAGCACCTCGCTCCGCATCGGCCCGTTCGCGAGTGCCGATGCCGCCTTCGCGTTCGCGGAGGGCGAGGATGATCGCACGCTGGCGAGCTGGCAGCGCGAACACCGGCGCTACTGGGAGCGGACCACGGCGGCGCGCGGTGCCGTGTGGTCCGAGTCCGAGGAGATCGTGTTCGAGTACTTCGCCGTGGTGTGGCCGCCGGAGCACGCCGACTGACCCGTTCCGATCAGACCGGTTCCGTAGACTCCCCGCATGCCGATGTCCGATTACGTCGCCTCGATCCGCTCCCACATCGGAACGGGGCTCCTCATGCTCCCGGGGGTCACCGCCGTCATCAGGGACGGCGACCGGTTCCTGCTCGCCCGCCATCGCCACTCCGGCCTCTGGAGTCTGATCGGTGGCGGCGTCGAGCCCGGCGAGGAACCGGCGGACGCGCTGCTGCGCGAGGTCCTGGAGGAGACGGGTGCCCGCATCCGCATCCGCGGCATCGTCGGGGCGTACGGCGGCGAACCGATGATGGTGCGCTACCCGAACGGCGACCACGTGGGCTACGTGACCACCGCCTACGACTGCGAGCTCCTCAGCGAGGCGAACCCCGATCAGGAGGAGCTTCTCGAGCTCGGTTGGTTCGCCAGGGACGACATCCAGTACCTGTCACGACGGGACTGGATCGACCGCGTCATCGCCGACGCTCCCGGTAGCGCACCGGCGGACGAGGCCTGAGCCGCCCCGCTCAGGCCGAGGCGAGCTCCTGGGCGGTGAGCACGCCGGTCTCGAGTGCCGAGAGGGCGACGACCTTGTAGCCCTCGCCGTCGAAGAAGACGGTGACACGGTCGGGCTCGACGCCCATCACGGTGCCCGGGCCCCACTCGCGGTGGAGTACCCCCTGGTCGACGTGGAGCGGCGACGTTCCGGTGGTGTCGGCGGAACCGAAGTGCTGCTGCTCCTGCTGCGCCTCGTGCCGCTCGCAGCCGTCGCAGTTCCCACACCATTCGGGGGCGTCGACGCCGAAGTACTCGAGCAGGACCCGGCGGCGGCAGTGCGAGGTCTCGGCGTACGCGCGCATCATCGCCAACCGTGATTCGGCGATGCGTTCCCGCGATTCCAGCATCTCCCGCACGGCACGGATCGCACGCTTCGGGCCGATCTCGTCGACCGCCCGGACGCCGTCGGTGGTGTCCGCCAGCTGGGCGTCCGCGAGGTCGTTCACGATCCTGGCGATCGTGCGTCGCGGCCGGTCGAGTTGCAACGCGAGATCGGTGACCGTCAGCCCCGGTGTGGCACGGACCGCGCGCCACACCGCGCGCACCGCCGACTCCGACACGGAGCGCTTCGTGAAGAAGCGACGGAGTCCGAGGTCTTCCGCGCGGTAGTGCAGCACCGTCGTGGCGGGCTCGCCGTCGCGGCCAGCGCGGCCGACCTCCTGGTAGTACGCGTCGAGCGACTCGGTCGTCGTGGCGTGCAGGACGAACCGCACATCGGCGCGGTCGATCCCCATCCCGAACGCCGAGGTCGCGACGACGACGTCGAGCTCGCCGGCCCGCCAGCGGTCGTGGACCGCGCGACGTTCCGTCGTCTTCAGGCCGGCATGGTACGCGGCGACCCGGCGTCCGTCGGCGGCGATCTCCTCGGCGTACCGTTCGGTCTCCCGACGCGTCGCGACGTAGACCAAGCCGGGAGCCGTCCAGCTGCGTGCCTCCTCGACGACCGCGGCCCGCTTCTCGGGCTCGCGCTCATGGCGGTGCACGACCAGGCGGATCTCTGGGCGGTCGACCCCGTGCACCTGCACGTCCGGGTCGTGCATGCGCAGCCGTTCGATGATCTCCTCGCGGACGGGACCGGAGGCGGTGGCCGTCATGGCGAGCACGGGCGGGTCGCCGAGCTCATGACGGACGTCGGCCAACCGCAGGTAGTCGGGCCGGAAGTCGGTTCCCCACGACGACACGCAGTGCGCCTCGTCGACGACGAGGAGGGAGACGCCGGCCGCTGCGAGCCGTGCGACGGTCTCCTCGTTCGCGAGCTGCTCCGGAGCCAGCAGCACGTAGACCGGGCCACCCTCGTCGATGCGTTCCCACGCCGCCTCGATGGCCGCTGTACCGAGGGAGGCGTTGAGTGCGACCGCCGGAGGGGCCGCCGGTGCGGCCTCGATCGAGGCGAGCTGATCGGCCTGCAGGGCGACGAGCGGCGAGACGACGAGGGTCACCCCGCCACGCTGGGCGCCGGCGATCTGGTACACCGCCGACTTCCCGCCACCCGTGGCGAGGACCACGAGGGTGTCGCGACCGGCGACGGCCGATTGGATCGCCTCACGCTGCCCCGGCAGGAGCGTGTCCCAGCCGAAATCCTCGCGCGCGATGCGATCGATGGAACCGGTGGCCGGACGTGAAGTACCCATGTCCAGGACGGTACCTCCGCCCACCGACGTCGTGATTCCTCTTGACGCGTGCGACGCCGTCTGCAACACGGTGCCGCGGTGTCGGTGGCTCCACCTACGCTCGGACGTGGTCGACGTCGCATCCCCAGCTGACAGTCCTCGGTCCTCACCGGTGAGGGTTGAGCGAGACATCTTCGCGACGTCGGCCCGGCCCCGCCCGAGCCACCGCAGCGCACACGACCGGCGGCCCCGCCTAGGCGTCGGCGAGGAATGCGGACACGGAGGCCGCGATGCGGTCCGCGCCCTCGTGGTCCTCGGCGGTGATGGTCACCACGGCGTCGCCGGCGAAGACGAGGAGCTGCCCGTACGCGCCGTGGAGCCGCCAGGCGGAGCCCGGGCCGTCCCATCCGGCGAGCGCGTACCGCTCGTAGCCGGGACCGGTGCCGGCCGGCACCCACTCGGTGTGCATCGCGTCGACCCACTCCGGCGCGAGGAGCTGCACGTCGTGCCAGCGGCCACGATCGCGGATGAGGCGTCCGACACGCGCGAGCTCCGTGGTGCGCAGCGCCAGGCCGCCGCCGGCGGCGATGAACCCGTTCGGGCATCGCTTCCATGCGGCGTCGTGGATGCCGAGCGGTGCGAGCAGGCGACGGTCGAGGTACGCGCCGACATCGCCGACGCGGGTCTCGAGCGCGCGCATCGCCGTGTAGGTGCTCGCGTTCGAGTACTGGAAGACCGCTTCTCGTGACGGTCGGCGCAGGAACTCGAGGGTCAGATCCGGCCAGTCCGAGAGCAGGGTCGGCGACCACGGGAGGTCGACGCCGCTCGTCATGTTCAGGAGGCGTCGGAGGGTGACGTCGGCTGTGCCGTCGCCGAACTCGGCGTCCGGGAAGACGGCGCCGAGTGTGGTGTCCATGGTGATGAGCCCCTCGTCGACGGCGAAGCCCACCGCGAGGACGCAGACACCCTTGGCCGCCGAGTGGACGTCCTCACGGACGTCCTCGGTCCACCGGTGCCCGGCCTCGTCGTCGCCGACGAGCACGTGCAGGCCGTGCGCGCCGAAGCCCTGCTCAACGATCTCCCATACGATGCGGTCGCGGAGCAGGCCTGCCCGGCTGGTGTCGGCTTGGGCGGTGACAGCTCGGCTCATCGGTCCAGTCTGCCCGACGGGTGTCCGCTGATCACGTCGGTGAGCCGATCGCACGCTGCGCTCACCGGCGCCCGGCGGTAGCGGCCCCTCATCTCGCTGATGACCGATCGTGTCTCCCGAGTCCCGCGCTGAAGGCGGTCAGCAGTCGTCGGCCCTCCGGCCAGGCGCCGAGTCCACTGGCGGAGTTCAGGTGGCCCCGGCGCCCGATGCCGACCCGAGGCACGCCCCACGTCGTGGCGAACTCGGCGGCGCGATCCTCCGAGCAGTAGGGGTCGTCCTCGCTCGTCACGAGGAGCGCGGGTGCGGACGGTCGGACGTCGAGACCCTCGGCGAACGCTGCTGCGACCGTCGGGAACAGCGGTCCGTCGGGGTCGGGTGCGGCGACGAGGAACAGCCCAGCGACCCGAGCGGGGTTCGCTGCAGTCCAGCGGACGGCAAGCAGACAGGACAGGCTGTGGGCCACCAGGATCGCCGGTTCATCGGCCACCGCCCGGTCGAGCGCGTCGGACCAGTCGTCGAGGTCCGGTGCGTCCCAGGACGCCGGCACGATCCGACGGATCGCGAGCGTCTCCCGCTCCCACTGTGATTGCCAGTGGGCGTCGTCGGATCCGCCGATCCCGGGCATGGTGATGATCGACATGGGATTCCTTCGTCGTTGTCGGGAGATGTGACCTCAGCGTGCCAGCCGAACCCATGCAGTCAGCGTCTGAAGCATCGTCTCCGTTGTTTACTAAGCAGATGACGGACGATGCTTCGCTTTCCTTCGATCGCACGGATCGGACGATCCTCGACGTGCTCCAGGTCGACGGGCGTACCACGATGACCGACCTGGCCCGGCTCGTGCACCTGTCTCAGCCGGCCGTCTCGGCGCGGGTCCGCAAGCTCGAGCGTGCCGGCTACATCACCGGCTACGGAGCTCGGGTGTCGCCGCAGAGGCTCGGGCTCACGACGCACGCCGTCGTCCGACTCCGGACGACCCACGCGCAGATCCAGTCGTCACTGGCAGAGTTCGACGAGCTGCCGGAGATTCACCGGATCTACCGTGTCACCGGCGAGGACTGTTTCGTCCTCGACGTGCACGCCTCCTCACCCGAGCGCCTCGAGCAGATCATCGACGCGATCGGGCGGTTCGGTCCGGTCAGCACCGCCCTGGTGCTGCGCGAGTACCCGGCCCACCCCATCGTCAGCCCCTGAGTCTCGCTCAGCGGTTCAGCTTCGCCGTTCGCGTCCCCCTGAGCCGGCGGGAACCGGACGTCGCATCGGGCTGGTGCAGGACCACAACCGCTCTCACGTGATCCTGCGCCGCCGACCGTCCGGGTGCACACTGGGGTGATGACACACGCCCGGATCGTCTCGGTGAGCAGCGACGATGAGCACGGCTTCTCCAAGCCTCGACGCGAGGCGATCACGCTCGTCGCCGGTCTCGGCGTCGAGGGGGATGCGCACTTCGGGGCGACGGTCCAGCACCGGTCCCGTGTGCGACGCGACCCCACGCAACCCAATCTCCGCCAGGTGCACCTGATCCACCGCGAACTGTTCGAGGAGGTCGACGCCGATGTAGCGCCGGGGGAGCTGGGTGAGAACGTGACCACCGAGGGGCTGGACCTGCTCGCCCTCCCCACGGGCGCGGTGCTGCGGCTCGGATCGGACGCCGTCGTCCAGGTGACCGGCCTCCGGAACCCGTGCGTTCAGATCGACCGCTTCGAACCCGGCCTCCTCAAGCAGCTGGTGGGCACGGACGCCGAGGGTCGCACCGTCCGCAAGGCGGGGGTCATGAGCGTCGTCCTCGCCGGGGGCGTCGTGCGTCCTGGTGACGACATCGTCGTCGAGCTCCCGGACGGAGTCGGGGAACCGCTCGCACCGGTGTAGCGGCAGGCCACCGCCGGCGGCGATGAAGCCGTTCGGGCACCGCTCCCGCACGATGCGATCGCGGCGGAGCTCGGCCGTGGTGATACCCGCTCGGGCGGTGTCGGCTTCGGTCGCGTCGGGTCGGACTGCGACATTTCGGGTCACCCGTCAAGTGTGCACGCGAGATCCGTTCAATTCCCGTTCACCGGGAAACGTCACGCTAGGTTGAAGACTGCACCAGCGGTCACAACGTCGTTACTCATGCGCGGCGACCCCGGCAACCCCGGGCGTTCGTCCCGAAAGGAATCCCGTGAAGCGTTCAGCGCCCCGTTCCCTCGCCATCGCAGCCCTCGTCATCGGTGCGCTCGGCCTCAGTGCCTGCTCCGCGGGAGGCGACGCCGGATCCGACGGTGGGGGAGACGCCTCCGGCCCCCTGATCGTCTACACGAACTCCAACGGCGACGGACGCGGCGAGTGGGTCACCGCTGAGGCGAAGAAGGCCGGCATCGACATCGAGATTGTCGGGCTCGGCGGCGCCGACCTCGCGAACCGCATCGTGGCCGAGAAGAACAACCCCGTCGGCGACGTCGTGTTCGGCCTGAACAACATGTTCTTCGAGACGCTCAAGGCCGAAGAGGCCATCACCGCCTACAAGCCGGCCTGGTCCGGCGAGGTCGACCAGGCGTCGGGCGACCCGAAGGACGGTGCGTTCTGGCCGCTCGTCGAGCAGGCGATCGTCACCGTCTACGACACGAACACCATCCCCGAGGCCGACGCGCCGACCGAGCTCTCCGAGCTCTGGGAGGACTCGAAGTACCAGGGCAAGTACGAGGTCAACACCGTCCTCGGCCAGGCCACCCCGCAGCTCGTCCTCGCCGGACTGCTCGCCCCGTACAAGGACGCGGACGGCGACCTGGGTATCTCCGACAAGGGTTGGAAGGTCGTCGAGGAGTACTTCAAGAACGGTTCGCCCGCTGTCGAGGGCACCGACCTCTACGCCCGGCTCACCCGCGGCGAGGTCGACTTCGGCACCATCCCGAGCAGCGGCATCACGAGCCGTGACGCCGAGTACGGCACGAAGACCGGCGTCATCGCCCCGAAGTCGGGCGTGCCGTACGTGACCGAGCAGATCGCCGAGATCGCCGGCACGAAGCGTGAGCAGCAGGCGCAGAAGTTCATCGACTGGTTCGGCAGTGCCGAGACGCAGGGTGCGTTCGCGAAGGAGTTCTCCGCCTACCCGGTGAACGAGCAGGCGAAGGCCGAGGCCCTTCCGGAGGTCGTCGCGCTCATCGACTCGCTGCCGAAGCAGGACATCGACTTCGAGTTCGTCCGCGAGAACATCGGTGCCTGGGTCGAGAAGACCGAGCTCGAGTACCTCCCGTAGATGATCACCTACGACGGCATCCAGGTCGCGTTCGGCGACCACCTGGCGATCCCGGACCTCAACCTGACGATCGAGGAGGGTGAGTTCTTCACCCTCCTCGGCCCGTCGGGCTGTGGGAAGACGACCGCGTTGCGCACCCTCGCCGGCTTCATCCAGCCGACGGCGGGCGAGCTGATCATCGACGGCAAGACCGTCACGCGCCTGCCGAGCGAGCAGCGTCGTGTCGGCATGGTGTTCCAGAACTACGCGCTCTTCCCGAGCATGAGCGTCCGGGAGAACATCGCGTTCGGGCTGCAGGTGCGGAAGACGAAGCGGCCGGAGACGACGAAGCTCGTCGACGAGATCGCCGAGCAGGTCGAACTCACCCCGGAACAGCTCGAGAAGAACGTCGCCGAGCTCTCCGGTGGGCAGCAGCAGCGCGTCGCCATCGCCCGCGCACTCGTCCTCAAGCCGCGCATCCTGCTGCTGGACGAGCCGCTCTCGAACCTCGACGCGAAGCTGCGCGTGCAGTTGCGCGAGCAGCTGAAGCGCCTCCAGAGCGAACTCGGCATCACGACGATGTACGTGACCCACGACCAGGAAGAGGCGCTCACGATGAGCGACCGGATCGCCGTGTTCAACCAGGGCGTCGTGGAGCAGCTGGGCACGCCGGAGGAGATCTACAACCACTCCGCCACCGAGTTCGTGGGTACGTTCATCGGCGCGATCAACCAGCTCTCGCCGGAGACGGTCCGGGCGCTCGCGGGTGCGGGCGCGCCGCTCGACCCGTCCGCGTCGGCGTACCTGCGGCTCGAGAAGGTCGCCGTGGTGGCGGCCGATGACCACCGCACACCGCCGCCCGGTCTGGTCGCGCTGCAGGGCACCATCGTGGAGCGCTCCTACCACGGCGCGTACTCGACCTACACGGTCGAGACCGTCGGCGGTCGGCTGCGCGCCATGGTCGTGGAGAGCGGCACGGACGCCCTGAGCCCCGGGTCGCCCGCCGAACTGCGCATCGACCCGAGCCACGTGCTCCAGTACTGAGGCCGACATGACCACCTCGACCCGTCCTGCAGCAGCCGCAACGGACGCGGGCGCCGGCAAGCCCCGTCGTCGTCGGCGTTCGGGGAAGCCCTCGACGCTCGGACCGATGTTCCGCTCGCCGCTCGCCATCATCGTGATCGTCGTCCTCACCTGGTTCGTCGTCACGTTCCTGCTGTTCCCGAACCTCAACCTCCTGGTCGGGACCTTCTTCCCCGACGGGAACTTCAGCGCACGCGCGGTAGAGAAGCTGTTCAGCTCCGAGCGGGCCCTCAAGGCGCTCGCGAACAGCTTCCTTCTGGCCGTGACGCTGTCGGTCACGGTCAACGTCGTCGGGATCTTCATCGTCCTCGTGACGAAGTACTTCGTCGTGCGTGGGGCGCGGGTGCTCTGGCTCGGGTACGCGACGACCCTCATCTACGGCGGCATCGTGCTCGCCGCCGGGTACAACTTCATCTACGGCCGCTACGGCTTCGTCACCAACGCGGTGCGGAACGTCTTCCCGGACATCGACCCCAACTGGTTCTCGGGCTTCTTCGCCGTCGTCATCGTGATGACGTTCGCGACGACGACGAACCACATGCTCTTCCTCTCCTCGGCGCTCGCCAAGATCGACTACCAGACCATCGAAGCCGCCCGGAACATGGGCGCGTCGACGTGGACGATCCTGTGGCGCATCGTGCTCCCGGCGCTCCGGCCCATGATCTTCGCCGTGACGGTGCTGACCTTCCTCATCGGCCTCGGGGCCCTCACCGCGCCGCTCGTGCTCGGCGGTCCCGACTTCCAGACCGTCGCGCCGATGATCGTGACGTTCTCGAAGAGTTCCAGCTCCCAGGACCTCGCAGCACTGCTCGCGATCATCCTCGGCTTGGCGACGATCGTGCTGCTCGCGATCATGAACCGCGTGGAGAAGTCCGGCGTGTACTTCTCGGTCGCGAAGGTGGCGACGCCCCTGCAGAAGCAACGGATCCAGAGTCGCCTCGGCAGCGTCGTCGTGCACGTCGTGGCCTACCTGCTCTTCCTCCTGTATGTGACGCCGGTGCTGCTCATCGTGCTGTTCTCCTTCCTCGACTCGACGGCGATCCAGCGCGGCGTGATCACCCCCGGTGACTTCACCCTGGCGAACTACGTGACCGTGTTCGGGACCCCGTCGGTGCTCCGACCGTTCATCGTCAGCATCGTCTACAGCGCCCTCGCCTCCGTGATCGTCGTCGGCGGGCTGCTCTTCGTCTCCCGGATCATCCAGCGCTACCGCAACCGGGTCACGGCGACGTTCGAGTACCTGCTGCACATCCCGTGGATCCTGCCGACGATCCTCATCGCGCTCGGGCTCATCATGACGTTCGACCGGCCGAACCCGCTGCTCGGCGGCGCGGTCCTGACCGGCACGACGGTGCTGCTCCTCGTCGCGTACATCATCGTGAAGATCCCGTTCACGCTCCGCCTGCTGAAGGCGGCGTTCGCCGGGATCCCCGACTCGCTCGAGGACGCCGCGCGGATCCTCGGCGCGAAGTCGCTGTTCACGTTCCGCAAGGTGCTGTTCCCGCTCGTGCTGCCGACGGCTGCGGCCATCACGGCGCTGAACTTCAACAGCCTGCTCGACGACTACGACGCCGCGGTGTTCCTGTACCAGCCGCTGTTCGAACCGCTCGGCATCGCGATCAAGGCGAGCACCGAGGGCGAGAACAACCTCGACTCGATGTCGATCACCTTCGTCTACACCGTGCTGCTCATGATCATCATGGGTGTCGCGATGTACCTCGTCTACGGGCGCTCGGCCGGCGGGCGTCGGTCGCGGAGCGGGTCGCGCGGGGCGCGGGTGCGTCCGGTCGCCGCGGCGGCCACGGCATCGACGCCCACCACCGCGACGACGACGGCTCCGACGGTCGGCGCGGACCGGCCCGAGGAGGATCCCGGCTTCGACCGTCGGTGAGGTGGGGCGGTGCCGGTGGTCGGTGCCGCCGGCCCGCCACGATCGCCTCACCCCAGGAGGTCGCGGACCGCTCTGGCGAACACCCGGGTGCCGGTGCCGATGAGTTCGTCGGGGAAGTCGAAGTCCGGGTGGTGCAAGGCGGGTGATTCCGGCGTGCGCCGCGAGCCGATGAAGAACATGGCCGATGGGGCGATTGTCCGGAATAGGCCGAAGTCCTCGGACCCCCGCTCGAGGACGCCCGTCGTGTGGGAGACCCCTTCGCGGTCGAGTGCGCCTCGGAGGAGCGCGACGGCCTCCGGGTGGTTCTCGCAGTGGTGGAAGACGTCCGACTCCTCGAACGTGACGCGGAGGCCGTGCTCGTCCGCTGCTCCGAGGGCGAGGCGTTCGACGTCGGCACGGAGCGCATCCATGCCCGCGTCGGTCATGGTGCGGAGGGTCGCCCAGAGCTCGCCGTGCCCGGGCGCGACACCGAACGCCTGCTCGCCGAGGACGGCGTGGGTCACCGTCACGAGGCGGTAGTCCGAGTCGATCCCGTCCCCTCGCGCGAGCGCCGGCAGGGCGGTGAGCAGGTTCGCGAGCGCCGATGCGGGGGAGATCCCGCCTTCCGGCGCCGACGCGTGGGTGGGCTCGCCCTCGAGGATCACCCGCAGCCCGCGTGAAGCGCAGTTCACGACCCCCTCGTCGAGCACGACCTGGCCGAACGGCAGGGAGGAGAGGTTGTGGAGCGCGAGGGCCAGATCGGGACGCACCCGTTCGAAGGCCGGATCGGCGAGGACCGCCGCGGCGCCGACGGCGTTCTCCTCGGCGGGCTGGAACAGCAGGACGACTCGGCCGCGCGTCGGTCGGTGACGGCCGAGCAGAACGCCGACCCCCGCGAGGATGGCCATGTGGCCGTCGTGTCCGCAGTGGTGGCCGACGCCCTCGTGCACGGAGCGGTGCGGCACCTCGGTCACCTCGGTGATCGGCAGGGCGTCGAGTTCTGCGCGGAGGAGGAGGGTGGGGCCGGGTTCCGCACCCGAGTAGACCGCCGCCACTCCGTGTCCGCCGAGTCCCGTCACGACCTCATCGGGTGCGGTGTCGGCGAGGAAGGCGGTGATGGCCGCCGCGGTGCCGTCCTCCTCGCCGGAGAGCTCGGGGTGACGGTGCAGCCACCGACGGAGTGCGGTCAGGCGATCGAGGTCGGCGGGATCGAGCGCGGTCGGGCGGTGCATGCGTGCTCCTGTCTGTGCGTGTCGCCGAGCGTCAGTCTGACCCGACGGCTCCGGACGGCGTAGGTGTCCCCGGCCCATGCATGCGGCGTTCGGATGTCGTCTTCGTACACGGACCGCGGGCTTCGGCGGTGTCCCGGCTCACTCCACCGGGACCCCGGCGGCGATGCTCGACAGGGCGGCGAGGTGGGCTTCGAGGGCGACCGAACCGGCGGGGGTGAGGGCGATCCAGGTGAGGCGTCGGGAGTCGGTCCGTGTCGACGACCGCTCCTTGCGGAGGGCGATCAGCTCGGCGTCGACCAGCACCTTCAGATGCTTCGAGAGCTTGGCGTCGTCGATGGCGAGGGCGTCGCGGACGACGGAGAACTCCAGTTCGTCGACGGCGCGGAGCAGCCCGCAGATCCGGAGCCGCAGGGGCGCGTGGATCACCTCGTTGAAGGCGGGTGCCGGTGTGCTCATCGTGTGGGTCGCGCCGCTGGAGCGGCGATCTCCTGGCGGAGCGTTTCGTCGTATCGGCGTCCGAGGACGACGGTCGCCACGAACGTCACGCCGGCCGGGATGAGCGCCCACCAGGGGGAGACCCCGAGGAACTTGAACGCGATGCTGCAGGACATGGCGGCGACGAGCACGAGGAGCGTCGCCAGGAGCAGCCGTCGGCTCCGCGGGCCGGCCGGCTTCGTCACCACGACACCCGCCGTCCGCGCGTACGTCGTGGTGAGGACGGGGATCGCGGCGATGCCAAGGGCGATCGCACCCAGCGGCCAGGCGCCGGGGAGGGCGTGCGCACCGGCGAAGACGGCGGTGATGAGTCCGAGCGCCGGGTGGTACCACCACGGCGTGATGATGCGGGTGGCGAGGTGCTCCTGATCGCGGGTCATGTCGTCGAGTGCGGTCTGCGCCTCGGACGGCGAGGTGCTGGACGATGCCGGGCGTCGGTCCGGCGCGGGGTCCTCGAAGTGACTTTCCATGATCGCAACTCTACGTCGAGGGTTGCGATCATCGCAAGTGAATCTACTGAGGTCGGGCGACCGCGGCGCTAGTGCTCCGATACGGGGCTCGTCCCTCCGTGCTGCGCGGGTGCCTTCGGGACGGACGACTCCCACCGGACTTCGCCGTCCTCGACCGTCGACGTCGGACGCAGGCCCTGCCGCTGCGCCACACGCTGGGACGCCGTGTGCTCCGGGTGGATCGACGCGGCGAACCACGCCACCCCGTGGGCGTGCAGCCAGGTGACCATCGCGTCGGTGGCCTCGGCGGCGAACCCGAGTCGCTGGTGGGCCGGGTCGATGACCCAGGCGATCTCAGCGAGCGTGCCCTTGTCCACACCACCCTCACCCTCGGCGCGCACCGTGGCCTGGACGAACCCGATGAGGGTGTCGGTGTCGTGGCGGCGCACCATCCAGTTGAGCCAGGCCTCCGAATCGTCCGCCGGCCCCCGCAGCTGCGATCGGTACCGCGTGGTGAGCGTGTCGAGCGACGGCGGTTCCCCACCGGTGAACGTGTACAGGGCCGGGTCGGCGAGCACGTCGACCATCGCGGCGGCATGGTCGACCGAGAGCGGCTCCAGCGTGAGGCGGTCCGACGTCAGCGATTCGATCTCGGGGAGGGGCATGCGTCGAGCTTTGCATCCTCCCGGTGGATGACTCGCCGGCCCCACGAGACGCTGCACGTTTCGGCGCCGTCGGCGGACAGGTGCTGTCCTCGTTCCTCCCTATCGTCGCCAGCGTGGTGCGGCTCATCGGAGCCCACCCGCGAGGGAAGGAAACCATGATGCACACCGACATCCACCCGTTCCGGATCGACATTCCGGAGGACGCGGTGGCCGAGCTCACGCGTCGACTCCGGGCCACCCGCTTCCCGCCGCCGCTGCCGGGCGATGACTGGTCGACGGGGGTTCCGGTCGACTACCTCCGGCGCGTGGTCGAGCACTGGGCAGGCTCCTTCGACTGGCGTGCGCAGCAGGAAGCGCTGAACGCGTTCCCGCAGTTCACGACGGTCATCGACGGGCAGACCATCCACTTCGTCCACGTCCGCTCGGCGGTCGAGGGTGCGCTCCCGCTGGTGCTCACGCACGGCTGGCCGGGATCGTTCGTCGAGTTCCTGGACCTCGTCGGCCCACTCACCGACCCCGAGGCTCACGGGCGGGAGGCGGCTGACGCCTTCGACGTGGTCATCCCCTCGCTGCCCGGCTTCGGGTTCTCGAGCCCCGTCGTCGAGGGCGGGTGGGACGCGGCGAGGATCGGGCGGACGTGGGCGACGCTCATGGAGCGGCTCGGCTACGAGCGGTACGGCGTGCAGGGTGGCGACATCGGCGCGGCGGTGTCACCCCAGGTGGCGAGGGTGGCACCGACGCGCGTGGTCGGCGTGCACGTCAACGGCTCGCTGGGGATGCCGCTGCAGGCGCCGAGCGAGGCGGAGCTGGCGAGCTTCGCCCCGCTGGAACTCGACCGTCTCGCGCGGGTCCAGACCTTCATGCGTGACGAGTACGGCTACATCGCGATCCAGTCGACCCGGCCGCAGACGATCGGAGCGGCGCTGGTCGACTCGCCGGTCGGCCTGCTCGCGTGGATGTTCGACAAGTTCCACGCGTGGACGGTGCCGTACGAGGCGCTCCCCGAGACGGTCGTCCCGCTCGATCGTCTGCTGACGAACGTCTCGCTGTACTGGTTCACCGAGACCGCCGGCACCGCCGCCTACGTCGGGTACGCGCAGCACACGGCCTGGGGTGCGGTCGACGAACCGTCTGGCGTTCCCACCGGCGTCATCATGTTCGCCCACGACGTCGGCATCCGTGCCTACGCGGAACGGGAGCTCACCATCACCCGGTGGACCGACGTCACCGACCGCGGTGGCCACTTCGCCGCCCTCGAGGAACCGAAGGCGCTCATCGACGATCTGACCGAGTTCTTCAGACCGCTCCGCTGACCGGCGGCGGGTCGGCCTCCTGGGTCGGCCCGCTCGGAAGCGGCGCGTCCACATTCGACCTGGCAGCCCGGCTCGCCTGCTCCGCCACCCTCCCGAACGCGGCCCGCAAGCCGTCGGGTTCGATCACCTCCACGTCGGCCTGCACCAGGAGCAACCACCGGGCGATCGCGTCGTGGCTGTCCGCTCCGGCGCGCACCACCGTGACCTCGGGCGACACCGCTTCGACGCTGCCCCACGCCGGCGCGACCCACCGGCGCACCGCCTCGATCGGCGCGTGGACGCGGACGGTGCCGGTGACCTGCTGCCAGCCGACGGTGAGCCGTCGGGTGACCCATCCCTCGACATCCGGATCCGGGAGCGGACGTTCCCTCGTGGGCAGCTCGGTCGCCGCGAACCCGGTGATGCGGTCGACGCGGAACGTGCGCCACGCGTCGGCGTCGAGGTCGAAGGCGACGAGGTACCACCGCCGTGCCGTGTTGACGAGTCGGTGCGGGTCGACGCGGCGCGGGGTTGAGGTCCGGTCGCGCCCCGTGTATGCGAACCCGACTCGGCGCCGCATCAGGCATGATCTCGCGAGGTCGCCGAGGAGGCCGATGTCGACCGTCGGATGGTCGATCGGCTCCAGGGCGTCTATCGGGGCGTCGAGGGTGACGGCTGCGACCGCGTCGACGATCCAGCGCGCCCGAGGTGGCAGCGACGCGACGATCTTCCCGAGCGAACCGGCCGCGAGAGTCCCGTCGACGTCGTCCTGCCAGCGCCGGAGCGCCAGCGCGCAGGCGAGCGCCTCCTCGGTGGTCAGGTGGATCGGGGGCAGCACCGCGCCCGGTTCGATCGAGTATCCGCCGTCGACACCGAAGCGCGTGTCGACCGGGTACCCGAGATCGCGGAGCCGTGCCACGTCGCGGCGCACGGTCCTCGTCGTCACGCCGAGGTCACCGGCCAAGCGTTCGGTGGCCATGAACCCGTTCCGCTGGAGCAGCTCCAGCAGTCGGAACGTCCGTGACGTCGTATCCCACATGGACCAAGCATGCTCCAGGCCGAGGACACGTCCTGTCCGCCGGCGGTCAGGCGACCGGGTGTCCTGTCCCGGCCTGGTCGGGGCGGAGGCCCTCGAGCACGACCTGCAGCATCAGCGAACTGTCGGGGTCGTCGCTCGCCATGCTGGCCGTGCGAGCGGCGTGGGCGATGCCGCACAGGAGCAGCAGCACCTGGGTCGGGCCGACGTCCGGTCGCAGGTGACCGAGCGCGGCGGCGCGCTGCATCAGCGTCCCGAGGTCCTCGATCAACGCCGTCTGCAACTGCGTCGTCCGTTCCAGTGCCGCCTCCTGCCGCGAGACGACCTTCTCGAACAGGGAGTCTTCGACGAGGAGGCGGAAATGCGCGGAGAGCGCCTGGTCGAGGTGCTCCGGGCCGGCCTGGCGGAGGATCGTCGCAAGGGCGTCGAACCGGTCCCAGACCAGTGCCTCTTCGAGTTCGGCGACCGTCGCGAAGTGGCGATAGACCGTCCCGACACCGACGTCGGCCGTGTGGGCGACCGTGTTGAGAGCGGGCGTCTCCCCTGCGGCGACCAGGGAGCGAGCCGCCTCGAGGATGTGCAGCCGCGTCCGAGCAACGTCTCGCCGAGGGGTACCCATCGTCACAGCGTACCCGGATCACGCGTGTCAGCGGATAGAGTATCCGTGCGGATAAGTTATCCGCATTCCGACTGAAAGGCCCATCGTGCCTCACTCCTCTCGCCCCGTGGCCGTCATCACCGGGGCCAGTTCCGGCATCGGCGCGCAATTCGCACGCAGGTATGCAGCCGAAGGATTCGACCTCGTCCTCGTCGCCCGCTCCGGCGAGGCGTTGCGGGCGCTGGCGGACGAGCTCGCCTCGGCCCATCAGATCGTCGCGCAGGTGCACGTCGCCGACCTGACCCGCACTGCTGACGTCGATGCGCTGGTCGCCGAGCTCCGCGACGGGCTCGTGCGCGTCGACCACCTCGTCAACTCAGCCGGAATCGCGCCCGAGGGGGATCTCTCGGACACTGCGGAGCGCGACCTTCGCGACCTGGTGGCGCTGAACGTCACGGCGCTCACGCTCCTGAATCGTGCGGCGGTCATCCGCATGCGGGCCCAGGGCACGGGCACGATCATCAACATCGGCAGTGCGGCCGGCTATCAACCGATGCCGCACTTCGCTGCGTACTCCGCGACGAAGTCCTATGTGATCAACCTCTCCGAGGCCCTGTCCGAGGAGAACCGCCCCTTCGGGCTCCGGATCTTCGCGGTCTCCCCAGGCGACACGGACACCGGCATGGGGTCCAATCCCTCGACCGACAAGCGCACGCCCGAGCAGGTCGTCGACACCGCGTGGCGCGCGATGCGCGGGGCGGCACCGTCGGTGGTCGACGGTGCCGCGAACAGCATCCTGGCCGTGGTGTCCTCGCGCGTCCTGCCGAAGCGGTTCGGCCTGCGGATCGCCGAACGGATGATGCGCCGCATGGTGTGAGCCTGGTCTCCGCGAGCGGTGATGACGCCGCTGACCCTCAGCTGTAGCAGGCGCGGTTGATCGCCACGAGGAATCGACCGTCGGTGGCGTCACCGCCGGCGTTCATGTAGTCGCCGATGACCGTCATCGCGAGGTCCCGGCGTCGCGGCACGCGGTCCTGTTCCGCCGCAGCCAGCCAGTCCGGCATCTCCGCACGCGTGCGGTCGGTGCAGTAGACGGGGGCGCCGGGCTGCTGGCGCCACGACTCCGCCAGAGCGCCCGCGTCGACGGCGTCGAAGCCGGTGTCCTCCACCAGCCGCATGGCGACGGCGCGGTCGGCATCGCGGTCGGCGGCCACGGGGATGGCCACGCGGGCCGGGTCGCCTGGGGTGGAAGCCTTCGCGTCGAAGGACTGCGACGTGATCGCGTTCCAGGCCTTGATAACGGGATGCCCGAACAGCTCGGACACCCACACGCTCTCGGGGACGCCCTGTTCGAAGGCGACCATCGAGCCGTCGCGCATCGGGTAGTAGTTCGAGGTGTCGATGACGACCGCGGATTCCGGTGCCGAGCGGACGTGTTCGGCGATGTCGGCGTTGCGGTTCATCGGGACCGAGACGATGAGGACGTCGACGCCCTGAGCGACCTCGGCGGCGGTCACGGCCCGTGCGCCGGTGCGGAGTGCCGCGTCGCCGATGGTCTCGGGGCCGTGGGAGTTCGCGATGGCGACGTCGTGCCCGTGGCGGGCGAGGCGGCGGGCGATGGTGGAGCCGATGGATCCGGCGCCGATGATCCCGATCTTCAGATGGTTCTCTCGTTCAGCAGGCATTCCACTATCATCGACATTCACATTAGTGTGAGGGTCAAGTCGGAGGAGGACGCATGCGAATCGGGGAGCTTTCGAAGCGGACCGGGGTGGCACCACGGATGCTCCGGTACTACGAGGAGCAGGGGCTCATCACGCCGAGGCGACTCGACAACGGGTACCGGGAGTACGACGACTACCTCGTCGACCGGGTCGGCAAGATCAGGGGCTTGATCGACGCCGGCATCCCGACGCGGATCGTGTCGGACATCCTCCCCTGCCTCGGGCAGCCCCAGAAGATCGTCGTCGAGAACGCCGAACCGGGGCTCTTCGAGTTGCTCGAGACCGAACGCGACCGCATGAACGACAAGATCGACTTCCTCACCCACAACCGCGATGCCCTCACCAGCTACCTCGCCGCCCTCGAACGTGCCGGCGTCCGGGCGCCGGAGAGCCAGGCCGGCTGAGCCCCTCCTCGCGCGATGGGGACCGTGCGGAGCGAGGTTCCGTTGCGTGCATCACGACGGTGACCCCTCGGTGGGCGGTTCGCCCATCGTGAGCTCCGGTTCGATGCCGGCCGGCACCGGGAACCAGGCGAGGAAGGTGACACCCTCGTCGGTCGCGTCGAAGCGGGTGATCGTCTCGTTCGCCGGTTCATGGAACGTGTCGCCGGCGCGGAGGACGGTCTGCTCTCCGGTTCCCACTTGGAAGAACACGGACCCGGATTCGACCACGCCGAAGACGGGCCCGTTGTGCCAGTGCGCACCGGGGTGGACGTCTGCCGGGATGGTGATGCGTCGCACCTCGACGGAGGCGAAGGACGGCGCACCCTCCAGGTCCACGGTGGCCAGCGTTTCGCGGGTGATCGGGGGAGTGGTCATGGGTCGATGATGTCATCGCGAGGCGAGCACGAGGGATCTGGCCGGTCGACGATGCGCTACTCTCATCCCAGAGGGAAAAATCCCGTCGCGCCTCGGCCGACGGAAACGCACAAGCGTCTCGTGGGAGTCGCCACTTCTTCATCGAAGGAGTGCGTCCATGCTCGAACCCTCAACCTCCCCGGCGGTCCAGCCACCACCACCGGCTCGCCTCCGCGACGCGTGGGTCGCGCTCGCCGGTCTCTCGGCGGTGTTCCTGTTCGAGATGCTCGACAACTCCGTCCTGAACGTCGCACTCCCGACCATCGGGCGCGAGCTCACTGCCTCCACGTCGTCACTGCAGTGGGTGTCGGGGGCATACTCGGTCGCCTTCGGCGGATTGATGCTGCTGTTCGGTGCGGTGGCCGATCGGTTCGGTCGGCGACGGATCATGCTCATCGGCCTCGTGCTGCTCACGATCGTGAGCGTCCTGACGGTGTTCGTCACCTCGGTGGAACAGTTGATCGCGGTGCGTGCGCTGATGGGCGTCGCCGCGGCGATGACGACCCCCGGTTCCATGGCGTTGGCGTTCCGCTTGTTCGACGCGGACGATCTGCGCGTGCGTGCCCTGACGGTCATCTCGACCGCTGGACTGGTCGGTCTCGCCGCCGGACCCACGATCGGTGGGCTCGTCCTCGCTGTCGCACCGTGGCAGGTGCTCATCGTCGCCAACGCGCCCATCGCGATCGTCGCTCTCATCGGGATCCGCGCCGGAGTCGCCGCCGACCAGCGAGACCATCTGCACAATGAGCGCATCGACGTGGTGGGCGCCTCCCTAGGCACCGCGACCATCGTCGGCGCCCTCCTCACGCCGACCCTGTTCGTCGCAGGCGCCGACCTTCCGCTGGCGTGGGGCGTCGCTGTGGCGACCACGGCGGCCGCGGTCGGGTTCGTGGTCCGCGAGCGCACCGCGCGTCGCCCGGTGCTTGATCTGCGGCTCGTCGCCCAGCCTCTGGTGGCGTCCGGTTTGGCCTACAAGGCCGCCTCTGGACTCGCGATGGCGGGGCTGTCCTACCTGACGACGCTGCAACTGCAGTTCGCGTGGGGGTGGCCGCCCGCTTTCGCCGCGCTCGGCACGCTCCCGCAGGTCGTGGTGTTGCTGGCGAGTGGTCGCTTCGTCGGTCCGTTCGTGCAGCGGTTAGGCCTCGATCGCGCCGCTTGGATGAGCGCTGCCGCGGTGGTCGCGGGGCTCGCCATGTTCGCGCTCCTCGGCCGATTCGGGTACCCCTGGGTGCTGGTCGCGTTGGTGCTCGTGGCCGCCGGGATGCGCGTGGTCGGGGTAGTCGCCGGCAACAACGTCCTCCGCGGCCTCCCGTCGGACCGCACGTCCATCGGTGCGGCCCTGGTCGACACGGCCAGCGAGTTGGCCACGGCTGTCGGGATCGCCGCGACCGGCACCATCCTCGCCGCGCTCGTCGGCGGCCGCATCACGACGATGACGTCCACCTCCGATCGGCTCGCGTCGTTCGAGGATGCGATCCTCATCGCCGGACTCACCATCACCTGCCTCGCCGCGGCCCTCGTCGCCGTCGGCATTCACCGTTCACGTCGCACCCCGTCCGAACCCACCATCCAGGAGCCCTCCCATGTCTGACCTCTCGCCCCGACCTCCGTTCGATCCCGAACTGGCCACCTTCCTCACCGCCCTCGAGGCGCGCGGCCCGTTCACCCTGACGGCGGAGATGCTGCCGCACATGCGTGCCCTCGAGCTGACCGAGGAGGCCCTCGACGAGCGGTTGCGCTCGCGGGGATACGAGCGGCGCACGCTCACCGTTCCCGGCCACCTCGGGGATCCGATCACGCTCGCGGTCATTCAGCGGATCGGTCGCACGGGAGCGACGGCCGCGGTCTACACGATCCACGGGGGTGGGATGATGTTCGGCCACCACCTCGGGAACCTCGACTCCTACGACGACTGGCTCCTGAACGACCACGACGTGGTGCTCGTGAGCGTCGACTACCGTCTCGCCCCGGAACATCCGGACCCGTACCCCGTGGAGGACTGCTACGCCGGACTCGTGTGGGTCGCGGCGCACGCTGACGAACTCGGCATCGATCCTGAGCGCATCGTGATCGCCGGGCAGAGTGCGGGCGGCGGACTCGCCGCGGGCACCGCCCTCCTCGCCCGGGACCGCAACGGGCCGGCGCTCCTGGCGCAGATCCTGGTGTCGCCGATGCTCGACGACCGTGACGCCACGGTGTCGACGCAGCAGATCGACGGTGTGGGGGTCGCGGATCGACAGCTGACCCGGTTCGGTTGGGATGCGTACCTCGGATCCCGGCGTGCTGGTGACGACGTCTCCATCTTCGCCGCGCCGGCTCGGGCGACCGACCTCACCGGGCTCCCGCGCACGTACCTCGACTGCGGCAGCGCTGAGGTGTTCCGCGATGAGACGGTCGCCTACGCCAGTGCGCTCTGGGCTGCGGGTGGTGACGCGGAACTGCACGTGTGGCCGGGTGCGTTCCACGGTTTCACGAGCATGATGCCGGACGCCACCATCTCCAGGACCGCCACGGCGGCTCTGGCCGACTGGACGGGGCGGTTGCTCGGGACGTAGCCGCGCTGGCAGCCGTCGTGGAGCCGACGTGACCCGAGCCCAGCCTGGCTTCGCCGCGGTCGAGTGCGACCCTGACCCGGCGAGGTCGGCGCAGGCTGCGGGTCTGTCCAGCGCGTGGTGGAACACGGAGAACAGTGCCTCGTGCGGTGCGGTTAGGCTCGAATCATGGTCGCATGGAGTCGCTACGTCTTGGCCGCCTCGCTCATCGCCGGCATCGCAGGGATCCTCTTCGCCCGGCAGTTGCCCGTGTGGTGGGGTCCGATCTCCCTCGTGCTCATGGTCGTCGCGGCTGTCGTGTTCTTCGTCGTCTCCATCGTCGAGTACCGACGCCGGCGGGTGGTGCAGAACTCCCCACGGTGACGTGGCTCGATGCCGAGTGGGCGCCGTAGGCCTGCCGACACGGCCGCACGGCGGTCAGTGGCCGATGACGCCCTGGAGGTCGACGGCGACCTGGATCGCGGCGATGATCTCGCGCTTGTGCAGGTTCTCGACCGTGGCCGTGCCGCCCAGCGAGAGCAATGGCTCGAAGACGAACGACTCCTCGTAGGGCAGGTCGCCGTGCGCCGCGACCGCCTCGGGGAAGATGTCCCAGTGCAGGGTGTCGGACAGTTCGTCGGGTCCGTCGAGATCGACCATGAAGAGGAAGTTGTCGACGGAGGAGTTCAGTCCCACCGCCCGGCCTTCTCGGAAGAGGATGCCGACGACGCCGATGCTCGGCTCCCAGGTGATGAGGTCACCGAGACCAGTGACCATGATCGGGATGGCGATGCCGTCACCCTGCGTCTTGCCGATGCAGTCGCCGACCTGGTCCTCGTAGCGTTTCGGATCGATGACGCGCAGGAAGCCGTGGCCGAAGGTCCCGTACCCGTAGCGTTCCCACACCTCGACGAGTTCGTCCGGGACTCGGCCCCGATATTCCTCGATGAGCTCTTCCGGGACAGGGCCGTGTGTGATGAAGTCGGAGATCTCAACCATGATGTCCAAGCTACCGGGCGCGTGCCGGCACTCCGCGGGACCAGGCCGCCTACAGCGCCCCGGTCGGATCCGCCCGGGCATCGGAACAGGACAGCGGAACGCGACACCCGTCGAGGGTGCCGCGCTCCGCCGCGACCGAATCCGCCACTACCGATGAGGCGACAGGCCTCAGAGGTCCGTCTGCGGTGCCGCCACCTGGACGGCACGGCTGAGCGCCGTCGTGGCCCAACCCAGGAGGGCGAGGATGATGCCGACTCCGATGGCGAAGACAGCGACGCCGAACGACACGACCGAGGTGAAGAGCGAAGCGCGGAGGAACGACGCGTCCATCACGGTCGCTCGGATCGGGTCGTCCTTCTCGAGCTGAGCGTAGGTCTTGCCGTCCGCCATCGCGGTGGCGTGCATGTTGATCGCGTCAGCCTGCGCCAACGCGCTGAACGGGCCCGTCACCGGCGCGTTGGCGAGGAACGATGCGTCCTCGCTCACCGTGATGTGCTGGTCGGCGAGCTGTGAGCTGACGACGCCCCACACCACGCCGCCGGCGACGATCATGACGATTCCGGCGACGATGGCGAGGATTCCAGCCCACCGGGCGAGCAGGCGGGTGCGGGACGTGAGCGTGGTGGCTGCAGCTCTGGTGGTGGTCGTGGTGCTCATGGTGTGTGCTTTCTGTTCGTTCTGCGCGGGCGGGGGAGGGGCGGCGCCTTCGAAGACCATCGTCGTCGCTCGGTGTTCGTGAGGTGAGGGCCGAAAGTCCCATGGGTTTCCTCACCTGGTCTCCCAGGGGCGGAGGGTCGAACGGCCCTACCGCGGCAGGTCCGGGCGAGGTTGCCTGAGAAGACACGACGACAGATCGAGGAACGCATGACGGTACGAACGGTGGACACCGCACGATGGCAGCAGCTGTGCCACGCCACCCGCGAGCGGCTCGCACGCAAGGGCACGCTCGACCGACACCGCGACGGCACGCTCGACGAGGCCGCGGCAACAGACGGTCCTCCGCTGGAGACCGGCCGTCGTTCAGCTCCGTGACCGCGGTCACCCTTCGATGCCGCGGACCTCAGGGCCTCGGACGGTTGGCGTGCGTGAGCCCGTAGACCGCAGCCTGGGTCCGCCGCTCCACACCGATCTTGCCGAGCAACCCCGACACGTAGTTCTTCACCGTCTTCTCGGCGAGACCGAGATCCACCCCGATCTGCCGGTTCGTCATGCCTTCGGTGATGCGCGACAGCACCTGGCTCTCGCGCAGCGTGAGACGCGCCTCGTCGGTCGCCGGGTGATCGAGCAGTCGTCTGCGCGCACGAAGGACGAGTTCCGCGTCCATGAGCTGGGCGCCCGCGCTCACCTGACGGATGGCGCTCACGAGACCGGCGCCGCGGATGTCCTTCAAGAGCCATCCCTGCGCTCCCGCGAGCACCGCGGCTTGCTGGGCGTCGTCGTCGTCGAACGCGGTGAGCATGATGCAGGGGAGGTCCGGATGAGCCGAGCGGATGTCGCGGCAGGCGTCCACCCCTGATCCATCCGGAAGTCGCACATCGAGCACCACCACGTCGGGGGTCGTCGCATCGACCCGGGAGATCGCGTCGTGGACCGTGCCGGCTTCGCCGACCACCGTCAGGTCCGGTTCGCGTTCGATGACGTCGGTGATGCCCCGTCGGACCAGTTCGTGGTCGTCGAGGAGGAAGACACGGATCATCGGGAGGAGTCCTTCGAAGGTTCAGGGAGCGGCGCACGCCAGGTCAAGACGGCGCCGTGTTCGGCACCGGGGGTCAGCTCGCTCGATCCGCCGTGCGAGGCCGCCCTCGCGGCCAGATTGGCGATACCGCTCGCCGCACGGGGACCGTCGCCGCCGAGCCCGAGCCCGTCGTCGGTGACGCGCACCACGACGGCGGACGAGCTCGCCGGTGATGCCGCAGTCGGTTCGATCGTGATCGAGACGGTGACCGAGGTCGCCTGAGCGTGACGAGCGGCGTTCGACAACCCCTCGCGGACGACCGCCTCGACGTCGTCGAGCAGCACGCCCGCCACGAGGAGGTCCACCTCTCCCTCGAAGATGATCCGTGGCGACGTCGGGAAGGAACCGGCCGCTTCACCGACGACATCGAGGAGGCGGTGACGCGCGTCGGCTTCCGGTCGATGGGTCGCTCGGAGGGCGAACACGGAGGTCCGTATCTCGGCGATCGCCTCGTCGAGCAGGTCGGAGATCCCGTCCACGCGAGCGCGCGCCGACGGAGGGAGGGCGTGCAGGTCCAAGCCGTTGAGCGCCAGGCCGGCCCCGAACAACCGTTGGATGACGTTGTCGTGCAGGTCGCGGGCGATCCGCTCCCGATCCTCCAGGAGCGCGACGCGTTCCCGCGCCTCACGGGCGCTTCGGAGCTCCAAGGCGACACTCGCCTGTGCGGCGAAGTCCGTGATCATGTCGAGGTCCAGCTCGACGAACCGAGCAGAACCGGTGGGACGGGCCACGAGGAGGACGGAGTCGGCACCACCTGGCCGGGCCAGGGGGACGATCATGGCGCTGCCGGTGAAGTCGCTCTGGTCTGGGGACCCGGGACGGGGAAGGCCGAGGGACAGGGCGGGGTTCCCCGAAGCGATGACCTGGGCTGCCGGTGTCGACGCGGCGCTGAAGACGCGACCGAGGTACGCCTCCGCGTCGTCACCCCAGGCCATGTCGGTGGCGAACGCGTCGGAGTCGGTGCGGGCGACCAGCGCCACCACGGCGGCCCCGGTCAGACGGATCACGGAGGCTGCGATCAACCCGAGCGGGTCCGCACCGTCCTGATCGAGGAGCGCGGAGGACACTTCGGCCGAAGCGAGTGCCCAGCGCTGTCGGCGTTGCGATTCGCCGAACAGCCGGGCGTTGTCGATCGCGACGCCTGCAGCGCCGGCCAAGGCCTGCAGGAGCTCCTCGTCCTCGGCGCTGAACGGGCCGTCCGCCCGTTCGGTGAGGTAGAGATTGCCGAACACCTGTCCTCGGACCTGGATGGGCACGCCCAGAAAACTCTCCATCGGGGGGTGCCCGTCGGGGAAGCCGACGAACCGGTCGTGGTCGGCGAGGTGGTCGAGACGCACCGGGCTCGGGTCGTCGATGAGCGCACCCAGGACACCGAGCCCGCGGGGGAGATGACCGATCGACCGTGCCGCTTCGGTGTCGATGCCGACGTGGATGAACTGTTCGAGCGTTCCATCCGGCCCGATGACCCCGAGCGCACCGAACCGCGCGCCGGCGAGATCGACGGCTGCTTGCGTGATGCGCCGCAGCACGACCTCCACGTCGAGGTCCTCGGTGATCGCTCGCGTCGCCGTGAGGAGGTCCCGGAGCCGCCCCTGCGTATGGAGCACGCTCTGCGCCTTCTGGACCAGCTCGTCGATGGCCTTCTCGAGTTCCGACCTCGGCAGCTCCGGAAAGCCGATGGATGGGTCCGTGCGCACAGGGCTCCTTGGGAAGGGTTCGATCCGATGGGACTTCCGGCCCTATGGCAGGCGCTCGCGTCGCTGAAGAGTGAATCTACCAGGACCGTCAGAACGAGGGGAGAACGACTGTGGACAAGACGACGACGCTGCCGCAGCGGGCACGGATGACGGTGAGCGGACCGCCGAGCGAAGGAGGTGGCCGGTGCGTCGTCGGGTTCGACGGATCCTCGGCAGGGGTCACGGCGCTCGACTGGGCGGTCACCTGGGCAGCCCGGAACCACCGTGACGTGCACCTGGTGGGGGTCGTCGACGACGACGCCGGAGCCATGAGTGGCACGAGCGCGAGCGACAGCGACCACGCCCGTGCACAGCTGTTGTCGGAGACGGTCGCGCTCCTGACGGAGCAGCACCCCGGAGTCGCCGTCACGACCCGGCTCATCGCCGGGCCGGTCGCCGCATCGTTGGCGGCCGCCGCCCGACCCGACGACCTCGTCGTGATCGGGTCGGACAAGACGGGATACGCTCACGGTCGACTCTTCGGCGCTCGCAGTGTCCAGCTCGCCGCCCTCGTACCCGGCCCGCTCACGGTCGTCCCCGCGGCGGATCTCCGATTCCGAGCAGGCGTCCTCGTGGCGATCGACGGGACGCCGGAGTCCTCGCGGCTGGCCCGCGTCGGTGCGGAGGAGGCCGTGGCTCGGCAGTGCGCCCTCGGCCTCGTCCATGCCATCGCCGTCGACGCCACGTCCGAGCGACGACAGCTGGGCGAGGCGGTCCTGCGCGAGGCCTTCGAGGCTGCCCGGGCAGTGGCGCCCGGACTCGAGATCAGCCGCCACCTGGCCAACCGGCGACCCGCTGAGGCGATGCTCAACCTCGCACGGGATCGTGCACTCCTCGTCATGGGTCGCTCTCGTCGCGTCGCCACCGCCGGAGTCGGCGGCACCCTCCACGAGGTGCTCATCAACGCGAACGTCCCCGTCATGGTCCTGCCCTGACGTCCGTCCCTCCACCAGCGCAACGACAGGAATGAACATGGCCACCAGAGAGAACAGCAAACTGACCGTCGTCGGTGCCGGAAGCGTCGGCGCAAGTGTCGCCTACGCTGCCTTGATCCGAGGATCCGCACGGCACGTCGCCCTCTACGACATCGCGACGGACAAGGTCGAAGCCGAGGTGCTGGACCTGGCCCACGGCACCCAGTTCGTCGGCGCGAGCGAGATCACCGGCGGCTCGGACCTCGCCGTGGCGGAGGGTTCGCACGTCGTGGTCATCACCGCCGGAGCCAAGCAACATCCCGGGCAGTCGCGCACCGAACTCGCCGACGTGAACGCAGGGATCATCGAGGGCATGATGCCCGGCCTGCTCGAGGTCGCGCCCGACGCGGTGTTCATGCTCGTCACCAATCCGTGCGATGTGCTCACCGTCATCGCCGCCGAGGCGTCCGGCCTCCCGCACCATCGGATCTTCTCCTCGGGCACCGTGCTCGACACGTCCCGCCTGAGGTGGAAGCTCGCGCAGCGCGCAGGCGTGTCCACGAGCAGTGTGCACGCCAACATCGTCGGAGAACACGGCGACACGGAGTTCCCGCTCTGGTCGGAGGCGATGATCGGGCCGGTGCCGATCCTCGAATGGCAGACCGACACGTGCCCGAGGATGACGGTGGAGGAACTGGACCGGATCGCCATCGACGTGCGCGACGCCGCGTACCGGGTGATCAAGGGCAAGGGTGCCACCAACTACGCGATCGGTCTGTCCAGTGCGCGGATCGTCGAGGCCGTCCTGCAGGACGAACGAGCGGTCCTGCCGGTGAGCACCGTGTTGACGGACTTCCACGGGATCGACGGCGTCGCCCTGTCGGTGCCGTCGATCGTGGGCGCCACCGGCGCCGAACCCGTGAGGAACACCCCCTTCTCCGACTCGGAACTGACGCTGCTCGGACGGTCTGCGGATGCGTTGTCGTCCGTCATCGCCGGACTGGCACGGTGACGACCATGTCACCTCAGGACACCTGGCTCCAAGGCCTCGACCCGCTCGGCGCGCCCTGGCTGTCCGCCCTCGTCGCCGCCGTCCCCATCGTGATCTTCCTGCTCTGCCTCGTCGTCTTCAAACTGACGGGGCTCCAGGCGGCAGCCGTCGCGCTCGCCGCCGAGCTCGTCGTCGCCATCGGCGTGTTCGGTATGCCAGCGCCCTCGGCCGCGGGTGCCGGACTCCTCGGCGTGCTGAACGCCGTCTGGCCGATCGCGTACATCATCGTCATGTCGGTGTGGTTGTACCGGATGGCGGTCGCAAGCGGGAAGTTCACGGTCATCCGCTCGTCGATCGCGCTGATCTCGCCCGACCAGCGGATCCAGGTGCTCCTCATCAGTCTCTGCTTCGGAGCGTTCCTCGAGGGCGTCGCCGGCTTCGGGGTCCCCATCGCGATCTGCGCGGCCATGCTCGTCCAGCTGGGGTTCCGGCCGGTCCGAGCGGCGATGGTCAGCCTCGTCGCGAACTTCGCGGCCGGCGCGTACGGCGCGGTGGGCATCCCCGTCATCGTGGGTGCTCAGGTCGGCGGCGTCGACGTCATGGACCTCTCCCGCGATCTCGCCTTCATCCTGCAGCCGGTGACGTTCTTGATCCCGTTCCTCCTGGTCGTGATCCTGGACGGGTTCCGCGGACTCCGCGAGACCTGGCCTGCGACGCTCGCCGTCAGCGTGGTCTTCAGTGGCAGCCAGGCCGCCGTCCTGCTCTTCTTGGGCCCGGAACTCGCGGCGATCCTGCCGGGGCTCCTCGGCATGCTCACCCTCGCCGCGCTGCGGTTCGTCTGGTCGCCGCGGCGGGTGTTCCGTGAGGACGGCGCCGAGGTCGTCGAGATGGATCGTCACACGCCTCGTGAGGTCCTTGCGGCGTGGAGCCCGTTCTACGTCCTGACGGTGCTCGTGTTCGTGTGGAGCACCCCGGCGTTCAAGGCGCTGTTCGCACCCGGGGGTGGGTTGGCGTGGTCGGTGGTCGACGTGCCTGTCCCAGGAGTGACGGGAGGGATCACGACCGCGGGAGGGACGGTGGTCCAGACCGTGTGGAGCTGGTCCCCACTCGGAGCCACCGGTACGGCGATCCTCCTCGCGGTGATCATCACCGCCCTGACCACACGGTCACTGACCGCGGCGGTCGTCTGGGCGGAACTCCGCTCCACCCTTGCGGACCTCTGGCGGGCATTGATCCTCATCGCCGCGATCCTCGTCCTCGCGCAGATCGCGAACCTGTCGGGTGGTTCGGCCAGTATCGGCACCGCTCTCGCCGGGGCGGGGGCGTTCTTCCCCCTGCTGGCACCCGTCATCGGATGGGTCGGCGTCTTCCTCACCGGTTCCGTCGTCAACAACAACACCTTGTTCGCCCAGCTCCAGGCGACGACAGCCGGACGCATCGGTGTCGACGCGACGCTCCTGGTGGCGGCGAACACAGCGGGAGGTGCCGCGGCCAAGGTCATCTCCCCGCAGTCGATCGCCATCGCCGCAGGTGCGGTCGGCTTGTCAGGTCGGGAGAGTGAGATCCTGCGTGCTTCCATCGCATACAGCGTCGGCATCCTCGCCGTGTTGAGCGTCTGGACGTTGGTGCTGTCGTTCGTGGTGGTCGGCTGAGTCGTCGGCGTCCAGGGGGGGGGGCACCAGTGGCGGCGAGCGGGCTGACCGACACCGTGCGAGCGCTGCGCGGGCGTCTAGCTCTGGAGCAATTAGCTCGTCGGCCGGGGCAGTGCGCAGGCGGGCGTGCCGCCGGGGAGGCGATGCCGGTAGCGGGCGACGAGGAAGTATCCGACTCGCGCGGCCCACGAGAACGGCGGTGTCACCAGCAGGTTGCCGAGGAACCGCCAGCCGAACGCGGGCTGCATGCGCAACAGGGCGGCGAAGGCGGCGTGTCCGCGGTGCCGTCGTTCGCCCGACAGGAACCAGGCCGCGGTCGTGACATCGCTGTTCGTGAGGCCGACCTCGTCCAGGTCGAGCCACTGCCACGGCTGTGCCTCCGGGAAGACGGCCAACACGTTCTTCAGTCGCTCCACCCAGGTGGTGCAGAAGGCGCAGTCGCCGTCGTACACGAGCAGTGAGCGGTTCAGGTCCATGACTGTCGATCCTAGATTGCGGGCGGGTGATTCAGGACGGATGCTGCAGAGAATCGCGGGCCTCCAGCGACCTCGGCTGCGCCACAGCCTTCTGGTCGTTCGGAATTGCGAAAGTCGTCTTCCAGACTCACGACCCACACAACCCAGCAACTCGAACACGGCGGTTTGCGAGATATCGGTTCATGGCTTAATCCGGCGCCTCGTACACTGCATTCGACCGGGCAAAAAGTGGGGACTGGCGATCGCGGATGACTGATGAATGGGGCGGCGTCCGCGTAGCGGGCTGGTCCGCCAGAACTCTGCGGAACGTCGCGCTTGGAATAGCGTTCTCCACGTTCGTCGAGGTCACAGCCGGACTCTGGCTGTGCTTCAACGGCTTCATGGGTGGAGCCATGGCAGTCCTCGTTCTCATGTTCATCGGGTACTTTGCCCCGATTCCGTTCAAGCGTCGCGAAGCCGAGGAGCTGAGCGCGGGTTACACGACGCTGTCCGTCGTGCGTCCAGATGTACCGCAACGCGATCCCCGGACCGGGGCGATCATCCGTCTGCCAGGCGAAGCCGCGTTGACGC
This sequence comes from Plantibacter sp. ME-Dv--P-095, assembly GCF_030209365.1. Taxonomy (NCBI): domain Bacteria; kingdom Bacillati; phylum Actinomycetota; class Actinomycetes; order Micrococcales; family Microbacteriaceae; genus Plantibacter; species Plantibacter sp. ME-Dv--P-095. The sequence continues at coordinate 104,009 of NZ_JARVSB010000006.1, forward strand.
GGAAGCTGTGGCGCGAACGCGTCGCAGCCGCGCGAGCGGGTCGCGTCCTCGATGGTCGAGTAGCCGGCGACCGGAAGCATGAGGCGAAGCCGGTGCTGTTCACCGCGCGCTTCTTCCGCATCATGACCGTGGCTGTCGTGGTCGCGAGCGGCCTGGCGATCGTGGTGTCCCTCGCGGTGACGTTCGCGGGCGCCTCCGTCGACTCGATCGTCGCTTGGGTCGCGCTCCTGCTCGGGATTGGGGCCGTATTCGTTCTTCTCCGCTTCTTCGTCATGCGCGGCTATCGGAGACGGGCGGCGCTCTTGCGCGAGTTCTTGAGAACCCGTCGACAATCCGGCGACCACGCGCAACTCGTGATTGGTGGCGACGAACTCGCGACCGCGTTGCGTGTCCTCGACGCAGACGGAGCGCGTCGGCTGCGGCGGTCCATGATCACGGTTGCATTCGTCATTTCGGCCGACACGTTGTCGTTCTGGGGTGTGACGTCGAATGGTCCTGGAGTCATCGCCTCGTTCCGGTCCGCGGAGATCGAGTCCGTCGGTGCCGCCGGTACGGAAGCGGTCCGCGTCGCAGTGAGAAACGCGGCCGGTTTCGTGTTCGTCAACATCGTGCCGGCCGTCGAGTCGAGCTCTGGAGCCGAGGTCGCTGGAGGGAGCGCGCTTCGGGCGCTCTCGAATGCGCTGGCCACGCTGCATCACGACGTGTAGAGCGGTGTGCCGCCTCAAGTGGGTCTAGCAGTGTGGCGTCAGGCAATGAACCGCAAGTTCATTTTCACCAGGAAATGGAGCGGATGACGGGAATCGAACCCGCGCTATCAGCTTGGGAAGCTGAAGTTCTACCATTGAACTACATCCGCGTGGCGCCGGAGCGTCCTGAGTAATCGTACATGAACCGGCGGGCCCCCGTTCAGCCCTGAGCTTGTCGGAGGGTGGGGCCTGTTCGTGTGCCCTTCGACAAGCTCAGGGACCGGCGCTGGGTGCCGGTGGCCCTGGCGATGCTCGGCCGGGTCACAGACCGCGACGACGCACGAAGCTAGGCTGGTTCACCGTTCCCCGAGTGGGACGGGACTGAGGAGGCGACGTGCAACGCACTGCGGGTATCGTCCTGGCCGGCCTCACGACCGCGGTCGTCACGGGATTCGGGGTGGCGAGCGCCATGGTCGCCCGCCGCGTCATCGCCGCAGGACGGGTGCATCACAGCGAGGTGCTACCGAGCTCGTCTCCGATCACCGTTCGCCTCGACCGGAACGCGGCCACCGGCCTGCCGGGTCGCTACGGGCTCGAATTCGACGACGGCTCCCGGGTCATCGTCGGCCCGGTGATCGGCCGCGAGACCGCAGACGGTTCCGTGATGCGCAGCGTGATCGCCGGCCGGGTTCCCGCCGGAGCCACCCGGACACGGTTCACCGGCGCAGCCGTGACGCCCGCCGACCTCGGGGTCGACGAGGCGCACCTGGCGACCACCCCGTCCGGCGCCTGGCGGTTCGACGGCGAGACCCATAGACATGGCGACGCGGTCACCGACACCGGCAGCTATCTCGACGATGCCACCGACAGCGCACCGCACGACGGCACCTGGGTCGTGCACACCCACGGACTCGGGGCGTCACCGCTGGCCACGCTCCGCTCGGTGCAGGCCGTGCAGCGCACGGGACTGCCGTCGCTCGTCACCAACCTCGGGTCCGCGTTCACCGAGCGCCGCTCCGGGGCCGACGCCGCGGACGTCGACCGTGTCGTCGCCGCCATCGACGACGCCGTGGCACTCGGCGCTCGGCGGGTCATCGTCTGCGGATGGTCCTACGGCGCCGCCCTGAGCCTGGCCGCAGCCCGACTCCGCCCCGAGGTGGTGCAGGGCGCGATCCTCATCTCACCGATGCTCAGCCTCCGCGAGACGGTGCGGCACGCCGCCTCGGTCGCCGGGGTGCCACGGGTCCTCGTGTGGTCGGCGCTCGGGCTGCTCGGGTCGCCGCTCCTCGCCAGGGCTGCCGGCGTGCGCGGCGCGGTTCCGGTCCGCGAGCTGTCCGCCGGGCTCATCCCGGGACTGCCGACGCTCGCGATCCACTCGCCCGGCGACACGACGATCCCCGTGGAACTCACGCGGGCGGTCGTTCCCGGTTCGCCGTCGCTCGAGCTCGTCGAGGTCGCCGCTGCGCCACACGGGTTGGAGTGGAACGTCGACCCCGGCGCGTTCGACGCCGCGGTGCGGGACTGGCTCGAAGCGCGCTGATCGGGCGCACCTCGGTCCCTGAGCTTGTCGACGGCCGGGGGTTGCCCGTGGTGCCCTTCGACAGGCTCAGGGACCGGGGTGGTTGGTTCGCGGGGTCGGCCTGCGTGGTTGCGTGGGCCCTTCGACAGGCTCAGGGACCGAGGGAGCAGAACCTACTTCGCGTAGCGGTAGCGGGCCCCGGTGTGCTCCTCGGGGAGGCGGTCCCCACGACCGTGGAGCTTGTGCCGCAGGCTGCCCTCGACGTACTCCTCCGGGTAGGCGCCACGACGTCGCAGCTCGGGGATCACGAACTCGACGATGTCCTCGAAGGTGCCCGGCGTGATCGCGTACGCGAGGTTGAAGCCGTCGACGTCGGTCTCCTCCACCCACTCCTGCAGGGTGTCGGCGATCTCCGACGCGCTCCCGACGATCCGCGGCCCGAGTCCACCGATCGCCCCCATGCGCGCGATGTCCTTCACCTTGAACTCGCCGCCCTCCTCGTTGGCCGCCTGGTAGTTGGCGACCGCCGACTGGATGGCGTTGCTCTCGACGTTGCCGATCGGCTCCTCGGGGTCGTACTGCGACAGGTCGATGCCCATCCACCCCGACATGAACACGAGCGCACCCTCCTGCGACGCGTACTGCAGGTAGTCCTCGTGCTTGGCCTGGGCCTTCTCGCTCGTCTCGTCGGTGATGATCGTGAGGAGGGTGTAGATCTTCGCGGAGTACCGGTCGCGACCGGCCGCCTCCAGGGCGTCGCGGATCCGACCGACGGTCGCTTTCAGGCCAGCCTTCGTCGACGCACCGACGAAGATCGCCTCCGCGTTGCCCGCGGCGAACTGGATGCCGCGCGGCGACGCACCCGCCTGGTAGATCACGGGCGTGCGCTGCGTGGACGGCTCGGACAGGTGGATGCCTGGCACCGTGTAGTGCTTGCCGAAGTGGCCGATCTCGTGCACCTTCGTCGGGTCGGTGAACACGCCCGTCTCGCGGTCGCGCACGACGGCGTCGTCCTCCCACGAGCCCTCCCACAGTTTGTAGAGGACCTCGAGGTACTCGTCGGCGACGTCGTACCGCTCATCGTGCTCGAGCTGGTCGTCGTGCCCCATGTTGCGTGCCGCACTCGGCAGGTAGCCGGTGACGACGTTCCAGCCCACACGACCCTTGGTCAGGTGGTCGAGCGTCGACATGCGTCGCGCGAACGGGTACGGGTGCTCGTAGGCGGTGCCTGCGGTGACCCCGAAGCCGAGGTGCTTCGTCACCGCGGCCATCGCCGAGACGAGCAGGATCGGGTCGTTCACCGGCACCTGCGCGCCGTTGCGGATCGCGGCCTCGTTGCTGTCGCCGTACACGTCGTAGGTGCCGAGGACGTCGGCGATGAAGATGCCGTCGAAGTTCCCGCGCTCCAACAACTGGGCGAGGTCGGTCCAGTAGGAGAGGTCCTTGTAGGTGCTCGATCGGTCGTCGGGGTGACGCCACATGCCCGAGGCCTGGTGGGCGACGCAGTTCATGTCGAAGGCGTTGAAGCGGATCTGACGAGTCATGAGGACGATCCTGCATCACCCGTCCCGGACGCAGCCTGGCAATCCGGGTTCCCCGTAACAGGGCGTCATCTGGGCTGCGTGCGCTACTTGCGGGCGGTGTCCTCCGCCGCGAGCGCCTCGGCGTACTCCGCGTCGCTCAGGGCACCGACCGTGGAGTGCCGGCGGCCGTACGCGAGGTACAGGGCCGCCCCGGCGAGCATCCACACGAGGAAGACGAGCCAGGTCGTGCCGCCGAGCGACACCATGAGCCCCAGGCACATGACGATGCCGAGTGCCGGCACGAACGGGAACAGGGGGACCGAGTAGCTGCGGTCGAGGTCCGGCCGCAGGCGGCGGAGCAGGATGACCGACAGGTTCACGAGCGCGAACGCGAACAGGGTGCCGATGCTGGTGGCGTCCGCGAGTTCACCGAGGGGGATGAGCGCGGCGACCACGGCGACGACCGCGCCGACGATGACCGTTCCGGCGACGGGCGTGCCGCTGCGGCGACCGACCCGCGAGAACACCCGAGGCACCATGCCGTCCTGCGCCATGCGGTACAGGATGCGCGTCTGGCCGTAGTAGACGGTGAGGACGACGCTCGCGATCGCGATGACGGCGCCGATCGAGAAGAAGAGCGCGACGAGCGGTTGCCCGGTGATCTCGGTGAGGATGCCGACGAACGCGGACTCGTCGTCGGCGAACTCGGTCCATGGGCGGGCGCCGATCGCGGCGATGGCGACGAGGATGTAGACGGCGGTGACGATGACCATCGACAGGATGATCGCGCGCGGCAGATCGCGGCGCGGGTTCGTCGCCTCGTCGCCCGCGGTCGATGCCGCGTCGAAGCCGATGTAAGAGAAGAACAGGCGGCTGGACGCTGCGGCGATCCCGGCGACCCCCATGGGTGCGAGCGGTTCGAAGTTACCGAGCGAGAACGCCGAGAACGCGATGACGACGAACACGAGTAGGACGGCGAGCTTCACGAACACCATGACCGTGTTCGCCCACGCGCTGTCCTTCGCGCCACGGACGAGCAGCAGCATGGCTAGTAGCACGAGGGCAGCGGCCGGCAGGTTGATCAGGCCGTCGGCGACGCCGATCGGGTTCGCGAGCGCGGGCGGGAGGCCGAGTCCGAACACCGCGAGCGCCTCGTTCACGTACTGGCCGGCACCGACGGCGACGGCCGCGACGGAGACCCCGTATTCGAGCACGAGACACCACCCGCACACCCAGGCGACTCCCTCGCCCATCGTCGCGTAGGCGTAGGAGTAGCTGGACCCGGAGACGGGCACCGAGCCGGCCATCTCGGCGTAGGACAGCGCCGACAGCAGGGCCGCGAGCCCGGCGACCGCGAACGCGATCCACACGGCCGGGCCGGCGAGTGGGACCGCGGTGCCGAGGACGACGAAGATGCCCGTGCCGAGCGTGGCACCGACGCTGATCATCGTGAGCTGCCACACCCCGAGCGAGCGGCGGAGGGACCCACCGGACGCCGCCTGATCCGTACCGAGGCGGACGAGCGGCATGCGCCGGCGCAGCTGCGCGAGGAGCGGGAGTCGGCGATCAGTCACGGGTACCCATGGTAGACGCGGGTGGCGCGGTCGCTCGCCGCGGGTGGACGACGGATGCCCGTGCCTATCCCGTCTCGGCGAGCTCCGGTCTGGTCTCGTGCCGACGGCCATCGGGTGTCGTCCAGGTGAGGACGCCGCCTGGATGGTGCTCGAGGTCCCAACCCGTCAGGTGTTTCAGCCGGTGATGATGTCGGCAGAGACAGGCGAGGTTGTCGACAGCTGTCGTGCCGCCGTCCTGCCAGGCGACCGAGTGGTCGAGGTCGCAGCTCCGGGCGGCGCGCCCGCAGCCCGGTGCACGACACGTGGTGTCTCGCAGGCGGACGGCGCGGGCGAGGTCTGCCGGGACCCGGTACTGGCCACGCCCGACGGAGAGCACGGCTCCCGTTTCGGGGTTGGTGAGGATGCGGGTCATCGAGGGCGCGGTGACGGCGAGTCGGGCGGCGGTGTCGGGGTCGATCGGGCCGTAGCCGTCGAGCTCGCCCGGTTCGTCGGTGACGCCGAGGGCGGACAGTGCCGGAACGGTCATCTGCACGGTCGCCCGGATGCGGGCCTCGATGCCGACCGGCTCGGCGAGCAAAGGGGTGGCCCCGGCGGCGATCGCCTCCTCCGCGATCCTGGCGGCGGCGTCGAGCGGCGCGGAACCGGGAAGCCACGTGAACGTCCCGGTCGTCTCCGGGTCGACGGGGATGGGGCCGACGTCGTCGTGCACCGTGCCGGCGACGGCGAGCGAGGCGAGGGCGTCGGCGCGCAGCTGCGCGAGCGTGCGGGTGTCGCCGGCGATCCGCGCCGGGACCGCGACGGCGTCGAGACGGTTCCTGATCGCGTGGGCGAGCGGCGCCGTGGTGAACAGGTGCACCCACGCCATGCCGTCGGCCGCAGCCTCGAGCTCGACCCGGCGGTCGGCGATCGAGCGTGCGCGCCGAGCGGTGAACGACTCGGGATGCAGTCGCTCGCGCACGACCCTGGCGCGATGCCGGAGGCGAGCGGCCGTGGATCGGGTGGCGACGGGCAGCACCTGCTCCAGGAACACCGCACGACCCTCCGCCGGGACGTCGCGCAGCTGGTCGGTGATGGCTCGGGCGTGACCGCCACTGATGGAACCCTGCGCCAGCGCCTCGAGCACGGTGGGTGCGTCGTGGACGAGCGCTTCGGCGTCGCCGACCCGCGCTTGGAGCGTCGGCTCCGACATCCTCGTGGCGATCGCGAGCGACGCGCACATCGACCGCCTCGCGAGGTCGCGGGCGTCGGTCGAGGTGGTGCTCGCGGAGACCAACGCTGATGCGGTGGCGTCGGCATACGCGAACGCCTCCGCGAGGAGCCGGGCCTCCTCCGCGTCGAGTGCCGAGCGGCGGCGGGCGAGGTCGACGAAGCGGTCGGTGAACGAGGCGATCCGGTCGGCGAAGACGTCGCTCGGGTGCTCGTGGGGCGCAGGCACCCCCGGCGCCCCGGGTGCCTCAGGCCCCTGGATCGCGTCGTTCTCGGTCATGGATCCAGTCCACCATGGACCACTGACATTCGAGTTGACCAGTTCCCCCGGGCGCCCGAAGGCCTCGCACAGACGACCGCCGAACGCCAGAGCGACAGCGCCGTCACCCGTGACTCGTACGATGAGCGAGTGGGTATGCGTTCGCTGCTGAGTCAGCTGGCCGGGGGAGTCCGAGGAGCGGCGCCGGACGGCGTCGACGAGCAGGCGGTCGTCCGCCTCAATGCGGAACGGCCCGTGCGCGAAGTGCTCGAGTTGGCCGGCCGGATCGGGGAGTCGATGCTGGCTCTCGGAGCCGCAGCGGCCGAGGTCACCGACGCCATCCGCCGGGTCTGCCGGGCGTTCGACCTCGAGTGCCAGGTGGACCTCACCTTCACCTCGATCCTCATCGCGCACGACGGGTCCGAGCTGTCGCCGGGCGTCACCGTGCTCCGCGTGGTCCGCTCGCCCTCCGCCGACTTCGACCGGCTCGCCAAGGTCGTCGTAGTCGCCGAGGGCATCACCAACCGATCCGAACCGATCATGACGGTCACCGACGTCGCCCCCGACGAGGAGGCCGACGTCCGCGACGAACTGCACGCCCGCCTGGGCGCCGCCCACCGCGACCTCGACCGCATCCTCACGGCACGCCGCACCTACCGGCGAGGCTTCGTCACCGTACTGCTGTCGACGATGGCAGCGGCCGTCGCCGTCCTCCTCGGGGGCGGCGTGGTCTCGATGCTGCTCGCCGCCGCCACCACCGCGCTCATCGACAGTGCGTTCCGCGCCTTGAACGTCTGGAAGCTGCCGGTCTTCTTCCTCCAACTCACCGGGGCGGCCATCGCCACGACCGTCGCCGTCCTCATCTCGATCCTCAGCCCTTACGTACCGGACGACCTCTCGGCCCTGCCGCCCGCCCTCATCGTCGCGTCGGGCATCGTGGTGCTGCTCGCAGGCGCCTCGCTCGTCGGAGCGGCAGACGACGCGATCAACGGGTTCCCGGTCACCGCGAGCGGACGGCTCGTCGAGGTGATGCTCCTGACCATCGGGATCGTGGTCGGCATCGGTGGCGTCCTCGACCTCGCCCGACGCCTCGGCATCTCCCTCGTGCTGTTCGACCTCCCCGTCAGCCCTTGGCCCGTCGCTGTACAGATCGTCGGCGCGGCGGTGGCCTCGGCCGCGTGGGCGATGGCCTCGCAGGCGGCCGTCCGCGCGGCGTTCTTCGCCGGAATCACGGGCGCCGTCGCATTCTCCGTCTTCGTGTTCGTCTCCGGCAGTGGCGTCGCCCCCGCAGCGGCCAGCGCGCTCGCCGCGCTCATCATCGGCTTCGCCGCGGAGGCACTCGGCCCGCGGCTGCGGATCCCGGCGATCATCCTCACCATCTGCGGGATCGTCCCGCTGCTGCCCGGGCTCGCGATCTATCGCGGCATGCTCGCGCTCGTGAACGGCGAGCAGGGTTCCGAAGGGGTCGAGCAGTTGCTGCAGGCAGGGCTCACCGGCCTCGCGCTCGCCGCCGGCGTCACACTGGGTGAGATCCTCGCCCGCCGCACGGGCGTCTCGGGCCGCGTGCTGCTGCCCGGGTACATCCGGCGTTCCAAGCGTCACCCGCGCTGAGCGGGGCCGGGGGCGGGGCGCCGTACTTGTCGAGATGCGCCCTTCGACAGGCTCAGGGACCCGGTGGTTGCGGCTCAGGGACCCGGTGGTTGCGGCTCAGGGACCGGGTGATTGCGGCTCAGGGACCGGGGGACAGGCTCAGTGCCCGGCTGGCGTGGCCGTCCGCTGCTGCGGCTTCGCCGCGGAGGTCAGGAACGACGCCAGGACGACGACCGCGAGGACGACGATCATCGCGCCCCGCAGCCCGAAGTGCTCCCCGAGGAAGCCGAGCAACGGCGGCCCGACGAGGAACGCGACATAGCCCGCCGAGGCGACCGCGCCGACCGTCGTCGTCGGGTCGTCGCTCTCGCCCGCCGCGGAGAGCGTCACCGGGAAGCCGAGCGCCGCACCGAGCCCCCACAGCAGGACCGCGAGCCCCGCGACGAGCACATTGTCGGAGAAGACGACGAGGGCGATGCCGACGGCCGACACGATCGCGCTCACCCGCAGTACGTTCGCCTTGCCAAACCGGGCGATCAACGGCTCACCGGAGAACCGTCCGATCGTCATGGCGAGCGCGAACCCGGCGAAGACGATGGACCCGACGGCAGCCGTGGTGCCGTGCCCGTCGACCATGATGAGCGGCAACCAGTCGCCGGCCGCACCCTCCGCGAGCGCGAGGGCGAGCACGATGAGCCCGAGGAAGACGACCCGCTGCTGCCGCCAGACCGCGAGCTGCGCACGGATCCCGGGGGAGTCGGCGCCCGTGTCGGACTGCCGTCCGGTCTCGGCCGGGATCTTCGGCGTCGCCCACACCAGCGCCGCCAGCGCGACGGCCGCGACGATCAGCAGGTGGATCGTCACGGGGAAGGCGATCGCGGTGAGCGCGATGCCGGCCACTGAGCCGATGACGGAACCGAGGCTGTAGCAGCCGTGGAGGACGGGCAGGATCGATCGGCCGGACAGCTGCTCGATGAGCGCACCCTCGATGTTGATCGCGATCTCCGCGAGGCCGAAGCCCAGGCCGATCCCGACGAGACCGAGGAAGACACCGATGCCCTGCCCGACGCCCGCCGTGAGGGCGAGCAGGGCCAGCCCGGTGACGAACGCCGCCCCGCCGATGACGATCGGCCGCCGTGCACCGAACCGCCGGACGAGGGCCGCGGAGGAGAGGATGCCCGTCATCGACCCGACGGAGATCCCGAAGAGGATGAGGCCCATCTCGGCGGTGCTCGCATGGACGAGGTCGCGGACGGCGGGCGTGCGGACGATGAAGGACGACAGGCCGACCCCGACGGTCAGCATGAAGACGAAGATCGCCCCGCGCCGCCGCCGGAGATCGGCGGACAGCGCGGGGCGGGGGTTCGCCTGACCGGCGCGGGCACTCATGCTCCGAGCCTAGGGGTGGCGAGGTGGTGCGGGTGGTGCCTGACTAGCCCGAAGGGTTCTCGACCGGGTCGCCCTCGGCGTCGGTCCCCGTCTCGGGGTCGACCTCCTCGGGCTTCGGCACGTCGTGCTTCGCGGCGTCCTTCACGTCGTCGTGCGTGTGCGGGGGACCGGGGCGGGGGCCGTCACTCGACATCGCCACGCCATCCCTGTCCGGTCTGACCCTCGGTCTCGACGAGCTGCTTGAAGTTGCCGAGGTCCTTCTTGATCGCGTGGTTGTCCACACCGAGCGCCGATCCGAGGTGCTCGAGGAGGCCCTTGGGCTCCCAGTCGAGCTGCACGGTGACACGGGTCTTCGCGTCCTCGAGACGGTGGAACGTGACGACGCCGGCGTGATCGACCTCGCCACCGGTGCTCGTCCAAGCGACGCGCTCGTCCGGGTGCTGCTCGGTGATCTCCGCCTCGAAGACGCGGGTCTGGCCGGCGACCTTGACGGTCCACTCGGTGAGGACGTCGGTGACCTGGGTGATGGACTCGACCTCGTCGAGGAACTTGGGGAAGTCCTCGAAGCGGGTCCACTGGTTGTAGGCGACGGAGACGGGAACGTCGACGTCGATGGTTTCGATGACCTGCGTCATGGGAGCCATCCTCTCTGCTTCTGCGGTACCTGCGTGTGTCTCGTCCGGAAAGCCCGAACGCGATTGCGACGGTACGCGTGCAAGCTGCGATTCCGGGGGCGTAGCCGGAGACGCGGCAACCTGTTACCCTGCCCGGCCTCGGCTCACAACTGGAAGCGGTACCCCATGCCGGCCTCCGTGAGCAGATGACGTGGTGCACCGGGCTCCGGCTCGAGCTTCTTCCGCAGCTGGGCGATGTACAGGCGGAGGTAGCCGGTGTCGGTCACGTGCGTCGGCCCCCAGATCTCCGTGAGCAGCATCTGCCGGGTGACGAGTTTGCCGGCGTTCCGGAGGAGGAGTTCGAGCACCTGCCACTCCGTCGGCGTCAGGCGGACGGTGACCGGTGCGGCGCCGGGGACCTGTCTCGTGACCTGCTTCGCGGCGAGGTCGACCACGATGTCGTCGAACTGCACGGTCGGTTCCGCCTCGGCGCCCGGCACCCGGCGGGTGAGCGCACGGATCCGCGCCAGCAGTTCGTCGATGGCGAACGGCTTCGTCACGTAGTCGTCGGCCCCGGCGTCGAGCGCCTCGACCTTGTCCGTCGAACCGGCCCGCCCGGACACGACGAGGATGGGCGCATCGGTCCACCCGCGCAGCCCCTCGATCACCTGCTTGCCGTCGAGTCCCGGCATGCCGAGGTCGAGCAGGTAGAGGTCGGGGCGGTGCTCCGTCGCGGCGTTGAGGGCTGCGGTGCCGTCCTCGGCGGTGATGATCTCGTAGCCGCGCGCGGTGAGCGTGATGCGGAGGGCGCGGAGGATCTGCGGGTCGTCGTCGGCGATCAGGATCTTCATCGGGCTGCTGGCTCCTCGGTCGGCACGGCCGGCAGCGACACCACCATGGTGAGACCTCCGCCCGGGGTGTCCTCGGGTTCGAGTGTGCCACCCATCCCCTCCACGAAGCCCTTCGAGAGGGCGAGACCGAGGCCGAGGCCGGTGAGGTTGTCGGTGTCGCCGAGCCGCTGGAAGGGGACGAACACGTCCTCGCGTCGGTCGGGCGCGATCCCCGGGCCGTGATCGACGATGCGGATCTCCACGGCGCCGCGGAACGCGCTCGTCGCGATCCGGACGGGGGTGTCGTCCGGGCTGAAGCGCTGCGCGTTCGTCAGGAGGTTCACGATGACGCGCTGCAGGAGGCCGGCGTCGGCGAGGACGGGCGGGAGGTCGGGCGCGAGGTCGAGCTCGGCGTCCTGCGGCCCGATGCCGAGCTCGTCGAAGGCCGGCAGGATCGCGTCCTCGACGTCGATCGGGGCGACCGTCACCGCGAGGACGCCGGCCTGGAGACGACTGACGTCGAGCAGGTTCGTGACGAGGGCCGCCAGCGTGCGCAGGCTGTCGTCGGCGGTCTCGAGGAGGTCCTGGCGGTCCGTCGTGGTCAGCTCGACGTCGGTCGCGCGCAGGCCGGTCACCGCGGCGGTGGCGGCGGCGAGCGGGCGGCGGAGGTCGTGACTGACCGCGGAGAGCAGCGCGCTCCGGACCCGGTCGGTCGCGGCGAGCGGACCGACCTCCTGGGCGGTGGCGCGCAGGTCGGTGTGCTCGAGCGAGGCGTCGAGCTGCGCAGCGATGACGGCGAGCAGGCGGCGATCGGAGGCCGCGAGCACGCCGCCGTGCAGCTCGAGCACCGCACGGGTGCCGATCGGGATGCTCGTGAAGTCCCCGCCGCGGGTCGGTTCGCCGTCGACCGCGAGGACCGCGTCTCCGGCGACGAGGCGGACGCCGGCGAGCGAGAACGACTCGCGGGTCCGACTGACGAGCGCCTGCAGGGCGCCCTCGCCGCGGAGCACGCTGCCCGCGACCGTCGCCAGCAGCTCGGACTCCGCCGCCGCGCGCCTCGACACCCGGGCACGACGCGCCGAGAGGTCGACCACGCCGCTCACGATCACCGCGATGACCACGTAGAGCACGAGCGCGACGAGATGCGCGGGGTCGTCGATGGTGACGGTGTACAGCGGTTGGACGAAGACGAAGTCGAGCGTGATGCCCGAGAGGACGGCCGCGAACACCGCCGGCCAGAAGCCGCCGACGAGGGCGACGAGCACGACGAGCAGCTGGTACGAGAGCACCTCGCTCGTGATCGACTCCTCGGTGCGGGCGAGGTGGAGGAGCCAGGTGACGAGCGGCCCGCCGATCAGCGCGAGGGCGAAGCCGGCGATGTGGCGCCGCGCACTCAGCGCACCGCCGAGCTTCGGCAGCCGGAACCGCCCACCGGCCGCCTCGTGGTTGACGATGTGGACGTCGATGTTGCCGGACTCGCGGATGACCGTGTTCCCGATGCCGGGGCCGGTGACGGCGGCCGACAGGCGACTGCGCCGGCTGACGCCGATGACGAGCTGCGTCGCGTTCGCCGCCTTCGCGAAGTCCACGAGCGCGCGCGGCACGTCGTCGCCGACGACCTGGTGGAAGGTGCCGCCGAGGGTGTCGACGAGTGCCCGCTGCTGCGCGAGTGCACCGGGGTTCGCGGTGCGGAGGCCGTCCTGCGTCGTCACGTGCACCGCGATGAGCTCCCCGCCGGAGGAACGGGCGGCGATCCGGGCGCCCCGACGGAGCAGGGTCTCGCCCTCGGGTCCGCCGGTGAGGGCCACGACGACTCGCTCGCGCGCCTCCCAGGTGCTGTCGATGCCGTGCTCGGCGCGGTAGTCGCGGAGGGCGGAGTCGACCTCGTCGGCCAGCCACAGCAGGGCCAGCTCGCGGAGAGCGGTGAGGTTGCCGAGGCGGAAGTAGTTGGACAGGGCGGCGTCGATCCGCTCGGCCGGGTAGACGCGGCCGCCGGCGAGCCGGTCGCGGAGCGCCTGTGGAGCGAGGTCGATGAGCTCGATCTGGTCTGCGGCCCGGAGCACGGCGTCGGGGATGGTCTCCCGCTGCGGCGCCCCGGTGATCTGCCGCACGACGTCGTTGAGCGACTCGATGTGCTGGATGTTGACCGTCGACAGCACCGGGATGCCGGCGGCGAGCAGGGCCTCGACGTCCTGCCAGCGCTTGTCGTTCGTGGAGCCCGGCGCGTTCGTGTGGGCGAGTTCGTCGACGAGGGCGAGCCCGGGGCGGCGCTCGAGGACGGCCTCGAGGTCCATCTCGTCGAGCGTCACACCCCGATGCTCGACGCCCCGGCGCGGCAGCGTCTCGAGGCCCTCCGTCAGTGCGGCCGTCGCGGCCCGGCCGTGGGTCTCGACGACCGCGACCACTACGTCGACGCCCTCCGCGGCGAGGCGGTGGCCCTCCTCGAGCATGGCGTAGGTCTTGCCGACCCCGGGGGCCGCGCCGAGGAGCACCCGGAGTCGTCCGCGCTGCATGGTGTTCAGTTCTCCTGGAGCATGGCGTAGGTCCTGCCGACCCCGGGGGCCGCGCTGTGTCGTCCGCGCTGCATGGTGTTATCCGTCCAGTCCTGCCACGGCGAGGTTGAGCTGCAGGACGTTGACCGTGGACTCCCCAAGGTAGCCGAGGTCGGGACCCTGCGTCAGACGCTCGACGAGGGCCCGGACCTCGCCCTCGTCGAGGCCGCGCTCGGCGGCGACACGGGGCACCTGCAGCAGCGCGTACGCCGGGCTGATGTGCGGGTCGAGGCCGGACGCGGAGGCCGTCAGCGCGTCGGCGGGGACGCTCGCCGGATCGACGTCTTCGAAGGAGGCGATGGCCGCCCGGCGCTCCTCGATCGAGGCGACGAGGTCGGTGTTCTCCGGCCCGAGGTTGCTGCCGCTCGACGCGCCGCCGTCGTAGCCGTCGCCCGCTGCGGACGGACGCGACTGGAACCACTGCGGCAGCGGCTTGCCGTCGGCGTCGGTGAACGACTGCCCGATGAGCGCCGAGCCGACCGTCTTCCCACCCTCCGAGACGGGCGAGCCGTTCGCCTGCCACGACATCGTCGCCTGTCCGATCCCGGTGACGATGAGGGGGTAGCCGACGCCGAGGACGACGGTGAGGGCGAGCATGGCCCTGATGGCGACCCAGTACTGGGCGATGCCGCTGCGGGATGCACTCATGATGTTCTGTCTGCTTTCGTGTGCTGGGGTACTGGGGCGAGGGGACGGGGTCCGGCTAGAAGCCGGGGATGAGCGTCACGACGAGGTCGATGAGCTTGATGCCGATGAACGGCGCGATCACACCGCCGAGCCCGTAGATCAACAGGTTCCGGCTGAGGACCTTCGAGGCGCTGAGCGGTCGGTACTTCACGCCGCGGAGGGCGAGCGGGATCAGGATCACGATGATGATCGCGTTGAAGATGATCGCCGAGAGGATCGCCGACGCCGGGGAGTGCAGCTGCATGATGTTCAGCAGGGCGAGCCCCGGGAACACCCCGGCGAACATGGCCGGGATGATCGCGAAGTACTTGGCGACGTCGTTCGCGATGGAGAACGTCGTGAGGGCACCTCGCGTGATGAGCAGTTGCTTGCCGATCCGCACGATGTCGATGAGCTTCGTGGGGTCGGAGTCGAGGTCGACCATGTTGCCGGCCTCCTTCGCGGCGGAGGTGCCCGTGTTCATCGCCACGCCCACGTCGGCCTGGGCGAGCGCCGGAGCGTCGTTCGTGCCGTCACCGGTCATCGCGACGAGGTTGCCGCCCTCCTGCTCCTTGCGGATGAGTTCGAGCTTCTGCTCGGGCGTCGCCTCGGCGAGGAAGTCGTCGACCCCGGCCTCCGCGGCGATCGCCTTCGCCGTGAGCGGGTTGTCGCCCGTGATCATGACGGTGCGGATGCCCATCGCACGCAGCTCGGCGAAGCGTTCCGCGATGCCGGCCTTGACGACGTCCTTCAACCGGACGACACCGAGGACCCGGGCGGTGCCGGTGGTGTCGGTCTGCGCCACCACGAGCGGGGTGCCACCGCCGGCGGACACCGCTTCGACGTGCTCCTGGAGCTCGGCGCGGATCGCCTCGTCGAGCGGGTTCGACTCCTGCACCCAGGCGAGCACGGCCGAACCGGCGCCCTTGCGGATCTGTGCGCCGTCCGGCTGGTCGAGACCGCTCATGCGGGTCTGCGCGGTGAACGGGACGATCTCGCCCGCGACGGATCCGCCGAGGTGGACACCCCGCTCGGCGGCGAGGTCGACGATCGACTTGCCCTCGGGCGTCGGGTCGCTGAGCGAGGACCGGGCGGCGGCCTGCGCGAGCTCGTCCGGCGTGACACCGCGGAGGGCGATGAACTCGACCGCCTGGCGGTTGCCGTAGGTGATGGTGCCCGTCTTGTCGAGCAGCAGGGTCGTGACGTCGCCGGCCGCTTCGACGGCACGGCCCGACATCGCGAGTACGTTCCGCTGCACGAGCCGGTCCATGCCGGCGATGCCGATCGCGGAGAGGAGGGCACCGATGGTCGTCGGGATGAGGCAGACGAGGAGGGCGATGAGGACCGGGACGCTGACGGGGGCCGCCGCGTAGGAGGCGATCGGGTTGAGCGTGAGCGCGACGATCACGAAGACGATCGACAGGCTCGCGAGCAGGATGTTGAGCGCGATCTCGTTCGGCGTCTTCTGCCGCGCCGCGCCCTCGACGAGGCCGATCATGCGGTCGACGAAGGTCTCGCCGGGCTTCGAGGTGATGCGGACGACGATGCGGTCGGACAGCACCCGGGTCCCGCCGGTGACGGCGCTGCGGTCGCCGCCGGACTCGCGGACGACCGGGGCCGACTCGCCCGTGATGGCCGACTCGTCGACCGAGGCGATGCCCCAGACGATGTCGCCGTCACCCGGGACGAGTTCGCCGGCGGTCACGACGACGACGTCGCCGAGGGTGAGGTCCGCCGAGGAGACCTGGCCGGTGGCCGTGTGCTCGGCGGACGGATCCGCCGAGGCGTCGTAGGCGGTGACCTGGTTCGCCATGGTCGAGGTGCGCGTCTTGCGGAGGCTGTCGGCCTGGGCCTTGCCGCGGCCCTCGGCCACGGATTCGGCGAGGTTCGCGAAGACGACGGTGAGCCACAGCCAGATCGCGATGCCCCAGGTGAACGACGCCGGCACGGCCGAGCCGCCGGACTCCTGCGCCCCACCGAGGAACGGTTCGGCGATCGCGAGGACGGTCGTCAGTGCGGCCCCGACCTCGACGATGAACATGACCGGGTTCTTGACCATGAGTCGCGGGTCGAGTTTGCGGAAGGCGCCGGGGGTCGCGGCGAGCAGCTGTGCCGGACCGAACGCGGCCTTCGCGGGCTCGTGGTGGTGGTCCTGTTCCTGCTCGGGTTCCGCCGGGGCGGGAAGCGTGTGCGTGGTGGACATGGTTTATGACAGCCCTTCCGCCAGGGGACCCAGCGCGAGTACGGGGAAGTAGGTGGATGCGGTGATGACCACGGGGAAGTAGGTGGATGCGGTGATGACCACGGGGTGTGCGTGGTGGACGTGGCTCATGACAGCCCTTCCGCCAGGGGACCCAGCGCGAGGACGGGGAAGTAGGTGAGTGCGGTGATGACCACGGCGACACCGGTGAGGAGGCCGACGAACTGCGGCCGGTTGGTCGGGAGCGTTCCGGCGGTCGACGGCACCCGGTCCTGCGCGGCAAGCGAACCGGCGAGTGCGAGGACGAGCACGATCGGGACGAAGCGGCCGAGGAGCATGGCGACACCGAGGGCCGTGTTGAACCACGGGGTGTTCGCCGTGAGGCCGGCGAACGCGGAACCGTTGTTGTTCGCGGCGGAGGTGAAGGCGTAGAGGACCTCGGAGAGGCCGTGGAGGCCAGGGTTCCAGATCGACGTCGTCTCCACGTCGGAGCGGACGCCGGGGATGGCGAAGCTCAGGGCGGTGCCGGCGAGCACGAGGGTCGGCGTCACGAGGATGTACAGGCTCGCGAGCTTGATCTCCCGCGGACCGATCTTCTTGCCGAGGTACTCCGGGGTCCGCCCGACGAGCAGCCCACCGATGAACACGGCGATGACGGCGAGCACGAGCATGCCGTACAGGCCCGAGCCGACGCCGCCGGGGGCGATCTCGCCGAGCATCATGTTGATCATCGGCATCATGCCGCCGAGTGCCGTGTAGGAGTCGTGCATCGAGTTGACGGCACCGGTGGAGGTGAGCGTCGAGGTCGAACCGAACAGCGTGGAGGCGAAGACGCCGAAGCGCTGCTCCTTGCCCTCCATCGCGCCGCCGGCCGCCATCGGTGCCGCTCCGAGGCCACGGGCTTCGAGCGCCGTGAGGATCGAGAACGACGCGAGGAAGATGACGCCCATGACCGCGAGGATCGTGTAGCCCTGCTTGTGGTCGCCGACCATGCGGCCGAAGGTGCGCGGCAGGGAGAACGGGATCGCGAGCATGAGGATGTTCTGGACGAGGCTCGTCCACGCGGTCGGGTTCTCGAAGGGGTGCGCGGAGTTCGCGTTGAAGAACCCGCCGCCGTTCGTGCCGAGGAGCTTGATGGCCTCCTGCGAGGCGACCGGTCCGCCGGGGATGGTCTGCGTCGCACCCGTGATGGCGCTGACGTCGGTGAAGCCGTTGAGGTTCTGGATGGTGCCGCCCGCGATGAGCACGACCGCCATGACGACGGAGAGCGGCAGCAGGACACGGAGGGTGCCGCGCGTGAGGTCGACCCAGAAGTTGCCGATGGTGCCGCTGCGCCGACTCGCGAAGCCGCGGACGAGGGCGATGGCGACCGCGATGCCGACGGCGGCGGAGACGAAGTTCTGCACCGCGAGGCCCGTGAGCTGCACGGTGTAGCCCATCGTGACCTCGGGGGAGTACGACTGCCAGTTCGTGTTCGTGACGAAGGATACGGCCGTGTTGAACGACAGGCCCTCGGGGACGGCGGGGAGGCCGAGCGCGAACGGCAGGACGGCCTGCGCACGCTGGAGGGCGTAGACGAGGAGGACACCGACGAGCGAGAAGGCGAGCACCCCGCGCAGGTAGGCCTGCCAGGTCTGCTCGGAGCGGGCGTCGACACCGATCACACGGTAGAAGCCCCGCTCGACGGCGAAGTCCTTGCCGGAGGTGTACACCCGCGCGAGGTACTCACCGAGCGGACGGTAGAGCAGCACGAGGACCAGGACGAGGGTCGAGACCTGGAGGATCGCGAAGAGGGTCTGCATCAGAACCTCTCGGGATTCACGAGCGCGTACACGAGGTACACGACGGCGGCGACGGCCAAGACGGCGGCGAGGAGTTCGAAGACGATCACAGTCTCTCCACTCCCCGGGCGACGAGGCCGACCACAGCGAACACGGCGATGATGCCGAGCACGTAGACGAGGTCGAGCAAGAGGACTCCAGTGTGTGAATGGTGCGTGGTGCTGATGCGTCCCGTTCGGGACAGCTCAGAGCCAACACCCGTCAGCAGCCCGGATCGGCGGTCCTCACGGTTTCCATACGCCTTCCGCGTCGATCCTCACGACCTCCCTACGGTGCGTGGTGTCCACAGCCGCAACGACGCCAAGCTCAACGTCGCGTCTCTGCGCGCTAGACTGGAGTCATCATGATCAGCCCGTTGCCGAAAGGCGCGGGCTGATTTTCTGTTCGGGGGAGGTCCATGGTCGAGTACGCCAAAGACTGGTTGTCCGTTGAGCAGCAGGTCGCCCGACTCGAGTACCACGGCCTCGAGGTTTCGGATCCCGATCATGCCGCCTGAGTCGTGGAATCGATCGGGTACTACCGTCTGACCGGCTTCCTGTACCCGTTTCGGTCGTCCGAAGCGTATGTCGACGAGCATGGCCGCACCCGGGTCCGCATCCTCAGCGGATACCGGCCGGGCACACGTCTCTCGCACGCCGAAGCGATCATCGACTTCGACCGTCGACTGATCGAGATGCTCGATCATCTGCGCGACTCCGAGCATCCGAAACAGGTATACGACACCTACAATGCGCTGGCCGTGATCGCCTACCTGCTGGCATCGATCGATCCGGATACCGATTGGCCGGTGAGGGTCGCAGCACTGTTCCGCGGCTTCCCAACGTCCGAAGCTCTTACGATCGAGTCCCTGGGCGCGCCGACACACTGGGACACCCTCGATCTCTGGCGGGCATGAGCTCCTCGGAGATCTCAGGCAGCGTGGCTTGCTCGGCGGCCCGCACCGTGTCCAGTCGCCTGCTGCCTCAGTCCTGACAGTTCCTAGGGCGTCGAATCCCCCCGCTCGAACGCCCAGGCGCGGGCGGGGTTGTCGCGGGTGATCGTCGACACCGCTTCCGCGCCGAGGGCCTGCGCCAGCTGTGGTGCGATGGCCGTCAGCAGCGCCGCCGGACCGTCGTCGTCCGGCCGCGCGCGAGAGGCGGACGTGGTCGTGTCGGCGCCGAGGAGCAGCGCGGGCAGGTGTCCGTCGTCGATGAGGGCCTCGAGGATCCGCGTCAACCGGTCCGGCTCCATCGGGTGGCCGGGCGACGGTGTGTCGATGCACACCCACGCGCCGGAGCGCGCGGCGTCGAGGATCTGCTCGACGTGGGGGTTCCGGCCGAGATGCCCGAGGACGATGGATCGCGGGTCCACCTCGTCGGCGTCCAGCGCCGCCAGGACGAGGCCGGCCGCCGCTCCCTGCTCGAGGTGCACCGCGATCGGCACTCCGGTGGCGTGATGCGCCACTGCGGCGGCCCGCAACGCGTCCCGCTCGTCCTCGGCGAGGCGGTCGGGGCCGACACCGATCTTGATCAGTCCGCACCCGTGCCGGTCGATGTCGTCGATGAACGCCGCCGCCAGCTCGTCGGCCGAGCGCGTGGGTTCTGCAGCGCCCTCGGGGTAGACACGCCGCAGATGCCGGCCGGTCGCCGCCACGAGGTGGACGCCCGTCGACGCACTGATCCGTCGCAGTGCCGGGAGCCCGCGGCCGAGACCTCGAGGCGTCCACTGGATGATCGTCCCGCCGCCCGCCGCGGCGAACCGCTCGACCGCCGCCAGGGCGTCCGGCTCGTCGACCAGGTCCTGACCGGCCAGGACCGGTGTCCGCAGGAAGAGGTGGTCGTGCGAGTCGACCACGCCCGCCGTCGCCGGGTCGATGTCACCGAGCACCGTGCGGATCACCCGGGTCATCGGGCGTCGGCATCCCCGGCGGTCGCCGCATCGGGCAGCAGCCGCAGGGCCGCCATCACCCGGGGCAGACCCACGTACGGCACGAGGTGGACGAGCGACTCCGCGAGCTCCGTGCGGGTCATCCCGATCCGGAGCGAGGTCGTGAGGTGCCCGCTGAGCTGCGGGTCCACGCCGCCGAGCGCGGTCAGCGCACCGATGATGAGCAGCTGTCGGTCGCGCGGCGTCAGGCCCTCACGCTGATACGTCCCGCCGAACACGGCGCCGACGATCCACTCGTCGAAGCCCGGCGCCGCCGCATCCACCGTCGCGCGCCAGGCCGCGGTCGTCGTCTCGTCCTGCAGCCCCGCCAATCGTTCGCGGCCTGCCACCACATCGAACACCTCGTGCATCGTCTCTCCTTCGATCGTTCCGGCTGTAACGGTTGACACGTTACACTCGAACCATGACGACTGAGACCGACTTCCGCTTCGACGGCGGAGCCACCTGGCTGAACCTGCTCGCCACCCGGGGGCAGAGCTTCGGAACGCGACCGATCGAGCGCATCGGAACGCCGGAAGCCGGACGACGCTGGCTCGGGCTCGTCGGGTTCCCGCCGCAGGACGAGCTGAGCGACGCGGACCTCGCCGGACTGGTGCGGTTGCGGGAAGCGCTCCGCGAACTGGCGATGGCGGCGGTCGCCGGGCGGGAGCCGGCGGCCGAGGCGGCGCAGGAGGTCCGTGCGATCGCTGCGATCCCGGCTGAGCCGGTGTGGCGCGACCAGGTCGCCGGCATCCCGCTCGACATGGCGCTCGCCGCGATCGCCGTCCAAGCGCTCGTCACCCTGCAAGGACCGGACCGACAGCTCCTGCACCAGTGTGCCGAGGTCGACTGCCGGTGGGTGTTCCTCGACACCTCCGGTCGGCGCCACTGGTGTCCGTCGCCGGCCTGTGCCAGCCGGGGTCGCGTCCGCGCCCACCGCGCACGACAGGGCGGCCCGAGCCTCGGCTGACGCGGACCATCCTGTCGTGCGGTTGGCGGGTCGCGCGGACCCGTCGCTGCTACTTCAGCGGCCCGAAGGTCGCGTCGATGTCCGCGAGCTCCATCTCCGCCGTCGCCTGGATCAGCGCGAGGAGATCGGTGTCGAGGCCGGGGGAGAACTCCTCGAACCGCTCGGGCGCGATCGTCGACGGCACGCCCTCCGGAGCCTGCTGCGTCGCGTCCAGTTCGGTGCCGTCGTTCGACGGCGACATGCCCTGGAAGATCCGGCCCGCCTCGGACTGGCCGGCGAGGTCGAACGAGAACTGCTTGCTCTGCAGCCCCTGGTCCACGAGGAGCTTGACCTCGGGGAACTGCTCCGCGTTGGTCTTCGGGATCGGCAGCGACGACTTCCAGTTCACGCCGAGCGTCTCGAGGGCCTTCGCGTAGGCGTTCTCGTGCGCCTGGTCGCGGACGATCAGGTAGGCGATCGTCGAGCGGGCCGTCTTGTTCGACGTCATCTCGTACAGGCGGCACTTCTGCAGCCGACCCGTCGACTCCAACATGAGGTTGTACAGCAGGTCGAGCACGAGGTTGCCGGAGTTGTACACCCAGCTGCCGTTCCACGGGTTGCCGGCCGCATCCACCGGCATGGCCCCCTGCGCCGCGACGAGGTAGTGGTGCGTGTTGACCTCGGACAGGGCGATCGACAGCGGTGTCGCTCCGCCGGCGCCCGGCTGGTCCACCGGGTCCGTCTGCTTGCCCTGGTAGGCGGGCGAGCCGTCGAGCAACCGGGAGATGGTCGTGCCGATGAGCTCGACGTGACTGATCTCCTCGGTGCCGATGCCCTGGATGAGGTCACGGTAGGGCTTCCCGGCCGGCCCACGGAAGTTCATGGCCTGGAAGAGGTACTGCATCATGGTGCGCATCTCGCCGAACTGGCCGCCGAGCCCCTCCTGCAGGGCGGCCGCCGCCGCGGGGTCCGGCTCGTCTTCGGCGATCTCGTTGATGAACCGCTGCACGTGGAAGTACATGGTGATCCTCTCTGATCGGCGTTCCCGGAACCGTCCGCCCCGAGCGCTCGCGCCCAGCCTGCGCCTGTCGAGCGATCCCCGAGGGGTCTGTCATCCGGGCGGCGAAGGGCGTAGAGTCCGACGCTCCCTTACGCTGGGAGGCTGAGGCGTCGAGGGGATCTGGATCAGTGGAACTGCGGTGGTTGACGGCGCCCGAAGCCGAGGTCGCCGCGGCGATGGCCGACGAACGCCGCTCTGCCCGGTCCAAGGGAGTGCCCACCGGGCGCCGAGTGGTCTTCCACCTCTACTTCAGCCTCGTCCTCTGGTATCTCGCGATCGCCCTCGTCTCGGTCGGTGTCAGCGTCGACGAGTACCACGACAGTCGCGTCGAAGCCGACGACGTCATCGGCCTGGTCGTCGCCGCGCTCATCCTCGTGGGGCTGCTCGCCGGCGCCTGGTTCCTGCTGCGGTGGTCGCAACGGCCACCGTCGCCGAAGGCACGCCTGGCCGAGTGGCGGCGACACCTGACCGCGGTGGAGAACGGCTTCACCGAGGAGCCGAAGTCACGGGCGATGTTCTCCTCGCTCATCACCACGACCGGGAAGTACCACAACGCGTTCGTCTCCACTTCCGGGCCGCAGTTCCTGTCGGACCCCCGGTTCGTCCGCGACGAGGTCGAGTTCGGCAACCTCCTCGACGAGGTGAAGCGTTCGGGGGACTGGCACTACCTCGTGGTCCGGCTGCCTGCACCGCTGCCGCACCTCCTCCTCGACGCGACGAGGAACGACACCGTCCGCAGCGACCTGCCACCCGGCCTCGACCGCGGTGGTCTGATCTCACTCGAGGGCGACTTCGACCGCTGGTTCCGGGTGTACGCGCCCTCGGGCTACGGGGTCGACGCCCGGTACGTCCTGACGCCGGACGTGATGTCGTCGCTCATCAGCACCGCCGCGTACTACAACGTCGAGATCCTCGACGACCGCGTCGTGTTCTTCAGCAAGCCCGCCGCCGACTTCGCCTACCCGGCACCGTGGATCGCCGTCGACGCCATCCTCACCGACCTCGTCCCGCGACTCGTCCGGAAGGCCGAGCGGTACCGCGACGAACGGGTGGTGGGGCAGGATGCCGAGAGCGTCCTCGATGCCGCACGGAAGGCCATGGATGCCGAGCAGCAGTGGACGAAGGGGCGGACGGTCGTCTCCGAGGACGGCCGACGACTCCGGGTCCGCGCGCGCTTCCACGCGCTGTGGGGTGTCGTCGGTGCGGCGACGTGGCTCATCACCCGCACCCTGCTGTACTTCATCCCCGCGGCGTTCGCCTTCGCCGGGTTCATGTCCGTCGTCGACGCCCGCTGAGGCGGAATCGGCCGCCCTCGGAACATCGCCGGGCGTGATCGCGTTCGCCCAGGTGTGACCCTCACGCTGCCGGCCCTCGCCGAGTCCGCACCAGACACCCTCGATCGCGCGCTCGCGAGCCTCGAGTGGACGATCCACGGCACCTACCGCGACCGCCTCGCGGACGGTTCCCGGCTCGACCGCGGGCACCCGGCCTCCGGCTTCCTGTACGTGTCGAGCGGACGTATCCGGCTCACCACCCCGGAGGGCGCCCTCGACCTCGACGCCGGCGACCTCGTGTTCTTCCCCCGGGCGCACACGACCGTCCTCCGCGCGCTCGGCGAGGCGGAGCTCCTGGAGGTCGGCCTCGAACCGTCGCGCCAACGGCAGGCGGTCGCCGACACCCTGCCCGAGACGCTGACCGTGCGGGACTTCGCGGGTCAGGAGCGGTCCATGGTCGCGCTCATCGAGGGCATGGGATGCCCCTGCCCGAGCGGCCGCGCACGCCCCGGCGACGCCGTCATCTGCAGCCGGATCGCGACCACGATCGTCTCCGCCGCCCTCCGGTCCTGGAACGAGGCCGGGTGCGCGCCCGAGCGCTGGCTGCAACGCATCGGCGACCCGCACATCGCGGCCGTGCTCGACGCCCTGCACGCCGAACCCGGGCGTCCGTGGACGTTCGAGAGTCTCGCCCGCATCGCGATGATGTCGCGTTCCGCGTTCGCCGAGCGGTTCCGGCAGGTCGTCGGTCACACGCCGCGCGCCTACCTCACGACGGTGCGGATGGAGACCGCGAAGGGGCTCATCATCACGGGCGGGGCGACGGTCGCCGAGCTGGCCGGCGAGCTCGGCTACGCCTCGGAGGACGGCTTCGCACGGGCCTTCCAGCGCTACACGGGCCTGACGCCCGCCCGCTGGCGAGCCGAGGCCGCCGCCGCGTAGGCGTGCGGTCTCGGCCTCGGCGTCGGTGCTGCCTCAGCGCGCGGTGCGCGCCGAGCCGAAGATGACCCCACCGACGATCGCGGAGACCGCGGCGACGATGAGCGCCGGCACGATGCCGACCGCGTCGACGAGGATGCCGCCGACACCGGCGCCGACCGTGATCGCGAGCTGGAATCCGGCGACCACGAGCCCGCCGCCGGACTCCATGCGGTCGGGGACGAGCCGTCCCATCCAGGTGCTCAACGTCGTGAGCCACGCACCGAAGCCCATGCCCCAGGTGGTGATGGCGATGGTGACGACCAACGGCTGCCCCGGGAACAGGGTCACGAGCGCGATCGAGACACCGATGAACGCGGGGACCACGTAGCGGAGCGCCGCCAGGTGGCGGTCGACGAGCAGGCCGATGACGAAGTTGCCGACCACACCGCCGAGGCCGAACGCGGCGAGCAGCACGGCGACACCGGCGGCGTCGAGGTCGGGCACCCGCTCGATCGCGAGCCGGATGTAGGTGAACGCGATGAAGTGTCCGAGCACGGTGAGGATGTGACCCGTCAAGCCCATGCGGATGCCCGGGACCCGGAGGGTGTCGACGAGCGACCGCAGCCCGCCGCTCGACGGTGCCGGCGCGACGGGCGGGAGGACGAGCCGCAGCGCGACGGCGACGACGGCGGTGATCACCGCGACGGCCGCGAAGATGAGCCGCCAGTCCATGATCGACCCGAGGTAGGTGCCCACGGGGACGCCGGCGACGGTCGCGACGGTGGTGCCCGTGTTCACGAGCATGATCGCGCGACCGAGGTGCTTCGGGGCCGAGAGGCGGGCGGCGATCGCGATGGACATGGCCCAGAACGCCCCGAGTGCCGCACCGAGGAGCAGGCGGGCCATTAGCAGCATGACGAAGTCGGCGGAGATCGCGACGAGTGCGCTTGAGACCGCGGCCGCGGCTGCCAGGAGGACGAGCAGCAGGCGGCGGTCGAGGCGGGGGACGAGGATGCCGATGGTCGGTGCCGTCAGGAACCCGACGAAGGCCGTCGCGGTGACGGCCTGACCGGCCTGCCCCTCGGAGATGCCGAGCGACGCGGCCATGGACGGCAGCAGGCTCGGCGGGAGGAACTCGGCGAGCACGAGCACGAAGCTCGTCGCCATCATCACGGCGACGGACGCCCAGGCGGTGCGGTCGCGCTGGGGGCCGGCGACGGGGACGGAGCCGGTGCGCGGTGAATCGAGGGTGTCGGGGGTGCTCATGCTCCCAGTCTGGCGGGGGCTGACGACGCCCGCCCGACGCTGCGTCCGCAGGGTCCGACCGTTCGTCCGCAGACGCTCCGGTGTCGCGTTGCTGGCAACTCGGTGAACCCTGTGTCAAGAAGTTGCACTCCGTGCATCGGTGCACGTAGTGTACCCACGTGTCCACCACCGCCCCCGCCGAGGATCGACGCGCCGCCCTGCGTGCGCGCCACCATCGCGCGATCCTCGACGCCGCCCGCGTCATGATCGCGGAGCAGGGCATCGCGGGCTTCAACGTCGACGTCATCGCCGAGCGCGCCGACGTCTCACGGCGGACGGTGTTCAACCACTTCTCCTCCGTCGACGACCTCGTCACGACCTCCTGCACCGAGGAGCTGGCCGTCGTCATCGAGAGCTTCCGCGCCGCCGTCAACGCCCGCCCGGCCGGCCCGGGGTCGCGGGCCTCGATGTTCGAAGATGTCGCCGCGGCCCTCCGCACGACGGACATCCCCCGCGTCATCGCCTTCCTCTGGAACGCGCTCGGCGGCTTCGCGCCGGAGGACTCGCGGCCGCAGCAGCTCTTCCAGGCCACCTTCTCCCGCACCACCCAGGAGCTCGCCCACGAACTGGCCGAGCGCAACACCGACGTCGACGAACTCGAGGCCGGCTTCCTCGTGTCCTCCCTCATGCACGGTGTCGAAGTGCTCGCGCACCACTGGATCGCGAGCACCGGCGCCACCACGGACGATGATGCCCGTGCGCTCTGGACCACCCTGCTGGAACGGCTCATCGCGAGCGTCCGCACGGGCTACGGCTCCACGCACTGATCCCATCCCCTCCGTCCCCGCACACGTCACCAGCACCACCTCCCGAAGAATCGAGACTCCCTTGGCTGAACTGCTGTATCGCCTCGGACGCTTCTCCGCGCGCCGCGCGTGGGCCGTCCTCATCTCCTGGATCGTGATCCTCGGCATCTCGGTCGGCGCGTTCCTCGCGTTCGGCGGGACGCTGTCGAGCGCCGTGACCATCCCGGGCACGCCGACGGCGAAGGTCACCGACCAGCTCGAGGAGTCGTTCCCGAGCGCCTCCGGCGGCACCGGCGCGATGGTCTTCCACACCAAGGACGGCGACGCCTTCACGGACTCGCAGAAGACCGCCATCGGCGAGCTGCTCGACGAGACCGCCGACCTCAAGGGCGTCGACTCCACGGTCAACCCCTTCGAGACCCAGGAGACGATCGCCGACCAGGCGAAGCAGATCTCCGACGGCAAGGCACAGGTCGACGCCGGTCGCACGCAGCTGACCGACGGACAGGCGCAGCTCGACGCCGGCCAGGAGCAGCTCACCGCCGCACAGACCCAGCTGAGTGCCGCGCTCGCGCAGGCCCAGCAGGCGGCCGGCGGCACGCTCCCCGCCGCGGCACAGGCCCAGTTCGACACCCAGCAGGCGGCGATCACCCAGCAGCAGGCCGCGCTCGACGCCCAGCAGACCACGATCACCGACAACCTCGCGACCATCGACGAGCAGAGCACGAAGCTCGAACTCTCCTCGCAGCTGCTCGACCTCTCCTCCGGCATCCGCACCGTGTCGACCGACGACACCACCGCGGTCGCGAACGTCGTGTTCGAGCAGCGCCAGCAGGAGGTGACGCCCGAGACGAAGCAGTCGGTCATCGACCAGGTCTCCGAGGACGTCCCCTCGGGCGTCGAGGTCGAGTTCTCCAACGAGCTCGCCCAGAGCCTCCCGCAGCTGTTCGGTGTCGGTGAGGCCATCGGGCTCATCATCGCCGCGATCACCCTCCTCGTCATGCTCGGCACGGTCATCGCCGCATCGCTCCCGCTCGTCTCGGCGATCGTCGGTGTCGGCGTGGGTGTCACCGCTTCACTCGCGATGTCCGGTGTCGTCGACATGCTCTCGATCACCCCGGTGCTCGGGGTCATGCTCGGGCTCGCCGTCGGGATCGACTACTCGCTGTTCATCCTCAACCGCCACCGGAAGCAGCTGCTCGACGGCGTCGACCTCCACGAGTCCATCGGCCTCGCGAACGGCACCTCGGGCAACGCGGTCGTGTTCGCCGGCTCCACGGTGCTCGTCGCGCTCCTCGCGCTGAACGTCACCGGGATCCCCTTCCTCGGCATGATGGGCACCGTCGGCGCGATCTGCGTGGCCGTCGCCATCCTCCTCGCCGTCACCCTCACGCCGGCGCTGCTGTCGCTGCTCGGCCTGCGGATCCTCAGCCGCAAGGCACGCGCCTCCATCGGCACTCCGCGCCCCGACGCCGTCCCGACCAAGCCGATGGGCACGATCCGTGCGATCGGCACCCTCGTGGCCGGGCTCGTCGTCCTCGGCGTCGTCGCCCTGCCGGCCCTCGACATGCGGCTCGGCCTGCCCGACGGCAGCTCAGAGGCCGTCGACTCGACGCAGTACCAGTCCTACACGCTCATCGAGGACAAGTTCGGTGCCGGCGTCAACGGCCCGCTGCTCGTCGTCGCGACCCTGCCAGACGCCGCGACCGACGACGAGGTGATCGAGGAGCAGGTGCGCATCGGCCAGAAGATCGCCGACGTGCAGGACGTCAAGGCCGTCGCCCCCGTCGGCGCCTCGGACGACAACAGCGTCCTCGCGTTCCAGGTGATCCCCGAGGAGGGCCCGAACGCGGTCTCCACGGAGCAGCTCGTCCGCGACCTCCGCGACCTGTCGCCGCTGTCCGGCGACGTCGACCTCGGTGTGGCCGGCAGTGCGAGTGGCAACATCGACGTCTCGAAGCAGCTGTCCGACGCCTTGCCGCTCTACCTCGCGCTCGTGGTCGGGCTGTCGCTCATCATCATGATCCTGGTGTTCCGCTCGATCCTCGTGCCCGTCACCGCGACGCTCGGTTTCATGCTGTCGCTCGCCGCGACCTTCGGTGGCATCACGGCGATCTTCCAGTGGGGCTGGCTCGGTCCGGTGTTCGGCGTCCACGACCCGGGGCCCATCCTGAGCTTCCTGCCGACGATCCTGATCGGCATCCTGTTCGGCCTCGCGATGGACTACCAGTTGTTCCTCGTGTCGGGCATGCGTGAGGCGTACGCCCACGGTGCTCCGGCCCGACTCGCGGTGCGCCGCGGTCTCCACGCCGGTCGCACGGTGGTCGTGGCCGCAGCGATCATCATGATCTCCGTCTTCGGCGGGTTCATCTTCTCCCACTCGGCGATGATCCGGTCGATCGGCTTCGGTCTCGCGTTCGGTGTGCTCGTCGACGCGTTCGTCGTCCGCATGCTGCTCATCCCGGCGATCATGCACCTTCTCGGGACGAGCGCCTGGTGGATCCCGAAGTGGCTCGACCGCATCCTGCCGAACGTCGACGTGGAGGGCGCCGCGCTCGAACGCAGCCACCCCCACCACACCGGTTCGGTCGAGACGGTGCCGCAGCAGGACAGCCCGCGGAGTGCGGTCGACGGCGCGGAGACGGCGGCGCTCGGTGCCGGCGTGACCGCGGCGACCGCCGCCCACGTGGCCTCGCCCTCGAGCGAGCTGACCCGCCGGGAGGCGGCTGCGGCCGCCGACCGGACGCACCCGGCGCATGTGCTCACGACGGACCCCGACCCGGGCGAGCAGCAGGTCTCCCGGGTGGAGCCCGGCCTCGACGTCATCGTGCACCCGGCTTCGGCGGGCGTGCAGCGGGTCGCCGTCGGTGCCTACGTGATCGCGGTCGACGCCGACAACGGGACGGCCGTCGTCGAGCCGCCCGCCGGTGGTGTCGTCATCGTCCGGGCACCGAGGTAGCGTCTCGCCAGGCTCGGTGACCGGTGTCTCCGGTCACCGAGCCTGTATCTCCAACGCGCGACGCCGGTTGTCGCCGTCGAACGCACGCTCGGCGACGACCGCGGCCTCAGGCGAGATGCCGTAACCGATCGCGACCGTCCGCCAGTCCATCGTGCGCTCCGCTGTGTCGCGGATGATCGAAGCGGCGGCCGTCGCCGAGAGGCGGAACGCGTCGTGCACCGCGCAGAGTTCGCGGATGTCACGACCGTATCGTTCGCCTCCTTCGGTGATGGGAGTGGCTTCCACCCGGTCGGGGCGCTTGTTCGGTTCCAGGTCGAAGACGGGTGACAGCTTCCAGCCGGTGTGTTGCCGGAGGAATCCGTGGTTCCGGAAATGGTCGTCCACGTTGCCGATGAGCAGGCTGAGCGCGACTCGTCGGAACAGTTCGGCGAGATCCACTCGCGGGGTCGGACTGGCGAACGCGACTGCCTCGGCCAGGTGGACGTACGACAGGGGCTGGTTCTCCGGTTTCGTCGTGAGCGAGTGAGCACTGAGATACCCGATGCGCTGCTCGCCGATGCGGTCGAATCGTTTGGTGAGCAGGATCGACCGGCCCTCGGCGATCCGTTCCAGCTCGAAGTCCGGTGTCTCGACACCCGCCTGACGTGCGAGCGCGAGTGCGGTCGCCTCCCAGGCCATCGGGTCGGAGTATTCGGTGTCGCGAGCGAACTTCGCCATCCAGAGTGCGTCGTGATGGCGGACGACCGCCTTCGGTCGCGCTCCTCCGGCACTGGTCCCTGCCTCGATCAGCACCGCGAGCTCATCGTCGGACTCGGTGCCCGTCTCGAATGCCCGTGCTGCTGCGAGGATCCGGGGCAGGTCGTGGACCTGGGCCACGGGATGGGTGCGTCGCCCGAGGAACGTGCCTTCCACCGCGAAACGTAAGGCGCCCTGACGGGTCTCGTCGTTCACGTGCAGCAGGTAGTCCAGACCGCTTCGCGCCTGCGTTCCGGCGCGGATGATCCGACGCCCCCAGCTGTCGGGCATGGCGTCGCCGAGTGCGCCGAGCGCTTCGCGGCCGGACCATGCGCGGAGCGGACCAGCACTTCGGGGCATGTCGGGCGACAGGTCGTAGCCGCGTGGATCGAGGAGGAACGAGTCCGCGTATCGGAAGACGATGCCCGGCGCGGCCGACCCCGGGTGCCCGTCGGTCGCCACCCGGCCGGCCGGGACTTCGACTCCGTCTGGCAGGACGATGCTCACGTTCGCCTCGACCAGGTGGTCGGGCGCCAGGTCGACGGTCATCGTTGATCGTCTGCGGGCGTCGGTGCAGGGATCCGGACGCGCTCGACGCCAGCTCGAGCGAAGTTCCGCGAGCCGAAATCACTCGCCAGAGGATCTGATGCGTCGATGACCTGGGACAGGATCCCGACGGCTCGGAGTGCTGCGAACAGGTTCTCGGAGGAGGTCGACCGTCCGTTCTCGATGGCGCGCAGCGTGTCCCGCGAGATGCCGGCGCGCTCAGCGACGATGTCCGCCGTCAGGCCGACGATCTTGCGCCAGGCTCGGACGTTCGATCCGAGACGGACCATCTCGCGGCTCAGACCCGGACCGGCGGCCATGATGGCACCTTCTCGATAATGGCGATCATCTTCGTCATTATACGCGTTAATGGCGGAAATTCTCTCCATACGGGGTGGCGGCCGGTGGTCGCCTCCCCGTTACGGCTGCAGGCGGTCGACGATCCAGCCGCCGTCGGCCGCGAGGTAGCGGAGTCGCCGGTGCATGCGGTCGCGACTGGCGTGCCAGAACTCGACCATGTCGGGGACGAGCCGGTAGCCGACCCAGGTGGCCGGCCGCGGCACGTCGTCACCCGAACGCTCGAGCAGCTCGTTCGCGCGGGCGATGAGCGCGTCGAGCGTCTCCTCCGGGCCCTCGGCGAACGGCGTCGACTGGTGCGCGACCGCTGTGGCGGCCCGGGACTTCGGCGAGCGGTCGGCGAACAGTGCGTCCGACTCCTCGTCGCTCAACCGCTCGACCCGGCCCTCGAAGCGGAGCTGCTGCATCGTCTCGCGCCAGTACACCTGCAGGGCTGCGCTCGGGTTCTCCGTCAACTGACCGCCCTTGCGGCTCTCGGTCGAGGTGCCGAACACCAGGCCGCGACCGTCGATCGTCTTCACGTCCACGGTCCGGGCGCTGACGACGCCGACGGCGGTGGCGGTGGCGAGGGTCATCGAGCGGGGCTCGCTCACCTCGCGCTCCACGGCTGCGGCCAACCACGCCTGGGCGAGCGGCATCGGCTCGGTCGGCGGGGTCTCGAACTCGGGCAGGTGCAGGGAGTCGTCTCCGGAGAGGGGTTCAGCGCTCATGGCGCGAGCCTACCCGCGGAGGCCGTGGCCCGGAGCCTTGGGTGCCCGGCACAGTCCCCGCCCGAAGCGTGGTGCACCGACACATGGTGTGTGCTCCGGCTGCGGGTTAGCCTCGGAACCGATCACGAGGAGAGTGGGCACCACATGCCGTACACCGACACCGACGACGTCTCGATCCACTACGAGGTCGAGGGCGACCACGCCGACCCGGTGATCGTGCTCATCGCCGGTGGCGGCGCGCAGATGATCGCGTGGCGCCCCGAACTCCGCGCGATGCTCGTGGACGAGGGGTTTCGGGTGGTGTGGTTCGACAACCGCGACGTCGGCTTCTCCCAGCGCTTCGGCGGCGAGCACGACGTCGACGGCGGCTACTCGCTCGGCGACATGGGTGACGACGTCCTCCGCGTGCTCGACCACCTGGGGGTCGCAGCGGCCCACCTCGTCGGCCACTCGATGGGCGGGATGATGGCGCAGATGGTCGCCCTCGAGCACCCCGAGCGCGTGCTGAGCCTCGGCCTGCTGTCGACGATCCCCGGCCAGGACCCGCGCTACATCCTGCACGGCGAGCGGCCGGAGCTGCTCGTCGAGCCCGTGCGGACCAGCCGCGAGGAGTCCGTCGCCGTCATGGCCGAGCTGGCCGCGCCCGTCCCCGGCGCCCGGTACCAGCCGGACACCGCATGGGAAGTGTGGGCGACGGGTGAGGCGTACGACCGCGGCTACGCGCCCGAGGGCTACAGCCGGCAGTGGGCGGCCCTCCGCCGCGCGCCCGAGAGACTCGACCGGTTGCGCGAGGTCACCGTGCCCACCCTCGTACTCCACGGACGCGAGGACGACGTGCTGCACTGGAGCTCGGCCGTGGACATCGCCGAGGCCATGCCGGCGGCCGAACTCCACGTCCTGCCCGACATGGGGCACCTCATCCCCGCAGAGCTGTGGCCGACGCTCGTCGCCGGCATCGTCCGGGTGGCGCGGCACGCGGAGCAGCTGCGCTGAGGGTGACGTGGTCCCTGAGCCTGTCGAAGGGCGGGGACCGGGGCTACCCTTCGACAAGCTCAGGGACCGGCGTCGGGAGTTGAGGGAACGGGGTTCTCTACGGCATGCCGATGAGGCGCACCCGACAGGCGAGTTCGGCCGCGAAGCGCACGTCGGGATCTGCGAGGTCGAGCTCGAGCGACTGCTCGATGCGGCGGATCCGATAGTTCACCGCGTTCGGGTGGAGGTTCAGTTCCGCGCCCGCCCGCACGAGCGAGTTCCGATGGCTGAGGTAGGCGAGGAGCGTCCGGACCGCGATCGCCGCGCGCTCCGGCCCGAGGTCGTCGAGTGGCGACAGGATGTCGTCGAGCAGCGTGCGACTGAGCGGTGACGCGTAGAAGTCGAGGAGCACCCGGCGCAGCCCGGTGACGTCGGTCGCCTCCATCGTGCCGAACCGCCCACCCGCGATCGCCGCCTCCGCCGCGACCCTGGCCTCCGTCGCCGACTGCCGCAGCCCGGCGGCCCCGCTCTGCGGCGTGCCGAGGCCGACGGTGAACGTCCACTCGGGCCCGGCCACCGACGACGCGTGCGCGACGATGCGCTCCATGACGTCGCGGAGGCGCCGCTGGTGGTCCGCTGCACCGAGCTCCTCCGAGGCGATCACGACGATCTCGTCGCGGCGCATCGCCAGGTGCCACTGCTCGTCGCGTTGGTCGACGAGCTGCAGCGCGAACAGTTCGACGGAGGGGGCGAGCACCGTCGGCGCCCGTCGGTCCGGGTCGCTCACGTGCTTCGGGGTCAACCACGCGACCGCGTGCGACAGCTGCAGCGGGAGGCCGGCGCGCACGGCGTCCATCGCGAAGCCGTCGATGCGGGAGGACTCCGCGAAGATCAACTCGATGATGAGTTCCGCCCGGGACCGCACGGAGCCGAAGCGACCGTGGAGTTCGCGCTGCAGCGCCCGCGACAGCACCGAGGCGATGACGGGGAGCGCGATGGCGGCGGCTGGGTCGTCGCGTTCGGCGTGCACCCGGCCGATGGGGATCTCGCCGATGCACACGGCGTCGGGTTCGAGCCAGCTCGCGCCGGCGTCCTCGACGAGGGTGACGGGGACGCCGAGCGTGGTGCTCGCGACCTCGAGGATCGCCTCCCGGACGCCGACGCCGGAGGCCTGCTCCGTCTCGGCGGCGGACGCCGCGATAACGCGCTCGATCGCGAACTCCGCGCGAGACATCGCCTCCTCCGCGCCGCCGCGGATGGTGCGGTCCATGAGCACGGCGAGATCGGAGGCGATGCCCTGGCTCATGATCACGGGGAGGCCGCCACGGCCCGCGAGCGCGCGCGAGGTCTCGGCGATGGGGAACTCACCGACGAACAGGAGCGCCGCACACCCGGCCGCGATGGCCCGGCGGATGGCGATGTCCACCTGGTACGGCCGGGGGACCGCGCCGTCGGGGGTGGTGACGACGGCGATGGCGTGCTCGGTGGCGTCGTTGAGCTCGTCGAGGGCGAGGATCTCGACGCCGGTGACGAGGACGTCGGCCGGCGAGCCGGCGACGCAGCGAGCGCCGAGATGTTCGGCTTGGAGGATGACGTCGGCGACGGTGACTTGGGCCATGAGCACATTCTGCCCCGATTGTGTGGGCTGCGGGAACATTGTCGTGATTCCGACCCCTGCCTACGCTCGGTACATGTCAACGAACCACCCCGCCGCGCGGTCCGCGGCGTCGGCCACCCCGGTCACGAGCATCACCCTGGCCGACGTGCCCGCCCTCGCGGCCGGTTGCGCCGTCTTCGGCACCGGCGGCGGCGGCGCGGTGCAGACCCCGCAGCTCGGCGTCGAGATCGCACTCGAGCAGTACGGCCCGGTGCCGGTCAAACAGGTCGCCGACCTCGACGAGCACGACGTCGTCGTCGCGATGTCCGGCATCGGCGCCCCTTCGGTGGGCTTCGAGATGCTCGCGGCGACCGGCCAGGCCGAGATCATCGTCGAGGAGATCCAGCGGCTCACCGGCAAGCGCATCACGACGATCATGGCGACGGAGATCGGCGGCAGCAACGGCGTCGGTCCGGTCGGGTGGGCGGCGAGCCTCGGCCTCAGCATCCTCGACGCCGACGGCATGGGCCGCGCCTTCCCCGAGGCGCCGATGACGGCGATGAACGTCGCGAACCTCCCGCCCGGGTACGCCGTGTTGAGCGACGTGATCGGCAACGTCTCGATCCTGCGGCCCGTCAGCCTGTCGTGGCTCGAGCGCCACGCCCGCGCCCTCACCGTCGCGAGCGGTGCCATCTCGATCGGCGCGAACTACGTCATGGACCGCGACACCGTCCGCGGCGCCGTCATCGAGGGCAGCGTGAGCCGGGCCGTGCAGGTCGGGCGACGGCTGCTCACCGCCACCGACCCGGTCGAGGCACTCACCGACGAACTCGGGGCCGCGCTCATCACGGGCGGCAAGGTCGTCGACATCGAACGCCGCACCGAGGGTGGCTTCACCCGCGGTTCCGTGACCGTCGAGGGCATCGGCGAGCACCGCGGTCGCCTCACGCGGGTGGAGATCCAGAACGAGAACCTCGTGGTCATGGAGGACGGCGCGGTCATCGTGAGCGTGCCCGACCTCGTGACCATCGTCGACTCGGAGACGGGCGACGCGATCTCCACCGAGATGCTGCGCTTCGGCCAGCGGGTGAGCGTGCTCGCCTGGGCGTGCGACCCGCTGTGGCGGACGCCGCGCGGACTCGAACTCGCCGGCCCGCGGGCGTTCGGCTACGACCTCGACTACGAACCGTTCGGCACGACGAGTGCGGCCGAGACCCTGGGAGCGACCCGATGAACGCCGGCACCAGCACCGTCACGGACACCTCGGGCGAACTCGCCATCGGCATCGACGTCGGTGGGACCAACACCGACGCCGTCGCGCTCGCGGGCAACGGCGAGGTCGTCTCGTGGACGAAGCAGCCGACCACGCGCGACGTCACCGGCGGCATCCGCGCGGCGCTCGCCGACGTCCTCGAGCAACTGGGCGACGCCCGTGGCCTCGTGGCCCGCGTCATGCTCGGCACCACCCACGCGACGAACGCGATCGTCAACCGCCGTGACCTCGGTCGGGTCGTCGTCATCCGGCTCGGTTCGCCCGCCGCCACCTCGCTCCCGCCCCTCGCCGGGTGGCCGCGGGAGCTGCGCGACGTGGTCCTCGCCGGCAGCGTGCTCGCGGGCGGCGGCCACCTCGTCGACGGCTACCCGATCGCACCGCTCGACCGCGACCTCATCCGGCGCGAGCTCGACGCCCTCGCCGGCACCTTCGACGCGGTCGCCGTCTGCGGCATCTTCAGCCCGTCGTTCCCCGAGCAGGAGCTCGAGGTCGAGGCGCTCGTCCAGGACCACGTCGGAGTCGACGTCCCGGTGTCGCTCAGCCACGAGATCGGCGCCCTCGGACTCCTGGAACGGGAGAACGCGACCGTCCTGAACGCCGCCCTCTACGCCGTCGCCCGCGACGTCACGGCCGCCCTCACCACGGTCGTCGCCGAGGAGCAGCTCGACGCGACCACCTACTTCGCCCAGAACGACGGCACGCTCATGGCCGTCGAGTACGCGGCACGCTACCCGGTCCTGACGATCGGCTCGGGACCCGCGAACTCGATCCGCGGCGCCGCGTTCCTCTCCGGTGCCGACAACGCGATCATCATCGACGTCGGTGGCACCACGAGCGACCTCGGCGTGCTCGTCGACCGCTTCCCGCGCGAGTCGACCCTGCCGCGTGAGGTCGGCGGCGTGCGCACGAACTTCCGCATGCCCGACATCCTGAGCGTCGGCCTCGGCGGTGGCACGATCGTCGACACCGCGACGGGCGTCCCGCGGCACGACTCGGTCGGCTACCGGCTCACCGAGGAGGCGCTGCTGTTCGGCGGCTCCACCCCGACGCTCACCGACGCCGCATCGCTCCAGTTCGGCATCGCCGACCGCGAACTGCCGCCGCTCGACCGCGCGACCCGCCAAGCGCTCGAACACGCCCTCGGGGTCGCCCACGAACGCATCGAGTCCGCCGTGGAACGCATGTCGCTCGGCCGCACGGGCCTCCCGCTCGTCGTGGTCGGCGGCGGCGGGTTCCTCGTGCCGGACTCGGTCCTCGGAGCGAGCGAGGTGCTCCGCCCCGCGCGAGGCAACGTCGCCAACGCGGTCGGCGCGGCCATCGCGCTCGCCGGCGGGCGTTCCGATCAGCTCTGCGACTTCGCCGACCGCGCAGCCGCCATCGAGGAGGCAGGACGCTCCGCGATCGAGAAGGCGATCCAGGCCGGCGCAGACCCGCGCACGGTCGAGGTCGTCGACGTGCTCGAGACCCCCGTCTCGTACGCGACCCGTCCCACCCTCAAGGTCTCCGTGAAGGCGGCGGGTCCGCTCGCCAGGATCGGGACCGCCACGAGACAGCCCGTCTGACGGGCAGCACCAGCCGATTCCCCGCACCACCGCACCGGGCACCACGCATCACAGCCATTCCAGCACGGCACCTCACCCCATCTGATCCGGCCACCCGCGCACCACGGCCACCCGAGTACGAAGGATCCAGCATGAACAGCAAGCAGAAAGCCGCGGCGGCCCTCGCCACCGCGGCGCTCACCGCGGTGGCCCTCACCGCGTGTACCTCCTCGCAATCCTCGGATTCCTCCGGCGAGTACGTCTCCGGCGGCACCTTCGTCACCGCGATGAGCGGCGACCCCGGCAGCCTCGTCCCCATGACGGGGATCAGCCTCGAGGCCCGCGAGATCATCAGCTTCCACTACGAGTCGCTCGTGTACGTCGACGCCGACGGCGAGCTCGTCCCGTGGCTGGCCGAGAGCTGGGAGGAGGACGCCACCTCCATCACGTACACGCTGAAGGACGGCATCACCTGCGCCGACGGCACCCCGTTCACCGCTGAGACGGCCGCCGCGAACATCACCTACAACGCCGACCCGGCCAACGCGACCTTCTACTACGGTGCGCAGGTCTCCGAGCGCATGACCGCGACCGCCGACGGCAACCAGCTCACCGTCACGAGCACGACGCCCGACCCGTTCATCCTCGCCAACACCGGCACCGTCGAGATGGTCTGCCAGGCCGGTCTCGACGACCCGGACTCGCTCGTCGAGACGATGAACGGCACCGGCCTCTTCGCGCTGGACAAGGCGACGCCCGGCTCCAGCTACACCTTCACGAAGCGTGACGACTACACCTGGGGTCCAGGGGACGTCACGAGCGACACCAAGGGCCTGCCGGACACCTTCGAGGTCCGCGTCGTCACCGACCCCGGGACCGCCGCGAACCTGCTGCTCTCCGGCGACGTGAACGCCGCGAGCATCGGCGGAGCCGACCAGGACCGCGTCGAGGCCGCCGGTCTCGCCAGCGAGGGTGTGCGCAACCCGATCGGCGAGATGCTCTTCAACGAGCGCCCCGAGCGCCCCACCTCCGACCCGCTCGTCCGTGAGGCCCTCGTCACCGCGATCGACCGCGAGCAGGTCGGCGAGGTCGTCACCGACGGCACCGCCGAGGAGTCGAAGTCGCTCGTCGTGAAGAGCCCGTACCTCTGCGTCGCCGACGGCCCGCAGTGGACGCTCCCCGAGACCGACGTCGAGAAGTCCGGCGAGCTGCTCGACGAGGCCGGCTGGACGCTCGGCTCCGACGGCAAGCGTTCGAAGGACGGCGAGCCCCTGACGATCAAGTTCATCTACGACGCGGCGACCCCGAGCCACGCGGCAGCGGCCGAGCTCGTGCAGCAGACCTGGGACGAGCTGGGCGTCACGACGGAGCTCTCGGGCAACGACGCGAACGCCTGGTCCGAGCAGCTGTTCTCGACCTTCGACTGGGA
The DNA here is from genome assembly GCF_030209365.1 of Plantibacter sp. ME-Dv--P-095. Lineage (NCBI taxonomy): Bacteria > Bacillati > Actinomycetota > Actinomycetes > Micrococcales > Microbacteriaceae > Plantibacter > Plantibacter sp. ME-Dv--P-095. The sequence goes on from NZ_JARVSB010000006.1 coordinate 142,737, forward strand.
CACCGGCTTCGTCCAGATCGCCCCGGGCGGACCGGTCATCGTGAACACCTTCTTCGGTGGCGAGACCCCGGACAAGGGTGGCAACAACTTCATGTTCGTCGACAACCCCGAGTACGACGCCCTCGCCGAGCAGGCGAAGACGGCCAGCCCTGAGGCGACCTGCGACCTGTGGCAGCAGGCCGAGGCGAAGCTCATCGAGCGGACGGACGTGTTCCCCATCGCCGACGCGCAGGACTTCCTGTACCTGAACGGCGCCGAGGTCGAGCGTCCGAACTTCATCCGCCCGACGAGCATCCGGATGGTCGGCTGATCATGGCGATCCCCTCGACCGTGACCACCGGACAGGCCACCGACCCGGCCACGGGCCCCGGCGGCCCGGCGGTCGCGCGTCGAGGGGGTCGTGGTGTCCTCGGCGGACTCTCGCCGCGGACGTCCTTCATCCTCCGACGGCTGGGTCGGGTGCTCGTCTCCCTCGCCATCGTCATCGTCGCGACGTTCCTCATCGTGCAGCTCGTCCCGGGCGACCCGGTGCGGGCGGCACTCGGGAACAGCGCGACCCCCGAGCTCGTGGAGCGCACCAGGGCCGACCTCGGCCTGAACGTGCCCGTCCCGGAGCAGTTCGTCAACTACGTCAGCGGTCTGTTCCGCGGCGACTTCGGCACGGCGATCGGTTCGCAGCGGCCGGTCGCCGACACGATCGCGCAACGCTTCCCGGTCACCCTCACCCTCGCGGTCGCGTCCTTCCTCCTCGCGGCGATCGGCGCGTTCCCCATCGGTGTCGCCACCGCGGTGTCCTCGCGCACCGGCCGTCGCCGCCTCGCCGACCTCGGGGTCTCCGGGCTCCTCGGGGTCCTCATCGCGATCCCGAGCCTGCTGCTCGCCGTCGGCCTCATCGCCGTGTTCAGCATCGGCCTGAAGGTCCTCCCGGCGGCCGGTTGGGGCTCGTTCGACCAGGCGATCCTGCCGGTGGTCGCGCTCGCCGTCGGCCCCATGGCCTACCTGGCACGCATCGTGCACGTCGAGATGCTCGCCGTCCTCGAGATGCCGTACATGACGACGGCCCGCAGCAAACGACTGCCGACCCACCTGGTCTACCTGCGGCACGCGCTGCCGAACATGGTGACGTCGACGCTCACGATCGGCGGCATCATCCTCACGGGCATGGTCGCCGGCACCGTGCTCATCGAGACGGTGTTCGCCATCCCCGGTCTCGGCACGAGCATCGTGTCGTCGATCACCTCGAAGGACTACCCGATGATCCAGGGCATCGTGCTCGTGTACGCGATGCTCGTCCTCGGCCTCAACCTCCTCATCGACGTCGCGCTCGCGACGATCGATCCGCGCTCGTCGATCACGGAGGGCTGAGCCCATGAGCACACCCACCCGCACCCGTCGCTCGCCGCTGCTCGACCGTCTCCGCACCCCGCGCGGGCTGACCGGCGCCCTCGGCGCGCTCCTCATCATCGTGGTGGCGGTCGTCGCGCCGAGCGTGTGGGGGACGGCGGCCGACACGACCTCCGTCGCCGACCGCCTCGCCAGCGCGAGCCTCGCCCACCCCTTCGGCACCGACGAACTCGGCCGCGACGTGTTCGCACGGGTCATGGTCGCGACGCGGGTGTCCGTGCTCCTGACGCTCGGTGCGACGGCGATCTCCGTCATCGGCGGCGTGCTGCTCGGCGCCGTCGCGACGGTGCTGCCGCGGCCGCTGCGTCGCCTCGTCACGGCGCTCATCGACATCCTCCTGTCGTTCCCGTGGCTGCTCATGGCGCTGTTCTTCTCCGTCATCTGGGGCGCCAGCGCGACCGGGGCGATGCTCGCCGTCGGCTTCGCGGGCGTACCGACCTTCGCGCGCCTCACCTACACGCTCGCCTCCTCGCTCATCGGACGCGACTACGTGAAGGCCGCCCGCATCGCCGGCGTCGGCCAGGCCGAGGTGCTCGTCCGCCACGTGATGCCGAACATGCTGCCACCGATGCTCGTGAACGCGGCCGTCTCGGCGTCCGGCACCCTCCTCGCCTTCGCCGGGCTGTCCTTCCTCGGCCTCGGTGTCCAGGCCCCCGAGTACGACTGGGGTCGCCTGCTCGGTCTCGGCATCGCCCGCATCTACGGCAACCCGATGGCCGCGATCGGCCCCGGCATCGCGCTCGTCGTGTGCGGCGTCATCTTCACCCAGCTCGGCGAGCTCTGGAACGAGTCGTCGAAGCGGCTGCTCGGCCTGCCGGCTCCAGCCAGACGACGCGGCTCGCGCGCGGCGACCGAGGCCGCCACGGCCGCCGTCCCCACCGAGGAGGCGCCCGTCGTCGAGGTGCGCGACCTCCGCGTCGCGTTCCCCGACCGCGACGGTCGACTCGTCGAGCGCGTCCACGGGATCAGCCTCACGATCATGCCCGGCGAGGTCGTCGGCGTCGTCGGGGAGTCCGGATCCGGCAAGTCGGTGAGCGCGATGGCGATCGCCGCCCTGCTCGGACCGGACTCGTCGGTGCAGGCCTCCGAGCTGACGTTCCGCGGGATCGACATGACCGCACCGCTCACCGCGGGCGAACGGAGCCGCCTGGGCCTCGAACTCGCGATGGTCTTCCAGGACCCGCTCACCTCGCTGAACCCCTCGCTCACCATCGGCAAGCAGCTCCGCGAGACCGTCGAGGTCCACGAGGGCCTGTCGGCGGCCGAAGCGACGAAGCGGGCCGAGGCCGCGCTCGAGTCGGTGCGCATCCCGCTCCCCGCGAAACGGCTCAAGCAGTTCCCGCACGAACTGTCCGGCGGCATGCGCCAGCGGGCCATGATCGGGATGGGCCTCATGGGACGCCCCAAGCTGCTCATCGCCGACGAGCCCACGACCGCGCTCGACGTGACCGTGCAGCGGCAGGTCCTCCGGGTGCTCCACGAGGCGCAGGTGCAGACCGGCGCCGCGATCCTGCTCATCTCGCACGACATCGCCCTCGTGAGCGGCTTCTGCGACCGCATCCTCGTCATGAAGGACGGCCGCATCGTCGAATCCCTCGACGCCGACCGCCTCCACGAAGCCCGTCACCCGTACACCCAGGGGCTCATCGCCTGCGTGCCGGACATGACCTCGGACCGCACCATGCCGCTCCCGGTCATCGGCGCGATGGACGAGGACGACCTCCTGGTCCCTGCCCTTCGACAGGCTCAGGAACCGCTCGTCGACGGGCCGGACGACCAGCCCGTCATCACCACCGAAGGACAGCGCGCATGACCGGTCTCGAGTTCTCCGGCCTCACCGTCCGCTACGGCCACGGCGCCGCAGCACACACGGCCGTCGACGGCTTCGACCTCACCGTCCGCCCCGGCACCTCCCACGGACTCGTCGGGGAGTCGGGCTCCGGGAAGTCGACCGTCGCGGCCGCGGCCGTCGGACTCGTCCTCCCGACGGCGGGCAGCATCCGCCTGAACGGCGCCGACATCGTCGGACGCTCCGCCGCCGCCCGCAGGGCCAGACGCCGCGTGCAGCTCGTCTTCCAGGACCCGTACTCCGCACTCGACCCGCGCATGCCGATCGGCCTGTCGATCGCCGAGGGCTCCCGCGCCACCGGCCGCTCGTGGAGTCGCGCCGAGCAGCGGTCACGCGTCGGCGAGCTCCTCGAACGCGTGCAGATCGACCCGGACCGCGCCTCGGAGCTGCCGTCCGCCTTCTCCGGCGGTCAGCGGCAGCGCATCACGATCGCCCGGGCGCTCGCCGCCGAACCGGAGGTGCTCATCGCGGACGAGATCACCTCGGCGCTCGACGTCTCGGTGCAGGGCGTCGTCCTCAACCTGCTGCGCGAGCTGCAGCGCGAACTCGACCTCACGGTGCTGTTCATCTCGCACAACCTCGCCGTCGTCAACTACATGTGCGACTCGGTGAGCGTCATGCAGGCCGGCCGGGTGGTGGAGGCGGGCCCCACCTCGACGGTCCTCGCCGCTCCCGAGGACGCGTACACCCGCGAGCTCCTGGCCTCCGTGCCCGTGATGGGCCGCCGCATGACCTGGGACGAGGAGGAGCGGCCCGGCCGGTAGGCCGGACCGCTCCTGTCGTCGGCTCTCCCGTCAGTCGCGCTGCTTGCGCGGCAGGGTCTCCGGGAGGAACGCGATGCCGACGATGCCGATCGCACTGAGCACGAGCAGGTACGCGGCAACGAGCCACGGGGCTCCGCCGCTCGCGGCGACGAGGGCCGTGGCGACGAGGGGGACCGTCCCGCCGACGAGCGCGGCCGGGATCTCGCGGGAGAGCGCGATGCCGCTCCACCGCATCGACGTCGGGAAGATCTCCGCGAGCAGGGCCCCGGAGGTGCCGATCGTGGAGCCCTGGATGACCGCCAGGCCGAGGATCAGGCCGAGCGCGACGACGACCGACTGCTCCGTGTTGTAGAGCAGGAACATCGGGAACGCGTACAGGACCCCGAAGATCGCGGCGCCCATGAGGACCGGCTTCCGGCCGATGCGGTCGGCGAGACGGCCGAAGAGCAGCGCCGTCGGGATGGTGAGGACCTCGGCGACGATGAGGCCGATGAGCGCCTCCGTCGGGTTCACCGTCAGGGTGCCCGTGACGTAGGACAGCGAGAACACCTGCACCACGTAGACCCACGGCAGCGCGAACGCGAACAGCGCCATCCCGCAGATGATCACGCGCCAGTGCGAGCGGATCGCGCCGACGAGCGGTGCCGAGCTGGTCGAACCGCGCTCCTCGGCGCTCTCGAAGGCCTTGGTCTCCTTCACCCGCAGGCGGAAGTAGAGCGCGAAGGCGACGATGACGACGCTCGCGAGGAACGGGATGCGCCAGCCCCAGCTCTGGAACTGCTCGGTCGGCAGCGCGCTCACCACGGCGAACACGGTCGTCGCGAGGGCCATGCCGACGTAGACGGAGGCGCCGGGGAAGGAGGCGGCGAACGCGCGGTGCTTCACGTCGGCGGACTCGCTCGCCATCGTGATCGCGCCGGCGAACTCGGCACCCGATCCCATGCCCTGGAAGATCCGCAGGACGATGAGGAGGATCGGCGCCCAGACACCGATGGTCTCGGCGGTGGGCAGCAGCCCGATGAACGTGGTCGCGACGCCCATGAAGAGCAGCGTGATGAGGAGCGTGGGTTTGCGACCGAGCTTGTCGCCGTAGTGGGCGAAGATGAGCCCGCCGATGGGGCGTGCACCGAACCCGACCGCGAAGCCGGCGAACGCGCCGAGGAGCCCGGCGAGGTCGCCGGCGCCCGGGAAGAACAACGGGGCGAAGACGAGTGCCGACGCGAGGCCGTAGAGGGTGAAGTCGTACCACTCGATGACCGTGCCGACGGAGCTGGCGAGGATGGCCCGCCGGCGTTGCACCCGCGAGTCGAGCCCGTCGCGATCGATGTCGCTCTGTCCTCGGACGGTGTCCGTTCCGCGGGGTTCGCTTCCGCGCGCGCTGTCGATGGCCATGGCACTCCTTCGTGTTGGGCGCACCGGGACGGCCCGGACGCCTGAAGAGGCTACCGGCTGCCATGAGGACCGCCCATGTGCCCTCGACACACTCCGATGGGGATTCGGTGCGTCGAGGTCACATGGGCGGATCGGGAGGGTTACAGCGCCTTCGACTCGCGGAGGACGCCGGCGAGCTTCTCCATCTGCTTCGCCTGCGAGGTGTAGTCGAGGGCGGCGGTGTTCCAGGAGTGGATCTGACCGGCGACGAGGGCCGGGTGCGAGGCGAAGGTGGCCTGGGCCTCGAGGTCGCTCTGCTGGAAGCCTTCGACGTTGACGAGGAGGACGTCTCCCGTCATCATCTGGGCCGCGTTCTCCCAGCTGTAGATGTCCCAGTAGTAGTAGCCGTCCGGGTTCGCGTTCGTGTACGTCACGCCGAGTTCGCTGTAGAGCTCGGTCTCCGGCTCGTCCTGCGGCTTCACGACGTAGACGCCGTCGGCGTCCGCGTACATCTGCGTGACCTCGAGGTCGGTCTCCTTCGCGGCGGCGGTCAGGTCGGCGGCCGCGGCGTCGTAGCGCTCCTTGGCGGCGGCGATCGTGTCCTCCTCGGCTCCGAGCGCCTCGGACAGCTTGTTGAGCGAGGCGATGACGTCGGCGCCCTTGCCGCCGACCTTGATGGCGACGACCGGTGCGATCTTCTCGAGCTGCTCCTGCTGCTCGACGTCGGCGACCCCGTAGTACGGGCCCGTGAGGTCGAGGGTGCCTTCGCGGTCGGTCGGGTAGAGGCCGGTCACGATGAGGTCGGGAGCGGCCTCGGCGAGTGCCTCGAGGTCGATCTCGCCGTAGCTGTTGCCGACGATCGCGGTGTCGCCGAGGTCGTAGTCGGCGAAGCGCGGGTCGGTCGCCACGTCGACGCGACCGAAGACCGCGACGGGGTCGATGCCGTTGCCGTGCAGGCCGAGGGCGTAGTCGGCGAAGCTCGCGACACGCTTCGGCTGCTGGTCGAGCTTGACCGTGGTGCCGGTGTCGTCGGTGTAGCTCCAGGCGCCACTGCTGTCGGCGTCGGATGCGGCGGTGGGGGAGCAGCCGGCGAGGCCGACCAGGGCGAGCGCCGGCACGAGCACGAGTGCGGCGCGGCGGAGGCGTGAAGAGATCGTCATGATACTTAGGATAGCCGAACCTAAGTTACGAATCGGTATCGGTATCGGAATCCCGAATCGCCCGGATCACTCGGCGTCGAGTGCGATCGCGTCGTCGGGGTCGACGGGCACGATGAGGGGCGAACCGCTGCTCGGGTCGCGGATGACGATGGCGTCGAGGTCGAAGGCCTCCCGCAGGACGGCCGGCGTGAGCACCTCCCACGGCGTGCCGTCGGCGATGATCCGGCCGCCGCCCACGACGACGAGTCGATCCGAGTACCGGCCGGCGAGCGTGAGGTCGTGCAGCACCATGACGACGGTGGCGCCACGTTCACGGTTGATCGACCGCACGAGCCGGAGCACGTCCAGCTGGTGGCTGAGGTCGAGGAAGGTCGTCGGCTCGTCGAGCAGGATCGTCGGTGCCCGCTGCGCGAGGACCAGGGCGATCCAGGCGCGCTGGAGCTGCCCGCCCGACAGCGAGGCGGTGTCGCGGTCGGCGAGCGTCTCGAGGCCGGTGGCGGCGAGGGCCTCGTCGACGGCGATCGTGTCGGCGGGCGTCCACGGCTTGAGCAGGCTCTGGTGCGGGTGCCGACCGCGCGAGACGAGGTCGCGGACGGTCGTCGCCGACGGCGTCAGCGGCTTCTGCGGCAGGATGGCCAGCCGGCGTGCGACCTCGCGGGTCGGGATCGAGCGCACGGCGCGGCCGTCGAGTTCGACGGACCCGGCCGTCGGCGTGAGCAGGCGACCGAACGCCTTCAGCAGGGTCGACTTGCCGCAGCCGTTGGCGCCGATGAGGGTCGTCACCTGCCCGGTCTCGATGCGGAGGTCGAGCTGTTCGAACACCACCGTCTGCTCGTAGGCGAGCGAGACCCCGCGGGCCTCGAGGGCGGCAGCCGGGTGCGCTTCCGTGGTCATGGCGGGCTTGGTCATGCGGAGGTCTCCCGTTCCTTGCGGCGCGTCAGCAGCCAGATGAGATAGGGGGCACCGACGATCGCGGTGATGATGCCCACCGGGATCTCACCCGGGAGGACGCCGCGGACGAGCGCGTCGCCGCCCGTCACGATGACGGCGCCGAGCAGCGCCGAGGCGAGCAGAGGTGGACGACCGGTGCGGGCGATCCGACGGGCGAGCTGGGGTGCGACGAAGGCGACGAACTCGATCGGCCCTGCGGCGGACACGGCCGCGGCGACGAGCAGGACCGCGCACGCGATGACGATGATCCGGTGCCGTTGGACGGCGACGCCGAGGCCGGTGGAGAGTTCGTCGCCGAGCTGGCTGATGTCGAGGCTGCTCGTCTGCAGGACCGCGGTCGGCGTGAGGATCACCAGCGCGACGAGCACCGGCCACACGCTCGACCAGGAGATGCCGGAGAGACTGCCGACGAGCCACTGCGCCGCCGCTGCCGCCTCGGTGATCTGCGCGCGGGCGATGAGGTAGCTCGTGATGCCGCCGAGCGTCGCGGTGGCACCGATGCCGATGAGGATGAGCCGGAAGCTGTCGACCCCGCCGCGCCAGGACAGGGCGTAGACGGCCGCGGAGGTCACGAGTGCCCCGATCGCGGCCATGGCGGGCAGGCCGAGACTGAGTGCGCCGGCGCCGACGGAGTAGCTGCCGCCGACGAGGACGATCGCTGCGACGGCCCCGAGCGCGGCGCCCGAGGTGACGCCGAGGATGTCCGGGGTGGCGAGCGGGTTGCGGGCGAAGGTCTGGGTGAGTGCCCCGGCCAGGCCGAGGGCCGCGCCGACGAGCAGACCGCCGACGACGCGGGGGAGGCGGAGTTCGAACACGATGAGCTCCTGGCCGCCGGTCCCGCCGCCGAGGAGGGTGGTGATCACGTCGGGGATCGTCAGCGAAGAGGATCCTGCGACGATGCCGAGCAGCGCGAACACCAGCGCGACGACGAGGCAGACGATCGTGACGACGACGACCCGACCGCGCCACAGGCGACCGAACACGCGGCTGCCTTCCGGAACGGCGCTCACAGCTCGGCCATCCGTCCGCGCCGCACGATCATGATGAAGGCCGCGCCACCGATGACGGTGAGGACGACGCCCACGGGCACCTCGGCGGTGCCGCCGATCAAGCGCCCGATCACGTCGCAGGCCAGCAGCACGCCGGCCCCGACGAGTCCCGACGCCGGGAGGAGCCAGCCGTGATGTCCGCCGACGAGGGTCCTGGCGATGTGGGGTGCCGTGAGTCCGACGAAGGCGATCGGGCCGGTCAGCGCGACGGCCGCCGCGGTGAGCAGGGTGATCGCCGCGAGCCCGACGAGGCGTGCCCGGAGGAGGTTCTCGCCGAGCCCGTTCGCGAGTTCGGTCCCGAGCGCCAGGGCGTTCAAGGACCGCACGTTCGCGAGGGCGAAGACGAGACCGAGTCCGGCGAAGACGAGGGCCGCGTCGACACCGGTGAGCGACCGCCCGGAGAGCGAGCCGACCACCCAGATGCGGTAGGCCGCGAGCGTCGTCTCGTCCGACAGCACCAGGTAGGAGGTGAGGGCGACGAGCAGGGCGGAGACGGCGGTGCCGGCGATCGCGAGCGGCACGGGGCTCGAGAGGCCGCGACCGAGGGCGGCGACGGAGAACACGATGACGCTGGCGACGGTGGCACCGAGCAAGGCCAGCCACAGGGTGGTGACCACCGAGCTCGTGCCGAGCACGTAGACGCCGACGACGACGGCGAGGCTCGCCCCGGCCGAGACGCCGAAGAGGCCGGGATCGGCGAGCGGGTTGCGGGTCTGTCCCTGCATCACCGCACCGGCGATCCCGAGGCACGTGCCGACGAGGATCCCGAGCACGGTGCGCGGTACCCGCGAACCCCACACGACGGCACCGGTGTCCTGGGCGGGGTCGAACAGGGCTGTGATGACGGCCACCGGGCTGATGAGGTTGCTGCCGAGCATGAGGCTCGCAAGGGCGATGACGAGCAGGGCGGCACCCAGGCAACCGACGGCGAGCGCGCGTCTCGATCGGAGGAGGGTCGCGCTGCGCATGAAGTAAGCCTAGCCTCACCTATCATCGCCTCGGTGCACGCGTGCCTGGCGCCCGTCGGAGGTGGGAGTCGGCCGGAGTCGTGGCCCATGGAAGTCGGGCGGACGTGTGCGGTTCGCACATGGGTCGATCCTCCAGTGCCCGATACCGTTGTCCGAGACGGATGCAGCACGGCGAAGGTGCTCCCGCGACGCCGGAACGCGGCACGCCCGATGCCCAGGAGGACACGCATGACCGAGCAGCAGCAGCCGAACGGCGCCGACACCGAGGCCATCCTCGCGGCCACCGAGCGACTCGCCGTCCCACCCGGCTCCCTCGAAGGCGTCGTCGTCCTCGACCTCTCCCGCGTGCTCGCCGGCCCCTACGCCGCCTCGATGCTCGCCGACCTCGGCGCCACCGTCATCAAGATCGAGAACCCGAACGACCCCGACGTCTCGCGCGGCTTCCCGCCCTACCTCCGCGACGGCGACGAGGAGTTCAGCGGCTACTACGGCCAGTACAACCGCGGCAAGTTCGGCCTCGCCCTCGATCTCGCGAGCGAGGCGGGCAAGGAGGTGCTGCGCGACCTCGTCGCGAGCGCCGACATCCTCGTCGAGAACTTCCGCCCCGGGACGATGGCGAAGCTCGGACTGCCCTACGAGGCGCTCGCCGAGATCAACCCGAAGCTCGTCTACACCGCGATCTCCGGTTACGGACAGACCGGCTCGCGCAGTCGCCGCCCGGCGTTCGACAACACGGCGCAGGCCGCCGGTGGTCTCTGGTCGATGAACGGCTACGCCGACCAGCCGCCCGTCCGCGTCGGTGTGACCATCGGCGACCTCTCGGCGACCATGTTCGGCGTCATCGGCACGCTCGCGGCCCTCCGGCACGCCGAGCGCACCGGCGTCGGCCAGCTCGTCGACGTCGCCCAGGTCGACAGCATCATCGCCATGACCGAGACCGCCGTCGTCGACTACACCGTCGACGGCACCGTGGCCTCCCCGTCCGGCAACGAGCACGCCTGGGTGCGCCCCTACGAACTGTTCCCCTGCGCCGACGGCCAGGTGTTCTTCGGCGCCTACACCGACAAACTCTGGAAGGCGAGCTGCGAGCTCTTCGGCACTCCGGAGGCGATCGCCGACCCCGAGATCGACACCATGCGCAAGCGCTTCGACGAGGAGGTCTACGCCCGACGGGTGAAGCCGCTCGTCGTCTCCTGGTTCGCCGACCGCACCCGCGCCGAGCTGGAGGAACTCGCCGGCGATGTCGTGCCGCTCACCGCGGTCAAGACGATCGGCGAGGTCGTCGAGGATCCGGGCACCGCCGAACGCGACATGGTCGTCGAGACCGACTACGGCTCCTTCGGCACGCTCCGCTCCTTCGGCCAGCCCATCAAGCTGAGCGCCACCCCGGCCACGACCGACCGCCCCGCGAACCGCATCGGGGAGCACGCCGACGACGTCCTCGCGGCGCTCGCCGGGTACGACGCGGAGCGCATCGCCGGACTCCGCGCCGACGGAGTGATCTGAGTGGAACGCGAGGAACGGTTGGCGGCCGGGCCCGCGTCCTGGTACCGGAGCACCTTCGCGACCGGGATGCCGGAGCCGGTCGTCGGCGAGGAGCTCCCGGCCGGGTGGGAGGGCGTCTACTTCCCGTTCACGACGCCGTTCGCCCAGCTCCGTGAGGACGGCTCACCGGCCGAGGACGGCGTGCTGCCGACCATCGACCTGCCACGCCGCATGTACGCGGGGGAGGACACGGAGTTCCTCCGGCCGCTCCGCTACGGCGAGCCGGTGACGCAGCGCACGAGTCTCGGTTCGCTCGTCGAGAAGCAGGGTCGGGCGGGTCGCCTCGTCTTCGCGGACCTCGTCCGCGAGTTCGTCGTCGACGGCGAGGTCGCCGTGCGCAGCACCTGGCACGACGTGTTCCTCGAGGCGCAGCCGGCGGTCCCGACGCCGCGGGTGTCGGCACCGGCGCCGGCTCCGGAGGACGCGGCCGATCCCGACGAGGGTGCCGACTGGTCGGAGCGCCGCTCGCTCGACTCGCGGCAGCTGTTCCGGTTCTCGGCCGTGACCGGCAACACGCATCGGATCCACTACGATCGCCGCTGGGCGCGCAACGTCGAGGGGCTCGACGACCTGCTCGTGCACGGTCCGCTGACCCGCATCCTCGTCCTCGATGCGCTCGCCGCGCATGCCGACGGTCGCCGACTCGCGTCGGTGCGGTTCCGGGCGAAGGCGCCGGTGCTCGTGGACACGACGTTCCGCATCGTCGGCACGGACGACGCTGCCGGCACCTCGGTCGTCGTGCGTGCCGCCGACGGTACGGTCCTGGCCTCCGCCGACGCCGCCTGGCGCCCCTGACGGGAGCCCTGTCGGGTCGGCCTGCCTCCCGCGCGTCCTAGGCGTCGATCACGAGCGTCGGCGTCAGCGACCGCGAGACGCACGGGTACATGATCATCGACGCGTCGTCGGTGGTCAGCGAGTCACGATGTTCGGGCGTCCCATCGACCACCTGCACCGCGCACGAGCCGCAGACGCCCCGCAGGCACGAGCCGGGGATGCCGACCCGCGCGGCCTGCATCGCCTGCAGCATCGTCTGCCCTGCCGTGACCTCGACGGTGCGCTCGGAGCGCGCGCACTCCACGGTGAAGGCCGTGTTCGGCAGGTAGGCGCGGGGCTTCGGTTCGAACCGCTCGAGGTGCAGCCGGCAGTCGTCCGGCAAGGTCTCCGCCAGATCGGTGAGGGTGTCGGTGAAGCCGCGCGGCCCGCACGCGGACACGTCGGTGCCCGGCTCGAGCCCGGCGAGCAGCCCGGCGAGGTCGAGTCGACCGCTCTCCCCGCTGACGTGGATCCGCACGTGGTCGCCGAGGGCCTCGAGTTCCGGCCCGAACGCGACGTCCTCGCGGGTGCGCACCGCGTACACGAGCGTCCAGTCGGCATCGCCGGCGGCGAGTCGTCGCGCCATCGAGAGCAGCGGCGTGATCCCGATGCCCGCGGCGAGGAGCAGGTGGCGTTTCGCGTCGGAGAGCGGGAACAGGTTCCGCGGGGGCCGGATGAAGACCTTCCGCCCGACGCGGAGGAAGGTGTGGATGTAGTGGGACGCACCCCGCGAGTGCTCTTCGCGCAGGACCGCGATCCGGTAGTGGAACTCGTCGGCGGGATCGCCGCAGAGCGAGTACTGCCGTTCGTGGCGGGTGATGAGCTGCAGGTCGATGTGGGCGCCGGGGTCCCATGCCGGGAGGCGGCGGCCCTCAGGGTCGGCGAGCACCACACTGACGATCGTGGGCGTCTCGCGCACGATCTCCTGGACGATGAGCGGGGTCATGCCCGCGCGGTTGCGCATCAGGAATCCTCACTGTCGATGGCTTCGCCGATCATGAACGCTGCTCTCGCTCCAGCCATCAGTACAGGCTCCGGTTGCCGACGGCGACGGCCTCGTCGATCGCGTCACCGACCTCGGTGCTCAGCCCGGACATGCTCGCCCAGATCCGGCCGGCGCTCGGCACCTCGTCGGCGAGCTCCTGCATCTCGGCGTCCCAGATCCCGCCGCGGAGGAGCGCCCGACCGCAGTGCAGGTAGACCTCCTCGGTGCGCACCACGATCGCGAGCTGCGGTGTCACGTGGTCCTGCTCGAGCATCGCCATGAGCGCCGGGTCGTCGGTGACGATGGCGGTGCCGTTGATCCGCAGGGTCTCGCTCATGCCTGGCACGAAGCACAGCATGCCGATGTGGCCGTTCTGCACGATGTTCTGCAGGGAGTCGGCGAGCCGGTTGCCGAGGCGTTCCGGGATCACGAGGGTGCTCGGGTCGAGTGCGCGGACGAACCCCGGGTAGTCGCCGCGCGGCGAGTTGTCGCAGGTGCCCGCCGCGTCGGAAGTCGCGATGGTGCAGAAGGGCGAGTGGGCGAGGAAGGCGAGGCAGTTCTCGTCCAGCTCGTCCATGATCTTGGCCGTCGCCGCCGGATCCGGTTCGCCGAGCGAGCGACGGATGGCCTCGACGTCGATCGAGGCGAATGCGTTGGCCGGCATGGCGGACCCCTTCTCTGTCCCTCCGACCCTACGGTCGGTCCCCGCACGCATCAATGGTCCGTCGACACACGGTTCGGGTCGTTCTTGTGCCATCGTCCCAAGCCGCGTCATCGGCCGAAGGAGCGACGGAACATCGCCTTCGCGCGAGCCGCGGTGTCTGCGCGATGGGATGCCGGGATCCGGGTGAGGGTCGCACCCACCATCGAGACGGCCATGAGGATGTCGTCCGGCTCCACGTTCGGCGCGATGCGTCCAGCCGCCAGTTCCCGGCCGTGCAGCTCGTGCGCGAGTCGGTCGAGGCGCGTGCCGAGGGCGGTGACGCGTGGGTCGTCGCCCGCCCCGAGGATGGCCTCGACGAACGGTGAGGTGACGAGCGCCTGGTCGATCACGACGTCCAGCAGGGTGTCCAGGGTGGCGTCGGGGCGCGCGGCGTGCTCCTCGAGCTCGCCGACGTTCTCCTCGAGGACGGCGAGCGCGAGCGAAAAACGGTCGGGGAAGTGGCGGTACAGGCTGCCCTGGCCGACCCCGGCGCGTTTCGCGACCGCGCTGAGCGGGGCGCCGAACCCGTCCGCGGTGAACACCTGGCGCGCTGCGGCGACGAGTGCGCGGCGGTTCTCCGGACCCGCGCTCGGGCCGCGGTTCGGCTTCGCGGGTGTCGACGGCATCCCGGTAGCGTAACGCCGCGCGGCCGGTCCGGTGCACCTGGCTGGGAGCCCACCGTGAGGGCTGGTGGCCATGTCGTCGGCGGCGTACCGTGTACCGGACAATGATGTCCGGATCGCGGATCCGCCGTGCGCCACCATCCCGAGAACGAAGGAACCCCATGAGCGTCCTCACCGCCAACACCCCGATCGCCGCCTGGCTCGCCGACCCCACCGGTGGCCCGCTCATCCGCGGCCTCCTCGTCCAGTTGGGCACCGAGGAGTCGCAGCTCGCGCCCATCGCCGGCCTGCCGCTCCAGCAGCTCGTGGCTCTGAGTCAGGGCAAGCTGCCGCAGTCGCTCATCGACGAGCTCGTCCTCGCGGCGAACGACGGTGTCGCGCCGGTCGATGCGGCGCCCGAGGGGTGGCAGGAGCGCATCACCGCCGGACGGTTCGCCGGGAAGACGGTGATCGTCACCGGTGCCGCCTCCGGCATCGGTCGGGCGACGGCGTCGCGCGTCGCCCGGGAGGGTGGCCGGGTCGTCGCCGTCGACCTGTTCGAGGACAAGCTCGCCGACCTCGCCGCGAGCCTGCCGGACGCCGAGCTGGTGACCGTCGCCGGCGACATCACGAAGCAGGACGACATCGACGCGATCGTCGCCGCGGCAGGGGAGCGGATCGACGCGCTCGCCAACGTCGCCGGCATCAACGACGACTTCTCCCCGCTGCACGAGACGAGCGACGCGACCTGGGACCGCGTCATGGGCGTGAACGTGACGGGCGCCTTCAAGCTGACCCGGGCGGTCCTCCCCGCGATGGTCGCGGCCGGATCCGGTTCGATCGTCAACATCGCCTCCGAGGCAGGGCTCCGCGGCAACGCCTCCGGGAACGCGTACACGACCTCCAAGCACGCGGTCGTCGGCATGACCAAGAGCGCCGCGTTCATGTACGGCCCGCACGGTGTCCGCGTGAACGCCGTCGCCCCAGGCGGTGTCGCCACCGGCATCCCGTTCCCGCCGAACGTGTCCGAGGCGGGATCCGCACGGCTCGGCCCGTTCCAGGCGGCGATCCCGACGATCGCGACGGCCGAGCAGCTCGCCGCCTCCATCACCTTCCTGCTGAGCGACGACGGGGTGAACGTCAATGGCGTGATCCTGCCGTCCGACGGCGGATGGTCGGTGCAGTAGCACCGCGCTCTTCACGATTCGTTAAGAACCATCGTTCTTAACGCTTGATTCGGGTCGGTTGCGTGTTCGACTTCTGCAACGGTTGAAGGACACAGGCGCGCTCAGCGTCGCCCGTCATCTGCGAACGGTCCGAACGAGTACGGCCGGAACGACCGTCGCAGCGCGGTAACACCGCACTCAGGGCCCCACCGATCTTGGCGGAAGGTGGGGCCCTGCGCGGTGTCCGGGGTCCGTCGACTCGCCGCCTGTCGGCTCAGCGCGTGATCGACGCGGCGAACCGCCACGGCTGCGAGCGGATCGTCGCGACCGCGCGGGTGACGGCACCGAGGGCCACGACGTCCGCCCCGAGTTCGGACGCCCGGACGAGCGGGGTCGGCGCGTAGACGCCCTGCTCGAGCCAGCGATGGGCGGCGGCGATGACGGGGGAGGCGACCCGCGCCACGCCACCGGCGACGACGACCTCCTCGACGTCGAGGAGGCTGCCGAGCACGACGCACACGCGGCCGAGGCGCTCGCCGAGTCGTTCGACCAGCGCTTCCGCATAGGCGTCGCCTCCGGTCGCGGCGTCCACGATGTGGCTCACGTCGAGCGCGTCGACGGGCGTCAGGGCGAGCGGGGACGCCGAGGGCACCCGTCCCGTCCGGCGGTCCTCCTCCAGCCAGGACCGGGCGGCACCGTCGAGTCCCTCCGAGGAGCCGACACCCTCGACCATGCCGAGCACGCGGAGTTCGCCGGCACCACCGGCG
Source organism: Plantibacter sp. ME-Dv--P-095 (assembly GCF_030209365.1). Taxonomy (NCBI): domain Bacteria; kingdom Bacillati; phylum Actinomycetota; class Actinomycetes; order Micrococcales; family Microbacteriaceae; genus Plantibacter; species Plantibacter sp. ME-Dv--P-095. Next base: position 158,834 of record NZ_JARVSB010000006.1, read on the forward strand.
CCGCCGTGCAGCAGGACGCCGTCGACGATGAGGCCGGCACCGAAGCTCACGCCGGCGAGGAGGACGGCGATGGACTCGCGCGCCACCGCGCCGAGGGCCCGTTCCGCGGACGCCGCCAGATTGGCGTCGTTCTCGAGCACCACCTCGCCCCAGGGGCCGAGCCGGGTCGCGAAGTCGGGGTTCATCCGGGCCCAGTAGTCGTGGTCGCCGCGCGGAGAGCGACCGTGCACGTCGACCGGAGCCGGCACGCCGACCGCCGTCACGAGCACCTGGCCGGCCGTCGTGCCGGCTTGGGCGGTCGCCTGCTCGACGGCGGCGCGGGCGGTGGCGAGGCGCAGGTCCGGATCCTCGTCGCCGCCCACGATCGGCAGTTCCGCCCGACCGACGACGTCGCCGCGCAGTGTCGCGACGAGCGCGGCGACCCGGTGCTGCCCCACGTCGAGGCCGACGACGAACGCGGTGTCGGCGGCCAACTCGTAGCGTCGCGCCGGCCGGCCCCGTCGGTAGTCGCCCGCGGCGCGTGCGTCGTCGAGCTCCCGGATCCAGCCGCGGTCGGCGAGGAGATCGCACGCGTTGAGGACGGTCGCGCGCGTCAGCCCGGTCGCGTCCATGACCTCGCTGGCGGTGAACGGGCCGTGATCGAAGGCGTATGCGGCGACGAGTTCGACACTCGCTCGGCCCGTCTCGACCCCCGGTTCGACCATGGGGTGACTGTAGCAGGGTTGCGAAACTAGATATGGTCGCTATATTTAGTGGCGAAGGTCGACCACCGCCGGTCACGACTCCGTGCCCGGCATCCGCACCCCGAAAGGATCCGCCCGAGCATGGACACGAGCACCACCACGTCACCGTCGAAGGCTCCGGACCTCCGGGTCGGCGTCATCGGCCTCGGCTTCGCCGGCACCACCCACCTCGACGCCTTCACCGCCCTCCCCGGCGCGACGGTCGTCGCCCTGTCGGGCCAGGAACCCACCAGGCTCGCCGAGCTCGCCGAGAGCCGCGGCGTCCCCGACACGTATGCCGACTGGGAGGACCTCGTCGCCCGCGACGACCTCGACATCGTCTCGATCGGCGTGCCGAACGCCCTGCACCACCCGATCGCCGTGGCCGCACTCCGCAGCGGCAAGCACGTCTTCTGCGAGAAGCCGCTCGCGACCACCGCCGACCTCGCCGCCGAGATGGTGGAGGCGGCGACGGCCGCCGACCGCGTGCTCGAGGTCGCCTACAACCACCGCCGTCGCGCCGACGTCGCCTACCTCGCCCGCTACCTCGCCGAGGAGCCCATCGGCCGTGTCTACCACTCGCGCGCCTCCTGGCTGCGTCGGCAGGGCGTACCCGGCATCGACTCCTGGTTCACGAACAAGGCGGCCGCGGGTGGCGGACCGCTCATCGACCTCGGTTCGCACGTCCTCGACATCGCCCTGTCCCTCCTCGGCGAACCGCGCGTGACACACGTCTCCGCGGTCGCCTACAACGAGCTCGGCCGCGCCGGTCGCGGTGGCTCCTCGGGCGGCGGTCCGGTCTCGAGCCGGTCCACGCACGCGTTCGACGTCGAGGACTTCGCCTCAGCCCTCCTGCGCTTCGAGGACGGCGGCAGCCTGCACCTCGAGGCGTCGTGGGCGTCCTACTCGAAGGCCCACGAGGACATCTCGGTCGAGCTCCTCGGCTCGGAGGGTGGCGTCCGCCTCCACGTCGACAACTACAACACCGAGGGCACGGTGACGATCTACCGCGACGTGGCCGGCGCACCGACGATCGAGCGACCCGCCGTGCAGGTGCCGTCCGGTCACCACCAGTCGGTCATCGCGGAGTTCCTCGAGACCATCCGTGCGGGCGAGTCCGCCGGTGGCGAGCTGCGGTTCGCCGGTCACCACGGCGAGTACGCCCTGCACCGCAGCCGCGTCATCGACGCCGCTTACGCCTCGGCCGCCGCCGGGCACGAACTGGAGGTCCCCGCATGAGCACCACGTCCCCCATCCGCATCCGTGTCTGGAACGAGTTCGTCCACGAGTCCCGCGGTGACGCGGTCGTCCTCGGGCACTATCCCGACGGCATCCACCGGGTCATCGCCGACGGACTCGAGGAGTCGCTCGGCGAGGCCGTCAGCGTGACGACGGCGACGCTCCAGGAGTCGGAGCACGGGCTCACGGAGGAGGCGCTCGCGAACACCGACGTCCTCTTCTGGTGGGGCCACATCGCCCACGACCAGGTGTCGGACGAGGTCGTCGAGCGCGTCGTCAGGCATGTCCACGCCGGGATGGGCATCGTCGTCCTGCACTCCGGTCACTACTCCCGCGTCTTCCAGCGTCTGATGGGCACGACGTGCGCGCTCAAGTGGCGCAACGACGGCGAGCGCGAGCTCGTCTGGACCGTTCTGCCGGACCACCCGATCGCCCAGGGGGTCCCGCACCCGATCGTCATCGACCGGCAGGAGATGTACGGCGAGCACTTCGACATCCCGCGGCCCGATGAGGAGGTGTTCCTCTCCACCTTCGCCGGCGGTGAGGTGTTCCGCTCCGGCGTCGCCTACCACCGTGGGCGTGGGCGGGTCTTCTACTTCTCGCCCGGCGACCAGGAGTACCCGGTCTACCATCACCCCGACATCCGTCGGGTGCTGGCGAACGCGGCCGAGTGGGCGCGTCCGACGATCGAGCGCACCCCGCCGACCGCCGACCAGCACCCCAGGGACTGGTTCCTGGGCGAGCAGGCGTAGTCTGCTGGCAGATCAGCTGGAATCACCGGGAGGGACGACATGCCGGAGAAGCAGAACCCGTCACTGAAGGACCCTGAACTCTACGAGAAGCTCCGAGACGACGGTGCGTCCAAGAGCAAGGCCGCGCGCATCTCGAACGCCGCGGCGAAACAGGGCCGCTCGAAGATCGGCGAGAAAGGCGGCGAGTCCGGTTCGTACGAGGACTGGACGGTCGCCGAACTCCGCGACCGCGCGAAGGAGATCGGCCTGAGCGGCTACTCCGGCAAGCGGAAGAGCGAACTGGTCTCGATGCTCCGGAACAGCTGAGCGGCTACTCCGGCAAGCGGAAGAGCGAACTCGTCTCGATGCTCCGGAACAGCTGAGCGCGCGGCACCGCCGCCGAGGTCACTCCGACCGGGCGGCGGAGTCGTGTTCGCTCGACGCGTGCACGACGACTTCGCCGGTGTTCGCCTCGTGCATGAACGACTCGAGCAGGGAGCGGTCCATCTCGCCGACCTCGTCGGTGTCGAAGGAGAACTGCAGCGCGATCGCGGGGTGCAGCCACAGCGTCGTCCGCCCCTCGGTGGTGGAGTCCTGTCGCACCGTCAGGGCGAACGACTCGTTCCGGCGGAGCTTCATCAGCGCGATCGTCTTGACGTGGGCGAGCATGCGGTCGTCGAGACGCACGCGAGCGTCGCCCGTGCCATACACCAGTTGTCCCATGGGAACCCTCGACTTCCGACCCCGGGAGACAGCCGTCGGCGCGGATGGCCGACATCTGAGCGCGCTCCGACGGGGTCCGGGTCGGATGGGCGCTCAACCAGGATACGAGACATCCGAGGGGTTCGCCCGATTATCCACAGACCCCTTCGGTCGACCGACTGGTCAGGCGGCCTGCGCGCATTGTCCGCCCCTCGGCCCTTCCGCGCAATGGCCCCTGCAGCCCGCGCATGCCGCGCTAGCGTGGCACACCTGAGAGGGGAGCTGACGATGGGATTCCTACGCCTCGGTGCGCTCCGATCACAGGTCGACGATCAGACGCTCGCCCAGCTCGAACACGTGATCCTGACGCGCATGCTCGATGACCAGTCCTTCCGCCTGCAGCTCCACCGTGGACGGTTCCACTCCTCCGAACCCGTCACCGTCTCGCCCGAGCAACCGATCGTGTTCGCCTTCGACGCCGAATTCGAGCCGCCGATCGACGAGCGGATGGCGGCCGAGATGCTCGAGGAGATCGAGATCACCGGCGGACTCCACGTCGTCGTCGCCTGACGCGCACCAGACCGATACCAGCACCACACCACAACCACCACCACAGGAAAGCAGGAGCGACATGAGCGACTTCACCGGAGCAGACGCATTGGGCACCGACCCCGACATGGTCGCGGGCACCCCTCCCACCGAGATCCCTGACGAGCCGACGGGCGAGGACACCGAGGACGAGCCGGACGTGCTCGAGCAGCCGGACGCCGCACCACTGCACGACGCCGACGGCCACTGAGCTGGAGCGCCCGCACGACCGAGAAGCGCCGCCGACCCGAGGGTCGGCGGCGCTTCGTCGTATTGAGGGTCGTGGCTCAGGCCTCGTCGGTGTCCTCGGGGTCGGCACCCGGGCGGACCGCCGCGTCGTCGCGGATGTCGATCCGGGTGACGCCGTCGCCCTGATCGGTGACGTCGATGCGGGGAGCCGCGTCCGCCTCGGTCGCGTTCGGGGCCGTGGTCAGCTGGTCGTGGCGGTTCTCGTCGTGCGTGTGCGGAGTCTGGTCGCTGTCGGTCATGCCCAGACGATAGCGCACGGCGCGCGACCCACCGCCGGTATACCTTTCCGGTCCAGGATTCAACCACTGCCGCGTCGCCGCGCGGTTTTCGACAATGGTCGCATGAGAAAGCTGTACTACTCGAGCGGCTATCTGCTGATGGCCGACCAGACCTGCAAAGCACTGCTGCGGTATGCCCGCGCCCTCGCCCAGTCCGGCGAGTCCGACATCATCACCGTGCCGACGATCAACGAGGGCGGGAGCATCGGCTTCGCGCACCTCCTCATCGGCCCGACGAGTCAGCTGTTCTCGACGCCCGTCGAGAACGCCTCGGAGGAGCCGCTCGACGAAGCGACCATCGTCGAGCTGGAACAGCGCACCGCCGAGCTGCAACCGGCGAGACCGGAATGGGCGACGGAGCTGACCGACATCGACGACCTGGAGTTCGACCAACGCTCGATGTGAGCTGCGGAGAGCACTCGACACAGGAGAGCGGGCCGACGGAGAACCGTCGGCCCGCTGTCGTTTGCGTGCTTCAGACGCGCGGTCCCGGCTCCGGCACGAGGACGAGCCCGTGCGTCGAGTCCGCGCTGATCGCGAGCGCTTCGAGCCAGGCACGGTTCAATTCGACCGGGACACTGCCCGCGTACTTGAACCGCAGCGACATCGCCGGGTGCAACCAGATCGTGGAGCGGCCGTCGCCCGCTCGCGGGTCGTCTTTCCAGCCGAAGTAGAACCCTTCACCGCGGCGCAGCTTCGCGCCGATCACGTGCTGCAGGTGCGCGAGCACCCGGTCGTCGAACGTCACGCTGACGTCGGCGTCGTAGATCATCTTGCCCATGGGTCCTCCAGTCCGCCCACCCCTCCTCCAACGGTAGGCCCGAGTCCGCGGGAGCGCCACGGAGCCCAGGGGGGTTGCGAAACCGTCGTCCAGGCACGAGTGGTGCAACACCCCGAGCCCGATCGCAAGCCTGCGATGCGGACACGACGAGCGATCTACCGTGTCGGCATGACTGACACCCCGACCCCACCCAACCGTCTCGACCTCGCCTTCTCGCCCACCCGGGCCATCGTCACCGCCTCCGACTCGGGCATCGGCCGCGCCGCCGCCGTCGCGCTCGCCGAAGCCGGGATGGACGTCGGCATCACGTGGCACACGGACGAGGGGGGCGCCGACGCCACCGCCGAGGAGGTCCGTGCGCTCGGTCGCCGCGCCGTCGTCGCCCAGCTCGACACCACCGACCTCACCGCCTGCGGTGACGTCGTCGACCGGCTCGTCGCGGAGCTCGGCGGACTCGACGTCTTCGTGAACAACGCCGGAACCGGTGCCTCGACGCCGTTCCTCGAGATCGAGCTCGAGGAGTGGCGCCAGGTCGTCGCCGCGGACCTCGACGGCGCGTTCGTCTGCATGCAACGCGCCGCCCGACACCTCGCCGAGGGTGGCGCCGGTGGACGGATCATCGCCGTGACGAGTGTGCACGAGCACCAGCCACGCGTCGGATCCACCGCCTACGACGCCGCCAAGCACGGACTCGGCGGTCTCGTGAAGACGGCCGCCGTCGAACTCGCCCCGTACGGCATCACGGTGAACTCGGTCGCCCCGGGGGAGATCGCGACGCCGATGACGGGTCAGACCGACGAGGACCCGCACGACACCGAGCGCCCCGGCATCCCCGTCGGCCGCCCGGGCGATGCGCGGGAGATCGCCTCCGTCATCGCGTTCCTGGCGTCGCCGGGTTCCAGCTACCTCACCGGGGTGTCCATCCCCGTGGACGGCGGCATGCTCCTGATGGGACCGCAGGCCGGATCGCACATCACGGCACACGATTGGCGCGCAGCCGCCAGCCAGTGACGCGGAACGGGAGAGGCACCGGTCGTGTACCGGTGCCTCTCCCGTGTCCAGCTCGCGGCTCAGACGCCGATCGGCAGCGCCTCCGCGATCGAGGTGCGGTGCAGGACGTCCCAGCGGCTCGTGTAGCTGCGCTCGGGGAGCGAGCGGAGCGCCTCCACCAGATGGGTCGGAAGCAGGTCGCGGCGGGCCTCACGCGTCAGGTCGCTGGGGCGGCAGGGGTACTCCATGCCGCGTAGGAATTCGTCGAGCTCGGTGAACACGAGCATCTCCTCTCTGGGCGCGTCGTGGCACCCGATGTCAGGCGGGCCGGCTGCGTCGACCGGTCGTCGGACCGCCGTGCCCTCCTTCGAGTGTCGTTCCCGTTCAGCCGCTCGGCGCGCTCTTGCCTTTCCGTCGTCGAGCTGCTACTCGGGCGCGGCGGGTGGTCTGGACTGGGGGTGGGGCGCGAGGCGGTTCCGGACTACCGTGTGCCCATGACGAAGCTCCGCGTCCACAATCTCGCCGTCTCGCTCGACGGCTTCGCGACCGGTGAGGGCCAGTCCTTCGAGACGCCCTTCGGCCACGCCGAGCACCGGCTGATGCAGTGGTTCCTGCCGACGCACACCTTCGTGGCGATGACCGGCCACGAGGCCGAGGCGGTCGGTGCCGGGACCCGCGGCATCGACGACGCGTTCGCGTCGGCCACGGGCGACCGCATCGGTGTCGAGATCATGGGTCGGCGCAAGTTCGGTCCGCAGCTCGGGCCCTGGGAGGACGAGAGCTGGCGCGGATGGTGGGGCGAGGAACCGCCGTTCCACAGCCCGGTGGTCGTCCTCACGCACCACGAGCGACCGGACCTCGTCGTGGGGGAGACGACCTTCCTCTTCCGAGCGCTGTCGCCGGTCGACGCGTTGGCGCTCGCCACCTCGCTCGCCGGCGGTCTCGACGTGCGGCTCGGTGGTGGGCCCACGACCGTCCGGACGTTCCTCGAGGCGGACCTCGTCGACCACCTCCACGTCGTCGTCGTCCCGATCCTGCTCGGCCGCGGAGTGCGCCTGTGGGACGGCCTCGAAGGGCTGGAGGACCGGTTCGCGGTGGAGGTGACGGCATCGCCGAGCGGGGTCGTGCATTACGTGTTCACGCGGACGCCGCGCTGAGTGTGAGAACGCCCGCCTCGAACGCCCACCTCGAACGCCCTCCCTGGGAATGCAAGGGGCGGCGTCGAACGGGTGACGTCCCCTAACGTGGCGTCATGCCCCAGACCATCGCAAGCCCACGATTCCCGTCAGCCCCGTGTTCCGCCGCCGTCGAACGGCCCGTGCGATGAGCCGCGGTGTCGCCGTCGTCACGGGCGGTACGGCAGGCCTCGGCCGGGCGACGGTCCGGGAACTCGCGAAGCGCGGCTGGGACGTCGCCGTGCTGGCACGCGGTGAGGACGGACTCGCCGCGACCATCGCCGAGGTCGAGCAGGCCGGGCGACGCGCGCTGGCCGTGCCGACCGACGTGGCCGACCGGGAAGCGGTCGAACGGGCCGCGGACCGCGTCGAGGCCGAGCTCGGACCGATCGAGCTGTGGGTCAACTGCGCCATGGTCGGGGTGTTCGGTGACTTCCTCACGACCGAGCCGGCGGACTTCGAACGCGCCGTCGCCGTCAACTTCTTCGGTTTCGTCAACGGCACGCGCGCGGCGCTCTCGCGCATGGTGCCTCGTGATCGCGGACACGTCATCCAGGTGGGCTCGGCGCTCGCGCACCGCGGCATCCCGCTCCAGGCGGCGTACTGCGGGTCCAAGTTCGGTGCGCGCGGGTTTACCGAGTCCCTGACCGCGGAGCTCATCCACGCCGGCAGTGCCGTCAAGCTCTCGACGGTCGACATGCCTGCCCTGAACACCATCCAGTTCAGCTGGGTGAAGTCGCAGCTGCCCGAGCACCCGCAGCCCGTCCCGCCGATCTACCAGCCCGAGGTGGGCGCCACGGCCATCGCCGACGTCGCGGACAAGCCCCGACGACGCACCTGGGTGGGGGAGTCGACCGTCGGAACCATCCTCGGTGACCGCTTCGCCGGTTCGTTCCTCGACTGGTTCCTCGCCAGGACGGGTTACTCGGGGCAGCTCGCCTCCGACAAGGACGACCCGCGCATGCCCGACAACGTGTACACGCCGGCCCCCGGCGATCACGGTGCTCGCGGGGTGTTCAGCGACAAGGCGCACTCGTGGAGTCCACAGACGTGGGCGATCCGACACCGTCCCGCCGTGTACGCGACCGCATTGGGCGCCGTCGCAGCGGGCGTCGCCCTCGTGACCGGCGCGGCGAAGCGCCGCTGACCGCCGTGGGGGCAGGGATGCGCAGGTCGACGGAGGAGTTCGACGCGGTCGTCGTCGGCGCCGGCCCGAACGGGCTCGCCGCCGCGGTGACCCTCGCCCGGGCAGGCCTGCACGTGCAGGTCGTGGAGCGAGGCGACACCATCGGTGGTGGCGCCAGGACCGCGGAACTCACCCTCCCGGGCTTCCATCACGACATCTGCTCGGCGGTCCACCCGATGGCGCTCGCCTCCGGGTTCTTCCGCTCCTTCAAGCTCGAACGCCGGATCGAGCTCGTGGTGCCGGAGATCTCCTACGCACACCCCCTCGACGACGGCCGCGCCGGCATCGCCTACCGCGACATCGACCGCACCGCCGACGCGCTCGGCCGCGACGGAGCAGCGTGGCGCGCGCTCATGGGGCCGCTCGCCGCGGACGCCGACCGGGTGTCGCAGTTCACCGGCGGCAAGCTGCTCCAGGTGCCCCGCCACCCGGTCACGGTCGCCAAGTTCGGCCTGCGCGCGCTCGAACAGGGGAGCCCCGCCTGGAACCTCCGGTTCCGCGAGGACACCGCCCCGGCGATGCTCAGCGGGGTGGCCGCGCACTCGATCCGGCCGATGCCGAGCCTCGCCACCTCGGCGGCAGCCCTGTCCCTCGGCGCCTACGCCCACGCCCGCGGCTGGCCCATCCCCATCGGCGGCAGCCAGGCGATCGTCGACGCCCTCGCCGCAGACCTCCTCGCCCACGGCGGCGAGATCGTCACGGGTACCGAGGTGCGCTCCATCGACGAGCTCCCCACAGCACGCGCCGTGCTGTTCGACACGACGCCGAAGGCGCTCGCCGAGATCGCGGGGAGCCGCCTTCCCGACACCTACCTCCGGCGTCTCTCCCGCTTCCGCTACGGCGACGGCGTCGCGAAGGTCGACTTCGCGCTGTCCGGTCCGGTGCCGTGGACGAACCCCGAACTCGCGAAGGCGGGGACCCTCCACCTGGGCGGCAGTCGACCCGAGATCGCCGCGGCCGAGCGGGACGTCGCGCGCGGTCGGCACAGCGAGTCGCCCTACGTCCTCGTCTCGCAGCCCGCCGTCGGCGACCCCGGGCGCGCGCCGGGTGACGCGCAGGTCCTCTGGGCGTACACGCACGTGCCGAGTGGCTCCGCGCTCGACCAGACCGAGGCGATCACCCGGCAGATCGAACGGTTCGCTCCCGGCTTCCGCGACGTGATCCTGACCTCCGCGTCGATGACCGCCCGCGACATGGCCCGGTACAACCCGAACTACGTGCTCGGCGACATCGCGGCCGGTGCGGCGAGTTTCGCCCAGCTCGTCGCGAGACCGGTGCTGTCGAACGACCCGTGGCGGACGCCGACCCCCGGCATCTTCCTCTGCTCGTCCTCGACCCCGCCCGGCCCAGGCGTCCATGGGCTCGCGGGGTGGCACGCGGCCCGCAGTGCGCTCCGCTCCGTCTTCGGACGCGACCGCATGCCCTCGCTCGCCCCGGATTGAGCGCCGACGACCTGCTGACCTCGTCCCTGCTTCAGCGAAAGGAACACCATCGTGTCCCACACCAGCCGCATCCTCGATTGCCCGCCCGACCGTGTCTTCGCCGTCCTCGCCGACGGGTGGCTCTTCCCAGCCTGGGTGGTGGGGGCGTCACGCATGCGCGACGTCGGCGATCGTTGGCCGCACGTCGGCGGGAAGCTGCACCACTCCTTCGGCGTCTGGCCGGCCGTGCTGAACGACGAGACGACCGTGTTGCAGTGGGACCCGCCGCACGCCTTCGTCATCCAGCCGAAGGGCTGGCCGCTCGGCGAGGCGCGCGTCGCGGTCGAGGTGGAACCGCACGAGCGCGGTTGCGTCGTCCACCTCCACGAACAGGCCGTCGCCGGGCCGGGCGCCCTGATCCCCGTGTGGCTGCTCGACATCGGCCTGCACCTCCGCAACATCGAGACCCTGCGTCGGCTCGCGCACCTCGCGGAGGGCGGCGCCGGCGGGACGCACCTCGTGGAGGCGGCTGAACCGACGGCCGACGATCGGAAGCGCGCCGAGTTCCCGAAGCGGTCGGTGTTCGCGCGGGTGGTGTCAGTCGCCGTGGTCGCTGTACCGGTGATCGCGGTGGCACGCAGGCTCGCCCGTCAGTGACGTCCGTCTGACGCCGACGCCGACGCACAACCGCGACGGGATCGCAAGCGCGGGACGGGGTTGCACGGCTGCCGTACCGTTGCGCGGATGACCTCGACCGACACCACCAGGGCTGATCCTCCTTCCACGCTCAAACGCGACATCTCGGGGAAGATGCTCTACCTGTTCATCCTCGGTGACGTCCTGGGGGCCGGGATCTACGCCCTTATCGGTCAGATCGCGGGCGAGGTCGGCGGGGTCACCTGGGTGCCGATGATCGTCGCCCTCCTGCTCGCGCTGCTCACGGCCGCGTCGTATGCCGAGCTCGTCACGAAGTATCCGAAGGCGGGCGGCTCGGCCGTCTTCGCGGAGCGGGCCTACAAGCGGCCGATGGTCTCGTTCCTCGTCGGCTACTGCATGCTCGCGGCGGGTGTCGTGAGCGCCTCCGGGTTGGCGTTGGCGTTCGCGGGCGACTACCTCGCGACCTTCATCGACCTGCCCCCGGTCCTCGGCGCCGTGCTGTTCCTCATCGTGATCGCGCTGATCAACGCCCGCGGCATCAAGGAGTCCGTCCGGGCGAACCTCGTCATGACGATGATCGAGACCACGGGGCTCGTCCTCGTGGTGGTCGCCGTCGCGATCATGCTGGGCGGCGGCAAGGGCGACCTCGGGCGCGCGACGCAGTTCGCCGAGGGCGGGAGTCCCGTCATCGCGGTGTTCGGTGCGGCCCTGCTCGCGTACTACTCCTTCGTCGGCTTCGAGACGAGTGCGAACGTCATCGAAGAGGTCAAGGATCCGTCGCGCGTCTACCCGAAGGCGCTGTTCGGTGCGCTCGCGACGGCCGGTGTCCTCTACGTGCTCGTGGGCACCGCGGCCTCGATCGCCGTGCCCTCCGACGAGCTCGGCGAATCGACCGGTCCGCTGCTGACGGTCATCCAGGCGACCGGCGTCGGCATCCCGGCATGGCTGTTCAGCCTCATCGCCCTGGTGGCCGTCGCGAACGGCGCGCTGCTCACGATGATCATGTCGAGCCGGCTCGCCTACGGCATGGGTTCGCGGGGGCTGCTTCCGAGCGTGTTCACGAAGGTGCTGCCGAAGCGTGGGACGCCGTGGGTCGCGATCCTCGTCACCACGGGTGTCGCGATGGTCCTCACCGCGACCGGCAGTATCGCCACCCTCGCCGAGACGGTCGTCCTCCTGCTGCTCATCGTGTTCCTCAGCACGAACATCGCGGTGCTCGTGTTGCGTCGCGAGCGGGTCGAGCACACGCACTTCCGTGCTTGGACGGTCCTGCCGGTGCTCGCGGTGCTGTCGTGCCTCATCCTGCTCACGCAGCAGAGCGCTGAGGTGTGGTTGCGCGGCGGCATCATCGTCGCGGTGGGTGTGGTCCTGTACGCGATCACGCGCCTGGTCCGTCGTCGGAAGAGCGGTTCGGACGTCACCGCGCGGTGACGCTGCGGCGACCCCGGGGTGGCTTGGTCGGCTCGGGGCGGGTGGTGCCGTGGTGGTCGTCGTCGGGCTGGTGTGGATCGTCGGCCCGCGGCTGATCCGGCGCGCGCGCGACCGCGTGTCCTGAGGGGCACGGCGGTCAGGCTGGACGACCCGACCGTCGGGTCACGTCCGCGACAATGGGGTGATGTCCGACACCTGCGCCTTCTGTCAGCTGATGCGTGACGAGCCCGCCGACGTCGTCTGGGTGGAGCGCGAGGAGGAGGCGGTCGCCTTCCGACCGTTGCCCGAGTCGGCGCTCGCGCCGGGGCACACGCTTGTGGTGCCTCGGGCGCACAGTGTCGGTCTGCTCGACGCGGATCCGCGGGCGTTGCAGGCGACGACGGCCCTGGCCCAGCGGGTGGGTCGGGCGATGCGGGCGGCACTCGGTGCGACCGGGGTCGTCGTGTTGAGTGCGTCCGGTGTCGATGCCGGGCAGAGCGTCCCGCACTACCACCTGCATGTCGTGCCCTGCTGGGACGACGACGGGGTCACCTTCTGGCCCGAGGGGCTGTCGCAGCATCGGGTCGACGGGGACCCGCATGAGCTCCTGGCGGAGATGTTCGAGTAGCGGGAACTCGCTGCGCCTTGGGTTGACCTCAAGGCCGATTGAGGTTCTACGGTTGCAGTATGACCATTCCCACCACGCCGTCCACCGATCCCGACGCCCTCGCCCACGCCGCGACCGTCGACGGGTTCAAGACGGCGTTCCGCGACCACCCGGCCGGCGTCGCGCTCATCAGTGCCGCAACCGATCGAGGCGACGTCGGTCTGACGGCGTCATCCGTGGCGTCCGTCGCCGTCGACCCGCCGATGCTGTCGTTCTCCGTCACCCGCGCGACGGGTTCCGCCGGTGGGCTCCTCAGTGCGGGGACCGTCGTCGTGCACCTCTTGGCGGACCACCACCTCGAGGTCGCGAAGGCGTTCGCCAAGACGGGCGAACCGCGGTTCACGCCGGAACAGCACTGGGAGCGACTCTCGACCGGAGAGCCCTACCTGCCGAGTGCCCGTGCCGCGCTGCGCTGCCGGATCGTCCAGACCGTGCCCGCCGGCAGCTCGATGCTCGTCATCGCCGAGGTCCTCGAGGTCATCCCGCCCGGGACGGACGCGCCGGCGCTCGTCTACCAGAACCGCAACTTCCACCGTCTGGAGTCCGACCCGCTCGGTTGAGCGTCAGCCGGGCGCGGGTGAGCCTCAGACGCGTGCCGCGATCGCGCCGATGTCCGCGATCGCTTCGATGACGCGTTCGGGGTGTTCGGCGATCCGGTTGAGGACGTAGAGCCACCACTCGGGTCCGTAGACGAGGTACTCGCGTGTGGTGAATCCGCGCCGGCGGAGATCGTCGAGCAACGCCGTGCCGAGCCCCTGGAGCATCTCGAACTCCACGTGCGGCTGCCGCAGTTCGTCGCCGAGTGCTCCCTCAAGTGCCGCGACCAGGTGCGGGTCGTGGGTGGCGATGTTGACACGGTGGCCGGCCCGGACGAGACGCGTCACCATCGCGATGTACGCCGCCGTCATCGGTGCGGCGTCGCGCGGGTGCGCCACCTCCGTCGATTCGAGGAAGGCTCCCTTCACGACGCGCACCGGCCCGGGACGGGTGAGTACGCGTTCGAGGTCCGCCGGGGTGCGGTGGAGTCTCGCTTGCAGGGTGATGCCGGTCTCCGGGAACCGGTCGGCGATCTGCTCGAAGATCGAGAGGACGAGATCGGTGCGGTCTGAGCCCTCCGCGGAGATCATGATCGAGGTGCCGGCGTCCCTGGCCGCCTGTGCGAGGGTCAGGCCGTTGCGGAGGCCGAGTTCGGCGGAGACCACCGATCCGATGTGCGAAAGGTCGAGGGAGATCGTGGCGGTCTGCTCGGCCGCACCGATGCGTCGGGCGAGATCGACGAACTCCGCCGTCTGTTCGTCGGCGATCCGTGCGTCGCGGACGGACTCGCCGACGAGCTCGATGCTGCCGAGGTGCCCACGGCCGGCGTTCGCTGCGAGGAGTCGCAACGCCGAAGCGGCGTCGTCGCCGGCGATGTAGCGGACGGCGACCCGTCGGGCGATGGCGGCGGCCTCCGGGTGGGCGAGGACCCGTGCTTTGAGGTCCTCGTCGAGGGCCCAGGCGCGCAGGGTGTCGGCGGCGCGCGACAGTGTCTCGTCGTTCATCAGCATGCTCCGACCCTATCCATTCCGGCTGCGTGCCCAGTGCAGCGTGAGAGCCTGCGCAGCGTCGGACCCTGTGGGACGTGGGTGGTGCGCGCTACGCTCGCTGACGTGGCGAGCTTCGAGGAGAAACCGATCCTGGACCTCACGCTCGAGGAGTGGGAGGCCTACCTCGTCGGCGCGCCGAGCGACGACGGGGTGCGGTTGAAGCTGCGGAAGAAGACCTCGAAGGCGACGGGCATCACGTGGTCGGAGGCACTCGACGTGGCGCTGTGTCATGGCTGGATCGACGGGCAGAGCAAGCGGCTCGACGACGACTACACGCTGCAGGCGTTCACGCCGCGACGGAAGAACAGTCCGTGGTCGCAGATCAACCGGGAGCACGTGGCCCGGCTCATCGAGGAGGGGCGGATGCGTCCGGGTGGGCTCGCCGAGGTCGAACGGGCGCAGGCCGATGGTCGGTGGGATGCCGCCTACCGGCAGAAGGACGCGGTCATGCCGGCGGATCTCCAGGCCGCGCTCGACGCCGACCCGGCTGCGGCCGCGTACTTCGCCACCCTGGGGCGCACCGAACGGTTCCGGGTCTTCTTCCGGTTGAACGGCATCAAGACGCCCGCCGTCCGGGCCGCTCGCATCGTCGACGTCGTCACGAAGGCGGCGCTCGGCGAGCAGCATTACCGGTGATGGGGAGGGCACAGATGACGGTGTCTCCGAGGATGGTGTGGACGGTCGTCCATGACGAACGACGGAAGCTCGTCGCCGATCTGGCCGGGCTCAGCGAGGAGCAGTGGGCCACACCGTCCCTCTGCGCGGGATGGGACGTGCACGACGTCGTGGCCCACCTCGTCGATTCGGCGAAGACGACGCGCCTCGGGTTCGCGCGCCGGCTCATCGCGGCACGGTTCGACTTCGACCTCGACAACGAACGCGGCATCGAGCGGGAGCGGCAGAACCGGCCATCGGAGACGCTTGCGGCCCTGGGCGCTGCCGCCGAGCTGAGCCGCACGCCGCCGGCGAACCTCGCGACCAGACTCGTCGAAGCCATCGTGCACGGGGAGGACATCCGCCGGCCACTCGGTCTCCACCCGAGCTACCCGACGACGGCTGTCGTCCAGGCGTTGGAGTATCAGCTTCGGACGGGCGTCTCGATGGGCGGCGGCAAAGAACGCGGGCAGGGTGTCCGACTCGTCGCTGACGACACCGGCATGAGCTGGGGTGACGGGCCCGAGGTCCGCGGTTCCGCGCTGGACCTCCTGCTCGCGGTCTCGGGCCGGCCGACCGGGCTCGCGCTGCCGGCGAGCTGAGGGGGCGAGGGGCGGGTACATGCCCGTCGACAGGCTCAGGGAGCGGAACGTTCCGGGCGCACCTCCGCCGGTCACTGAGCTTGTCGAAGTGCGCACGAGAAACCCTTCGACACGTCGACAGGCTCAGCGGCGCACCTCAGGGACCGGTAACGGTCAGAACGGTGCGGGGTCCGGGGCTGTTCGGTGATGCTTGCCGTCGGGTGTCGTCCAGTCGAGCACGCCGCCGGGGCCGTGGTCGAGGTTCCACCCCGGCAAATGCTTCATGCGGTGGTGATGTCGACAGAGGCAGGCGAGATTCCCGACATCTGTGGTACCGCCGTCTTGCCAGGCGACCGAATGGTCGAGGTCGCAGGCCCGGGCGCGGCGCCCGCAGCCAGGTGCCCGACAGGTGCCGTCTCGGAGGCGGACCGCGCGCTGCAGATCGGCGGGAACGCGATACTGGCCTCGACCGACGGAGAGGACGGCTCCGGTTTCCGGCTGGACGAGGATGCGGGTCATGCTGGGTGCGTTGACTGCGATCCGGGCTGCGGTCTCCGGATCGATGGGGCCGTAGCCGTCGAGCGTGGCGGGTGCGTCGGAGACGCCCGCCATGCTCAGTGCCGGGACGGTGATCTGCACGGTCGGCTTGATGTGTTCCTGGACCTCGATCGGGTGCGGGAGGACGGCGTTCGAGGCGACGTCATCCGGGGTGACGCCGGTGAGGGCGAGGGCTGCAAGGGCATCGGCCTGGAGCTGCCCGCAGGTGCGCTGGTCGCCAGCGCGTCGCGCTTCCGCAGCAGCGCTCTCAAGCCGCTCGACGATGCCCTGCGCGATGGGAGCGGTCGTGAAGAGGTGCACCCAGGCCATCCCATCTGAAGCCGCCTCGAACTCGACGCGGCGGTCAGCCTCGGAGCGCACCGCACGGGCGGTGATGGACTCCGGGTGGAGTCGCTCGCGGAGGTCCTTCGCGCGCTTCTTCAGTCGCGCGACCGTGGACCGTTCCGCCACCGTGAGCACCTCTGCGAGGAACGAAGCGCGACCGGCGTTGGGGACCTCGCGCAGTTGGTCGGTGATCGTCCGCGCATGCCGGCCGGAGATCCTGCCGGCCTCGAGTGCAGCCAGCACGGACGGTGCCTCGTTGACGAGGCGCTCGGCGTCGTCTGTGGCGTGCAGGACGGTCTGTTCCGAGGAACGCGTCGCCATCGCGAGCATCGCGCCCGTCGAGCGGCGCGACAGCGCACGCCGTTCTGCAGGCGGGTAGATGGCGGGGACGACCGTGGCCGCGAGCGCGTCCGCATAGGCGGCGGAACGGGCGAGCAGGCGCGCTTCCTCAGCGTCCAAGGCCGCACGCCGGCGACAGATGCTCGCGTATTCATCCGAGAACTCGGCGAGCTGCGCGGCGTACTCGTCGCTCGCGCGGATCGCGGTGGTGGTCTCGGTCATGACTCCAGTCCACCACGGACCACTGACATTCCAGATGCCGAGTCCGGGCGGGTGGGGATGCATCCCATGAGCACTTCGACAGCCTCAGTGACCGGGGCTCGTCAGCGAGATTCGGTCGGAACCCGCCGCGCGCAGCTCCGGTCAGACGGCTCTGGCCAGCAGCTCCGTGACCCGCTTCGCGACGGCGTCGTTCCACGCGGTGATGCCGAACGCGGTCGGCCACATCTCGCCGTCGTCGAGCTTCGCCGAGTCGTTGAACCCGAGGGTCGCGTAGCGCGCCTTGAACTTCGCGGCAGCCTGGAAGAACACGACCGCTTTGCCGTCGGCACCGACGTAGGCGGGCATGCCGTACCAGGTCTTCGCGGCGAGACCGTAGTCGCCACCCATGATCAGCTCGTGCAGCGGCTCGGCGATCGCCCGATCGGCGTCCTCCATGTCCGCGATCGCGTCGACAACGCCCTGCAACGCCTCCTCGCGGTTCGCCGCCGCCTTGAGCTCCTTTACCCGCTCCTTCATCGCCGCGCGTTCTTCAGCGCTGAATCCACTCTTCGTACTCGACTGCTGCTCAGCCATCTCGACGTCCTTCCGTTCGGGGCTGTGGTTTGCCTCTCACGGTAGCCCTGCGAGCCCCACGGCGCTGCTCGAATCCGGCTCAGTCGTCCAGCGCCCCCTGGCCGAGCACCGACTCCACGATGACGCGGATGGCGTAAGCACTTGTCTCGGCGAGGTCGACGTCGGCGGGGTCGATGAGCCATTGCACCTGCAGACCGTCCATGACCGCGAGGATCGACGCCGCCGCGCGATGGATCGTCTCGGGTGCGTCGACGCCGCGCTCAGCGCACACCGCCTGGAACGCCTCGGCGATCTCACGTCGCAGGGTCCGATAGCGGTCGTCGAAGTAGTGCCTGGCCGGGTGGTCCTCCGTCACCGACTCCGCTGACAGGACGACGAACGCCTGCACGATCCCGGCCCGCTGCGCGTTCGTCGCCGCCGTGCGGATGAGGTGCTTGAACAGTTCGATGCCGCCGGGGATGTGCTGGTCGTCGAGGTTCTCGACGTCGGTCGCATCGCGGTAGCTGAGCACCTCGAGGAGCAGCTGGTCCTTCGAACCGAAGTGGTGCAGGATGCCCGCCGGCGTCATGTCGACCAGCTCGGCGATGTCGATGAGGGTGCCGTTCGCGTACCCCTTCGCGCCGAAGACGTCGAGCGCCGACCGCACGACCTCCGCCCGCCGCGCGACGGTCGAGGGACGGGGCTGCGGTTGTCTCTTCACCGTGCCGGGTGGTTTCACAGTCGTCATGCCGTCCGTTCCGCGATGAGCCTCGATGCGGCGAGGATACCGCGCTTGCCAACTTACTGAATGGTCAGTAAGTTATCACCGAATCCCGACTTGCGCCGCACTGCCGCAGCGCACACCCAAGAGGAGAAAGCGATGAAGCTGAGAACCCCACTGCTGGCCGCGTTCGCGGCCACAGCCCTGCTGCTCACCGGATGCACCGGTGGCGGCGGGTCGAGCGACGGCCCCGAGGAGGGTGCCGCGCTGACGATCGCGAAGCCTGACGGCTCGATCGCCACCGAATCCAACAACCCCTACGTCGGCGACTCGTCCGCCATGAAGCTCGGGTACATCAACGCGATCCTCGAGCCGCTCGCGATCGTCAACCTCGTCGACCCGAGCGCCGAGGTCAAGCCGTGGCTCGCGTCCGAGATCGCCTGGACCGACGACTACACCTCCGTCGCCCTGACCGCCCGCGACGGCGTCACGTGGAACGACGGCGAGGCCTTCAGCGCCGACGACATCGCCTTCACCTTCCAGCAGTTCATCGACCACCCGGAGCTCGACAACTCGGCCCTCGGACTCACCGGCGTCGCGACCGAGGGCGATACCGTCACCCTCTCGTTCACGAACCCGATGTTCGTGAAGCAGGACAAGGTCCTCCTCAAGCAGATCGTCCCGAAGCACATCTGGGAGTCCGTCGACGACCCGGCCACCTTCGAGAACCCCGAGCCCGTCGGCACCGGCCCGTACACGCTGACGAGCTTCAGCACCGAGAGCGTCGAACTCTCCGCCCGCGACGACTACTGGGGCGAGCAGCCGGCCGTGCCGACGCTCTACTACGTCTCGTACAACGACAACACGGCGCTCACCACCGCCCTCGCGAACGGCGACGCCGACTGGGCGCAGGCCTTCATCCCGAACGTGCAGTCCGCGTACCTCGACAAGGACAAGGAGCACAACGTCTACTGGGCGGCCGCCGGTCTCGCCGTCGACGCGATGTTCGTGAACACGCAGACGAAGCCCTTCAACGACCCCGCCTTCCGGCAGGCCGTCAACCTCGTCATCGACCGCGAACAGCACCAGCAGATCGCCCGTGAGGGCGGCGTCCCCGAGCTCAGCTCGGTCACCGGCCTGCCGACCCCGGCCGGCGACGCGTTCATCCCCGCCGAATTCGAGGGCGAGGACTACACCGTCGACGCGAAGGCCGCGAAGCAGGTCCTGACCGACGCCGGGTACACCTGGAACGACGACGTGCTCACCGACCCCTCGGGCGAGGCCGTCACCTTCACCCTGTCCGTCCCGCAGGGGTGGAACGACTACGTGACCGGCATCAGCCTCATCGCCGATTCGGTCAAGACCCTGGGCGTCACCGCCACCGTCGACACCCCCGACCAGGACACCTGGTGGGCGGCGAAGTCGGACGGCGACTTCCAGGCGATCCTGCACTGGACCGACACCGGTGCGACGCCGTACGACCTGTACTCCGACATCATGGACGGCCGCTGGCTCGTCGCCGAGGGTGAGGCAGCCGACTTCAACTTCGGACGCTACGACAGCCCCGAGGCCACCGCGGCGCTCTCGGCCTACGCCAACGCGACGGACGACGCCACACGGGCGGCAGCCCTCGAGACGGTCCAGAAGCTGTTCGTCTCCGACGTGCCGGCCATGCCGATCGGCACGCGCCCGTTCATCGGTTCGTACAACACCCGGAACTACACCGGTTGGCCGAGCGAGGACGACCCGTACGCCCCGGCCGACCCGACGCAGCCGACCGCCGTGTACATCCTCACGCAGCTCAAGGCCGCGAAGTAGGGGTACCCGCACACCGACGGGCGGGGTGCTCATCCACCCCGCCCGTCACCTCCCGCATGCGCAACGGCATGCACCGCGATCAGCACAGAACGGACTCACGCAGTGCCCAACGACGACCTGCTGACAGTCCGGCACCTTCTTTCATCAGCACAGAACGGACTCACGCAGTGACCAACGACGACCTGCTGACAGTGTCCAACTTCAGCGTCACCTACGACGTCGAACCGCCCGTCGAAGCCGTGCGCGACGTCTCGCTCACCCTCCGCCGCGGCGAGATCCTCGGCCTGGCCGGCGAGTCCGGTTGTGGGAAGACGACGCTCGCCTACGGCTTGCAACGGCTCCTCAAACCACCGGCCGTCATCACGGGTGGCAGCGCCGTCTTCCACGACGAGTCGGGCGAGGACATCGACCTCGGCACGCTCGGCGAGGAGGAGATGCGCGCGTTCCGCTGGGACAAGGCCTCCATGGTGTTCCAGGGCGCGATGAACGCCCTGAACCCGGTGACCACCATCGGCCGCCAGCTGGACGACGTCTTCACCACCCACCGCCGGCGGATGACCCGGCCCGAGCGCCGCGACGAGGCCGGCAAGCTGCTCGACATCGTCGGCGTCGGTAGCGACCGGCTGAAGTCCTACCCGCACGAACTCTCCGGCGGCATGCGCCAGCGGGTCATGATCGCGATGGCGCTCGCCCTGAAACCGCAGCTCATGATCATGGACGAGCCGACCACCGCGCTCGACGTGCTCGTCCAGCGGGAGATCCTGCAGCAGATCTCCGAGCTCCGGACCGAGTTCGGCTTCTCCGTCATCTTCATCACCCACGACCTCCCGTTGCTCCTCGAGATCTCCGACCGCATCGCCGTCATGCGCGCCGGCCGCCTCGTCGAGATCGACACGGCCGAGCGCATCTACCGCCAGGCGCAGGACCCGTACACCCGGAAACTCCTCGCCTCCTTCCCGAGCCTCACCGGCGAACGCGGCGACTTCGTCCGCGGCGCACAGACCGGAGTGACCGCATGACCACCCTCGAGTTCTCCCACGTCTCCAAGCGCTACCGGGTGCGCGGTTCCGGCCACATGCTCGCGCTCGACGACGTCAGTTTCACCCTGCGCTCCGGCCAGACCCTCGCACTGGTGGGGCAGTCCGGCAGCGGCAAGTCCACGATCGCGAAGATCCTCACCCAGTTGGAACGGGCGACGAGTGGTGACATCCTGCTCGACGGGAAGGCGATCCCTCGGCGCGGTCGCGCGCTCCGCCGCTACCGGCAGCAGGTCCGCATGGTCTTCCAGGACCCGTTCGCCTCGCTGAACCCCTCGCACACGATCCGGCATCACCTGGAGCGACCACTGCGCCTCGACCACGTCGTGCCGGAGGCGGAGGTCGAAGACGAGGTGCACCGCCTCCTCGAGCGCGTGCAGCTCGACCCCGCCGGCACGATCGACCGGCGGCCACACGAGCTGTCGGGCGGCCAGCGGCAGCGAGTCGCCATCGCCCGCGCGCTCGCCTCGCGGCCCTCCCTCCTCATCGCCGACGAACCCGTCTCGATGCTCGACGTCTCCATCCGACTCGGGGTCCTCAACCTGCTCGCCGAGTTGCAGCGCGAATCGCAGCTGGGGGTCCTGTACATCACGCACGACCTCGCGACGGCACGCCACTTCAGCGACGAGATCATGGTCCTGCACCACGGCGAAGTGGTCGAGCGCGGTCCGGCCGACGACGTGATCCTCCGCCCCCAGCACCCGTACACGCTCGCGCTCCGCAACGCGTCCCCAGACCCGGACCGCCACTTCGCTGGAACGGAGACCATCGCATGACCTTCTTCCTCCGCCGCGCCGCCTTCTACGCGTTCACCGCCTGGGCCGCGATCACGATCAACTTCTTCCTGCCACGGATGCTCAAGGGCGACCCGGTGTCGGCGTACATCGCGAAGAACCAGGGCCGCATCAGCCCCGAGGCCGCCGACTCCCTCCGCACCCTGTTCGGCCTCGACGCCGACAAGTCGATGCTCGAGCAGTACCTCGACTACTGGCGGCTGCTCTTCTCGGGCGACCTCGGCCGGTCCTTCTCGAAGGGACTCGCACCCGTCACCGACGTGATCGCTGCGGCCCTGCCCTGGACGGTCGGGCTCGTCGGCATCGCGACGATCCTCTCCTTCGTGCTCGGCACGTCGATCGGCGCCCTCATCGGCTGGCGACGCGGGAGCAAGGCGGACTTCATCGTCCCGCTGTCCACCTTCTTCTCCACCGTGCCGTACTTCTGGATGGGGCTCATCGCGATCGCCGTGTTCTCGACCCTGCTCGGCTGGTTCCCCGCCTCGCACGCCTACGGCAAGGGGTCGAGACCGGAGTTCACGCTCGACTTCATCGGGCAGGTGATCGCCCACGGCTTCCTCCCCGCGGCGACGATCGTGCTCGCCTCGCTCGGCGGGTGGATCCTCGGCATGCGCAACATGATGGTGACCGTGCTCGACGAGGACTACGTCACGGTCGCGCAGGCGAAGGGCCTCCCGACCCGCCGGGTGCTCGTGGACTACGCCGCCCGCAATGCGATGCTGCCGCAGCTGTCGAGCTTCGCGCTCTCACTCGGCTTCATCGTCGGCGGGACGATCGTCATGGAGATGGTCTTCTCCTACCCGGGCGTCGGCAAGCTCCTGCTCGACGCCACGACGGCGAAGGACTACCCGCTCATGCAGGGCCTGTTCCTCGTCATCACCCTCACCGTCCTCGTCGCGAACATCCTGGCCGACGTCGCCTACGCGGTGCTCGACCCCCGCACCCGCCAGATGGAGTCCTGACATGACCATCCCCACCACCCAGGCCGTCACCACCGAGGCCCTCGCCACCGCGGAGGCGCCGAAGCCGTCGCCCACGGGTCGCTCGTTCGGCGCCAGGTTCGGAGCGTCGTTCGCGATGTTCCGCAACGGCAAGTCGATCACCGGCCTCTGCATCCTCGGGTTCTTCATCCTCGTCGCGATCTTCGGCGATCTCATCGCGCCCTACGGACCGCTCGAGAAGGACTTCACCGCGCTGCGCCAGGCGCCGTCAGCGGCCCATCTCCTCGGGACCACCCACATGGGCGAGGACGTCCTCAGCCAGCTCGTCTACGGCACCCGCGGCGTCCTCGTCGTCGGGTTCCTGGCCGGGATCTTCGCGACGATCATCGCCGTCGCGATCGGTGTGACCGCCGGGTACGTGTCCGGGTTCACGAGCGAGTCCTTGTCGGCCCTGACGAACGTGTTCCTCGTCATCCCAGGCCTGCCGCTCATGATCATCGTCGCGTCGCAGTACGACGACCCGAGCCTGTTCCTCATCGCCGGCGTGCTCGCCCTCACCGGGTGGGCGTGGGGCGGCCGGGTGCTCCGCGCCCAGACCATGTCTTTGCGGAACCGCGACTTCGTCCAGGCGGCGAAGGCGAACGGCGAGTCCCTCTTCCGGATCATCACCGTCGAGATGCTGCCGAATCTCACCGCCATCATCGCCTCGAGCTTCGTCGGCACGGTGACCGCGGCGGTCCTCGGCCTCACCACGCTCGCCTTCATCGGCGTCATCCCCATCACGAACCTCAACTGGGGCACCATCCTGTTCTGGGCGCAGCAGAACGGCGCCTTCCCCGACTTTTGGTGGTGGTACGTGCCCGCCGGCGTGTGCATCGCACTCCTCGGCGTCGCGTTGTCGCTCATCAACTTCGGCATCGACGAGTACGTCAACCCACGACTACGGTCGGCGGGCGAACGTGCCAGGGCTCTGCGGAAGCGCGGCATCAAGCCGGGGGCGAGCGTCACCGCCGTCCGCACCGAATCTGCAGCACGAAGCGGCACGATGAGTACGACCGACACGACCGACCCCGAACGCGCTGGAGCGACCGAACGATGAAGACCGAGACCGCCCGCTACCTCGACCCCACCCTGCCGATCGCCGCGCGGGTCGACGACCTCGTGGGCCGCATGACGGTGCGCGAGAAGGTCGGGCAGATGATGCAGCTGGACGCGCGCGACGACATCGAGGCACACGTCCTCGAGACCCAGGTGGGGTCGATCCTGCACGCCTCGCCCGAGCGGCTCGCCACGGCGCACGCGTTGACGAGGCGCACGCGACTCCAGATCCCGTTGATCGTGGGGGAGGACTGCATCCACGGCCACTCCTTCCATCTCGGCGCGACGATCTTCCCGACGCAGCTGGCCATGGCCGCCAGCTGGGATGCCGGGCTGCTCGAACGGGTCGCCAGGGCCACCGCCGTCGAGGTCGCCGCCACCGGGGTGCACTGGACGTTCTCGCCGGTGCTCTGCATCGCCCGCGACCTCCGCTGGGGGCGGGTGGGGGAGACCTTCGGTGAGGACCCGTTCCTCATCGGCGAGCTCGCCTCGGCGATGGTCCGCGGCTACCAGGGCGACGGTCTCACCGACCCGACCGCCATCCTCGCCACCGCGAAGCACTTCGCCGGGTACTCCGAGACGCAGGGCGGCCGGGACGCGAGCGAGGCCGACATCTCGCCGCGCAAGCTGCGGTCCTGGTTCCTGCCACCCTTCGAGCGTGTCGCCCGCGAGGGGTGCGCCAGCTTCATGCTCGGCTACCAGTCGATCGACGGCGTCCCGATCACGGTCAACGAATGGTTGCTGAACGACGTCCTCCGCGACGAGTGGGGCTACGAGGGGACGCTCATCACCGACTGGGACAACGTCGGACGCATGGTGTGGGAGCAGCACGTGAGCCCCGACCACGTCCACGCCTCCGCCGCGGCCGTCCGCGCCGGCAACGACATGGTGATGAACACGCCGGGCTTCTTCGACGGAGCCCTCGAAGCACTCGACCGCGGCATGCTCGAGGAGTCCGACCTCGACCGCGCCGTCCGTCGCATCCTCACCCTCAAGTTCGCCCTCGGGCTCTTCGAACACCCACGGCACCCGGACCCGGCCGAGCAACTCGCGGTGATCGGTTCGCCGGCACACACCGAGCTCAACCTCGAGACCGCCCGTCGCTCGCTCGTCCTGCTCCGCAACGAGGGCGTCCTACCGATCAACGGCGGCTACCGTGCCGACGAGGCCGGACGGGCGATCGCCGACGCCGAGACCGAGGCCGGACCCGTCCGCATCGCCGTCGTCGGCCCACTCGCGGACGACGCGCAGATGCAGCTGGGTGACTGGGCCGGGAACTCCGGTCAGGCGGGGTGGCTGCCCGACGGCCAGCCGCGCGAGCTGATCACGACCGTGCTGGACGGCCTGCGTGCAGCGACCCCGGCCGGCAGCACGGTCACGACCGCGTTCGGGGCCGACATCCTCACGCTCTCGCCGGATCCGACCGGAGCGACCTTCCCCGACGGACAACCCCGTCCACCGCTCGTCACCCCGGCCGAACCGGACGCGGCACTCATCGCGGAAGCCGTCGCCCAGGCCGAGCAAGCCGACGTGGTGGTCGCCGTGGTCGGCGACCGGATCGAACTCGTGGGCGAAGGCCGCTCCACCGCGACCCTGGAGCTCGTCGGCGGCCAGATCGCCCTCCTCGACGCCCTGGCCGCCACCGGGAAACCGCTCGTGGTGCTGCTGCTCGCGTCGAAGCCGCTCGTCCTCCCGCCGTCCGCGCTCACAGCGGACGCGATCGTGTGGGCGGCGAGCCCCGGCATGCAGGGTGGTCGAGCGATCGCCGAACTCCTGCTCGGCCTCATCGAGCCGACCGGGCGCCTCCCGATCTCGTTCGCCCGGCACGCCGGCCAGCAGCCGACGTACTACAACCAGATCCGCGGCCAGCACGGCGACCGCTACGCCGACCTCACCCAGGACCCGGCCTTCGCGTTCGGCGACGGCCTGTCGTACTCGACCGTCGAGTACGGGGAGCCGCGCCTCGACCGGATCGTCCACACCCGCACGGACACCGTGCGCGCGGAGATCGAGGTGCGGAACACCGGTACCCGTCCCGTGCTCGAGACGGTCCAGGTGTACGTCAGCGACCTCGTCACCTCGGTCAGCTGGGCGGACCAGGAACTGAAGACGTTCCGTCAGGTCGCCGTCGAGCCGGGGGAGACCGCGGTGGTCACGATCGAGCTGCCGGTCGCCGAGTGCACGATCGTCGACGCCCGCGGGCGTCGGGTGGTCGAGGCCGGTGAGTTCGGACTGCGCGTCGGCGGCTCGTCACGGGCCGAAGCGCTGCGGTCGGTCCGCTTCACCGTCGAAGACTGAGGCGCTGCGGCCACTCGCTCGGACAGCACGAAGCCGCCCCGCCGGTCCGCACGAAGTCCCTCCTGTTTCGTGCGTCCCGTCGGGGCGGCTTCGCGCCGCGTGCGCGGTCGGTCAGGCCAGCTCTTCGACGTCCGCGCGGACCGTGACCTCGCCGCCGTTGGCGCCGTGCATGAGGTCCTCCAGCAGCGGGCGGTCCATCTCGAACGTCTCATCCGACTCGAAGCTGAACTGCAGCGGGATCGACGGGTGCAGCCAGAGCGTGACCCGGCCGCGCTCCGTCGAGGTGTCGCGCAACGTCACCGAGAACGACTCGTTCCGGCGCAACTTCATGAGGGTGATGGTCTTCACATGAGCCAGCATCCGGTCTTCGAGGTGGAAACGGTTCTCGCCCGTTCCGTACACGATCGCGCCCATGGTGTCTGCCCTTCTCCGGACCTCCGACGGTCGACACGACGAGATGCGTCGGTGTCGAGCGGCCAGCCTGGAGACCCACTTCAATGTCCGCCGGACAAGTCTAGGAAGCTTGAAATCGTCGCCCTGAACTGTTGATTTCCGGGGGCCGGCTGCGCTATGCGTGTCTGCTCCGCGATGCGGTCAGGACAGCGGGTCGGAATCCTGTCCCTCGGAGAGCGCCGAGGACGGTGTGTCCTGGGACTCACCGTCGGGCGTGCCCATGGCGATGCCGATGCCGGGGCCGACGAGCAGGTTGATGGGCTCGAGCTGCCCCTCACCGCGATCGACCTGCAGCCAGCGGAACGTGCCGGAGGCGATGCTCTCGAGGACCTCGGCGCGGAACGCGTCCGGGTCTTCGACGGCGATGGAATACGGGAGGCCCTGGTAGACGATCTCCATACGGCTCATGCGTTCTGTCCTGTCCGGTTCGGAGCGGGCTCGGCGATGACCGACAGGCCGTGCGCCGAGTTCGCCGTGACGTTCAACGCGTCGATCCACGCGCGGTTGAGATCGATCGGGACGCTGCCCGAGTACTTGAAGCGCAATGGCACCGAGGGGTGGATCCAGATCACACTGCGTCCGTCGCCGGCCCGCGGGTCGTCCTTCCACCCGAAGTAGAACGCCTCGTTCCGCCGGAGCTTGCCTCCGATGACGAACTGCAGGTGCGCCAGCAGCCGATCCTCGAACGTGATCGAGACCTCGGAACCGTAGATCAGTTTTCCCATGGCGGGTCGTGCTCTCCTCATCGTGCGTCGCGCGGAGTCCCGCGCGATGTGATGCTTCACCATAAGACTCCAGGCCGTGAATTCCCAGCCAATGCCCATCGGGTTCCCGCGCGATGCCCACGTACGGGTGAGACTGGAACGATCGGGAGGTCGTGTCAAGGGGCCCGACATCCTCAGCCGAGGTGCGTACCCTCCCCTGGAGGAGGTGCCAAACCATGGCAACAGCAGAGAAGACCAGCACGACCCGATCGGCTCCCGGAGGAACCGGCGCGAAGCCCACCCGCCGTCAGAACGCGGAGAAGGGTTTCGTCGCGTCGAAGGCCCTCGACGAGAACATGCAGGCGGTCCTCGTCGACCTGATCGAGTTGTCGATCCAGGGCAAGCAGGCCCACTGGAACGTCGTCGGACGCAACTTCCGCGACACCCACCTGCAGCTCGACGAGATCATCGACGCGGCCCGCGAGTTCAGCGACACCGTCGCCGAGCGCATGCGCGCCCTGCACGCCGTGCCGGACGGCCGGAGCGACATCGTCGCCGAGACGACCACGCTGCCCGAGTACCCGCAGGGTGAGATCGACACGGCCGAAACGATCGACCTGATCACCGTCCGCCTGGAGGCGACCGTCGGCACGATGCGTCGTGTCCACGACGACGTCGACGAGGAGGACCCGACCAGCGCGGACATCCTGCACGCGATCATCCAGCAGCTGGAACAGTTCGCGTGGATGATCAGCGCGGAGAACCGCACGGTGACCCGCAGTCGATGACCCGGGGCGGCGTCCGGAGACGACTACTCGTCTTCGGACGCCGCCACCCGAGGTCGTGCGGCCAGGTTCAGCGACTACTCGTCTTCGGCGCCGCCGCCCGAGGCCGTGTCCTCACCATCGGTGGACTCGGAGCCGTCCGAGCTCGAGCCGTCGGGGATCTCCTCCGCGTCGGGACGTGAGGATGATGCAGATGCGTTCGTCATGTTCGCTTCCTTCCTGGTTGTCGCCATCGGAGATGACGACACCAACGCTAGGCCGCGGAGCTGATCGACGGGTGGGGGTTGACGCCCTGACGGGGCGAGACCAGCATGGCGGCTGTGATGAGCGATGAACCGGTGATGGCCCGCGAGACGAGCACGGGGAGCATCCGCACACCCCGGCAGCGGCTCGGTGCCTGGATCACGCCCGCACTCCGCCCCTGGCGGCTGATGCTCGCGCTGAAGACCGCCATCGCCGCGACGGCCGCCTGGTTCCTCGGCGGCTTCATCCCCGGCGAGCTCGGCGACTTCTCCTACTACGCTCCGCTCGGCGCGCTCGTAAGCCTCACGCCGACGCTCATGGACTCCGTCCGGTCGAGCCTCCAGACCCTCATCGGGCTGGGACTCGGCATCGGCCTCGCCTGGGCGCTCATCGTCTCACCGGCGCCGGGCTGGGTGTCCGTCGCCCTCTCCGTCGGGCTCGGGACGATCCTCGCCGGTCTGCCCGGCCTCGGTCAGGGACGCGACTACGTGCCCATCGCCGCCCTCTTCGTCATCATCATCGGCGGCGCCAACGCGAACGACTTCTCGCTCGGCTACCTCGTGCAGATGGCGCTCG
Source organism: Plantibacter sp. ME-Dv--P-095 (assembly GCF_030209365.1). Lineage (NCBI taxonomy): Bacteria > Bacillati > Actinomycetota > Actinomycetes > Micrococcales > Microbacteriaceae > Plantibacter > Plantibacter sp. ME-Dv--P-095. The sequence goes on from NZ_JARVSB010000006.1 coordinate 187,914, forward strand.
GCGTGCTCGTCGGGTTGCTCGTGAACCTGCTCATCATGCCGCCGCTGTTCGTCCGGGAGTCGGCCGCGGGCATCGCCGCGGCGCGCGGCCGCATGGTCGACGCGCTCCGGACCATGTCGACGACCCTGTCGTCCGAGACGGAGCCGGCGGCCGACGACCCACCGCCGTGGGAGCGGTCCGTGACGTCGCTGCGGCACGACATCGACGCTGCCAGGGGACTCGTGCGCGACGCGGCGGAGAGTCGTCGCGCCAACCCGAGGACCAGGTGGAACAAGCACGACTTCCGCGGCGACCAGGGTGCACTGGAGGCGCTGGAACGGATTGCCCCCGCCGTGGTCGAGCTCGGCGACGCGCTCCGCGCCGCCCTGTGGGGGATCCCCGTGCCCGTGCGGCTCGGCGCCGAGGTACGTGCGACGCTCGCCGACGCCTTGGACGCCGCCGCCGACCTCGTCGACGCCGCGATCGACGACGAACGGCTGCCGGAGGCCCTCGAGACCTCGGATCAGGCGCTCGTCGCCCTGCGGCGGGCGGTCAGGTCGGCGCACGTCGACGCGGTGAACCAGGCCGGCTCCGACGCCGGATCGGCAGATGACCCGGCCGACGACCCGGGCGGGGAGAACCTGCTCTTCGCACTCCGACGCATCCACGCCGAGGTCGAGAGCTCGAAGCGGACCGACCAGGCGGAGTGACGGGCCGGAGCCGACGGAACGCCGTGCATGAGGCGTCCCGTCGGCCCGGGACCGGTCAGAGTATCGGCTTGCCGCCCGTGACCGCGATCACGGCACCCGAGATGTAGCTGCCCTCGTCCGACGCGAGCAGCACGTACGGCGGCGCGACCTCGGCGGGCTGTCCAGGACGCCCGAGGGGTGTGTCCGTCCCGAACGACTCGACCGTCTCCGGCGGCATCGTGGACGGGATGAGCGGCGTCCAGATGGGGCCGGGGGCGACGGCGTTCACCCGGATCCCGTCCGCACCGAGCATCTGCGCGAGCGACGCGGTCATGCTCGCGAGGCCCGCCTTCGTCATGGCGTAGGGCATGAGCTGCGGCGACGGCGAATCGGCCTGCACGGAGCTGGACGCGATGATCGCGGAGCCGGGCGCCATGTGGGGGACGGCGGCCTTGCTCAGGTGGAAGAACGCGCTCAGGTTCGTGGCGAGCGTGTGGTCCCACTCCTCGTCCGGGATCTCGGCGAGGCTCTCGCGGGTCATCTGGTGCGCGGCGTTGCTCACGAGGATGTCGACCTTGCCGAAGTGCTCGACCGTCGCGCGGACGATCTCACGGCAGTGCTCGGGGCTCGTCAGGTCGCCACCGATGCTGAGCGCGGTCCGGCCGGCCTTCTCGACCCAGCGGACCGTGTCGGCCGCATCCTCGTCCTCGTCGAGGTAGCTGACGACGACGTCGGCACCCTCCCGCGCGTAGGCGATGGCGACGGCCTTGCCGATGCCGCTGTCGCCGCCGGTGATGATGGCGACCTTGCCCTCGAGCTTGCCGGAGCCCTGATAGCTGGTCTCGCCGTGGTCGGCCTGCGGCGTGAGCGCTCCCTCGGTCCCGGGTGGCTGCTGCTGCTGAGCGGGCTGATTCATGGTGTTCCTCCCTGTGCTGCTGTGGATGTCGGCATGCTGCGGTGTGCGGTCCTTCCACCCAAGCCGATCCGGGAGATCCGCCTCCAGGGGTTGACGCCCGGGCCGGGCGAGGCGGACGGCGCTAGCAGTCGCGTGGGGGCCCCGCCAGCCCCGACGATTCCGGGACACGGCTCGTAGGGTGAAGTGCATGACCGCAGCTGGCGAGGACCTCCGTTCGTACGCACCGATCGGAGACGGCCGTACCGTCGCCCTCATCGGGATGCGAGGCCAGGTCGACTGGTTGCCCATCCCCGACCTCAGTTCGATGCCCGTGTTCGCGAGGCTCGTGGACGACGACACCGGTGGGTGCATCGAACTCGAGCCCGTCGGCGAATACACCGTGAAGCGGCGCTACGTCGCCAACACCAACGTGCTGCGGACGACCTTCACCACCGAGCACGGGCGGGCGTCCATCACCGACGCCCTCGTCACCGGCATCGCGGGGCGCCTCCCGTGGGCCGAGCTCGCGCGTCGCATCGACGGGATCTCCGGCAGTGTCGAGTTCCGGTGGCGGGTGCGACCGGGGACCGCACTCGGCACGGCCTCCCCGTGGATCGAGGACAGCACCCGCGGCCCGATCATCCGCTCCGGCGCCACCACGATCGCGGTCGTCGGGGACGAGCACGGTGCAGCACCGGTCGACGGGGCCGGATCCGGCGCCACGGAACTCGACGGAGGGTTCACGACGAGCGAGGACTCCCGCCACCTGTTGATCGTCGTCGCCACCCACGGCGAGCCCATCCACCTGCCGGTGCCGGCCAACGTCGACGCCGGCATCGACCGGACGATCGAGAACTGGCGTGCGTGGTCGCGGGCGTTCTCCTACGAGGGTCCGTGGGCCGAACAGGTGCAGCGCAGCGCGCTCGCCCTCAAGCTGCTGATCTTCAGCCCGACGGGCGCGATCGCCGCCGCGGCGACGACGTCCCTGCCGGAGAACCCCCGCGGGGCGAAGAACTGGGACTACCGGTTCGCCTGGGTGCGCGACCTCGCGTACACCGCACACGCGCTCGTCCGCTTCGGCCTCCGCGAGGAGACGCACGCCGCGGTCTCGTGGCTGCTCAGGACCATCCGCGAGAACGGACCGGAGCTCCACATCTTCTACGGCCTCGAGGGTGGGGTGCCCGACGGCGTGGTCGAGCACGACGTCCCCGGCTGGCGCGGCATCGGCCCGGTGGTCAGCGGCAACCCGGCCCAGGGGCAGTTGCAACTCGGCGTCTACGGGGACCTCATCGCGATCTGCCGCACCTACGTCGACGCCGGCAACGTGCTCGACGTCGAGACCGGACGACTGCTCGCCGAGGTCGCCGACCGCACCTGCGACCTGTGGCGCAACCGCGACGCCGGCATGTGGGAACTGCCCGACGAGGAGCACTACGTCTCGTCCAAGATGGGCTGCTGGCAGGCGCTCGGCGACGCCGTGCACCTGGCGGAGCTCGGTCAGGTCGCGGGCAGTGCCGATCGTTGGCGGGCCGAGCAGACGAGGATCCGCGAGTGGATCGACGAGCACGGCTGGTCGGAGGAGCGCGGGGCCTACGTCATGCACCCGGGCAGCGACGACCTCGACGCCTCGGTGCTCCTCCACGCGATGAGCGGTTTCGACCAGGGCGAGCGCATGTCCTCGACGATCGACGCCATCACGGCCGAGCTGGGGGACGGCGCGCTGCTGTACCGCTACTCGGGCGTGCAGCAGGAGGAGTTCACCTTCGTCGCGTGCGCGTTCTGGCGGGCGTCCGCCCTCGCCTGTGTCGGCCGCCACGACGAGGCGATCGCCGCCATGGACGAACTCGTCGGCATGACGAACGACGTGGGCATCCTCGCCGAGATGATCGACCCGGCCGACGGCGCGCACTGGGGTAACCTGCCGCAGGCGCTCAGCCACCTCGCGCTCATCAACACGGCCCTCACGATCAAGGAGCTCACGGGCGAGGACTGAGCCGTGTCACCTGGCGTCGCCGGGCAAGGTCGCGCACGGGAGTAACCCTGCTGACGGTCGGCGAGGTCATCGATCAGCCTCGCCCCGCGCGGTCGCGCACGGGAGTAACCCCTCGGCTCCAGGATTGCAAGCCCCGGGGTCGGAGCCCGCGGAATCCGTACCGTTGCAGCGATGGATGTTCAACCGCAGGTCTTCCGAGGCACCCCCGCCATCCTCGTCGAGAGCATCTGGTGGGACGCCCGCACGGACGAGCTTGTGTGGGTCGACATCGCTGCCGGCACGCTCCACCGTGGCCCGCTCGACGGAGCCGTCGACGGCAGTGACGACCGCGTCACCGAGCTGCCTCCGCCCCTCAGCGCGGTGCAGCCGCGCGTCGGCAGCGGGTACATCGCCGCACTCGGTGGTCGCATCGTCACCCTCGACGAGGACGGGCTCATCGCCGAGAACGTCGCACGGATCGACCACGCGCACGCCGGCATGCGGAGCAACGAGGCGAAGGTCGACCCGTTCGGACGCTTCCTCGTCGGATCGATGAACACCACCACCGGTGAGCCCGATGCGGCGCTGTACCTCCTCGACGACACGGGGCTCCGCACGCTCCTCGGCGGTTTCGGGGTCGCCAACGGCTTCGAATGGTCCGACGACGGGCGGACGGTCTACCTCACCGACACCGCCGTCAAGACGGTCTACCGCGCCGCCTACGGCGAGGACGGACGTCTCGGACCGCTCGAAGCCTTCCTCGTCGACTACGACTCCGACGGGCTCGCCCTCGACACCGATGGCCGGTTCTGGAACGGCGTCTCCGGAGCCGGAACCGTCCTCCGATGGGGCCCGGACGGCGCCGTCGAGGACCGACTCACCGTCCCGGTGCCCGGCGTCACCTCCGTCGCCTTCGGCGGGCCGGAGCTCTCGACGCTCTTCGTCGGCACGTCGCGCGACGGGCTCTCCGAGGACGAGCTCGAGCGCGCCCCGCTGAGCGGCGCCATCTTCCGGTTCGACGGTCTGGCGACCGGCCGACCCGTCAACACCTACGGACGTCGATCAAGCTCGGCAGCCGCCCCCGCCGGCACACCGACCTGACCCACCCAGACCACCCACCGACCGAACACTGAACGAGAGGACCATCACCATGGCCGACGACCAGTACACCTTCACCGACCCGGCGAAGCTCTACGCCCACATTTCCGCCGAGAAGCAGCACCAGCCCGAGCCGGGGCTCGACGCGGAGCTCGACCCCAAGGCCGACCTCGGCGAGGAGAGCTACCGGGGCACCGGGCGGCTCACCGGCCGCAAGGCGCTCATCACCGGCGGCGACTCCGGCATCGGTGCCGCCACCGCGATCGCCTACGCCCGCGAGGGCGCCTCCGTGGCGCTCTCCTACCTCCCCGAGGAGGAGGAGGACGCGCAGCGCATCGCGGGCATCGTCCGCGAGGCCGGCGCCACCGTGCTCACCCTCCCGGGCGACCTGCGCGACCCCGCCTACTGCCGCGACCTCGTCGCCAAGACCGTCGAGGGCCTCGGCGGCCTCGACATCGTCGTGAACAACGGCGGCAAGCAGAAGTTCAACGAGGACCTCACCACCCTCACGGACGAGCAGTTCGACGACACCTTCAAGACCAACGTCTACGCGATGTTCTGGATCACGAAGGCCGCCCTGCCGCACCTGCCGGCCGGTTCGTCGATCATCAACACCACGTCGATCCAGGCGTACTCGCCGTCGGACATCCTCGTGGACTACGCGTCGACGAAGGCGACCATCAACGCCTTCACGAAGGCGCTCGCCCAGCAGCTCGCGCCGAAGGGCATCCGCGTCAACGCGGTCGCACCGGGGCCGATCTGGACGCCGCTCCAGGTGTCCGACGGTCAGCCGCAGGACAAGATCGCCGAGTTCGGCGAGGACACCCCGCTCGGCCGCATGGGCCAGCCGGCCGAGCTCGCCCCCGCGTACGTGTTCCTGGCGTCGGCGGAGTCGAGCTACGTGCTCGGTGAGACGCTCAACGTCAACGGCGGCATGCCCACGCCGTAAGCGTCGGCGACACGACGAAGCGCACGGTCCCTCGGGGCCGTGCGCTTCGTCGTGTGGGGGAGAGGCTCGTTGTCAGTCCGCGCGGTCTGCCGCTCGGCGGACCCTGCGGCCCTCGAGCACGTCCTTGGCGTCACGCTCGGCCACGGCCTTGATGGCGGCGTCCGACCGCAGGGGGAGCTGCAGCTCGGTCTCCGCCGCGACCCCCGCCGCGAGCTGACGACCGCGCTGGATCTCGATGTCGAGCTGGGCGCCGAACAGCAGCGCCAGGTTCGCGATCCAGATCCACAACAGGAAGATCACGATGCCGGCGAGTGAACCGTAGGTGGCGTCGTAGTTGCTGAAGTTCGCGATGTAGAACCCGAAGCCGAGCGAGGCGACGAGCAGGATCAGGAGGGCGACGAGTGCCCCGATGCTGATCCAGCGGAATTTGGCCGGCTTCACGTTCGGCGTGGCCGAGTACAGCACCGCGAGGACGAAGACGAGCGCCGCGGCCATGACGGGCCACTTCGCGATCGACCAGACGGTGAGGCCCGTCTCGCCGAGACCGACCGCCTGCCCGATGGCCTGGGCGACCGGGCCGGAGACGATGAGCGCGATCGCGATCACCGAGACGACGAGTAGGACCACGAGGGTCACGATGAGCTGCGTGGGCCGCAGGGTCCAGATGGTGCGGCCCTCCTCCACGCCGTACATGCGGTTGAGCGCGCGCCCGAACCCGCCGACGTAGCCGGAGGCCGACCAGATGGCACCGGCGATACCGGCGATCAGGGCGAAGCCGATGGCGGGCGACTCGACGAACTGGTTCACCGCGTCCGTGAGGAAGCCGAGGCTGTCGCCCGGCGCGAGGTTGCCGACGATCTCGAGGAGGGCGTCGGTGCCGCTGCGGCTCTGCCCGAACAGGCCGAGGATCGAGACGAGCGCGAGGACCGCCGGGAAGAGCGACAGGATCGCGAAGTAGGTGAGTCCTGCGGCCAGGTCGGTGCACTGGTTGGAGAGGAAGGAGTGCAGCGTGCGCTTCAGCACGTAGCCCTTCGGGATCGGGACGCGCTGCGGCAGCATCGTCTCCTCGCCGTCGTCCGCGTTCCGGTTCTCCGGGTCGTCCGGCTGGCTCGCGTCGCTGCGCTCACGGCCCTGCTTGGTGCTCTCAGACACGGTGCCCCCGGTTCGCGCGCCACAGCAGCACACCGGCGCCGACGACGGCCACCGAGGCGACGACGATCGCCGTGGTCCGGAGGTGATAGGCGACAGCGGTCCGGACGTCGAACTTGCGGAACAGGAGGTCGAGCGTCTGCGCGAGGTGCTCCCGCGTCTCCTCGACCTCGAGCTGGAGGCTGTTCAGGCCGGCGCCCTCGGGCGGGGTGGGGCGGGTGAGGTCCTGGTCGCTCATGCTGCGGCCTCCTTGCGGTCGTGCTTCGAGTCGTGGTGCGGCTGGTCGGCGACGTGGTCGCCGGTGAGGGCTTCGACGCTGCGCTCCGGGACGGGCTTGGCGCCGGCCTTGAGCTTCTTGACGCCCACGAGGGCGAGGATGACGGCGACGAGGATCAGGACGACGCCGACGATCAGCGCGGCCAACCACGCCGGGAGGACGGTCGCGAGGCCGAGGACGGCCGCAGCGATCAGGGTCCCGAATCCGAAGAGGACGAGCACGAGTGCTGCGACGAGCAGGCCGGCCCCGATCCCGAGGTCCTTCGCCTTCTTCGTCATCTCGGCCTTGAAGAGGGCGATCTCGCCGGTGACGAGGCGGACGACGTCCTCGCGGAGATCGGTGAGGAGGGTCTTCATCGGGGGAAGTCCGCGGCGACTCCGTCTGCGGTCCGCCGCGCTTCTGGCATCGGTCATGTCAGCACTCTTCTCGTTGTGGTCCTCCAGCCCACACCCCTCGCGCGCGCGAGGCAAGGGCTTGACAGGCGTGTCCGGCGATTCGGAATATCGCCGCCTCCAAATGGTTATACCTACAAGTAATATCGACCCGTGCGCATCGCCGCACCACCGAACGGAGATCGCATGTCCACTGTGCTCGACGAGCGACTGCTCGCCCCGGAGACGACGATGGGTGCGGTCACGCTGCGCGTCGGTGATCTGGACCTCATGTCCGGGTACTACGCCAACGCGTTCGCGATGGAGCCGCTGGAGGAGCGGAGTCGGGCTCGTGAGGTGCACCGGGCCCTCGGGCGCGGCGACACCCCGCTCGTGCGTCTCGTGCACACACCGGACCTCCCTGCCGTGGACCGCCGTCAGGCCGGTCTCTTCCACACCGCGTTCCTCTTCGAGGACGAGGCGAGCCTCTCGGCGACGGTGTACCGCGCCGCGCAGGACCCTCGTGGCCAGTTCGTCGGATCCAGCGACCACTTCGTGAGCGAGGCGTTCTACTTCACCGACCCCGAGGGTAACGGCGTCGAGCTGTACACGGACCGCCCGCGCAGCACCTGGGTGCGGTCCGGTGACCAGATCGCCATGACCACGACGTACCTCGATCCCAACGCCTACCTGCAGCGGCACCTCACCGAGGACGCCCTCGATGCCGGCCCCTCCCGCGCCGGCGCCGTCGGCCACGTGCACCTGCAGGTCGGCGACCTCGCGACGGCCCGGGCGTTCTACGTCGACGCCCTCGGCTTCGAGACGACGCAGACGGAGTACCCCGGTGCGGTCTTCGCCTCCGCCGGCGGATACCACCACCACATCGCGATGAACGTGTGGAACAGCCAGGGTGCCGGTCCGCGGGCGGCCGCGCTCGGCCTCGGGGATGTCGCCATCACCGTCCCCGACCTCGCGAACCTCGATACGCTGACCGCACGACTGCGTTCGCACGCCATCCCGTTCGACGCGGACGGCCGGTCCGTGAGCGTGTCCGACCCGTGGGGCACGCGCGTCACCGTCGCCCTGCCCGACCTCTCGACCGAGGAGCTGCTGTCCCGATGACCACCACCCTGCGCGACGTCCGATCCGCCGATTGGGTGGGCACCGCCGCATCCGCGCCGACCGTCGCCGTGCTCCTCCACGGCTACGGCTCCCATGAACACGATCTGACGGGGCTCGTCGAGCCGCTCGCGCTCGGGATGCCGTGGGCGTCGCTGCGCGCGCCGCTCGACATGGGCCACGGCGGTGCCGCGTGGTTCGAGATCACGACGCCCGGCAACCCGGACCCGGAGCCGATCGCCCGCGCGACGGACGAGGTCTGGGGCTGGATCGACGAGCACGTGCCGGCCGAGGCGCGCGTCGTGCCGATCGGCTTCTCGCAGGGCGGCTTCATGGCCTCGCAGCTGCTCCGCACGCGGCCTGAGCGGGTCGTGGCTCCGGTGATCCTCGCCGGGTTCGTGCTGAGCGCCCCGCAGCCAGGCGACGAGGTGCTCGCCGCCACGAAGCCCGCGGTGTTCTGGGGACGTGGTCTCGAGGACCGGGTCATCGCCGAGCCGGCCGTCGCGCGCGCCGCGGCCTGGCTGCCGCTGCACACCACGCTCACCGAACGGACCTATCCCGGTCTCGCGCACGGTATCGACCAGGCCGAGATCACCGACGTGCGGGCCTTCATCGAGGAGCACGCGCGCTAGCGTTCCGCGGAGCGCTTCCTCAGTCGGACGGCTGGGCCGGCGACACCACCTGGGGCCGGACGTGTTCGTACACGACGCTCGTGCGGACGTCGGCCACCTCCTCACGCTCTGTGAGCTTGTCGATCACGAACGCGTAGAGTGCGTCGTTGTCGGCCACGGCGACCTGGAGCAGGAAGTCCTCGTTGCCGGACACGACGAAGACGGCGATGGTCTCCGGCAGGGTGATCGCCCAGCTGCGGAACGCGTCGATGTTGACCCGCGACGGCGGTCGGATGCGGATCGCGATGAGCGCTTGGACCGAGCGACCGATGGACGGCAGATCGACGTCCAATCGCGCACCGCGGATGACGCCTCGGCGGAAGAGCCCGCGCGTCCGGTCCAGTGCCGTGGTGGGGGAGACGCCGACCGCCGCCGCGATGTCGCGGTTGGTGCGTCGTGCATCGCGTTGCAGTTCGCGCAGGATCGCCGTATCAAGTTCGTCCATGTGGTCGATTCTCGCAGCATCACCGTACGACGTACGGCCTGGAACCCAGGCCTGCGTCGATCGTCATAGCCTGTTGCCCGTTCCACGCACGACATCAGGGAGAGACATGACGGAAGAGCAACGCGTCGGCTTCACGCCGGAGGAGATCGACACGGCCGCACCCACGCGGTCCGCGCGCCTGAAATGGGTCGTCGTCGTCCGGGAGGGCGTTCCCGCGGGCCGTGCCGTGAACGCCGTCGCCTGCGTCGCCGCAGCCGTCGGTGCCGGGGTGAGTGGCCTGCTCGGTCCCGACGCCGTGGACGCCGACGGCTCGACCCATGTCGGCCTGCCCTGGGCGGGATGCAGTGTGCTCGCCGCGTCGGTCGAGCAGCTGACGGCGATCCGGAGCAAGGCGGCGGGCTCTGAGGGGGTGCTCGTCGTCGACATGCCGGAGGCCGCACAGCTCACGCGGGTGTACGACGAGTACCGGGAGACGGTCGCCGAGACGCCGTCCGCGGCCCTCGCCCCGCTGGCGGTCGCACTCGTCGGCCCCCGCAACCGGGTGGACCGCATCGTCGGCAGGCTGCCGTTGCTCGCCTGAGCGCAAGCCCGGTCGCTACGGAGGAACGGGTGCCAGGCGCTGGTTAGGGTTGTCGGGTGCGTTCCCCTGTCCAGCCCGCCGAGCGCGCGCCGTCCGCCGCGGCCCTCGCCACGAGTCGTGTGGTGTACCTGCTGATCGCCGTCATCATCGCGATCTCGCTCGTCATCCAGATCGTCCTCGTCATCACCGGCGGAGCCGACGCCCGCTCGGGCGGGGTGGACATGTCCGTCGGCTTGGCGACCCGCTTCGCCAGGATCTTCAGCGCCTTCACGATCCTCAGCAACCTCATCGTGCTCACGGTCTCCGTCCTCCTCGCCATCGATCCGCTCCGCGACGGACGGCTCTGGCGGGTCGCGCGACTCGACGCCCTGCTCAGCATCGTCATCACCGGCATCGTCTACGCCGTGGTGCTCGCGCCGCAGGTGAACCTCACCGGGTGGGCGCTCGTCATCACGATCGGATTCCACTACCTCTCGCCGTGGCTGACGCTCGGTGCGTGGCTCGTGTTCGGCCCACGCCCGCGGTTCACCTGGGGCACGGTCGCCTGGGCGTTCATCTGGCCGCTCACCTGGGTGGTGTTCACCTTCGTCCGCGGTGGGATCACCGGGTGGTACCCGTACCCCTTCCTCGACGTGACCCAGCTCGGTCTGCCGGGGGCCGTGCGGAACGCCCTGCTGGTGCTCGTCGTCGCGATCGTGTTCGCCGTGCTCCTCAAGCTCGTCGACCGCGTGCTGCCGGCGACGCTCAGGGGTGCAGCACGACCTTCCCGTTGAGCGTCCGGGACTCGGCGAGTTCCATCGCGGGGACGATGTCGGCGAGCGGGAACCGGGCTGCGATGTTGGCCGTGAGCTCGCCGTGCTCGAGGAGTCGGAAGACCTCGCCGAGGTCCGCCTCGAGGTGGCGGCGGAAGCGGGCCGGACGGAGCCGGTGGCCCGCCCACAGGTCGTAGAACGTCGCACTGCGTCCGTTCGGGAGGGCGGACCACAGCACGGCCTGCCCGATGGCCTTGAGGAACGGGGTCATGAGGGCGCCGGAACCGCCCACCACCGAGATGATCGAGTAGGTCACGAGCGAGCCGCCCCGCGCGAGGAGCCTGAACGCCGTGCGGGTGGTCTTCCCGCCGACGTTGTCGAACACCGCGTCGACCCCGTCGGGAGCCAGCTCGCGCACGCGCTCGGCGAGTGCCGGATCCGCGTAGTCGACGGGGATGACCCCCGCAGCACGCAGGGCCTCATGGTGTCGTGGTGAGGCGGCGCCGATGACCCGGACGCCGTGCAGTCGCGCCAGTTGGATGAGGATGCCGCCGACACCGCCGTTCGCGCCGAAGAGGAGGATCGTCTGGCCCGGCTGCACCCGCGCCGTGCGGTGCAGCATCTGCCAGGCGGTGACACCGTTCACGACGACGGTCTCGGCGTCCTCCGAGCTGACGCCCTCGGGGACGAGGATGCTGTCGCGGGCGGCGACGAGCGAGTGGCTCGCCCAGGCGCCCGTCTTCGTCAGGGTGGCGACGCGCTTGCCGAGCAGGCTCCGGTCGCCATCGTCGCCGACGGCCAGCACACGTCCCACGAGGTCGTATCCGGGGACGAAGGGGAAGGCGGGCTGGCCGAGGTAGCGGCCCTTCCGCATGGACTGTTCGGCGAAGGAGATGCCGGTCGCCTCCATCTCGACGAGGAGCTGTCCGGGGCCGGGCGACGGGACGGTGCCCGTCGTGACGACGAGTCCGGACGGTTCGACGAGGCCGGGGAGGACGACCTGGGTGGTGACGAGCTCGGCGGCGGGGGTCGGTGTCGTGTTCATGATGGGCTGCTTTCCTGTTGTGTGTGACTGGACAGTCACTTCGATGGGTGCGGAACGATGACGACCGGCGGTCGTCACGGGTCAGTCGTGTCGGATGCCGTGGTCCACGACGCGCGCCCAGTCGGCGTCGACGTCGCCGAGCCCCGCCTGGACCACGAGGTGACAGAGCTGGCCGTAGGCGAGGCTGCGCTGCACGGAGACCGCGTCCGCCCCCGAGTCGCGGGACATCACGCGGACGACGAGTGCGAGGCCGGCGCGGACGGCCTCCTGGATCTCCGGGACGTCGCACGCGCTCTGGGCGTGCACCTGAAGGGCGATGAGGCTGCGGTCGCGGATGAGTTCGATGTAGGCCTGGGTCATCGCGTCGAGCTTGTCCGCCGGACTCCACTCGGGGTGCTCGGCGACGGCGCCGGACATGGCGGCCGCCACCTGCTCGTAGCAGTGCTCCACGGCGGCCACGAAGAGTCCGAGCTTGCCGTCGAAGAGGCGGAAGACGTAGGCGGGCGAGATCTTGGCGGCCTTGGCCACGTCCGTGACGGGGGTGGCCCGGTAGCCGGCGATCGCGAAGACCTCGACGGCGCTCGCGATGGTGCGCACGCGCTGGTCCTCTGCGGTCGATCGGCTCATGTGACTGATTGAACACAAACAAGCGATGGATGTCAAGCACCCGTGTCAGGATGGGGCATGCCCGTCGTCGAATCCCGCTGCACCGTGCCCGTCACCCCCGACGTCGCCTTCGCGATCTCCCAGACCACCGGCGCGATCCGGATGCGCTGGGACCCGTTCATCCGGCGCCAGCACTTCCTCGACGGCGCGACGGCCGCGGCGAAGGGCGTGCGCACCTTCACCGTGCAGCGCTTCGGGTTCCGCATGGTCAGTGAATACGTGTCCTACCACCCGCCCACCAACGTCGGCATGAAGATGACGAAGGGCTCGTGGTTCTTCGAGCGGCTCGCCGGCGGGTGGCGCTTCAGCGCGGTCGAGGGCGATGAGGGGAGCACGCTCGCCGTGTGGCGGTACAACTTCACCTGCCAGCCGCGGTGGTTGGCACCCATCGCTGAACGCATCGGCGCGTTCGTCCTCCAACGCGACATCGACCGCCGGATCCGCGGGTTCGCGCGCGGGTGCGAGGACCCGGTGGTCGTCGCCGCGGTCACCGCCACCGACTGACCGGGCTCAGGGGCGCAGGAACGACCCGATCCCGAAGCGGGCGTTCACGCCCGGACTGAACAGGACGGAGTCGGGCTCCCGCTCTACGACGCCGGGGAGACCCGCCGCCGCCGTCAGCTCGTCGCGCAGCGTGGTCACCCGCGCCGGGTGGAGTACCCACGGCTCGTGCTCGTTCGGCAACCACTGCGTCCGCCCGAAGCGGCTCTGGAACAGACCCCAGCGCGCCGTGAGGAACCGCGACAGCTCGTCGTCGACGGTCGTGGTGCTGTCGACGTCGACGCCGAGCCGGAACCCGGGACCGCGTTTCGTCGGTGACGCGGTGATCCGGCGGGACGCGTACTCCCAGCCGTCCGTCGTCGGGCGCTGCGCGGTCCGCGCCCACTCGTAGGGCAGGCCGAACATCGCCCGGGCCGCGAGGACCGCGGGCAGGCTCGACGCCTCGAGCGAACGGAACACGACGCCGCGGCGCCCCTCGGCGTCGACCCCGTAGAGCCGCACGTTCACCTCGGTGAACGACCCGCCGATCGGCGACGGCGGCAGGGGTCCGATGCGGGCGTCACCCAGTTCGAACGCGATCAGCCCGACCCAGTTGGAGCCGTCGAAGACGTCGGGGACGACGCCCGGCGGCAGGAGCGGCGCGACGGCGCTCGCCGGGACCCGCCAGTGCACGAAGGCGAGGTGTCGCCACTCCTGGGCAGCCACGACGGGACCTGCGAGCGCCGTCGCCGTGGGGGAGATGGCGGCGAGACGGGTTTCCGGTACGTCGGTCACGCGCGGTCCCGGAGGGGTTCGAGGTGCTCGTACTCCGGCAGGTCGATCGTGTCGGCCGGCGGCGAGAAGAGCTGTGCGCCGACGAACTTCGCCGGTTTCGACCCGGCCACCCGCAGTGCCGTGCGGAAGGCGGCGACACCGGCCTTCGAGGTCGGGTTGGCGAGCTGCGGCGTGCCCGGGGGGAGTGTCTGCGCCTGCTCGACGTACGGGCGCATGATCCGCTCGTACCCGCGGAACGCGTCCCGGTGGTGCACGTGCGCGGCCAGCTCGCCCGCGAGGACGTAGGCGCCCACGATCGACAGGCTCGTCCCCATGCCGCTCACCGGTGACGCGCACCAGGCGGCGTCACCGAGCAGCGCCACCCGGCCGGACGCCCAGCGCGGCGTCCGGACCTGGCCGATGGACTCGTAATAGACGTCGTCGGCGTGGTCCAGGGCGTCGAGGACCCGGTTCGCCTGCCACGGGAGCCCGGCGAACCGGCTCCGCAGGTGCCGTCGCTGCGCCTCGAGGTCGCGGCGTGCCGGCACGACCCCGTCGCCGCGGTCGGAGGTGACCTCCGTGAGGACGGCCCTGGTGGTGCCGTGGCGGTCCGGACGCAGGGTGACACTGCGGCCGCCGACCCCCGAGTACCACTGCCACCAGGGGACGTCCGCGGCGTCGCGGGGGATGGTGAGGTACGTCATCTCGAGCCCCAGGGACCTGATGACCGCTTCGCCCGGGAACGCCAGCTCGCGGGTCGAGGAGCGGATGCCGTCCGCCGCGACGACGAGGTCGAACTCCTCGTCGTCACCGTGCGCGAACGACACGCGCACGCGCTCGCCGTCGTCGTCGAGTCCGGTGATGTGGTCGCCGTACCGGTAGGTGGTCGCGCCCTCGGTCGCGTCGACGAAGATGCGTGCCAGGTCGCCGCGGAGGATCTCGACCTCGGCCGTCGCGCCGTCGGTCTCCGAGGACTCGGACACCGGGAACTCGGCGATCGTCTCGCCGGCGTCGCCCACGAACCGGGTGCCGCGTTCGCCGGTCGTCGCCTCCTTCGCGGCGTCCTCGAGGCCGGCCCGTCGCAGGACCTCGCGGGCCGCCCCGCGCACGTCGATGTTCTGGCCGCCGTCGCGGAACGCCGGTGCCCGCTCGACGACGGTGGTGTCCCAGCCGTAGCGGTTCAGCCAGAAGGCGAGGGAGGGGCCGGCGATGCTGGCTCCGGAGATGAGGACGCGGGGGACGGTCATGATGGTGCACCTCTCGAGGAGCGAGGGATGGCCGCTCCGGTCACTCCCATCTTCGCGCCCGCCTGGCCGGATCGCGCACGGTTGACAGCTCTCGTCATCCGGGTGCCCGCCACTTGTACGCTTGGGGCATGTCGAGGATCGAGCGCAAGCGTCGCAAGCGGAGTGTGCGGGTCGATCGCGTGTACGACGGCGACGTCTACGTCCGCGTCAACTCCGTGGGCTCCAGCGGCGACCGTTCGTTCATCCTCATCCCCGGTATCGGCGTCTCCTCGACCTACTTCGAGCGGCTCGCTCCGCACCTCAACGAGTTCGGCCCCGTGCACGCCCTCGACCTGCCCGGGTTCGGCGGCGTCCCGCACCCGACGTCGACGCTCACGATCCGCGAATACGCCGACCTCGTCGGCCGGGTCATCGACGAGCTCGACCTGAAGGACCCGATCATCGTCGGTCACTCGATGGGCAGCCAGGTGGTCAGCGACCTCGTCTCGCGTCGTCCCGAGCTGTCGACGCTCATCCTCATCGGTCCGGTGGTCGTCCCCGGGCAGCGTCGCGTGCTCACCCAGGCGGTGCGCTTCCTGCAGTCGAGTTGGCACGAGCCGCTCACCGTCAAGGTGCTCGCCGTCAGCGCCTACGTCTTCTGCGGGTTCAAGTGGTTCTCGCGGGTCCTCCCGGAGATGCTCAGCTATCCCATCGAGGAGGCGCTGCCGAAGGTCGAGGCGCACACCCTCGTGATCCGCGGCGAGTACGACGCGGTCGCTCCACGCGAATGGGTGGAGCGGGTCGGCGAGCTGCTCCCCTCCTCGCGGCTCTGGGAGATCCCGGGCGCGGCGCACTCCGTCATGTACGCGCACGCCGAGGAGGTCGCCAAACTCTGCGTCGACCACGCCCGACGCACGGTGGCGGACGGCGACGACGACCGGCTCCAGGTCTACCCGGAGGACGAGGAGCGGAGCGACGACCGCGAGCCCGAGGCGCCGCAGCCGAAGGCCGTCCTCGAGGCCGTGCAGGGGCGGATCGTGGAGACCATCGGCATCGTCACGGACGACGACGACCGCGTCGCCGAAGGCAAGTCCCAGGTGGCCGACGCGGTCTCCTCCATCGACCACGACTGAGCGGTCTCCGCGGTGTGACGGATCGGGGTGCTCCGGCCCGGTTCAGGCGCGTCTAGCGAGGATCGCTGCATGAGGCCGGTGATCGAGGCAGCCTACCGGTGACAGCGCTGGTCGCGCGTGTGTCCGCTACAGCGTCGCCAGGAATGCCCGGATGTCGTCCGCGAGGAGCTCGGGCTCCTCGTGGGGCGCGAAGTGGCCGCCGCGGGGCATGACCGTGTACCGGCGCACGTCGTAGCTCCGCTCGGCCCAGCTGCGCGGCGGGCTCGCCAGATCGTGCGGGAAGAGCGCGACCGCCGTCGGCACGTCCACCCGGTCGACGCGCGTCGTGATCCCGGTCGCGGACTCGTAGTACGGGCGGAGCGAGGTGCCGATCGCGTTCGTGAACCAGTAGACGGAGGCGAGCGTCGCGAGGTAGTCGTCGCTGAACCGTGTGGAGACGTCACCGTCGCAGTCGCTCCAGGCCCGGTGCTTCTCGAGGACCCAGGAGAGCAGGCCGACGGGGGAGTCGGACAGTGCGGGAGCGAGCGTGAGCGGACGCGTGTGGTGTTGATGCTCGTACGCACCCTCCTCGGCGTCCCAGACCTCCACCCGGGCGACATGTGCCCGCTCCTCCGCGGTGAGCGTCTCGGCGTCGACCTCGCGTGGCGCGGCGACCGCGAGGAGGTGGATACCAGCGACCGCCTCGGGGTGCGCTTGCCCGAGCCGCGAGGTGATCCCCGCACCGAGGTCACCGCCATGCGCGGCGTACCGGCTGAACCCGAGGTGATCGTGCATCAGGGTGTGCCACAGCTCATGGGTCTGCTGGCCGAAGGTCGGCCGCTGCGGCGAGAACGGCAGCCCGGGCAGCGCGGGCACGATGACGGTGACGGCGCTCGCCGGGTCGCCGCCGAAGTGGGACGGCGTCGCGAGGCGCCTGGCGAGTTCGACGAGTTCGATGGCGGTGCTCGGCCATCCGTTCGTGAGGACGATGGGGATCCCGCCCGGCGCCTCGGCGTCGAACCGGAGGTAGCCGATGTCCGCACCGTCGATCTCGGCCCGGTGCCACGGCAGGGCGTTGATCGCCGACTGCTGCGCTGTCCAGTCGAAGCCGTCCGCCCAGTAGGTGACGAGCCGCCGCAGCTCGTCCTGGTCGGTGCCGGCCTCCCAACCGTCCGTCGGCCACCGTTCCGGCCAGCGGGTGTCGCGGAGTCGGCGGCGGAGGTCGGCGAGCTCGTCGGCACCGACGTCGATGACGGTCTGGCCCGCTGGCGACCGCGTCACCTGGTAGCGGCGCTCGATGCCGGCGGTCGCGCGGCCCCACTCGCTCGACGCGACGCGGGCCTGGTGGGCTTCGAACGCCTCGTCGCCGCCGAAGACCTCGGCGACGTCCCAGACGAGCGGGTCGTCCGACCGGGTGACCTCGAACGACACACACCCCGGTTCGGCGCGGGTGAGCGCGAGGTGCTGCGCGAGATGCGCTTCGACGATCGCCGCCTCGGTCGGTGTCGCGCAGATCAACTGGCCGGTCAGGTGCACGGTGGTCATGGTCTCACCGTAGCGAGGGTCGGTCGTCCGAACGTCTCGTTCCGAGCTCTGCACCGCGCTTCCAGAGCCACTCGACGGGGCCGAGGGTGAAGCGGCGGAGCCAGAGATGGGCGAAGCCGGTCACGAGGGCGGCGATCACGACGAAGGCGACGACCGTGACCGGGACGCGCCATTCGGCCGTGAGCTCGGCGAGGCCGAAGCCCCAGCCGTAGAAGATCGCACCACCGAGGAGGTTCTGCAGCAGATAGGCGCTCAGGGCGACCTTGCCGAGTTCCCGGAGGCGTCGCGCGGCCCACCCGTCCGTGCCGAAGCGCCGACACAGCTCGACGGTCGCCCCGAGGACACCGAGGGCGACGAGTGGTGCGGCCAGATAGCGCTCGGCGAGGAGCCCCGCGGTTCCTCCGGCGATGCCGAGCACGAGGTCGACCGGCAGGGCGCAGGCGCCGATGATCATCAGTCGGCGTCGGAGCGGACCGCCGGTCTCACCGAAGACGCCGGCGCGGAAGAGGTGCGCGCCGGTGAGGAACATGGCCAGGGTGAGGAACCCGATGAGGACCGGTTCCGCCCGGAACACCGCGAGGTTGTCGAGGCGGAAGGCCGCCAGCCCCAGGAAGGAGTCGGTGGCGTACGGGCTCGGCCCGGCGGGGAGTTCGAGGTCGCCTGACGCCGACGGTGTCGTGGCGATGAACGCGACGATCGCGGTGATGAGAAGGACGTGCAGCGCGCCGAAGACGACGATCATCACCCGCTGCGTCCTCGGTCTCGTGAGCAGGAGCCAGGCGACGATCGCGCCGGTGATCGCGTAGCCCATGAGGACGTCGAACTCCGCGATGAGGACGTAGTTCACCGCGCCGTCGATGAGTAGCAGGGTGGCACGCCAGAGGTAACGGCCGGGCCAACGGCGTCCGCGGCGTCGGGCGGCGTCGTGCTGGATGACGAGGCCGACGCCGAACATGAGGGTCAGCAGGGCGAGGAACTTGCCCTGGGTGAGCGCCATGAGTGCGAGCTGGGTCACCCCGGCGGCGGGGCCGGTCTCCGGTGTGACCGGGGCGGCGAGCATGCCGAGCAGCCCCCAGGGGTGCGAGAAGACCCAGATGTTCGTGCCGAGCGTGCCGAGGATCGCGAGTCCGCGGACGACGTCGAGGGCGGCGATCCGCGGGGACGGCCGCACGGCCGCGGGCAATACGCTCGTATTGGTCATGGGAAGACCGTACCCTGTTGAGAGGGCGAGGTGAAAGCGGAGGCGATGGCGGACGAGAACGGCAGCCGGGTGCGGATCGTCGACGCCCTGCTCAGGATCATGGCGACGCAGGGGGCCGACGCGCTGACGATCCGCACCGTCGCGGGCGAGGCGGGCGTCTCCGTCGGCGCCGTCCAGCATCACTTCGCGACGAAGGACCGCCTGCTCGTCGCGGCGATGACCGAGGTGAACGAGCGGTTCCGAGCCCGGGTCGCCGAGCGTCTCGAGGCCCTCACCTCGGGCGAGGAGCGGCTCCGGGTGTTCTGTCGCGAGATCGCCTGCATCGAGGGCTCGGACCTCACCGACGGGATCGTCTGGGTCGCGTTCGCGGCGCGGGCCAGCACGAACGCCGACATCCGGGCGATCCACGCGACGGACTGGGCGCGGACCGAGGACGTGTTGCGCCACCTCCTCGCCGACGCCTTCCCCGATGCGGCCTTCACGACCGACGACGCGGCACTCCTCCTGGCCGTCCTCGACGGCATCGCCGTGGCGCGGGCAGCTGAGCAGTCCGACCGGATGACGCCGGCGCGGGCCGAGCGCCTGATCGACGCGACGCTGCGGAGCCTCGGGCTCGCGGGCTGAACCGCGCGGGCCAGGTTCGCGAACGCATCAGGTTCGCGTCAGCGTCAGGCTCCGTCGACGTCGAGCTCGACGAGGTAGCCGACCAGCCGGGGCTCGACCTCGCCCGGTGGTGGGACGGTCCCGCGCGCTGCATGCGCTTCGGCTTCCGCGTCCGAGGCCGCCTGTTCCGCTGCTCGTGCTGCCGACCGGGCTCCTGCTGCCGACCGAGCATCGGCGTCTCCGGTTTCGCGCCGGGGTGGGATCCGCGGCGTCTCCTGCACGACGGGCGGCCCTGGCACGCTTTCGTGGTGCGTCACGAACGGGGAGTGCGGGACGCCGATGTACACGCCGCTCCCCGGAGGCCCGATGAGGCGTCTCGCCGCAGGCAGGGCTCCGAGTGGCAGCGGAGGGCGTTCGCTGTGGACGAGACGCGAGGGCATCGACACCGTCGACAGCCGCGCCAGAGTGCCCGTGAGCCGCTCCGGGGCGGGGTCCTCCTCGTGATGCATCTCGACGCCGTCGATCCGTGCCGTGAGATCCGCTCCGACCGCTTCGGTCAGCCAGCTCCGCTGCCCGTCGTCCACGGGCCAGACCGAGAGGGTCACTCGTTGACCGGGTTCCAGCGGCCCACCACAGCAGCCCCACTCCCAGCGGGTGAGCCAGAGCGTGCGCCGGGTCATCCGCCCACCTCCGGGTCCGGGACGCTGAGCTCCGCCGCCAACTCGGCGGTGGGCGCGGTGAGGACCCGCAGCGCGATCGCGTCACCCGGCATCGGTACCCGACCGATCTCATCCAGTCCCCAGTGGCGGTACATCGCGGCGACCGCGGTCGCCCGCTCGTAGACGCCGATGAACGTCTGCGCTTCCGTCCGATCCTGCAGCAGTGCGGCGAGGCACTGGCGTCCGATGCCGCGTCCGCGTTCGGACGCCGTGACCGCGAGCTCGTGGACGACGACCGCGTCGTCAGGCTGGGCGAGCGCTGCGCTCGCCGCGTCGCTTCCCTCGGCGAGCTGCGCGAGGATGCCGAGCCAGGCCGGGTCGGCGTCGAGCCCGTGTGCGAGCGCGAAGCCCACGAGGCGACCGTCGGTGGACGCCGTGACAAGCCGCCCACCCCGGTGCCCGAGGTGCTCGGGACCCCACTGCCGGATGGTCCCGAGGTCGAGAGCATCCTCCAGGTAGGGCTCGGCGGTGAACGCCTCCACGAACAGCGCGGTGACGTCGTCCCACACGGCATCGGGTGCGGATCCGGAGAAACTCTCCAAGGCGACCGGGTTCGTCATCAGGCCAGCATAGGGAGGCGAAGTCCCCGTTCATTCGCCCATCTTTGGGCGAAGCGGCGTTCGCTCGCCCAAAGATGGGCG
Source organism: Plantibacter sp. ME-Dv--P-095 (assembly GCF_030209365.1). Taxonomy (NCBI): domain Bacteria; kingdom Bacillati; phylum Actinomycetota; class Actinomycetes; order Micrococcales; family Microbacteriaceae; genus Plantibacter; species Plantibacter sp. ME-Dv--P-095. Next base: position 208,872 of record NZ_JARVSB010000006.1, read on the forward strand.
AACGAAACGCGTCCTAGAGGGTGTTGCCGAGCTTGAAGCCCTGCGCCTCGTCGCCCTTCCGCGTGTAGGAGAAGCCGTCGGCACCGATCGTGACTTCGAGCTCCGAGTCGTCGGTGCGGGAGAGGACCGGCTTCGGCTCACCGTCGAGGTCGAGCACGAGCGAGGCGTCCGTGTACCAGCTCGGCACGACCGCGTTGCCCCACCAGTCGCGTCGCTGGTTGTCGTGCACGTCCCACGTGACCACCGGGTTGTCCGGGTCGCCCGTGTAGTAGTCCTGCGTGTAGATCTCGATGCGGTGGCCGTCGGGGTCGCGGATGTACAGGTAGAACGCGTTCGAGACGCCGTGACGCCCCGGTCCACGCTCGATGACGTCCGACATCCGCAGCGCACCGAGCTTGTCGCAGATCGCGATGATGTTGTGCTTCTCATGCGTCGCGAAGGCCACGTGGTGCATGCGCGGACCGTCGCCACCCGTCATCGCCGTGTCGTGCACGGTCGGCTTCCGACGCATCCACGCCGCGTACGTGGTGCCGGCCTCGTCCTGGATGTCCTCCGTCACCCGGAACCCGAGGTCCTCCATGTGGGCGACCGCGCGCGGCACGTCCGGTGTCACCTGGTTGAAGTGGTCGAGCCGCACGAGCGCACCCGGCGTGTACAGGTCGTACCGCCACGCCAGACGCTCGACGTGCTCGACGTCGTAGAAGAACTCGATGGGGAACCCGAGCGGATCCTCGACCCGCACCGAGTCGCCGATCCCCTTCACATACCCCTCCGCACGTCGCTCGACCCGGCAGCCGAGCTCGGTGTAGAACGCGACCGCCCGATCGAGGTCCTCAGGGCTCCGCACCCGGTAGCTGAACGCCGCGACGGCCGCCACCGGCCCCTGCCGCAGCACGAGGTTGTGGTGGATGAACTCCTCGAAGCTCCGCAGGTAGACCGTGTGCTCGTCCTCCTCCGTCACCACGAGGTCGAGGACCTCGACGTAGAACTTCCGGCTCGCCGCGAGGTCCGTCACCACGATCTCCATGTACGCGCACCGCAGGATGTCCGGCGGCGTGGCGGTGGGCGTCGGGATCCGGTTCCCGGGCGTGGGGATCGGGTCGGTGTCGGTCACGACGGGCTCGGGGCCGGCAGGGGTGATGGGGTTCGACATGAATGCGTCCTTGCGTGATGTCTGATGGGAGAGGGGTGTCGCGGGTCGCGCGTCAGTGGGCGGGCTGCAGCGGCCCGCCCGTGCCGAAGCGCGGGGAGTGCGCCTGGTTGAGCGTGATGTGGACCGCCTGCTGGTCGGTGTAGAAGTCGATGGAGCGGTAGCCGCCCTCGTGGCCCAGCCCCGACGCCTTCACGCCGCCGAACGGGGTCCGGAGGTCGCGGACGTTGTTCGAGTTCAGCCACACCATCCCGGCCTGCACGTTCTGCGAGAAGGTGTGTGCGCGCTTGAGATCGTTCGTCCAGATGTAGGCCGCCAGTCCATACTTCGTGTCGTTCGCGAGCGCGAGCGCCTCCTCGTCGGAGTCGAACGGGGTGATCGCGACGACCGGACCGAAGATCTCCTCCTGGAAGATCCGTGCGGTGGGGGCGACGTCGGCGAACACGGTCGGTGCGACGTAGTTGCCGGTCGGGAAGCCCTCCGGCCGTCCGCCCCCGGCGACGAGGCGTGCCTCGCCCTTGCCGATCTCGACGTAGCCCATGACCTTCTCGTAGTGCTCCGGGTGCACCAGGGCACCGACCTCTGTGGCCGGGTCGTTCGGGTGACCGACGACGATGTTGCGAGCCCGCTCCGCGTACCGTTCGACGAAGTCGTCGTACACGCTGCGCTCCACGAGGATGCGGCTTCCCGCGGTGCAGCGCTCGCCGTTCAGGGAGAAGACGCCGAACACGGTCGCGTCGATCGCGTCGTCGAGGTCGGCGTCGGCGAACACGACCGCCGGCGACTTGCCGCCGAGCTCCATCGACAGCCCCTTCAGGAAGGGCGCGGCGTTCGCGAAGATGAGCTGACCGGTGCTGCTCTCGCCCGTGAAGGAGATGAGCGGCACGTCCGGGTGCTTCACGAGCGCGTCGCCGGCATCCTCGCCGAGGCCGTTCACGAGATTGAACACGCCGTCCGGAACCCCTGCACCGCGGAAGATGTCCGCCCAGAGGCTCGCCGACAGCGGGGTGAACTCGGCGGGCTTCAGCACGACCGTGTTGCCCGTCGCGAGCGCGGGGGCGAGCTTCCAGCTCTCGAGCATGAACGGCGTGTTCCACGGGGTGATGAGCCCCGCGACGCCGATCGGTTTGCGGTTCACGTAGTTCACCTGGCGACCGGGCACCTTGTAGGTGTCGTCGTGCTGGGCGACGATCAGGTCCGCGAAGAACCGGAAGTTCTCGGCGGCCCGCTTCGCCTGGCCGAGCGCCTGGGTGATCGGCAGGCCGGTGTCGAAGCTCTCGAGTTCTGCGAGACGGGCGTCCTGGGCTTCGACGGCGTCGGCGACCCGATGCAGGATCCGGCTGCGCTCGCGGGGGAGGAGCTTCGGCCACGGCCCCTCGTCGAAGGCGCGCTTGGCGGCGGCGACGGCGAGGTCGATGTCGGCCTGCTTCCCCGCGGCGGCCTGGACGTAGGTCTCGTTCGACACCGGGTCGAGGACGTCGAAGGTGTCGCCGTCGACCGAGTCGACGAACTCGCCGTCGATGAAGTGCCGGATACGGTCGGGCAGCGCTGCCGGAACGTGCTGGGTCATGAGTGGTTCCTCCGGTGGGTGGTGGATGACGACGATGACGACAACGGCGCCGCGCTCGGCGGCTTGTGGTCGGCCTGGTAGGCGAGCATCGCGTCGAGGGTCGCCGTGCGGTGGTCGCGTGCGGCGATCTCGATCTCGAGCGGCTCTGCTCCCGCGGCGATCAGCTCGAGGATGCCGTCGTGCTCGGCGACCGACTCCCGCGCGCGGCCGGGCACGAAGCTGAACGTCGAATCGCGGAGCGCGTTGAGACGGCTCCAGCCGCGGTGCACGAGGTCGAGCACGTGCGGGTTCGGGCACTCCTCGAAGAGCACGGCGTGGAACTCCAGGTTGAGGGCCGTGAACGCGTGCGGGTCGAAGTCGTCGAGGGTGCGGCGCATTCGCTCGTTGATCTCGTGGGCGCGGGCGAGGTGGTCGTCGGTGAGGTACGCGGCACTCATCGACGTCGCGGCGCCCTCGACGAGCGCGAGTGTCTGCATGGTGAAGAGGTACTCGGTCTCCTGCAGCAGCGCGACCTGCGCGCCGACGTTCCGTTCGAAGGTGACGAGCCCCTCCGCCTCGAGCCGGCGGATCGCCTCGCGCACGGGGACGACGCTGATGTCGAGCTCGCCGGCGATCTGCCCGAGCACCAGGCGGTACCCGGGGACGAAGCGACCCTCGTCGATGCCCTCGCGGATGAAGCGGTAGGCCCGCTCGGACTTGCTCAGGGTGGGTCGCTCGGCGGTCATCGGCCCTGCTCGCTCTCGTATCGTGCCCGCCACTCGGCGTTCAGCGGGAACAGGCCGTCGACCGCGGCACCCTGGAGCACCTGCTGGGCGATCCAGGCGTCCTCGGCCTCCTGCGTCACGGCCTCGGCGGCGACCTCGGCGACGAGCGCGCGGGGGATCGCGATGACCCCGTCGCCGTCGCCGACGATCACGTCGCCGGGCAGGACGGTCGCGCCGCCGCAGGTGACGGCGACGTCGATCTCCCACGGCACATGCCGGCGCCCGAGGACGGAGGGATGCGGTCCCTGCGAGAAGGTCGGGAGCGCGAAGCCGGCCACCTGTTCGGCGTCGCGGATCCCGCCGTCGGTGACCACTCCGGCCGCACCGCGCTGCTGGGCACGCAGGGCGAGGACGTCGCCGACGGTGCCGGTGCCGCGCTCGCCGCGCGCCTCGATGACGATGACCTCGCCCGACTCGACCGTGTCGAAGAGGCGCTTCTGCGCGTTGAAGCCGTTGCCGCGTTCGGCGAAGAGGTCGGGCCGGTGGGCGACGAAGCGGAGGGTGCGGGCGACGCCGACCATGCGCGTTCCGGGACGCGAGGCGTGCACGCCCTCCACGAAGACCCCGGTGTAGCCCCGTGCTCGGAGCTTGGCGCTGAGCGTCGCGGTTGAGACCGCCGCGAGCTGCTCGGCGACCGCGGGATCGAGCGGTTCCACCACCCGGGAGGTGGCCCCCTGGTCTGTGAGCGTTCCCTGGTCCCCGAGCGTGTCGGAGGGCACGCCCGCCAGCTCGGCATCGCCCCAGGCCTCGACGCGTTGCCGGTCGTCGACGGCGGGCTTCGAGCCGACGTCGCCGAAGGGCACGGTGCCGTCGACGACGGTGGTCACGAGTCGGCCGCTCGACGGGGTGCCGGAGGCGGTGGGGGCGTCGACCTCGACCTCGACGACGTCGCCCGGGACGACGACGGAGGAACCGGCCGGCGTGCCCGTGAGGATCACGTCGCCGGGCTCGAGCGTCGTCAGCTGCGAGAGGTCGGCGATGAGCTGGGCGAAGGGGAAGAGGAGGGTGTCGCTCGTGTCCTCCTGGACGAGCTCGCCGTCGACCCAGGTGCGGACGCGGAGGCCAGCGGGGTCGATGCGGTCGGCGGGGATGACGGTCGGGCCGAGGGGCGTGTAGCCGTCGCCACCCTTGGATCGGAGGTTCGAGCCCTTGTCGGCCGTGCGCAGGTCGTAGAGGCCGAAGTCGTTCGCGGCGGTCACGCCGGACACGTGCTGCCAGGCGTCCTCGACCGTGACGCGCCGGGCCGCGGTGCCGATGATGATCGCGATCTCACCCTCGAAGGCGAGGAGTTCCGCGCCGGCCGGTCGCTCGATGGTGTCGCCACTGCGGGCGACGGAGGACCAGGGCTTGAGGAAGTACGAGGGGTGCTCGGGGGTACGTCCGCGTTGTGCGGCCCGCGAGGGGTAGTTGAGGTGTACGGCGATGATCTTGCCGCCCGCAGCAGCCCAAAGGTCGCCGTCGTCATCCTGGTTCGTCATCGTCCGTCCTCAGCTTGGTATACGGAATCATATACGATCCCGATGGATTCGGAAAGGGTCAGTAGCCGTCGCCACGCGGGGCGGCACGACGGCCGTCGATGAACCGCTCGGCCAAGCCCTCCGAGGCTCGCGCGAGCAGCGAGACGTCGGCCCCGACGAGGACGAACGACGCGCCGTGGTCGAGGTAGTGCTCCGCCACGACGGGGTCGAAGGCGTTCACGCCGGCCGGCTTCCCGGCAGCGGCAGCGGCGTCGAGGACGCGCTCGACGGCCGCGATCACCGTCGGATGCCCCTGCTGGCCGAGGAGGCCCATGGAGGCCGAGAGGTCGGCCGGTCCCACGAACACCGCGTCCACACCGTCCACCGCGAGAATCTCGGCCGCGTGTTCGACCGCGGACGCCGACTCGATCTGCACCGTCAGCGACACGGATCCGTTCGCCAGTGACAGATAGTCGTCCACCCGGTTCCAGCGGGACGATCGGGCCAAGGCGCTACCGACCCCGCGGACGCCCTGTGGTGGGTAGCGCACGGCCCGGACGAGCTCGGTGGCCTGAGCGGCGGACTCGACCATGGGCACGATGAGGTTCTGGGCTCCGAGGTCGAGGACCTGCTTGATCACGACGGGATCGCCGAACGGCACCCGCACGAGCGGGCACACCGGGAATGCCGCGACGAGCTGCAGCTGCAGCTGGATGCTCTCGAGCGTGTTCGCGGAGTGCTCGCCGTCGATGAGGAGCAGGTCGAGGCCGCTGCCCGCGGCGATCTCCGCAGCGACCGGACTCCCCGACACCACCCACATGCCCACCAGGGGGCGGTCGGCGGTCCGCAGGCGCTCGCCGAAGGTCGGCGGCAGGGTCATTCGAATCGGCATGTCACGGCTCCCAGTCCCTGGTACTCGGCGTGCACGGTGTCGCCGCGCTCGACCCACATCGGTCTCGTGAAGGAGCCGGCGAGGACGATCTCCCCGGCTGCGAGGCTGCCGCCGTGCTGGGCGAGCTTGCCCGCCAGCCACGAGACGCCGAGCGCCGGGTGCCCGAGGACGGCTCCAGCGACGCCCGATTCCTCGATCGTCTGGTTGCGGTAGAGGAGCGCCGAGACCCAGCGGGGGTCGATCGCGTCGGGTCGGACCGGCGTGCCACCCAGCACCATCGCCCCGAGTGCCGCGTTGTCGGCGATCGTGTCGACGATCGTGCGGCCCTCGAGCTCGATGTGCGAATTGAGGACCTCGAGCGCCGGGACGACGTAGTCGGTCGCGTCGAGCACCTCGAAGATCGAGCAGCCGGGGCCCTGGAGCGGGCGGCCGAGGACGAAGGCGAGCTCGACCTCCACCCGCACGTTGGAGTACGCGTCGAAGTCGAGCGTGGCGCCGGAGTCGAACACCTGGTCGTCGAAGATCACGCCGTAGTCGGGTTCGGTGATGCCGGTGGCCTGCTGCATCGCCTTGGAGGTGAGGCCGATCTTGTGGCCGACGACGCGGTGTCCGGCGGCGATCCGGCTCTCCGCCCACAGTGCCTGTATCGCGTAGGAGTCCTCGACGTCCATGTCGGGATGGCGGGCGGTGAGGAGCGGGATGATGCTCCGGTCGTCGTGGGCGGCGGCGAGTTCGGCGGCGATCGCCCGGCGTTCGTGATCCTGCATCGGTCCCGTCCTCATCTGCGTCGACTGCGGTCTGCGATCACGATACGGTGCGTCGTCATCGACTGCCTCTTGCGCGTTCCCCACGATTGTATACGATGTGGTGTACATTCTGGCGGCCCAACGGTGGGTCGCGACGGACAAAGGGGTCTCGAGACAATGACAACCGCATCTCTGGCGCGGGCGACGACGCCCGCGGAACTCCGCCGGGTGGCCTTCGCCACCGTCATCGGCACCACGGTCGAGTGGTACGACTTCTTCCTCTACGCGAGTGCCGCCGGACTCGTCTTCTCGCAGCTCTTCTTCCAACCGGCCGGTCCGCAGGCGGCGCTCCTGCTGTCGTTCGCGACCGTCGGTGTCAGCTTCCTGTTCCGTCCGCTCGGGGCGTTCGTCGCCGGCCACTTCGGTGACCGCATCGGGCGCAAGCGCATGCTCGTCATCACGCTCTTCCTCATGGGCGCGGCGACGACCCTGATCGGTCTGCTGCCCACCTACGACCAGATCGGCATCCTCGCGCCGGCACTGCTCGTCTTCCTCCGCATCCTCCAGGGGCTGTCCACCGGTGGCGAGTGGGGTGGTGCGGTCCTCATGGCCGTCGAACACGCGCCGACCGGCCGGCGTGGGCGGTTCGGCGCGTTCCCTCAGATCGGCGTGCCCATCGGGCTGCTGCTCGCGTCCGGCATGCTCGCGCTCATGACCGGCGTGATCTCGCCCGGGGCCGCGTTCCTCGAGTGGGGCTGGCGGGTCCCGTTCCTGCTGAGCTTCGTGCTGATCATCGTCGGCTACGTCGTGCGCCGCAAGGTCGACGAGAGCCCCGTCTTCGTCGCCCTCGCGCGGAACAAGGAGCGTCGCCGCGTCCCCATCGTCGAGCTGTTCCGTCACCACTGGCTGCTCGTCCTGCTCGCCGCCCTCACCTTCGCGGGCAACAACGCCGCCGGGTACATGACCACCGGCGGCTACATCCAGAACTACGCGACCACGCCCCTCGCCGACGGCGGCCTCGTCGGGATGGAACGCACACCGGTCCTCCTCGCGGTCACCGGTTCGGCCGTGGTCTGGCTGATCGTCACTTGGTTCGCCGGCTCGTTGTCGGACCGCATCGGGCGACGCAACACGTACATCATCGGCTGGGTCGCGTTCCTCGCCACCGTGTTCGTGCTCTTCCCCCTCGTGAACACGGGCAACCCGGTCCTCCTGTTCCTCGGACTGGCGCTGTTCACGATCGGCAACGGCTTCACCTACGGGCCCCAGGCGGCGTACTTCGCCGAACTGTTCCCCGCGTCCATCCGGTACACCGGCGTCTCGGTCACCTACGCGATCGGTGCGATCCTCGGCGGTGCGTTCGCGCCCACGATCGCGACCTGGCTCGTGCAGCTCACCGGCTCGGCGACGAGCGTCGCGTTCTACATCGCGGGCATGATCGTCATCGCGTTCGCAGCCACGCTGCTCCTCCGCGACCGCACTGGCATCCCGCTCGGTGGCGAGGCCGAGGAGCAGCAGGGTCGCGGCCAGGTGTACGGCACGCGGATGTAGCCGGGCTCAGACCGACGACGCGATGGTCGCGGCCCCCTCGATGAGGCGGGCCGCGATCTCGGTTTCGGGGCGGCTGCTCGCGACGTAGACGACGGCGAGGGCCGCGGCCGGCGACCCGTGCACGGCGAGCGGGACGGCGACGGCACGGAGGCCCGTGATGACCTCGTCGTGGCTCGATGCCCAGCCCCGCTCGCCGACGTCGGTCAGCTCGGCGCGATGTGCGTCGTCGAGGGTGTCGGGCCACTGTGCGAGCGGTAGCCGCGAGGCGATCGCCTTGCCCGGCGCGCCCACACCGATCGGGTGTCGGGTGCCCGGCCGCTGCGCGATCGACCCCAGTGTGTGGCGCGGTTCGACGCTGACGAGCGTGACGATCTCGTCGCCGTCGAGCACCGTGAGGAAGCAGGTCATGCCGAGTTCGTTGGCGACGGCCGTCAACTCCGGGAGGGCGGCTGCCTGCAGGTCGTGGGAGACGCCGGCGGCGAGGGCGGCCAGTCGGGAGCCGAGGGCGATCCGACCGGCGGTGTCGCGAACGACGAGCCGATGGTCCTCCAGGGTGCGCAGCAGCCGGTAGGTGACGCTGCGGTGGAGGCTGAGCGCCGTGCTCAGCTCGTCGATCGTCAGTGGTGCCCGGGCGTCGGCGAGGACCTCGAGGATGCGGATGCCGCGCGAGAGCGTCTGCGAATGGGCGCTTCTGGCATCGGTCACCTCTCGACAGTACCCAGTGGCGACGGTCAGGGCGCGGTCGGGTAGGCGACGAACGCGAAGCGGGTGCTGTCGGGGGCCCAGCTGTTCACGTTGATCGTGCCCTGGCCGCCGAACACCGGGTACCGGCGGAGCGGGGTCGCCCAGTCGTCGGTCGAGACGAGGCGGACCTCGACGTCGAGGTCGGCCGGGTGCCCGATCGTCCCGGCGGGGAACGCGATGTACGCGGCGAGGCGGGCGTCGGGGGAGAGGTGCGGGAACCAGTCGACGGTGTCGCTCGCCACGAGGTGTTCGAGGGTGCCCCCGCCGTCGGGGATGCGGGCGAGCTGCGCGTGACCGGGCTCCGTGCCGAAGTGCTCGGTGTTGCACAACAGCCATCGGCCGTCGGGCGACCACTCCGGACCGTCGAGATGCCCGTCACCGGTGTCGAGGACCGTGACCGGGCCGCCGCCCTCGACCGCCGGGGCGACCGCGAGTCGCCCGGGGTGCTCGAAGCCCTCGAGTTCCACGTAGGCGATGCGCGCGCCGTCGGGCGAGACGCCGTGCAGGAAGTGCCAGCTGCCGTCGTCGGCGGTGAGCTTCGTGACGGAGCCGCCGGTGAGGGCCCCGCGGTAGATGTGGCCGTCCATGGCGGAGAGGAGGATGTGCTCGCCGTCGGGGTCGAGCACGTGGTCGTTGTTGAGCTCCGGCAGGCCCGCGAACTCGATCCGGGTCAGGCCCGCACCGGGGTCCTCCACGCTCAGCGACCACAGCCGGCCGTTGCCGTTGAGGACCAGCGTGCTCCCGTCGAGGGACCAGTTCGGCGCCTCGATGAGGAGCTCGTCCGTCTCGAACAGGACCTCCGGCTCCGCATCGGAGAGGCCGCCGAGGAGGATTCGGGAACGCTGGCCGGGGGCGAGGGCGCGGAAGGTCATGGGTCCATCGTCCTCCTCCGGGGCGGCGCCCGCACGGCCCGATCGCGGGGTCTTCGTTGTAGCGGCAAGCATTACGCTGGGACCATGACGGACACCCGCTGGCTGAGCGACGCGGAGCAGCGGGACTGGGTGCGGTTCGCGGCCGTCCTCGAGCTCCTCCCCGCTGCCCTCGATCTGCAGCTGACGCGGGACGAACACCTCACCCACTTCGACTACTTCACCCTCGCGATGTTGTCCGAGGCCCCCGAGCGCACGCTCCGCACCTCGGCGCTGGCCGCGCGGACGAACGCGACGCTCCCTCGTCTCTCGCGGGTGCTGACCCGCCTCGAGGGGGAGGGCTTCATCGCACGCTCACCGGTGCTGGAGGACCGGCGCGCGACGAACGTGACGCTCACCGACGCCGGATGGGACAAGGTCGTCCAGGCAGCGCCCGGGCACGTCGGCAACGTCCGCTCCCTGGTGCTCGACGCGCTCAGCGCCGAGCAGGTCGAGCAGCTCGGCGCGATCTCCGCGGCCCTCCTGACGCGACTCGACCCCGACGGGCGGATGTTCGCCAGCGAGGCCTGATCTCCGTCGCGTGGGGGATTCCGGTCGGTGCGGCTCGGCGTAGCGTGTCGACGGATGCCACGTGCACCACCGACAGCGTGGCGGATCGGAGCGAACCATGACCGGATCGACCCAGCCCGAACCGGGACCGGAACGAGACGAGGTGCCGGTGGCCGGCCCCGCGTCGTCGGAGCCCACGTCGTCGGAGCCCACGTCGTCCAGCGGGGGTTCCACCGCCGTCTGGTACTTCGTCGGCGCCACGTTCCTCTTCGCCGGACCGCTCATCTTCGGCGTCAACGACTTCGGGTTCTTCCGGATCATCACCCTCGTCCTCGGGGCGGTCGTGATGGTCGCCGGGTTCGTCGTGCTGCGACGGGAGACCACCAAGCGTTCCTGACCCGCGACGGGTCAGCTCGCGAGGAACGCCCTGACGCCGTTCAGCAGACGGTCGACGTCCTCGTCCGAGGTGTACGGGGCGACGCCGACGCGCAGGCCGCCGACGTCGTCGAGGCCGAGCGCCGCGAAGGGTTCGACCGCGTAGAACGAGCCCGACGGTGCGAGCACGTCGCGGGCTGCGAGGAAGGCCGAGACGTCCGCCGAACGTCGACCGGGGAAGGTCATGAACAGGGTCGCCGTGCGCTCCGCGGCCCGGGAGTGCAGCTCGACGGCGGGGGCGAGGGCGGCGAGTTCCTCCTCGATGCGGCTGCGCAGCGCGAGCTCCCGCTCGTGGACGGATGCGGCGGAGGCGACCAGGCGGTCGCGTCGGTTCTCGGCGGCACCGGGGTCGATCGTGGCGAGCACCCCGATCGCCGCGGTCACGCCGGCCAGCAGCTCGTAGGGCAGGGTGCCGAACTCGAAGCGCTCCGGCACGACGTTCGTCGACGGCTGCAGCTTGTCGGGGTGGATCGACTCGAGGAGCGTCGGCGATGCGGCCAGGACGCCGCAGTGCGGGCCGAAGAACTTGTACGGCGAGCAGACGAAGAAGTCGGCGGCGAGTGCCTCGACGTCGACGACGTGGTGCGCCGTGTAGTGGACACCGTCCACCCAGACGAGCGCGCCTGCCGCGTGCGCCCGGTCGGCGATGGTGCGCACGGGCGGGATCGTGCCGATGAGGTTCGACGCGGCCGTCACGGCGACGAGGCGGGTGCGCTCGCTGAGGGCCGCGTCGAGCGAGTCGAGGTCGAGCTCGCCCGTCGCGGCGTCGAGTTCGATCCACCGGACGGTCGCCCCGGCGTGTTCCGCGGCCTGGATCCAGGGCCGGACGTTCGCGTCGTGGTCGAGGCGGGACACCACGACCTCGTCACCCGCCGACCAGTCGCGGGACAGGTGCTTCGCGAAGTCGTAGGTGAGCTGGGTCGCGCTGCGTCCGAAGACGATCCCGCGCGGGTCGGCGGCGAGGAGGTCGGCGCAGGCGGCTCGGAAGGCGGTGACCGCGTCGTCGGAGCGGCGCTCCGAGGCGACCGACGTCCCGCGGTTCGAGAGCGGGCCGGTGAGCGTGTCGAGGATCGCCTGCCCCACCGCGAGCGGTGTCTGCGTGCCGCCCGGGCCGTCGAAGTGGGCGATGCCCGAGGCGAGTGAGGGGAACGCGGTCCGGAGTCGTGCGACGTCGAGGGTCATGCGTCCATCCTGCCGCGCGCTGAGCGTCGAGGACGGGAACGACGGGGGAGCAGGCGCGCCGTCGCTTGATACAGTGCGTGTGTGTCCCTGATCATCGCTCCGCCCCGTGTCGGGCGTCTGGAGGTCGTCGGCGTCCCCAACGCCGGCCCGAGAGCACGGTCCATCCGGTCGATCACCTCACCCGCACGGTGAGGACGTCGGCCCCGTCCAGCGCGCTCATCCGAGCCGCCGACGGGGTCGCGCACCCGACATGCCCGCTGCGGTGCCCAGGCGCCCGGAGGGTCTCTCCGCCGTCGCTCCGACGGCCCAGCCGAAACCGGTGAACCACATGATCCCCCTGAACGACTCCCAGATCAGAGCCTCCTTCGTCAACGCCTCGCGCAAGGAGGTGAGTGACGTGTCACTGCCCGCCGAGCTCGAGACGATCGACTTCGAGGTCCGCGATTTCCTCGGGTGGCGCGACAAGAAGCTGCCGCGGCGCGCGTATGTCGTGACGGTCGTCGACGGAGCACCCGTCGGCATCCTCCTCCGGCAGGCCGACGCCATGCCACGGACCCGGCCGCAGTGCGCCTGGTGCCAGGACGTGACCCTCAGCAACGACGTCGTCTTCTACAGCGCGAAGCGTGCCGGCCAGGCCGGGAAGAACGGTGACACGGTCGGCACGCTCGTGTGCGCCGAGTTCCAGTGCTCGGCCAACGTGCGCAAGCTGCCGCCGCTCGCCTACGTCGGATTCGACGCCGAGGCCGCCCGACAGGAGCGGATCGCGACCCTGCAGCAGCGGGCGGTCGCGTTCACCTCGTCCGTGCTCAACGGCGTCGGCTGAGCAGGCCGCACCGCCCGCCGTCCCCGTAACCGGGAGCGGCGGGCGGTGGGCGGTGCGTCGACGATGTCCAGTGCAGCGCGGCAAAAGTATACTGATAATGGTATAGTTTTGACATGTCGCAGGGAACCTATCGAGATGTCGTGCATGAGATCGCAGCCGACAATTACGGGTATGTGACCACCCGTGATGCGGAGGACGCCGGTGTCCCGAAGGTTGAGTTGGTGAAGCTCGCTACACGCAACAGGTTCGCGCACATCGCGTACGGGTTGTACCGCGACGAGACCATCCCGCACACCCCGTTGGACGAATACGCGGAGGCGACGCTGCGCGCAGGAGAGGGTGCGTTCCTGCGCGGGGAGACGGTTCTTGCGCTTCTCGGACTCGCAGACGTGAACCCGAAGACCATCAGCGTCGCAACTCCTCGGCGGACGCGGCGCGCCGTCCCAGCTCGTATCGCCATCACCCGGGCTCCTGCGGATGCGAGGCCGACGATGTACGAGGGCATCGCGGCGCAGCCCGTCGTGGATGCGCTCCTCGAATGCCGGGGGCGTGTCCAGACTGGTCGGCTCCGTGAAGCCGCCGACCAAGCGCGTGCGGAGGGCTACCTGACGACCGCGGAGCTCGCGCGCGTGCGAACGGCGCTGGACGTATGACGTACGACAGTGTCCCGCCGAGCCTCCGTTCACTCCGGCAGCGGGTCGCGAACCTCGAAGGCGACGACGGGCTGGTGAACAGGCGTACCGTTGCGATGGCGCTCGTCGTGGTCGGTCAGATGCTTCCAGCCGGGGCCATCAAGGGTGGGAGCGCGATGGCGCTCCGATACGGTCGGGCCACCCGATTCACGAGGGATCTCGATGCTGCGCGACCGGGCACCCTGGCGGAGTTCGTCAGCGAGTTCGAGGAACGGTTGCGCAACGGGTGGGCGGGATTCACCGGGCGACTCATCGAGCGCACGCCACCGAAACCGGCCGGGGTTCCAGCGACATACGTCATGCAGCCGTTCGACGTGAAACTCGATTATCGGGGCAGGCCGTGGTGCACCGTCACGTTCGAGCTCGGTCACAACGAGATCGGTGACGCCGACGAGCCCGAGATCGTGCTCTCGGACGACCTCGCGGCCCTGTTCGAAGCGGTCGGACTTCCCCGCCCGGAGCCGGTCCACGTGATGCGCAGCGACCATCAGATCGCGCAGAAGCTCCACGCAGCGACCGGGGTCGACAGCCAGCGCGCACACGACCTCATCGACTTGCAGCTCCTCGATCGCGAGGAAGACCTCGACTTGGAACTGGTGCGCGAGACGTGCACGCGACTGTTCGCCTACCGCGGCGGGCACGAATGGCCGCCTCTCGTCGTCGTGAACGCCGACTGGGACACGTTGTACGAAACGGCTGCAGACGGGGTCGAGGTCCTGCCGGATGCCGAGGCTGCCGCAGTGTGGGCGAACGACTTCATTCGCCGAATCGACGCGGCGACGGCTGAGGCTGCAATCTGACAGTGACCCGTCCCGATTCGTTCATCGAGCGTATGGCCGCTCGCGCGTACGCCACCGGCCGCGCCCCGAGCTGAACCGACCGCACCGCCCGCCGTCCCCGTGACCGGGAGCGGCGGGCGGTGGGTAGCCAGCGGGTTCGGTGTCCGGCGGTCTACGCCGCGAGAAGGGCGTCGATCTGGCCCATCGCCTGTCCCATGCCCTCCTCCATGCCCATCGCCAGCAGCTGCTCGAGCTGTTCGAGGCTGTCGAAGCGGTTCTCGATGGTCATGCGCGTGCCGGTCCCGAGGGCCTCGAGCGTGACGGTGGCGTGTATGACGCCCATGCCCTCCTGGCGTGCGCCGTGTTCATCCGCGAACCCGTCCTCGTAGCTCAGGGAGTCGGGCGCCCGGACCGCGGTGATCTCCCACCAGCCGTGCGCGCGCTCGCCGTCCGGCCCGGTCATGAAATACGCGGACTCGGACCCCGGGGTCAGGGCGTGCCGCGTGAACGTGGCCGGCCAGGTCGGCGGTCCCCACCAGCGCTCCAGCTGACGCGGGTCCTCCCAGATCTCCCAGACACGCGTCGGCGGTGCGTCGAACTCGGCGACGAAGGTCAAGGTGAGCTGGTCGAGGTCCTTCTCGGCGGTGAGCGTACTCATGGTCCAGTCCTGCTTCCGGTCGGTGTGTCAGGGGGTGTTGGGTGTGTCGCCGCGCTCCGGTCCGTCCTCGGCGAGGATCGCTCCGATGCGCAGCGCCCGTTGGTTCCAGACGTCCGCGTAGGCGTCCAGGAGGCGGGCAGATCGGTGCACGGTCGTGACGTCGCCGTGCACGATCTGCTGCCGGCCGCGTCGTTCCTTCATCACGAGTGCAGCCCGTTCGAGGACGGCGACGTGCTTCTGGACAGCGGCGAACGACATCTCGTACTGCTCGGCGAGTGCCGTCACCGACTGCTCCCTGGCGAGCACCCTCGTGAGGATGTCCCGTCGGGTCGCGTCGGCGAGCGCGTGGAAGAGGCGGTCCACCTCGTCGGCGGCCAGCTCCGGTCCTGCGTCAGTTTGTACAACCATTTGGTTGTAGGTTACGCGGCTCCCATGGGCGGTGCAAGCCCCTGATCGGCGGCGCGCCGTGCGCCGAGCGCCGCGCTCCAGTACGGTTCGAGCAGGTGCGTGAGGCGTACCGACGTGGCGGGAGGGCGGACGAGTGGGCGATCGGCGAGGTCAGCGGACACTGACGACCCGGGGATGGCACGACTTCTGGGCGAAGGGTGGCGTCTGGCGCTCGTTCGTGCTGGCCGTCGTCTACCTGGCGCTCTACCTCGGGGCGGGCCGGCTCATCGAGCTGGTGTTCGGCGACCAGATCGGGGCGGACCTCTTCGCGACACCGCAGAGCGTGTTCTTCGGACTCATGCTGCCGCTCATCGTCGGGTCGCTCCTGCTCACGGCCTTCGTCCTCTCCGTCGGTTGGTTCCGTGAGCTGTTCGCCCGGCAGCCGATCCGCGGTCGTTGGTGGATGTGGGTCGCGCCCGCTCTGATCCTCGCCGCCATCGTCCTCCGACTCCTCGGCATCGACTACGGCAGCTACCAGGGCTCCGTGGTCGCGGTCGCGATGCTCTCCGGGATCTTCATCGGGTTCGCCGAGGAACTCCTCACCCGCGGCATCGTCGTGAAGATGCTCCGCGACGCCGGAAGCTCCGAGTGGATCGTGATGGTGATCTCCTCGCTGGTGTTCGCGTTGCTCCACTCCGCCAACCTGCTGTCCGGCCAACCGGTCACCACCGTGCTCGTCACCGTCGTCTACACCTTCGGGTTCGGCGTGTGCATGTACCTGACGCTCCGCGCGACCGGCAACCTCGTCTGGCCGATGCTGCTCCACGCCCTCTTCGACCCGACCCTCTTCCTCTCCACCGGTGGCATCGACCACGCGGGTGCGGCGGCCGGGCAGAACGTCTTCCTGACGATCGCCGGCCCCGCCAACCTCGTCATCATGCTCGTGGCCGTCGTCGGGCTCGTCTTCGTCCGCGGGCACGTGCAGGCCAGGCCCGTCGACGACGCGCTCCGGCCGTAGCGCGGCGACGCGCTCGGTACGCTCGACAGGATGACCACCGTGCGGCAGTACCCGTCGACGATCGCGGCGCCGGTCGAGCATGAGCTCGTCATCAAGAAGTCGCGGTTCATCGGGCTCGCGCACCCGGTCTCCTCCCCGGACGACGCCGAGCAGGTCATCGCCCGCGTGAAGAAGCATGCCTGGGATGCCCGGCACCACTGCGTCGCGATGGTCACCGGGCCGCTCGGTGACCAGGCGAGGTCCTCCGACGACGGCGAACCGTCCGGTACCGCCGGCATGCCCATCCTCGAGGTCCTGCGCCGACGGGAGCTGACCGACGTCGTCGTGGTCGTCACGAGGTACTTCGGGGGCGTCAAGCTCGGTGCCGGCGGCCTCGTGCGCGCCTACTCCTCAGCGGCATCCGAGACGCTCGACCTCGCGACGATCGTGCGCCGAGAGACCCTCACCCAGGCGACCCTCGTCGTGCCCCACGCCGACGCCGGTCGCTACGACCACCTGCTCCGGGACTGGGCCCAGAGCAACGGTGCGACGCTCGGTGAGACGCGGTACGCGGCTCGGGCCGAGTTGGAACTGTGGGTGCCGCCGGCCAATCTCGCGCGGCTCGAGGCGGACATCGCGTCGGCCTCCAACGGCTCGCTCGCGGTCACGGTGGGAGACGAACGGGTCGTCGACGTCCCCGGCGCGTCCTGACCCCTCACCGATAGGGTCGCAGCATGCACACCGACGTGACCCGCATCGCCGGGCTTCCCGACCTCACCTGGACCTCGACCACCGGCCACGCCGACTACGACGCCGACGCCGGAGCGCTGACGATGACCTCCGCCGCGCAGGTGGACTGGAGCAACAGCTCCCGCGGCGGCCCGCAGGAGCTCGGGGCGACGGCGCTCGCGTTCGCAGCGCCCGAGCGGTTCACGTTGTCGGCCCGCATCGCCGTCGTGAGCGAGCGCAGCACCTTCGACGCCGGGGCCATCGCGCTCTGGGTGGACGGCGACCACTGGGCGAAACTCTGCTTCGAGCAGTCGCCGCAGGGGCAGGCGATGGTGGTCAGCGTCGTGACCAACACCTGGTCGGACGACGTGAACTCGACGCCCGTCGACGACGACGCGGTGTGGATGCGCGTCAGCCGGCTGGGCGAGGCGTGGGCGTTCCACAGCTCGACCGACGGCGTGCGCTGGGACTTCGTCCGACTGTTCCGACTCCACACCGACGCGCCGGTCCAGGTGGGCTTCCTGTCGCAGGCGCCGGTCGGGCCGCCGTGCACGGCACGCTTCGACGACATCGTGCTCGGCGACGAGCCGCCGTCGGACCTCCGCGACGGCAGCTGACGGAGGCTCGGCCGCGCTTCGGCTGCACTGCGGCGTCGCTCCGCTTGCGATTGGGAACCTATCTTCCTAGAGTGATCGCATGGCACGCAGACGACCCGGCACGCTCTTCCCGCTCGAGCTCGACATCCTCGACGTCGGCACGGTGCTGCAGTCCGCGGACGGCAGCTTCTACGGGTTCGCGCTCGCCAAGCAGCTTGCCGCGGGTGGCGACGGCGGCCTCACCGCCCACGGCACGCTGTACAAGGCGCTGTCCCGCATGACCGAGGCCGGCCTCATCGAGGCGAGCTGGGAGGACCCCGCGATCGCCGAGGGGGAGGGCAGGCCACGCCGCCGGCTCTACAAGGTCACGGGCGAAGGCGCGACCGCCCGCGACCGGGAGCACGCCCGGCTCGCGAGCGAGGCGGCGGCCAGCGCACGCCCGGCCGGCGCCGCCTGGTCGCAGACGCCGGGGGTCATCGCGTGAGCGCCCTCCGGACGCCCCAGTACCGCACGGCCTCGCGGCGGGTGCTCGGCTGGTGCGGTTGGTACACCCGCGACCTCGTGCCCGAAGTGGCCGGCGAGCGTCGGGACGAGATCGCCTCCGACCTCCACGAGCACGCCGTCTGGGCCGATGCCGAGGGGATCCCACCGACGCGACTGCGCCGCGACATCCTGCTGCGCGCCGTCCGCGGCATCCCGCACGACCTGTCCTGGCGCTCCGGACAGCTCCGCGCCGGCCGCGGCCTGGACCCCGTGTCGCTCGGGACGAGACGTACCGGGAACGTCCTCACCGCCCTCGTCCTGACCGGCGGCGTCATGGTCGCCGCAGCCGCGGTCTTCCTCCTCGTCCGCGTGGTCCGCGCGCTCTGGATCGGGGACGTCGTCGAAGCGCCGATCGGAGCGGTCGGCGTGGCGCTCGCCGCACTGCTGGCCGTGGTCGGCCTCCTGCTCGCGTTGCGTCAGCGGTCACGATGGCTCGGATCGGCCGTGCTGGCCCCGGCCGCCGCGCTCGTCGGCCTGCTCGCCGGCGACATCCTGTACCGCGTCAGCGCGACAGGCGTCCTCCTGATCTCCCGGCTGACGTCCCACAGCGGCGGTCTCGAACCCTGGTGGGTGCTGAGCCTGTCCATCGGTGTCGGTGCAGCGCTCGGCTTCATCGGTGCCGCCGTGTGGTGGTGGCCGGGTGGTCGACGGGTGGTCGGGCGGGACGCCGGCGGGTCCGGACGGATGCAGGGGGAGTCGGCATGACGCAGGACGGGATCGAGGAGTCGACCACTCCAAGGCCGGCCGGCGCGATCCGTCGTCGGATCGGACTCGGCATCGCGATGAGCGGCGTGCTCGCGGTCGTGGCCGGAGGGGTGTTCGTCGGTGTCACCAACGCCCGAGCAGCGGCCGACGACGCTCGGTCGATGGAGGCGGTGGCAGAAGCGGCGGCGTCCCTCGACGAGCTGCCACCCGTCGAGCCCGTGGTCCCCGCCGACCCGACGCAGGACCCCGGAGCACCCGAGTCACCCGCGGCCGGCGTCGACTACTCGAGAACCCCAGAGGGATGGTTCGACGCCACCACCGACCCGGCCGACGTCGTGATCCCGCCGACCGACGACCGGGGTGAGCCGAGCACCGGGATCTGGGAGAAGCAGCGGCAGATCACCGCGAAATGCATGGCGGATCAGGGGTTCTGGTACGCGTGGACGAACGACCGCGCGCTGGCCGACCCGACGCGCGGGATGATCCTCTCCGACGACAGTCCGGCCGCCGAATTGGCACAGTACGGGGACACCCCGCTCGGGGACGCCTACGACTGGACGCGGGCCGGGTGCAACGGCTACGCCGTCCACGTCACCGGGATGGACGACGCCAACTGACGGGACCGGCGTCGGAGCCCGGTGCTAGCGTCGCTCGCATGAGAATCCTGTTGATCGGCGCGAGTGGACACATCGGACGAGCGGCGGAGGCCGCGCTGGGCGACCGGCACGAGGTGATCGCGGTGTCGCGGTCGACGTCGCCAGCGGTGGACACGACGGACGAGGCCTCGATCGAAGCGCTGTTCGCGGAGGTCGGTGAGGTCGACGCCGTGATCGTCGCCGTCGGGTCCGTGCCGTTCAAGCCGCTCGACGCCCTCACCCGCGACGACTACCGTGCCGCGTTCCTCGGCAAGGTGTTGAGCCAGCTCGACGTCGTGCGGATCGGGACCCCGTTCGTCCGTGACGGCGGATCGTTCACCCTCACCACGGGCATCCTCGCCCGGGAGGCGATCGCGAGCGGTGCCGCCGCGTCGATGGCCAACGGTGCGCTCGAGTCGTTCGTGATCGGCGCCGCCGTCGAACTGCCTCGCGGCATCCGCATCAACGCCGTCAGCCCGACGGTCCTCGCCGACGCCCCCGGGTACCACGACACCTTCCCCGGCTTCCTCCCGGTCTCCTCCGAGGTGGTCGGCCTCGCCTTCGTCAAGGCCGTCGAGGGCGTCGGAACGGGCCGGGTGCTCGCGCTCGACTGAGCGCGCCGTGCCGCTGAGCGGTGATGATCGGGCGGGCGGTCAGCGGCCGGAGGACAGGGCGGCGGCCAACTCGACGCGACTCGCGACACCGAGCTTCCGCAGTACGTTGGCGACGTGGAACTTCACCGTGTTCTCGCTGATGGTGAGGGCTTCGGCGATCGCACGGTTCCGGGCGCCGCCGGCGGCCAGCTCGGCCACACTCCACTCGCGTTCCGTCAGCGCCGCCGCTGCACCGGAACGGCTCTGCGCGGTGGGAGGTGGGTCGAGGGGGAGTGACACGTGGAGTTCGGATCCCCAGCCGGGCGTCGCCTGCACCTGCAGATCGCCACGCAACGCCGTCACGCGCGCCCCGAGCTGCTGCACGCTCGGGGTGTCGATCGTCAGCTCGCCCGGGCCGTCGTCGCGGATGCCGATGAGGAGGTTGCTGCCGTCGCAGTCCCACTGCACCCGCACCCGTCCGACGGTCGACTGCTCCACGAGCGCCAGTACCGTCCCGCGGACGATGGCCCGTCCGGCGTGCGCGACCTCGCCCGGGAGCGCCCGGCCGTCGACGGGAGGCTCGATGAACTGCACCTCCGGTCCGCCGAACCGGGCGAGCGGACGGAGGTCGTCCTTCAGGCGCGCGAACGCCTGCGCGACGGGCTCCGAGGCGAGCTGGCGGTCGCGGTCGGAGACGGCGCGGAGCTGGACCATGGCCGCCGAAGCGATCTCCGTGACCGCCCGGCGGGCGTCCTCCGCCGTGGTCTGCCGCGAGCGGGTGACGGCGAGGATCGACTCGAGGGTCGTCGCGTGGGCGTCGGTCAGCTCGGCGATCGCATCCGCCCGCTCGCTCGATGCGGCGCGCGAGTCTCGGAGGTAGTCGGGAGCCGCGGTGGTGACCTGCTGCCGGATCTCGGCCGCGACGATCTCCCAGAGCGCGCCGATGAGGGCGTCATCGATCGGTCCTCGGGGGTCGGTCAGGACGAGGAGCGCCCCGGTGTCGGCCAGCCAGGCAGCGATGGGCCGTTCCGCTCCGGCGATGACGGCGGTCGTCGGGCGGTCGGTGGGCGCCGCGTGCGCTGAAGCGTCCCGCCGACGCGGCGTACGCTGCCGGACGGCGTCCAACTCGGCGATGGTGACACCCTCGACGATCGACGGGTCGCCGGCCTTCTTGCGCGGACGCCCGGTGCAGTCCTCGGTGAAGATGACGAGGGCTGAGTGCTGGACGACGGGTTCGAGGACCGCCCGGAGGGCGCCGGCGATGCGGAGCAGCGAGCTGGACGCGACGACGGCCATCCCCTGCAGCAGTTCGATCGGGTAGGTGTCTCGGTGTCCGTCCATCGTCGAACCCTACCCCAGCCCGTCCGACCCACCCGTTCGGGTAGGGGAAACCGTCCGCCTGACCAGCGGTGTACCTACCCGTTCGACGACAGGATGGATGGATGCCGAGTACGACGCCCCCCGATCACCAGCCCGGAACCGACCCGCAGCGTCCGCCGACGACCGTACAGGGCGCGCTCGCCGCCATCGACACGGAACTGCACCGCACCGTCACGACGCTGCTCTCCGCCGATGCGGCGCCGTTCGCCGAGACCCTCACGCGGCTCCAGGATGCCGAGCGGATCTTCGTCCTCGGTGCCGGTCGTTCCGGTCTGGCGCTGCGGATGACCGCCATGCGGCTCATGCACCTCGGACGCACGGTCCACGTCGTCGGTGAGACCACGACGCCGGCGATCGCCGCGGGCGACGTCCTGCTCGTCGCCAGCGGCTCGGGCACGACGACGGGCATCGTCCGGGCTGCCTCGACGGCGGCGTCCGTCGGTGCCGGCGTCATCGCCATCACGACCGACGCCGACTCCGAACTGGCCGAGCTCGCCTCCGTGGTCGTCGTCGTGCCCGCCGCCCAGAAGACCGACCACGGCGGCACGCGGTCGGTGCAGTACTCCGGCGGGCTCTTCGAGCAGTCGGTCATGCTCCTCGGCGACGCGATCTTCCACGCGCTCTGGCAGTCCGCCGGGGTCAGCGCGGAAGAGCTGTGGCCGCGCCACGCGAACCTCGAATAGTCCGCCCCATCCACTCCCCACGCGACCGACGGACGTCGGTCGTCTCCCCTCACGACAGAAAGCAGCACCACATGAAGCTCCAGGTAGCCATGGACGTCCTCACCACCGAGGCAGCCCTCGAACTCGCCGGGAAGGTCGCGCCCTACGTCGACATCCTCGAGCTCGGCACCCCGCTGATCAAGGCCGAGGGTCTCCGCGCCGTCACCGCGATCAAGGACGCCCACCCCGACAAGATCGTCTTCGCCGACCTCAAGACCATGGACGCCGGCGAGCTCGAAGCCGACATCGCGTTCTCGGCCGGTGCGGACATCGTCACGGTGCTCGGCACCGCCGGCGACAGCACCATCGTCGGCGCGGTGAAGGCGGCGAAGGCGCACGGCAAGTCCGTCGTCGTCGACCTCATCGGCGTCGCCGACAAGGTCGCGCGCGCCAAGGAGGTCACCGCTCTCGGTGCCGCCTTCGTCGAGATGCACGCCGGTCTCGACGAGCAGGCGGAGGAGGGCTTCACCTTCCAGACGCTCCTCTCCGACGGTGAGGCCGCTGCCGTGCCGTTCTCGGTCGCCGGTGGCGTCAACGCCTCGACGATCGCCTCGGTCCAGCAGGCCGGTGCGCAGGTCGCCGTCGCCGGTGGAGCCATCTACTCGGCCGACGACCCGGCTGCTTCCGCCGCCGAGCTCCGCGCAGCGATCGTCGCGTAACCCCTCCCCACCCCGCACCCTCGGGTTCGGCCAGCGCGGTGCGCTGAGCCGAGCGCGGTGCATCGGACGTGAGCGCGGGTCTCCAGAGACCCGCGCTCACGCGTGTGGGGCGCGCTCGCGCGGCAGCACCGCGCTGGCCTCCCCGACAGGTGGCTGGGTGAACCCCGGGCGTTGGACGGGATTCGGGTCCGGAGCGGCATACTGAGCAGATCACCGCCCGACGTTCGTCGCATATCGTGCCGGACGAGCACCCGGAGGATCTGCCGATGACGCCCGACACCAGCTCGACGTACCCCGTCGTCGACACGCTCGCCGGTGCCGTCCGCGGCATTCGTCGGCCAGACGGCTCGTCCGCCTTCCTCGGCATCCCGTTCGCCGACCCCCCGTTCGGCGCCCGCCGCTTCCAGGCGCCGGAGCCGACCGGCCCATGGGAGGGCGTGCGTGACGCCACCACGCACGGCGCGACGCCGCAGCGGAAGACCATGGCCGAGATCACGACGATCCCCGAGCCGTCCATCCCCGGCGAGTCGACCCTCAACGTCGACGTCTTCACCCCGGACCCCTCGCCCGCATCGGACGGCACCGGACTCCCGGTCCTCGTCTGGATCCACGGCGGCGGCTTCATCGCGGGTTCGCCCGCCAGCCCCTGGTACGACGGCCGCTCGTTCAACCGCGACGGCGTCGTCACCGTGTCGATCTCGTACCGACTCGGCTTCGACGGCTTCGGCTGGCTGCCCGACGCCCCGGCGAACCGCGGGGTCCTCGACTGGATCCTCGCCCTCGAATGGGTCCGTGACAACATCCAGGCCTTCGGCGGCGATCCGCGACGCGTGACGATCGCCGGCCAGTCCGCCGGCGGTGGCTCGGTGATGACCCTGCTCACCACGCCTGCCGCCCGGCAGCTGTTCCACCGGGCGATCTCGCTGTCCGGCGTCCCCGGGGACGTGCCGCTCGAGCAGGCCCGCTCGCTGACCGAGCGTCTCGCCGCCCACCTCGGGGTCGCGCCGACGGCCGCCGGCTTCGCGAGCGTGCCGGAGACCGCCCTCATCGAGGCGCAGGCGTTCGAGGCGACCGCCGGCGGGCCTCGCGACGCGGAGTCGATCCTCCGCGGGATGACGACCATGGACGGCCGCCTGGGCCTCGGACCGGTGGTCGACGGCGAACTCCTCGTGGACACGGTCGACGCCGGCCTGGCCGCAGGACGCGGGGCCGACAAGCCCCTGCTCGTCAGCGCGACCCGTGAGGAGTTCGCGGGTTTCTTCACCGGGCGGCCGGACGACTTCGACGCCGTACCGCCGGCCCGTGCCGTGCACCTCATGGGGGCTCCGGAATCGCTCGCCGACGCATACGTCGCGACGCAGGTCGGCGAGCCCACCAGCCTCATCGCCGGCCGCTTCATCAGCGACGTCATGTTCCGTGAGCGCATCATCCGTTGGGCGGCGGCGCGCAGTGACGCCGAGACCTGGGTCTCCGACTTCGTGTGGCCGTCGGCGGTCAGCGGCATCGCCGAGCACTGTCTCGACGTCCCCTTCTTCTTCGACCTCCTCGACGACCCGGACGTCACGCGGGTCGCCGGTCCCGCCGCACCGCAGGAGTTGGCGGACCGCCTCCACGGCGCCGCCGTCGCCTTCATCCGGGGCGGTTCGCCGGGTTGGTCACCAGCCGGGCCGTCGGCGTCGGACATCGAGGTGTTCGACGCCGCGGGAGCCCCGGCAACGGTGCCGTTCGCGAGCGCCCGGGTGATCGCCGAGGCCAGACGGCTCGCGGTCACAGCTCCGACGGGATCACCGACCGCGTAGGCCGATCCGGGTGGTCCCGCCAGGGGCTGTCACGAGCGCGTGCTGCGCGTTACGGTCTCCACACGACGAAAGGAATCAGCATGAGTGACCCACGAGACGAGATCGACGACGCGATCGGGGACGCCCAGGAGGCCATCTCCCGAGCGCTGCCCGACAACGCCCCCGAGAGCGACGACCCGATGGCGGCGCCGACGGACGATGACCCGCGTCCCGAGCCCGGCGACGGCGATCCGGCGGACCAGCCGGGCCTCCTGTAACCGCCGAAGAGGCGTCGTCGCCCGACCCCCGCGCGGTGTGCAACGCGGGGGCGCTCCGCGCGCGTATCGGAACGGCCGCGGACGATGTCAACCCCAGGACGGAATGACCGCACCCCAATACGGTGGTCACAGTTCTGCGAAAGGAGCTTCACCATGAACATCCTGCTCATCATCGTCATCGTCGTTGCCATCGTTCTCGCCATCACCGGTGGGTTCGTCCAGTCCCTCAACTTCCTGCTGTGGGTCGGCCTCGTGCTGCTCGCGATCGCGATCATCGCGTTCTTGATCAGGACGATCACGGGTCGCAAGGCCCTCTAGCTCGAACTCGAGCTTCACGAAGCGGTCGGAACCTCAGGGTTCCGGCCGCTTCGCTGTGTCCGGGCCATGGCACGCGCCGGAGCGTCGGTCGTCAGCGCAGTGACGGGTCGACGCTCGTCCGGCGCAGCACCGCGTCGGCGAAGGCGCCGAACAGTCGCTCGCCGGCCGCTCGCATCGGCTCCGCGATGGCGGCGAGGTCCGCCCGCAACCGATCGGCGGCCTCGGCGGCGGTGCCTGTCACGAACGGCAGGTCGCGGAGCATCGCGGGCTCCTCGAGCCAGTGGTCGAGTGTGGCGGGGTCCACCTCGAGGTGGAACTGGGTCGCGAACACCCGGTCGTCGATCCGGAACGCCTGATTCGGCGTCGAGGGCGAGGATGCCAACACGGTGGCCCCGTGCGGTGCCTCGACGACGTCGCCGTGCCAGTGCAGCACGGGGACCTGTTCGCCACGCATACCGAGTTCGCCGTCCACGAGCAGCTCGACGTCGCCGACCCCCACCTCGTGCGCGGACGCGCTGTGGAGCGTCGCCCCGAGGGCCGTCGCGATGAGCTGATGCCCGAGGCAGATGCCGAACACCGGGATGCCGAGCACCGCAGCGTCGCGGACGAGCTGCGCCTCGAGACCGAGGCCCGGGTGCTCCTCCACGTCGAGCGCCCCCATCGGACCGCCGAGGAGGACGAGGCCGTCGAAGCCGGTGATCTCGCGCTCCGGCGGGAGTTCGCGACGCGAGACGACGGTGTCGAGCGTCCAGTCGATGCCGGACGCCGTGAGCACCTCACCGAGCACGGCGGGCTGCTCCCAGGCGACGTGTTGCAGGATCAGGACGTGCGGTCTGGTCATCAGAGGCCTCCGGGTCGCTGCGGCGCCGACTGCTCGCCGCCCGGTCGGGGGAGTCGTCGCCGTGCGAGCATCGTAGCGAATCCGCGCGAGCGCACCCGCCCTCGGCGCCGCGCTCCCGGCCGATACACTGACAGCGTGCTGCTCTCGGACCGTGACATCAAAGCCGAACTCGACGCCTCCCGCATCGCGCTCGACCCGTACTCGCCGGAGATGATCCAGCCCTCGTCGATCGACGTGCGGCTCGATCGCTTCTTCCGGCTCTTCGACAACCACAAGTACCCGTTCATCGATCCCGCCGAAGACCAGCCGGAACTCACCCGGCTCATCGAGACCCTGCCGAACGAGCCGTTCATCCTGCACCCCGGCGAGTTCGTCCTCGGGTCCACGTACGAGCGCGTGTCCCTCCCGGACGACGTCGCCGCGCGGCTGGAGGGGAAGAGCTCCCTCGGCCGCCTCGGCTTGCTGACGCACTCGACCGCCGGC
This sequence comes from Plantibacter sp. ME-Dv--P-095, assembly GCF_030209365.1. Classification (NCBI taxonomy): domain Bacteria; kingdom Bacillati; phylum Actinomycetota; class Actinomycetes; order Micrococcales; family Microbacteriaceae; genus Plantibacter; species Plantibacter sp. ME-Dv--P-095. Next base: position 235,377 of record NZ_JARVSB010000006.1, read on the forward strand.
TTCATCGACCCCGGGTTCACGGGGCACGTCACGCTCGAGCTCAGCAACGTCGCGACCCTGCCGATCAAGCTGTGGCCGGGCATGAAGATCGGCCAGATGTGCTTCTTCCGGCTGACCTCGCCGGCCGAGCGCCCCTACGGGTCGAGCGAGTACAGTTCCAGGTATCAGGGACAGCGTGGACCCACCGCCTCCCGTTCCTTCCAGAACTTCCACCGGACCGACGTCGGCGAGACGCAGCGCTGACGGAGGTCTGAGGCGGGCGTTCCGACCGCGGGCCCGCTGGTGGACCAGTAGAAAGGCTCCGCCATGAGCACGTCAGAGCGTCCGGACTTCGCCAGCGCGATCACGGCAGACGGGCCGACGCCGTTCTACCCGCGCCGGATGGTGCGGTTCGGGCAGTTCGTCGGCTCCTGGGACGTGCACTCGAAGCGGCTGGACGACGAGACCGGCGAGTGGGTGGAGTCCGACTTCCGCTGGATCGTGTCGTACGTCCTCGAGGGCCGCGCCGTGCAGGACGTCCAACTCGTGGTGAACGAGGACGAGCCGTCGGGCTGGGAGACGGTGAGCACCGCGCTGCGGGTCTACGACCGGCTGATGGGTGCATGGCGGGTCAGTTACGTCGAACCGCGCCGCGGCGAGTTCTGCCAGCTCGTGGCGACGCCGCACCGCTCGGACGGCATCCGGCAGGACGGCACCCGCAACGACGACAAGTTGATCCGGTGGAACTTCAGCGCGATCACCGAGTCCTCCTACACGTGGGAGAGCTGGGTGTCCGACGACGAGGGTGCCAGCTGGTGGCTGCAGGAGCACAACGAGGGGCGCCGCATCGTCTGAGGCTCCCGCCGGGGTGGCTCAGGCGTCGGCGAGGCGTTCGAGGAGTGACGCGAGCTGTTCGCGCTCGGTGGCGGAGAAGCCTGCCAGGAGCCGCTCTTCGGCGGCGAGGTGGTCCGGGAGGGTCTCCTCGACGAGGTCCTTCCCCGCCGGCGTGAGGGCGACGACCGTCCCGCGCCCGTCGTGTTCGCTCGGTCGACGGGTCACGAGGCCGCGGTCGACGAGCTTGTTGACGCGCTGGGCGATGGCGCTCGACGTCACCATGGACCAGTGGGCGAGGTCCTTCGGGGGGAGCTCGTGCGGGGCGCCGGCCCTGAGGAGGGTCGCGAGGACGTCGAACGACGCGCTGTCGAGGCCGTGTGCAGCGAAGGTCGCCGCGAGGCGGGCGTCCACCGTCGTCGCGGCTCGGGAGAGTCGTCCGATCACGGCCATGGGGGAGACGTCGAGCTCGGGTCGCTCGGCTCGCCACTGGTTCAGGATGTCGTCGACGCGCGTGCTCATGCGACCACTCTAGCAATTCGCTCAGCGCTGAGCTATATTTGCTCAGTGCTAAGCAAAAACCTCCGCGTCGCCGCCATCACCGCGCTCGCCCCCGTCAGCTGGGGGACCACCTACCTCGTCACGAGCGAACTGCTCCCGCCCGGACGGCCGCTGCTCGCCGCGGTCCTCCGGGCGTTGCCCGCCGGACTGCTGCTGCTCGCGATCACCCGCACCCTGCCGGTCGGTGACTGGTGGTGGCGGTCCCTCGTCCTCGGCACCCTCAACATCGGCGCCTTCTTCGCCTTCCTCTTCCTCGCCGCCTACCGCCTGCCCGGCGGGGTCGCGGCCACCATGGGCGCGATCGGTCCCGTCCTCGTCGCCGTCCTCGCCAGCCTGCTCGTCGGGGAGGCGTTGACCCTCCGCCGCGTCCTCGCCGGCCTCGCGGGGATCGGCGGCGTCGCGCTCATCGTGCTGCAGGCGGACGCACGTCTCGACGTGGTCGGGGTCGTCGCCGCGCTCGCCGGTGCGGTGTCCATGTCCCTCGGCTCGGTGCTGAGCAAGCGGTGGGGCCGGCCGTCGACGGGTCGGCGGCTTGGTGGCCGCGACCAGGGTTCGTCGAGCCCCGTGTCGGGCCTGGCGGTCACGGCGTGGCAGCTCGTCGCCGGCGGGCTCGTCCTCGTGCCGGTCCTCCTCGTCGTCGAAGGGCTGCCCGCGGACGCACCCGGTCCCGCCGCGGTGGGCGGCTACGCCTACCTCGCCGTCGTGGGCACCGCGCTCGCCTACGCCCTGTGGTTCCGGGGCATCGGCGTCCTCCCGGTCGGTTCCGTCTCGTTCCTCGGGCTGCTGAGCCCGGTCGTCGCCGTGCTCCTCGGGGTCGCCGTGCTCGGTGAGGGTTTGAGCCTCGGCCAGCTCCTCGGCATCGGGGTCGTCGCCGGCTCCCTCGTCCTGGTCTTCACGGCACGGGCACCGAAGACCATACTGAGCGCATGAGATTCCGCACCGTCATCGAGCTGCAGGGCAACAACACCGGCATCCTCGTCCCCGACGCCGTCATCGACGAGCTCGGCGCCGGCAAGCGCGTCCCGGTCGTCGTGACCGTCGGCGCGACCACGTACCGCAGCACGATCACGCCGATGGGTGGCCGCTTCCTCATCGCCCTCAGCGCCGCGAACCGGGCTGCGGCCGGGGTCGCCGGCCGTGACGAGGTCGAGGTGGAACTCGAGGTCGACACGGCTCCCCGGGTCTTCCCCCTGCCGCCGGAACTCGAGCAGGTGCTCGCGGGTGACGAGCAGGCGCTCGCCGCCTACGGGGCGCTGTCGTTCAGCCGGCAGCGTGCGCTCGCCGAGCCGATCGCGCTCGCGAAGACGGACGCGACGCGCGACAAGCGCTTGGCCGCGGCCGTCGAGGCGCTCCGCGGCGCGTGACGACGAGGCCGACGCCTCCGGAGGGGCGCCGCACCGAGCAGACTCAGCGCGCGGGCGTCTCCGCGAGGAGCGGGACGACAAGCGGCAGCTGCAGGGTGAGCCACGGGCTGAACGCGAAGGGCGCGCGCTCGACCGACTCCAGGAGGGATGCGGGCTCGGCCCAAGCCCACTCCATGACCTCGGCCGGGTTCGGCTCGGGTACAGCGTCGGTGTAGGCGACGTAGACCGGGCAGATCTCGTACTCGACCACGCCGGAGGCGTCGACGGCGCGGTACCGGAAGTCGGGCAGCACGAGGTGCGGCGCCGAGATCGGCAGGCCCAGCTCGGCGCTTGCACGGCGGAGGACCGCGTCGACGCTGTCCTCCTCCGGGCCGGGGTGTCCGCAGAACGAGTTCGTCCAGACACCCGGCCAAGTGAGCTTCGACAGGGCGCGGCGGGTCACGAGGATGCGGCCGTCGGGACCGATGACGTGGCAGGAGAACGCGAGGTGGAGGGGCGTCTCCTGCGTGTGGACGGTCGCCTTCGGCGTGGTGCCGATGCGGGTGCCGTCCTCGGCGAGCAGGACGACGAGTTCTTCGGGTACCGACATGTGTCCATTCTCCCCGACGATCGGGGTGAACGCGAATGGACAGCTAGCGTACTAATCTCCAGGCTCGGTGAAGTAGCCTCGTGCTATGGAGACCCACCACGTCGTCGACGTGCCCTACCGGCAACAGCACCAGGTCGAGGACGCCCTCGAGCGGTTCCTCGAACTGGCGAAGACGCAGGCGGTGTCGTTCGGCGGCGCCGGGTACCTGCGGCTCTGGGAGACCATCGAACGCAGCATGGCCGGCGGCAAGCGCTTCCGCCCACGCATGGTCATGACCGCCTACGAGGCGCTCGGCGGAGACGACGTCGTCGCGGCAGCCCATGTCGCGGCCGCCTACGAGCTCCTCCACACCGCGTTGATCGTGCACGACGACGTGATCGACCGCGACTTCGTGCGGCGCGGCAGCCCCAACGTCTCCGGCAGCTACCGGGACATCGCGCAGACCGCCGGCATCCCCCTGCCGCTCGCCGAGCACCGTGGCATGTCCGTCGCCGTCATCGCCGGCGACCTCGCCCTGTCGGCGTCCTACCGTCTGATCGACCGCGCCGGCAGCGCCGACTCGGTCCGCACCCGCCTCCGCGAGATCCTCGACGACGCCATCTCCGCGTCGGCCGCCGGTGAACTCGCCGACGTCGACTTCACCGTCGGCGGCGTCGTCCCGACGGTCGACGACATCATCCGCATGGAACGCCTGAAGACCGCGTACTACTCCTTCGAGGCGCCGCTGCAGTCCGGCGGGGTCCTGGCCGGAGCGCCCGAGGCCACGATCGACGCCCTCGGCGCGTTCGGGCAGCAGATCGGCATCGCCTACCAGATCATCGACGACGTCCTCGGGGTCTTCGGCGACGCGAAGACCACGGGCAAGACCACGATCGGCGACCTCCGCGAGGGCAAGCTGACGGTCATGGTGGCCTTCGCCGCCGAGCAGCCCGAATGGCACGCCGTCGAGCACCTCTTCGGCGACCCGGACCTCGACGAGGACGGTGCCGCCGTGCTGCGGGACGTCCTCACCTCCACAGGTGCGCGCCAGCACGCGACGCTGCTCGCGGGGGACTACGCCAATCGGGCCTGGGAGCAACTGGCGTCGCCGAGCATCCCACAGCAGCTCCGCGAGGAACTGCGTCCCATCGTGGCCACGGTGCTCGAGCGGTCGCGATGACCGCGGGCGGCAACGGGACGGGGCACCCGAACGACGACGACTCGGCTGTCGGCGACGCCCGACGACTCTACGACCGGGTCGCGCAGGAGACGGCCAGCATCGTGATCCGGCGCTACTCCACCTCCTTCGGGCTCGCGGCCAGGCTCCTCGGCGGCGAGATCCGGCAGGACGTGGAGAACGTCTACGCGCTCGTCCGGATCGCCGACGAGATCGTCGACGGGGTCGCCGCGGCCGCCGGGCTCGACCCCGAGCGGGTCCTCGCCATGCTCGACGCCCTCGAGCGCGACACCGAGGACGCCGTCGAGACGGGGTACAGCAGCAACCTCGTCGTGCACGCCTTCGCCATCACCGCGCGGTCGGCGGGCATCGAGACCGACCTCACCCGGCCGTTCTTCGCGTCCATGCGGGCGGACCTCTCGCGCACCGTCCACACGCCCGAGACCTTCCGCGACTACGTGTACGGCTCCGCCGAGGTCGTCGGCCTCATGTGCCTCCGGATCTTCCTGCGCGGCCACGACATCGACGACGCCCAGCGCGCCGCGTTCGTCGTCGGAGCCAGGAGCCTCGGCGCGGCGTTCCAGAAGGTCAACTTCCTCCGAGACCTCTCGGCCGACCACGACGAACTGGGCCGCAGCTACTTCCCGGGCGTCGCCGTCGACGACCTCACCGAAGCGCAGAAGCACAGCCTCCTCGACGACATCGAGGCCGACCTCGACCGCTCGGCCGCCGTGCTCGCCCAGCTGCCGAAGTCGAGTCGTCGTGCCGTCGCACTCGCGCAGGAGCTGTTCTCCGAACTGGCGAGACGGATCCGCACCACCCCCGCCTCGGACCTCGTCCGCACCCGCGTGCGCGTCCCCGACCCCGTGAAGCTGCGGATCGCCGCCGGCGCACTCGCCGGCCGGACGCCCACCTCCACCGGCACCACCGCCTCCATCCCGACGATCGACGAGAGCTCCCTGTCATGACCACTTCCCCCACCCGCACCGTCGTCATCGGCGGCGGCATCAGCGGACTCGCCACCGCGGCCCTGCTCGCCCGTGACGGTCAGCAGGTCACCCTGCTCGAACGCCGCGACGTGCTCGGCGGGCGGGCCGGCACCTGGGAGCAGGACGGGTTCACCTTCGACACGGGGCCGAGCTGGTACCTCATGCCTGAGGTCTTCGACCACTTCTACCGACTCCTCGGCACCTCGGCGGCGGAACAGCTCGACCTGGGCCGCCTCGACCCGGCCTACCGGGTCTACTCCGAGGGCCGCGACGGCCACCTCGACCTCGCCGCGAACCGCGCCGACAACCTGGCCCTGTTCGAGTCCGTCGAGCCCGGTGCCGGCGCGAAGATGGACGAGTACCTCCGCAGCGCCAAGGAGACGTACGAGATCGCGATCCGGAGCTTCCTCTACACGACCTTCGAGTCGTACCGGACGCTCGCGAGCCGCGAGGTCCTCGCGCGCATGCCGAAGCTGGCGAAGCTCCTGACCGAGGACCTCGACACGCTCACCGCCCGCACCGTCTCCGACGTCCGCCTGCAGCAGATCCTCGGGTATCCGGCGGTCTTCCTCGGGTCCTCGCCGTTCGACGCGCCGAGCATGTACCACCTGATGAGCTACCTCGACCTCGAGGACGGCGTGCTCTACCCACAGGGCGGGTTCTCCCGGATCATCGACACCATCGCCGAGCTGGCCCGCGCCGAGGGCGTGGAGATCGTCACGGGCGCGGAGGTCACGGGCATCACGACGATGCCCGCCGGTCGTCGCTCGCGTGTCGCCGGGGTCAACTACGTCGATGTCGACGGTCGCCGTCAGCTCCTGCACGCCGACAACGTCGTGTCGGCCGCCGACCTCCACCACACCGAGACGACGCTCCTCCCGCGTGAGCTGCAGACCTACCCCGCCGAGTACTGGGAGAAGCGCACCGCCGGCCCCGGCGCCGTGCTCGTCATGCTCGGGGTCCGCGGTGAGCTGCCGGAACTGCTGCACCACAGCCTGTTCTTCACCACCGACTGGCGCGACAACTTCGGCCGCATCTTCGGCGAGGTGACGAGCGTGCCCGACCCGGCATCGCTCTACGTCTGCCGCCCGAGCGCCACCGACGCCGGGGTCGCCCCCGAAGGACACGAGAACCTGTTCATCCTCGTGCCCATTCCGGCCGACCCCACCATCGGCGGTGGCGGTGACGCCCGGGTCACGGAGATCGGTGACGCGGCCATCGCGCAGATCGCCGCCTGGGCCGGCGTGCCCGACCTCGCCGACCGCATCGTCGTCCGCCGCGATGTCGGTCCCGCCGACTTCGTGAACGACCTCAACGTGTGGAAGGGCACCTCGCTCGGGCCGGCGCACATCCTCTCGCAGAGCGCCATGTTCCGCAGCGGCAACGTCAGCAAGAAGGTGGACGGCCTCTACTACACGGGTGGTTCCACGATCCCCGGCATCGGGCTCCCCATGTGCCTCATCAGCGCCGAGCTCGTCGTGAAGCGCATGCGCGGCGACATCACGACCGGGCCGATGCCCGTGCCGTTGCGCAGACGTTCCGTGGCCGCCGACTGATGGGTCTGCTGTACCTGCTCGCGCTCCTCGTCTCGATCACCGGGATGATCATGCTCGACCGGCGGTTCCGACTGTTCTTCTGGGCGGACCGGCGGCGCGCCGCCGTCATCCTGCCGGTCGGCGTCGTGTTCTTCCTCGTCTGGGACCTGTTCGGCATCGGCCTGGGGATCTTCTTCCGCGGCGAGACCTCGTTCATGACCGGACTGCAGATCGCTCCGGAGCTGCCGATCGAGGAGGTCTTCTTCCTGACCCTCCTCTGCTACCTGACGATGAACCTCTTCGGGGCGGCGCGGCACCTGACCGGGCGCACGGCCAGAGGGACGGACGCCGCCACCGGGGTGAGCGGACGATGACGTACGCCGGACTTAACGCGTGGTTCCTCGCCGTCGTGGCGGTCGTCGCCCTCCTCGCCGTCGTGCGGCTCGACGCCCGCCGTCGCCGCGGTGCGCCAGGGAGCGGCCCGACGGCCGGTACCTGGCTGCTCGGTGTCGGCGGCGTCCTCGTCGTGCTGCTCCTCATGACCGCCCTGTTCGACAACGTCATGATCGGGATCGGGCTCGTCGGCTACGACCCCGAGCTCATCTCCGGCGCCTTCATCGGGGTCGCCCCGCTCGAGGACTTCGCCTACGCCATCGCCGCCGCCGTCCTGCTGCCCTCGCTCTGGGTGCTGCTCGAACGTCGCACCCCGGCTCCCGTCTCCCCATCCCCGTCCCAGGAGGACCCGGCATGAACCGACTCGGCCAGCTCGTGCTGTCCTCACGACCGCTGTCGTGGATCAACACCGCCTACCCGTTCGCGGCGGCCTATCTGCTGACCACCCGCGAGCTCGACCTGACCTTCTGGCTCGGGACGCTCTACTTCCTCATCCCGTACAACCTGGCCATGTACGGGATCAACGACGTGTTCGACTACGAGTCCGACCTCCGGAACCCGCGCAAGGGCGGCGTGGAGGGCGCGGTGCTCGACCGGCGGATGCACCGGCTGACGATCTTCGCGGCGATCGCGACGAACGTCCCGTTCCTCGTCTACCTGGTGGTCGTCGGGTCGCCGCTGTCCTGGCTCGTGCTCGCGATCAGCGTCTTCGCACTCGTCGCCTACAGTGCGCCAGGCCTGCGGTTCAAGGAACGGCCGTTCCTCGACTCGCTCACCTCGAGCACGCACTTCGTGAGCCCGGCGGTCTACGGGCTCGTGCTCGCCGGCGCGGTGTTCACCCCGGCGCTCTGGGCCCTGCTCGTCGGCTACTTCCTCTGGGGCATCGCCAGCCATGCCTTCGGCGCGGTGCAGGACATCATCGCGGACCGGGAGGGCGGCATCGGGTCGATCGCGACCGTCATCGGAGCGGCCCCGACGGTGCGCTTCGCCTTCGTCGCCTACCTCGCCGGTGGTGCACTCATGCTCGTGACGCCGTGGCCCATCCCGCTCGCCGGCCTGCTCGCCCTGCCGTACGCGGCGAGTGTGCTGCCGTTCTGGAACCTCCGCGAGGAGGACGCCGAGGGCGCGAACGCCGGCTGGAAGCGGTTCCTCCGCCTGAACTTCCTGACGGGGTTCCTCGTCACGATGCTCATCATCTGGTACTGGTTCCTGACGTCCTGATCGAACGCCGCGACCCTGTCTCAGGAGTCCGTCGGTGCGCCGCCCGCGTCATGCGGCGCCGCGCCCGGGAACTCCTGAGACAGGGTCGTCGGTCGAGGCTAGAGCTCGAAGGAGAAGCCGAGGTCCTCGGGGTACTCGCCGAGCTCGGTGAGGCCGGTCGCGGCGCGCTGCAGGGCGGCGAGCGTCAGGCCGAGCGTGCCGGGTCCGAAGCTGACGCGGGAGACGCCGAGCTCCGCCAGGCGCTTGAGCGGCACGGCGCCCGGGTAGCCGATGACGGAGATGCGGCCGTGGACCTGCTCGATCGCCTTCGCGACGAGCTCCTCCGTGCCGAGTCCGAGGAAGAAGATCACGTCGGCGCCCGCCTCGAGGTAGGCGTTGGCGCGTGCGACAGCCTCGTCCCACGCCTCGGGGTCGCCGGCGAGGGTGTCGACGCGGGCATTGATGACGAGCGGGACACCGGCGTCCTCGGCTCCGGCACGAGCGGCGGCGACACGGGCCGCGGCCTCCTCGATCGGGAACTGCGGGGCCTTCGCCGCGCCGACGGAGTCCTCGAGGTTGATGCCGACGGCACCGGCCTCGACGATCAGGCGACGGACGTTCTCGCGGACACCCGCGGCGTCGTCGGCGTAGCCCTTCTCGAAGTCGATCGTCACCGGCAGGTCGACGGCGCTCACGATGATCTTCGCGGCGGCGATCGCCTCGTCGACGTCGAGCCCGCCGCCGTCTTCGAGGCCGCGCACGTTCGAGACGGAGTGGCTCGCGGAGGCGAGGGCGACCACGCCGGGCGCCTCGGAGACGACCTTGGCGGTGATGGCGTCCCACACGTTCGTCACGATGAGGGGCGTACCCGGCTGGTGGAGGGAGTTGAGGAGGGTGGCTTTCGCCTGCAGATCGGTCATCTCCGCAGTCTGCCAGCGCGCGTCCACCGCCTGCCCGACAAGCGTCGGGAATTCAGCGAACGTTCGGGTTCGATGCGCTCCGCGGATGGCGCGAGCCGTCCGAAGCGCCGGGTCCCGTGACGGAAGACGGACCGGTCACGCACGGCATCCCGCGGCCGTCGCCGACCGGACGACCGTGATGCCCTGCGTATCATTGGTCCCCGAAGGAAGGCGTTCCCATGACGAAACCGCCGACGGTCTACGACGTCGCGCACCACGCGGGCGTCTCCATCGCCACCGTCTCGCGGGTCCTCGGCCGGCCGGACGATGTGAAGCCGGCCACCCGCGACAAGGTGCTGGCCTCGGTCGCGGAGCTGGGATACGTCCCGAGCGGTGCCGCCCGTGGACTCGCGGCCCGGCGCACGGGCGTCATCGGCCTGTTCTTCCAGGGGCTCGACGCCATGGACGATCTCGGCGACATCGCGCTCGAGGGTGACGAGGCCGCCGCCGGGGGAGCCCGCGTCGTCCGCGACATCCCCGAGCGGACCGACACGAGGACGCTCAACCTGTACTTCGACGAGGTCCTTCGCGGCTGCGAGCTCGAGTCCTGGCGGAGCGGCTTCGCGCTCCTCGTCGGGGTCGGCCGTGGGTCGACGGCGACGCAGACCGTGCGCGACATGGCGGGCCGGGTGGACGGGCTGATGGTCCTCGCCGGCAGTGCGAGCGAGGAGGAACTCGCGAGGCTGTCGCGTCACGTCCCGATCGTGGTCATGGCCGGACCCCGTCGCGGCGACGACCTCGACCACGTCTCGGTCAGCAACACCGAGGGCATGCGGACCCTCACGGCGCACCTCATCGACGACCTGGGCGCCCGCGAGCTCGAGTACGTGTCGGGGAGCCTCGGTTCGCCCGACGACGCGGAACGGTGGAGCGGCTTCCAGGCGGCCCTCGCCGAGCGGTCGCTCGACGTCCCCGACGCGCCGACGCTGCGCGGTGACTTCACGCGGGAGGGCGGTCGTCGCGTCGGTCGGGAGCTGTTCGGTCGCGGTGTGCTGCCGCGCGCCGTGGTCTGCGCCAACGACCAGATGGCGCTCGGTGTCATCGATGCCGCCCGGATCGCCGGGGTGGGGGTTCCGGACGAGCTCATCGTCACGGGCTTCGACGGTATCGACGCCGGCCGCCTCTCGACGCCCCGGCTCACGACCGTGCGCCAGCCGATGGAGACCCTCGGCCGGGTCTCGGTGCAGGCGCTCACCCGCCGGCTGGCCGAACCGAAGCTCCCGGCGATGTCCGTCCGCCTGCCGGTCGAGGTCCTCCTCCGGGAGAGCTCCGAGCCGGTCACGTCCTGACCATCGCCTCTGCTCGCGTTCGCAATTCAGGACGTTCTCGGCGTGCCGCGCCGCGTCCGTGCGCCGCGCGGCCGCCGCGCCGGGGCGGTCCTGAGTTGCGAACGAGACGGGAAATCCGACACGGGTTGCATAGGCCAATGTATGCGCTTACACTCAACGGGTACAGACTTCAGCAAGGACGGTGGCGATGACGCACACGACGCACGAGCGGACCCAGGTCCGCAGGCGCAGACGACTCGGAGCGGCGGCGATGATCGCCGCGGCGGCCCTGCTCGTCTCCGGCTGCAGCATCCAGATCAAGAGTGAGCCGGATCCCTCGATCCCCGCCGACACGATGCTGCTGGCCTCCGACAAGGGCACCCCGATGCTCGAGCGGAACTTCAACCCCTACCTCGTGAACAAGCGGTCGGCCTCGAGCTACATCTACGAGCCGCTCGTGATCATCAACGTGCTCGACGGCAAGGAGACGCCGTGGCTCGCCGAGCAGGTCGACCTCCCCGACGCGCGCACGATCGACTACACGATCCGCGAGGGCGCGACCTGGTCGGACGGTGAGGACTTCACCCCTGAGGACGTCAAGTTCACCTTCGACCTCATCAAGCAGTACCCGACGCTCGACCAGAAGGGTGCCTGGCAGCACATCGACACGGTCGAGGTGAAGGGCCAGCACGTCATCATGCACCTGCTCGACGACGACGCCCCCGCGGCCGACATCGTCTCGCAGACGCTGATCGTCCCCGAGCACATCTGGAAGGACGTCAAGAGCCCCGACACCTGGCGGAACCCGAACCCGGTCGGCACCGGGCCGTACGTCCTCGGCAACTACACCTCGCAGCAGTACACGATGGACAAGAACGAGACGTACTGGCAGGCCGACAAGATCGAGGTCAACCACCTCGTGATCCCCGCGGCCACCGGCGAGCTCGACATCGTGACCAAGGGCTTCGACTGGGCGTACTCGTTCCTGTCGAACGTCGAAGGTACCTGGGGCGCGGCGAACGACCACAACAAGTTCTGGTTCCCGCCGGGAGGCGTGATCGGGCTCGTACCCAACATGGACGTCGCCCCGTTCGACAACGTCGACGTCCGCCGCGGCATCGCCCTGGCGCTCGACCGCGACAAGATCGCCGACGCGGCGACCGAGGGCTACCTCGGTGCCGCCGGCCAGTCGAGCCTCATGCTCCCCAACCAGGAGGACGAACTCGACCCGACCCTGCCGAACCAGGGCATGATCACCCAGGACACCGCCGGGGCCCTCGAGGCCTTCGCCGCCGCCGGGTACACGCAGCAGGACGGCAAGCTCGTCGACGCGGCGGGCAAGCAGTTCAGCTTCTCGATCACGACGGCCAACGGTTACGCCGACTGGCTGCGTGCGGTGCAGGAGGTCCGCAAGGAACTCGGTGCCCTCGGCATCGACGTGCAGATCAAGCAGCCGCAGCCCCCGGGCTACCAGCAGGCCATCCAGAGCGGCACCTTCGAGGTCGCGATGGGCGGCATGGGCAACGGCATCATGTTCCAGGGCTTCAACAACAGCTTCAACAGCGAGTTCGCCAAGCCGCTCGGCGAGACGACGTCCAGCAACTTCGGTCGCTACCGGAACCCGCAGATGGACGCACTGCTCGCCCAGTACAAGGCGACCACCGACGAGGCGACCCGCCTGGGGCTGAGCCACCAGATGCAGCAGATCGTCTACAGCGACTTCCCGGTCATCGGGATGTACTACGGCGGACTCTGGGGCCTCTACAACGACAAGAAGTTCACCGGCTGGCCCGATGCGGACAACCCGTACGCGCCGCTGCAGACCTACGACCAGACCCCGCTCCTCGTGTTCACGCACCTCAAGCTCCGGAAGGACGGTGAGTGACCGTGTACATGGTGCGCAAACTCGGTCTCTTCGTCCTCACCCTCTGGGCGGCCGTCACGCTGAACTTCCTCCTGCCGCGGCTCATGCCCGGTTCCCCGACCGACGCCGCGATCGCGAAGCTCGCGCAGAACGGCCCCGTCTCCGCGGCGACGCGGGCGGCGATCGAGGCCCAGCTCGGTGTCCCCGGCGGCAACCTGTGGGAGCAGTACGTCACGTACCTCCACCAGGTCGTCACCCTCGACTTCGGGGTCTCGTACACCTTCTTCCCGCAGTCGGTCGGTGAGCTCATCTGGCAGGCGTTCCCGTACACGATCATCCTGCTCGGCATCGTCACGATCGTCGCGTTCATCCTCGGCACGCTCATCGGTGTGCTGGCGGCTTGGCGACGGAACACCTGGCTCGACGCCCTGCCGACCCTGACCGGTACCTTCGCGAGCACCTTCCCGTACTTCTGGACCGCGCTGCTCCTGCTGTTCTTCGCCGGGTACGTCCTCCACTGGTTCCCGACCTCGGGCGCCTTCGGACCGACGGCCTCGCCGGCCTTCACCTGGGACTTCATCGTCGACGTCGCGTACCACGCGGTGCTGCCGGCGCTGACGATCCTCGTCACCAGCCTCGGCGGGTGGATCATCGGCATGCGCAACGCGATGATCAACACGCTCGGTGACGACTACGTGACCTTCGCCGAGGCGAACGGACTCCGCGGTCGCACGGTCGCCGTCAAGTACGCGGCCCGCAACGCGATCCTCCCGAACCTCACCGGCTTCGGGCTCGCGCTCGGCGGTGTGGTCGGTGGCTCGATCCTCGTGGAGCAGGTGTTCGGATACCCCGGTATCGGCTTCCTCCTGTTCAACGCGGTGATCGGTCAGGACTACCCGCTCATGCAGGCGCTCTTCCTGCTCATCACGGTGAGCGTGCTCGTCGCCAACTTCCTCGTCGACATCCTGTACGGCGTACTCGACCCAAGGACCCGCCGATGACCACCACACAGCACGTCAAGACACTGCAGTCCGACGAAGCCGTCCGTCCGCCGAGGAAGTTCGCCTTCATCGGTCGATCGGCGGCGACGCTCTGGGCCAACTGGAAGTCACGCCTCGGCCTGATCATCCTCGGCTTCTTCATCCTCGTGGCGATCTTCGCGCCGCTCCTCGCCCCGTACGGTGCCAGCCAGGACGGCTTCCCGCGGAACGCCGACTCGAGCCCCGAGCACTGGTTCGGGACGACGGCGGCGGGCGAGGACGTCCTCAGTCAGCTCATCTACGGCTCGCAGATCAGCGTCACCGTCGGCTTCATCGCCGGCATCCTGTCGACGATCGTCGCCGTCCTGATCGGTCTCAGCTGGGGCTACATCAAGGGCTTCGGCGCCGAGGTCGTGAACTTCATCGTCAACCTGTTCCTCGTGGTGCCGGGTCTGCCGCTCATGATCGTCATCGCCGCGTACCTCCAGAACGGTGGACTGGTGATGATCGTCGCGGTCATCGTCATCACCGGGTGGGCCTGGGGTGCCCGCGTGCTCCGCAGCCAGACGCAGTCGCTGCGATCGCGGGACTTCGTGACGGCCGCCCGCTTCTCCGGCGACCGCCCGTTCCGCATCGTGTTCAACGAGATCCTCCCGAACATGACCTCGCTCATCGCCGGTGGCTTCTTCGGAGCCGCGACGAGCGCGATCCTGGCCGAGGCGGGCCTCGAGTTCCTCGGACTCGGCGACTCGTCGATCGTCAGCTGGGGAACGATCCTCTACTGGGCGCAGAACTCCAACGCCCTGCTCACCGGTCAGTGGATCCTCCTCTTCGCCCCCGGTCTCTGCATCGCGCTCCTCGCGATGAGCCTCACCCTCATCAACTTCGGTGTCGACGCGATCAGCAACCCGCGCCTCCGTGAAGGGAAGTCCCGATGAACGCCGTCAACCTCCAGGCCGACAGCGCACCGGCTCCGGCCCCCGGCACGGGAGCGCTGCTCGAGGTCCGCGACCTCTCCGTCGTCTACGAGTCCGTCGGTGCCGCACCGGTGCAGGCCGTCGACCACGTGTCGTTCTCCGTCGGCGCCGGTGAGTTCATCGGTCTCGTCGGCGAGTCGGGCTCGGGCAAGTCGACGCTCGGCTTCGCGGCCACCCGGCTCCAGAAGCCGCCGGCCCGCATCAACGGTGGCCAGATCCTCTTCGGCGGATCCGACATCCGCGAGCTCGACGAGGAAGCGCTCCGCGAGCAGCGTCAGGGCGGGTTCGCCATGGTGCTGCAGTCGGGCATGAACGCGCTCAACCCGGTCCGCACGATCCGCAACCACTTCGTCGACATCTTCAAGGCGCACGGGCACGTCTCCCGCGACCGCTGGGATGCACGGATGGCGGAGCTCGTCGAGAAGGTCGGGCTCACGCCGCAGGTCCTCGCCCGCTTCCCAGGTGAACTGTCCGGCGGTATGCGTCAGCGCGTGTCCATCGCGCTCGCCCTCTCGCTCGAACCGCGACTCATGGTGTTCGACGAGCCGACCACCGCGCTCGACGTGCTCGTGCAGCACGCGATCATGGACACGATCACCGAGCTGCAGCAGTCGGAGGGCTTCACCGCCATCCTCATCAGCCACGACCTCGGCGTCGTCCTCGAGGCGACCCAGCGCGTGCTCGTCATGCACGAGGGCCGCATCGTCGAGGACGCCCCGAGCCGCGACATCCTCGAGCGTCCGCAGGATCCGTACACACGGATGCTGCTCAGCCACTACGCCGACCCGCGTGCAGCGGTCGTCGAGCTGCCCGGCTTCCCCTCACGGGCGAACCGGGGCACGGCTCCCGTCTCCGGCACGACGACGAGTGTCCCGACCGCGACGAGCGCGAGCTCCGAGTCGGGCAAGGCCTCGTCGCGCGCCGGTCGTTCGGCGGAGTCGGCGGTCGTCGTCGACGCCGTCTCGAAGGTGTACCCGCCGCCGCGTCGCGGTGAGTCCGCGGTGACGGCCGTCGACGACGTGTCGTTCACGCTCGAACCCGGGCAGTCGCTCGCCCTCGTGGGGGCCTCCGGGTCCGGCAAGTCGACGATCGCGAAGCTCATCACGGGCATCGAGAAGCCGACGTCCGGCGCGGTCCGCTTCGGCGACCTCGACGTCGCCCAGCTGAACCGCAAGGGCATCCGGAATCTGCACAAGAACGTGCAGATGATCTTCCAGGACCCGTACGCGGCGCTCAACCCGCTGCACACGGTCGAGTACACGCTCACCCGTCCGGTCGTGAACTTCACGGGGCTGAAGGGCGACGCCGTCCGCAAGCGCGTGCTCGAGCTCCTCGAGACGGTCGGGCTCTCGCCGGTCGAGCAGTTCGCGGCGAAGCTTCCCCACCAGCTCTCCGGAGGACAGCGGCAGCGCGTCGTGATCGCCCGGGCGCTCGCGAGCGACCCGCAGGTGCTCATCGCCGACGAGCCGGTGTCGATGCTCGACGTGTCGCTCCGGGCCGGCGTGCTCGCGCTGCTCGAGGACCTCCGCGAGCAGTGGGGTGTCTCGATGCTCTACATCACGCACGACCTGCTGTCGGCGCGACTCGTGACCGACAACATCATGGTCCTCAATCAGGGCCGTGTGGTCGAACGTGGCGAGACCGCGCACGTCCTGCAGCACCCGCAGGATCCGTACACGATCCAGCTGCTCGACGCGGTCCCCAACCCGGCGCGCGCCAAGCGCTGAGCCCGTCCCGCCCCTGCGGTTTCTCCGGGCCCTGAGCCACCCCTCCCGGTCCCTGAGCTTGTCGCAGGGCCAACACCCCAACATGAAACAGGAGCAACACCCGTGCTGACCTTCCCCGACGGCTTCCTCTGGGGCGCCGCCACCGCCGCCCACCAGATCGAGGGCAACAACATCAACAGCAACTGGTGGGTGCACGAGCACGAAGCCGGGACGAACATCGTCGAGCCCTCGGGCGACGCGATGGACAGCTACCACCGCTACCGCGAGGACATGCAGCTCCTTGCCGACGCGGGGCTCAACACCTACCGCTTCAGCATCGAGTGGGCACGCATCGAGCCCGAGCGCGGCGTCGTCTCGCGGGCCGAGGTCGACCACTACCGCCGTATGGTCGACACCGCGCACGAGCTCGGGCTCAACCCGGTCGTCACGCTCATGCACTTCACGGTGCCGCGCTGGTTCGAGCGTGACGGGTTCTGGCGGGCGAAGGACGCCGCCGACCTCTTCGCGCGGTACACCGAGCTGACCCTGCCGATCGTCGGCGAGGGTGTCGAGCACGTCTGCACGATCAACGAGCCGAACATCGCCGCGATGCTCGCCGGTGGTGAGGACGCCGCGAACCTCGTCGCGTACGGGCTCCCCAACCCGGACCTGTTCGTCGCCGATGCGCTCCTCGAGTCCCACAAGCGTTCGCGTGAGGTGCTCTCGCAGGTCTCGGGGCTGAAGTCCGGCTGGACGATCGCGACGCAGGCGTTCCGCTCGAACGGTGAGCCCGGTTCCGACGAGATGCTGCGCGAGTACGGCTACCCGCGCGACGACTGGTACCTGGAGCAGTCCGCCGGCGACGACTTCCTCGGCGTCCAGGCCTACACGCGCACGTTCATCGGGCCGAAGGGGCCGTTGCCCGTCGAGGACGGCGTCGAGACGACGCTCACCGGCTGGGAGTTCTACCCGCCGGCCGCCGCCGAGGGCGTGCGGAGCGCGTGGGAGCTGTCCGGTGGCGTGCCGATCATGATCACCGAGAACGGCATCGCGACCTCCGACGACACGCGTCGGATCGACTACACCGACGGTGCGCTCCGAGAGCTGCACGCGTGCATCCAGGACGGGATCCAGCTGGAGGGCTACCTCCACTGGAGCGCGCTCGACAACTACGAGTGGGCGAGTGGCTTCCGGCCGACCTTCGGCCTCATCGCCGTCGACCGCGAGACCTTCGTGCGGACGCCCAAGCCGAGCCTCGCGTGGCTCGGGAACGTCGCGAAGGCGAACGGCCTCACCGACTAACTGAGGTTCGCAATTCAGGACGTCTCCGGCGTGTCCGTCCCCGGGCCCCGCTGACGAGTCGCGCCACGCGACGGGTCTCCTGAGTTGTGAACGAAGGGACCGCAGATGGTGTGTGTCCGCAATTCAGGACGCCTCCGGCGCGGCGCGCCCGATTGTGGTCCGGTCGTCCGCGACGCGCGGTGCTGGTCCTGAGTTGTGAACGGAGAGAGCCCCGGGCAGCGGTTGCTGCCCGGGGCTCTTCGGGTGGTGGTCCGGTGCGGGACGCATGGGCCGGTGACGCCGGCGACCGGTCAGCGGTCGCCGCGCGGGCCGCGACCGGAGCGACCATCTGGGCCGCGCCCGTGTGCGGTGCGCTCGTCCCAGCCGAAGGCCCGGGCGATGCTGCTGAGGCTGGCGAGGGTCGTCGCGAGGTCCTCGGGCGAGACGGCGTCGGTGACGGTCTGGCGGACCGCGTCGACCTTCGTGCGGAGCGCGTCGTGCGCCTCGCGTCCGGTGTCCGTCAGGGTGATGCCGTCGGTGTCGACGGTGACCCAGCCTCGCGCGGCGAAGTCCATGACGATCTCGGCGGTCGAGCGACGCGGCCCGCGGTGCCCACGGTGGTGGCCCCGGCCGAACGGCGCGCCACCGGAGTGGTGATCGTGTCCGAAGCCGGGACCGCCGGGCCGTCCTTGACCGAAGGTGTGGTCGCGGCCGGGGTGGCCGTGCTCGTGATCGCTCGGACGCTCGGCCGCCTCGGTGTCGGTCGCCGTCTCGGCGGTGTGTTCAGGACGGCCGAAGCCACGACCGGGGCCGAACCCGCCGCGTCGGGCGAATCGTTCGGGGCCGTGCGGTCCACGGCGGTGCGGCGGGAAGGACGCATCGATCTCGTCGACGCTCGTCGCGCCGCCTGCGATGAGCTCGAGGGTGCGCCAGCTTCGGCGACCGAGGCCGGCTTCGGCGAGCACCTCGTGCATGGAGTGCTTGATCGCATGGTCGACACTGCGGAGCCAGAAGCCGAGCGGACGCTCGTCGGACGGGCTGGTGGACTGCTCTGGGGAAGTCATTGGGGTGTTCATGGGTGGTCTCCTTATTTGCATGCTCTGTTACATGTAAATGTATAATGACATGTATGTCCGACGATCGTCAAGCGCAGCCCAGTGAACCCACAGCAACCGACCCGGTGGAGCTGATCGAGCAGGCGCTCGTCCAGATCCGGAGGGACCAGTCGGGTCGTCGCTTCGGCGGACGCGGCGGGCGTGGTGGCCCCGGGCATCGTCATCACGATGAGCACGGAGGAGACCATCACCACGACGCCCACGGCGGCGGCGGGGACGAGCACGGACGCGGTCGTGGGCCGGGCTTCGGACCCGGCCTCGGAGGGCCATGGTCCGCCGGCGGGGGAGGCCGTCATCCGCGTGAGCAGGCGATCGCTCAGGCGGCCCGGTTCCGGATGCTGGACGCGCTTGCTCGCGATGGGGCGTCCGGCGGCATGGGTATCAGCGCGCTCGCGGAGGCGATCGGGGTCGACCAGCCGCGGGCGAGCCGACTCGTGGCCGAGGCGACGAAGCGGGGCGAGGTCGCCCGGGCGGTCGACCCGAACGACGGACGACGGAGTGTCGTGCAGCTGAGCGCCGCCGGTCGCGCGGTCCTCCAGGAGGCGCATCGGGGCCGGCGTGAAGCGGTGACCACGGCTCTTGCGGACTTCACGCCCGAGGAGGCGGCGCAGTTCGCCGCCTTCCTGGAACGTTTCGTCGCGGCGTGGCCGCGCCCCGACGTCGCGGATCCGCCCGCCTGAGTTGTGGACCACGCGACCCGTCCGGTCTGAGCGGTCCACAACTCAGGACGAGTCAGGCGTGTCGGCCCGGGAACGGTAGCCTCACGGCAGACGCGCCGGGACGCTCCTGAATGGTGAACCGTGAAGCAGGCATCGAGACTCGGCTCGCGCTACTGGGGACGCAGGCGCAGCTCCTGCATGCCACCGTCGACGGCGATCGAGGTGCCGGTCGTGGAGCCGGACCGCGGACTCGCGAGGTAGGCGACGGCGTCGGCGACCTCGGTCGCCGAGACCAGACGGCCGTGCGGCTGTCGCGCCTCGAGGGCCGCGCGTTCGGCGGCCGGGTCCGCGGCGCTGTCGAGCAGGCGGCCGACCCACGGGGTGTCGGCCGTGCCGGGGTTGACGCAGTTCACCCGCACGCCCTCGCGCAGGTGGTCGGCGGCCATCGCCCGGGTGAGCGAGAGGACCGCACCCTTCGTCGCGGAGTAGAGCGCGCGCTGCGGGAGTCCGGCGGTCGCCGCGATCGACGCGGTGTTGACGATCGATGCGGCGGGCGACTCGCGCAGGTGGGGGAGTGCCGCCCGGGCGACCCTGGCCATGCCGACGACGTTGATGTCGAAGACGCGGTGCCACTCCTCGTCGTCGTTGTCCTCCACGCTGCCCTGCGCGCCGATCCCGGCGTTGTTCACGACGATGTCGAGGCGACCGAACCGGGCGACGACGGCGTCGACGGCCGCCCGCACGGAGGCGTCGTCGGCGACGTTCGTGCGCACCGAGAGTCGGTTCTCGGAATCACCGTCCACTGCGGGGTTGAGGTCGAGGATCGCCACCTTCGCGCCGTCCGCGGCCAAGCGGTCCACGATCGCCGCCCCGATGCCGGAGGCTCCGCCGGTCACGACGGCCACGAGTCCGGTGAACACGCCCGTCTCCGAGTCGCTCATCGTCCCGTCTCCATCGCTGCGAGGGCTTCCGCGGGCTTCGCCGCCGGTGCGACTCCGGGAACCGGCTCGACGAAGCGCTGCCGCTGTCGGCCGAGTCCCTCGATCTCGATCTCGCACACGTCGCCGGCCGAGAGATAGGGGAAGCGACCCGACAGGGCGACCCCCTCCGGCGTGCCGGTGAGGACGAGGTCGCCCGGTTCGAGCTGCAGGTACTGGCTGAGGTGCCAGATCACGGTCGCGACGTCGAAGATCAGGTCGGCCGTGGTGGAGTCCTGACGTGGTTCGCCGTTGACCCAGCTCCGCAGGCGGAGCGAGCCCGCGTCGACCTCGTCCGGGGTCACGAGCCAGGGGCCGGTCGGGTTGAATCCGGGGGCGCTCTTGCCCTTCGACCACTGCCCGCCGCTCACCGCCATCTGGAAGTCCCGCTCCGACACGTCGTTCGCGGTGACGAAGCCGGCGATGCGGCCGAGGGCCTCGTCCGGGCTGTCGAGGTAGGACGTGCGCTCGCTGATGACGACGCCCAACTCGACCTCCCAGTCGGTCTTCGTGCTGCCGCGGGGGATGCGGACGTCGTCGTTCGGGCCGACGACCGTGTTCGGCGTCTTGAGGAACATGATCGGGATCTCAGGCGGCGCCGACCCCGACTCGGCGGCGTGCGCGGCGTAGTTCATCCCGATGCAGACCACGGCGCTCGGCCTCGCGATCGGTGCACCGATCCGGAGGGATGCCGCGTCGTCGAGCACGGGAAGGGCGCCCGATTCGAGTGCGGCGCGAGCCCGTTCGACACCCCCGCCGGCGAGGAACACCCCGTCAACGTCGGCGGTGATCGATCGGAGGTCGTGGGCGGTGTCGCCTGAATACACGACGGGGATCTCCTCGTCCACGGGGCCGAGTCTGGCGAAGCGCATGCTGATCCTTCCGGTTCCGCCGGGTGTCCGCAGGCGAGGGACCCGGCCTCCTAGCCGATAACGTCTGAACTCTACCCCGAGGATGTCGTCGCCAGGGGTGGATTCGCGGGTTGATCCCAGCATTGACAGCACAGACATCGGATGTTTATGCTCGGGGGCACCAGCCGAAGGAGCACACCGCCGTGAGTAGCATCATCGGATTCGAGACGCATGACGTCCGTTTCCCGACCTCGACCACCCTCGACGGTTCAGACGCCATGAACCCGGACCCCGACTATTCGGCCGCGTACCTGCGTCTCGTCACCGACGCGGACGACGGGCATGAGGGTCACGGCTTCGTCTTCACGATCGGCCGCGGCAACGACGTCGAGGTCGCCGCCATCCACGCCCTCCGCGAGCACCTCCTCGGGCGCGAGGTCGAGCCGATCCTCGACACCATGGGTGCCTTCTGGCGTGAGCTCGTCTACGATTCCCAGCTCCGCTGGCTCGGCCCGGAGAAGGGCGTCATGCACATGGCGATCGGCGCCGTCGTCAACGCCCTCTGGGACCTCAAGGCGAAACGTGCGGGTCTGCCGCTCTGGCAGCTGCTGTCCACCATGACACCTGAGCAGCTCGTCGAACTCGTCGACTTCCGCTACCTGAGCGACGTGCTCACCCGCGAGGACGCCCTCGAGATCCTCCGCGACGCGGAACCGGGTCGCGCTGCCCGCACGGAAGCCCTCCTCGCCGCCGGCTACCCCGCCTACACGACGACGCCCGGGTGGCTCGGATACTCCGACGAGAAGCTCGACCGCCTCTGCCGGGAGGCCGTCGCGGACGGCTTCGCGCAGGTGAAACTCAAGGTCGGTGGTGCCGTGGAGGACGACGTCCGTCGCCTCGCCATCGCCCGGAACGCCGTCGGCCCCGACATCCGCATCGCGGTCGACGCGAACCAGCGCTGGGACGTCGCCGAGGCGATCGACTGGATGGCGCGACTCGCTCCGTACGACATCGCCTGGATCGAGGAGCCGACGAGCCCCGACGACATCCTCGGCCACGCGGCCATCGCGCGCGGCGTCGCCCCGATCCCGGTCGCGACCGGCGAGCACATGGCCAACCGCATCATGTTCAAGCAGTTCCTGCAGGCGGACGCCCTCCAGGTCCTCCAGATCGACTCGACCCGCGTGGCCGGGGTCAACGAGAACATCACGATCCTCCTCCTGGCGGCGAAGTTCGGCGTCCCCGTGTGCCCGCACGCCGGCGGCGTCGGCCTCTGCGAAGCGGTGCAACACCTCTCGATGTTCGACTTCATCGCCGTCTCCGGCAGCGAGGATGGACGCATGATCGAGTTCGTCGACCACCTCCACGAGCACTTCGTCGAGCCGGTGGAGATCGTCGCCGGCCGGTACCGCGCCCCCCTCGCGCCCGGTGGGGGATCCGAGATGCTCGCGACCTCGATCGCCGAGTTCACGTTCCTGGGTGCCGATGCCTGAGCTGCTCGTCCCCCGCCTCGCCTACGGCGCCGCCAACCTCGGCAACCTCTACCGGGAGCTCGGTGACGACGAGGCCTGGGCGATCCTCGACGCGGCCTGGGAGCACGGGGTCCGGTTCTACGACACCGCACCGCACTACGGGCTCGGCCTGTCCGAGCGTCGACTCGGCGCCTTCCTCCGCACGAAGCCGCGCGACGAGTACGTGCTGTCCACCAAGGTGGGCCGGTTGCTCGTGCCGAACCCGGACGGTGCGGGCACGCTCGACACCGACAACGACTTCGTCGTCCCGGCGACTCTGCGACGCGAATGGGACGCGAGCGAGTCGGGCGTACGTCGCTCCCTCGACGAATCCCTCGAACGTCTGGGAATCGACCACGTCGACGTGCTCTACCTCCACGACCCGGAACGCAACGACCCGGAGTCCGGGATCGCGGAGGGCATCCCGGCGCTCGCCGCCCTGCGCGACGAAGGTCTCGTCGGCGCAGTCGGCATCGGTTCGATGGACGTCGAGGCGCTCCTCGCCGCCGTCCGCACCGGGCTGACCGACCTCATCATGATCGCCGGCCGGTTCACGCTCGCCGAGCAGCCCGCCGCGGCGGAGGTGCTCCCGGCCTGCCTCGACCACGGGGTGGGGGTGGTGGCCGCCTCGGTGTTCAACTCCGGGCTGCTCGCGCGCTCGGTGCCGGATCCGGACGGTCGGTACGAGTACGGCGCCGTCCCCTCCGAGGTCTTCGACCGCGCGGTCGCCATCGCCGAGGTCTGTCGCCGGTTCGACGTCGAGCTGCCCGCCGCAGCGCTCCAGTTCCCGCTGCGGCATCCAGCCGTGCGGACGGTCGCGGTCGGCGCCTCCCGACCCGAGCAGATGGTGCAGAACATCGAACGCTTCGAGGCGCCCATCCCCGAGACGTTCTGGGCGGAGCTCCAGGCCAGCGGACTCCTCGGCTGATGCGCACGGTCGACGCGCACCTGCACCTGTGGAACCGCGCCGACGGGTACCGCTGGCTCGACGGCGCCGACGAGGTCCTGCGTCGGGACGTCACGGCGGAGGAGGCCGGGGCCGAGCTGCGTGCGGCCGGTGTCGACACGGCGGTCCTCGTCCAGGCGGACGACACGGAGGCCGACACGGAGTTCCTGCTCGACACGGCCGAGGCGCACGACTGGATCGTCGGCGTCGTGGGCTGGGTGCCGATCGACGACGCCACGCGCGCGGAGCGCCTGCTCGACCACTGGGCGGATCGACGCGCGCTCCGCGGGGTGCGTCAGCTCCTCCACGACGACCCGCGCGACGGCCTGTTGTCCACACCGGACGCGCGTCGGCTGGCCGCGCTACTCGCCGAGCGCGACCTCGTGCTCGACGTGCCCAATGCCTTCCCGCGGCTGCTCGGCGACGCCACGGCGCTCGCCGCAGCGGTGACGGACCTGACGATCGTCGTCGACCACCTCGCGAAACCACCGACCGACCCTGCGGGGTTCGACGTCTGGTCTGCGCAGCTGACGGCGATCGCCGCGCTGCCGAACACCGTCGCGAAGGTGTCGGGGCTCAGTACGGCCGGCCGTCGGTTCGCTGCCGACGATGCCCGGCGGGCGTGGGATGTCGCACTCGACGGATTCGGTCCCGATCGGCTCATGGTCGGCGGCGACTGGCCGATCACCCTCACGAGTGGCGGGTATGCGCCCGTCTGGGCGGCGCTGACCGAACTGGTCGGCACGCTCTCACCCGCCGAACGGGCGATGCTGCTCGGTGGGACGGCCGCACGGGTGTACCGACTGGACGACGTGGCGTGACCGTGGACGGACAGCCTGACGTGATCGAAACACCGACGAGGAGGTCACCATGTTGACAGGGATCGATCCGACGCTGAGCGGCGAGCTGCTGCTGCACCTGGACGCGATGGGACATTCGGACGCGGTGGTGATCGCGGACGCGCACTTCCCGGCGGCACGGCTCGGCGCACGCGTCGTCGTCCTACCGACGCTGTCCACACCGGAGGTGCTGCGCGCGGTGCGGACGGTCATCCCGCTCGACGACGAGCCGGTGCTCGACCTCATGACGAGCGCCGACGGGACGGTGCTCGAGGTGCAGCGCGAACTCATCGCCGCAGCCGGCACGACCGAGGACGCGGTGCGGTTCGTCGACCGCTTCGCCTACTACGACGAGGCTGCGACGGCGTTCCTCATCATCCGCACCGGTGAGACCCGGAAGTACGGGAACGTCACCCTGCGGAAGGGGCTCGTGACGCCTGGCGCTTGAGCCCGCCCCGCATCGTGCTCACCAGCAGAGGGCGACGATCGCGATGCCCACGGCCGCGTAGATCCCCGCTGTGACCTGCTGACGGCGGGTGCGCGGCTCGCCGGCGGTCTCGACGGTCGCCCCGTGCTCGTCGAGCGAGCGCTTCGGCTTGGGGGCGTGCCAGGGGAGTGAGCGCCAGCGCAGGGCTGCGCCGGCCAGCCCGAATCCGGTGATCGCGACCGCGAGCACCCACACCCACGACCAGACGCCGACCGGCGAGGCGAGCGCACGGACGAGGGCGAGGATCGCGATGCTGTCGACCGCGTCGACGACCAGTCGATGGCGATCGGTCGCGGCCCACCGACCCGTCGACCACGCGTGGACGACCTGGAGGGCGACGAACCACGCGATGACGAGTGACACGACCACGGGGATGAGGAGCTCGATCATCGTCCTGCTCCGATCTGTTCGAGGAGGGCGACGCCCGCGGCGTCGACCGACTGCTGGGTGGCCGAGACGAGCACGACCGTGGTGCCGGTCGCCGGGACGACGCCGACGAAGGACGCGAACCCGCCCGTAGCACCGTTGTGCCACACGAGGTCGTCGCCGTCGATGGCCTCGCGGTCGACGATCCAGGCCCATCCGATCTCACGATCGCCGAACGCCGACTTCGGGGCGAGCGCCTCGATGCCCGGTGCGCTGCCGTCGGCCAGCCGTTCCGCGAAGCGGGCGAGATCCTCGGTGTCCGAGCGGATGCCGCCGGCAGGCCCGATCGCCGTGCCGGTCCATGCGGCGGCGGTCCGTCCGCCGGCGGTCTCACCGAGGAGGTCGCGATCGCCGAGCTCGGCCGCATCGTCCACGGGGGCCGTCGAGTCGAGCCCCATCGGACCCGTGATCCGTTCCTCGAGCAGTTGGGCGTAGCTGGTGCCGGCGGCCGCTCCGAGCGCGGCGCCGAGGAGCTCGAAGCCGAGGTTGGAGTAGGTGCCCTTCGGGGTGTCCAGGGAAGCGGACCGGGCCTGCTCGAGGAGCTGGTCGAGGTCTTCGCCGTAGGGGTTCGCCGTCGTGAGCGCGAACCAGCTCGAGGAGAGGATGGTGGAGAGGTCGATCGGGAGCCGCGGCAGCCCGGAGCTGTGGGTCGCGAGCTGCTCGAGGGTCACGGCGGCGGCGGGTGCGTCGCCGAGTTCGAGGAGTTCGCCGAGCGTGGTGTCCGGGGCGACCTCGCCGCGCTCGATGGCGTCGGCGAGCAGCAGCCCGGTGAAGGCCTTGCTGACCGAACCGATCTCGAACCGGGTGTCCGGCTGGGCGCCGATCGTCGTGGTGCGGGTGCCGTCCGGGGTGACGACGACGGCCAGGAGGGCCCGGTGGTCCGAACCGGCGAGCTCGCGGACGGTCGCCGCGAGCTCCGCGTCACCCGTCGCTTCGGCCGGGAGGGTGGACGGGCCCGGCCGGACGGCGAGGCCGATCGCGAGGGCGACGGCCGTGCTGGCCGCTGCGATGATCCAGACCCGTCTGGATCGGGACGTGCGGCGTGCAGTGGTGGTCATGCTGAGTCCTCTCCGTGGTTCGGTGGTCATTCCATGGCGGCGACGGCGACGAGCAGCGGCACCAGCCGCGTGGCCGGGACGGCGACGCGTCCTCGTCCGGCTGCCTGCAGCCACCCCGCCGCGGTGAGCACGCGGACGTGGTGGTAGATCTGGCCGGTGGTGCCGATGCCGTCGAGCTCGCCGAGCTCGGTGAGGGCCGTCGTGCCGTTCGCGACCGCGAGGAGTAGCCGGAGGCGTACGGGCGACCCGATGGCCGCGAGCCGCGCAGCGGTCGTCGCGAGCGGGACGGATGCCGCGGCGTCGGCGGAACCGGCGTCGTCGCCGAGGGCGAGGAGGTCGTCGGTCGCCCTGGCGTACTGCCACTGGACCGGTGCCCCGCCCGCGACGACGGATCCGGTGAAGAGGATAGCGCCGTGTTCGAGCGATGCGGTGCGTTGTTCGAGTCCGCGGAGCGCCCAGAACGTGTCGTCGGAGGTGGCCTTCGGCAGGACGTCGTCGGAGTCCTCCGCGGCCTCATCGTCGCCGGCCGTGCCACCGAAGACCGCGGCCTCGAGCCGACGGAGGCGTGCCTCGTGATCACCAGGGTCGACGGTCGTCATGCCCCAAGTGTACAAATAACGTAATTACGAAATCAAGAGGCGGGCTGGTGTCGCCCGCCTTGGATCACCGGCGGGCGGCGAGCCTGCCCTGCTTCGCGTGGACCGGGAGGAGGAGTCCGAGGCCCACCAGGAGCACGAGCACGATGCCGAGGATCCCCCAGAACTGTTCGCCGCCGAGGGTGACGAACAGGGCGAAGGCGGTCGGTGCGAGGAAGGAGACGGCGCGGCCGGTCGTGGCGTAGAGGCCGAAGACCTCGCCCTCGCGGCCCTCCGGGATGATGCGTGCCAGGAACGAGCGGCTCGCGGACTGCGCCGGACCGACGAAGAGGCAGAGCATGAGCCCGAAGATCCAGAAGATCGTCGCACCGCCCTCGTGCAGGAGGAAGACCGCGCTGCCGGCGATCACGAGGCCGATGAGCGACGCGACGATGACCGGCTTCGGGCCGACCTTGTCGTCGAGCAGACCGATCGTGATGGTCGCGATGCCGGCGACGACGTTGGCGGCGATGGCGAAGATGATGACCTCGCCGGGCGAGAAGCCGAAGGTGCCTGCGGCCAGGACGCCACCGAAGGTGAAGACGCCCGCGAGGCCGTCGCGGAACACGGCGCTCGCGAGGAGGAAGTACAGCGTCTGCCGGCTGTCGCGCCAGAGCTCCGCGATGCTCTTCGCGAGGACGCCGTAGGAGGCGAAGAACCCGACGTGCGGCCGGGCGACGGCCTGGGGTGCGTGGTACTCGGGCACCGCGAACAGCACCGGGAGGGCGAAGATCCCGAACCAGGCGGCCGAGACGAGCATCGCGACCCGGACGTCCATGCCGTCGTCGCCCGTCACGCCGAACAGGCCGACCTCGGGGGAGATGAAGCCGAAGTACACGACGAGCAGCAACACGATGCCGCCGATGTACCCCATGCCCCAGCCGAGGCCCGAGACCTTGCCGATGGACGACGGCGTCGAGACCTGCGCGAGCATCGCGTTGTAGTTGACGCCGGCGAACTCGAACACGATGTTGCCGACCGCGAGGAGGACAAGCCCCAGCCAGAGGAAGTCCGGATCGGGGGCGACGAAGACCAGGAGCGCGGTGATCGCGACGACGACGTAGGTGTTGAAGCCGAGCCAGAACTTCCGTCGGCCGGCCGAGTCGGAGCGCTGGCCGACGACCGGCGCGAGGATCGCGATCAGCAGGCCGGCGGCGGCGAGCGCCCATCCGAGCGAGGCGGACACCGCGGCCTCGTCACCGAAGGCGTCGCTCGTCAGGTAGACGGTGAATACGAAGGTGGTGACGACGGCGTTGAAGGAGGCGGAACCCCAGTCCCAGAGGCTCCACGCGAAGATGCGTCCCTTGCGGCCCGACTGCGCCTTCACGGCGGCGACCTGTGAGGTGTCGAGGTCGACGGTGGCCGCCGCGGCGTCCGGGTCGACGAGCGGTGGGGGCGGGAAGTTGCGGGGGCGGGATCCGAGGCGTGGCGTGTCGTCGCCGGTGCCGCTCCGCTTGCCGGTGTCGTCGGTGCCACCTGGGGGTGTCGTGCTCATGCACCGAGGCTAGTGCTCCGCGGTGAACGGCCGGTAGCGCACGGCCTTCGCGCCATTGCTGGGGGTTCACTGGGACGCGGATCGGGCCCGGGAATAGCCGGGACGGTCCCGCGTTGGACTTGAGCGTACGACACTCAAGTTTGAATCCAGGAGGTTCACGTGCCCGAAGACTTCACCCAGGGCGGCGCAGCAGCAGACGGCGGTTCGTCGTCGTTCGACGACTTCCTCGCCCGATACCTCGAGGGCGAGCGGGCGCGTTCGGCGCGCACCATCGACCTCAGCCGCTTCCTCACCTCGCGGACGCAGGAGATCCTGCAGCGCGCCGGCCGGTTCGCACTCGAACGCGGCCAGAACGAGCTCGACGCGCTCCACATCCTGCGCGTCATCGTCAGCGAGGAGCCCGCGAAGGACGCCGTCGCGCGCCTCGGCGTCGACCCCAGGACCATCGCCCGCGCCGCCGAACAGCGACTCCCGCAGGCGTCGTCGCCGAGCGTCAAGGACCCGGCGATCACGCCGTCCGCGCAGCGGGCCCTGTTCCACGCCTACCAGGTCGCCCGTGCCGCAGGCTCCACCTACGTCGACCCGGAGCACCTCTTCTTCGCCCTCGTCATCAACCAGGACTCGCCCTCCGGTGAGGTGCTCGCACGCGCCGGTGTCACGGCCGACGCGCTCACGCAGGGGATGCGCCAGACCGTCGGCGACCCCGGCGTCGCGACCGAGGACCGGAGTGACGACGACGCCGACGACCTCGATTCCGACACCCCGATGCTCGACCGCTTCGGCACCGACCTCACGGCCCTCGCGGCCGGCGGCTCGCTCGACCCCGTGATCGGCCGTGCCGACGAGATCGAGCAGACCATCGAGATCCTCTCGCGCCGCACCAAGAACAACCCGGTGCTCGTCGGTGAGGCCGGCGTCGGCAAGACCGCCGTCGTCGAAGGCCTCGCGCAGGCGATCGTCGACGGCGGCGTGCCCGAGCAGCTGCGCGGTAAGCGCGTCGTCTCGCTCGACCTGCCCGCCATGGTCGCCGGAACCCGCTACCGCGGCGACTTCGAGGAGCGCCTCACCGGCCTCCTCGACGAGATCGCGGCGAACCGCTCCGAGCTCATCGTCTTCATCGACGAGGTGCACACGGTCGTCGGCGCCGGCGGGTCCGGCGAGGGCGGCATGGACGCCGGCAACATCCTGAAGCCACGTCTCGCGCGCGGTGAGCTGCACCTCATCGGAGCGACCACGCTCCGCGAGTACCGCGGCATCGAGAAGGACCCCGCGCTCGAGCGTCGGTTCCAGCCCGTGCGCGTCGGTGAGCCCTCCATCGAGGACGCCGTCCTCATCCTGGGCGGCCTCCGTCCCGCGTACGAGGAGCACCACGACGTCCGCTTCACCGACGACGCCCTCCGCGCCGCCGTGGAGCTCTCAGCCCGCTACCTGCCCGACCGCGTCCTGCCGGACAAGGCCATCGACCTCATCGACCAGGCCGGCGCCAGGTTGCGGCTGCGGCTCGGCACGACGGTGGACGTCAGTGCCCTGGTCGAGGAGCTCGCGACCCTCGAGGCTTCGAAGAACGCCGCGGTCTCGGCCGAGCACTACGAGGAGGCCTCGCGCGTCCGCGACGAGATCACCGCGGTGCAGGCCAAGCTCGACGCCGCGTCCAACGGCCCCGGCGCCCGGACGGACAGCGCGGCCGTGGTCGACGAGACGCAGATCGCCGGCGTCGTCTCCCGCGCGACCGGCATCCCCGTCAACCGCCTGACCGAGGGCGAGCGGGAACGCCTCGCCGGCCTCGAGGACGAACTCCACGCGCGCGTCATCGGTCAGCACGACGCGGTCGCCGCGGTCTCGAAGGCCGTGCGCCGCAACCGGACCGGCATGGGCGACGCGAACCGCCCCGTCGGCAGCTTCCTCTTCCTCGGCCCGACCGGCGTGGGGAAGACGGAACTCGCCAAGGCGCTCGCCGGATCCCTGTTCGCCGACGACACCTCGGTGATCCGCTTCGACATGAGCGAGTTCGGCGAACGCCATACGGTCTCGCGACTCGTCGGCGCCCCTCCCGGGTACGTCGGCTTCGACGAGGCCGGCCAGCTCACCGAGCGCGTGCGACGCAACCCGTACTCGATCGTGCTGTTCGACGAGATCGAGAAGGCCCACCCGGACGTCTTCAACCTGCTCCTGCAGGTGCTCGACGACGGACGCCTCACCGACGGCCAGGGTCGGACGATCGACTTCCGCAACGCGGTCGTCGTCATGACCTCGAACCTCGGTTCCGAGTTCCTCGCCTCCCGGTCGGGAGCGATGGGGTTCGTCGCCGGCGGTGCGGACGACCCGACGGGCTTCGGCTCGGAGGAGGCGCTCCGTGCCCGGGTCATGGGCAAGCTGCGTGAGGCGATGCGGCCCGAGTTCCTGAACCGGATCGACGAGATCGTCCTGTTCCGGAAGCTCGACCAGGCGCAACTGCAGGAGATCGTCGGGCTCATGCTCGGCCGCACCAGCGAGCGCCTCGCCGCTCGCGGGGCGTCCCTCGAGACGACGCCTGCGGCACTCGCGCTCCTCGCCGAGCTCGGGTACGAGCCGGAGTACGGAGCCCGTCCGCTGCGGCGCCTGATCCAGCGCGAGGTCGACGACCGGATCGCCGAACTCGTCGTCGCCGGTGGGGTCGCTGCGGGCTCCCGCATCCACGTCGGCGCGGCCGACGGGGCGATCGTCGTCACCGAGCAGACCGCGGTGTTGGCGGACGCAGCGTAGGGATCAGCCCTTCGACAGGCTCAGGGACCGGACCTCCGGCCCTGGGCCTGTCGGCGTCTCCGGCCCCGGTCCCCGCCTGTCGAAGGGCGGTCCCTGAGCCTGTCGAAGGGCACCCTGGCCATCCGCTGGGAGTTGAGCCAGCAGGACTCAACTTTCTTGACGACGAAACGGGCCTTCGCTAACATTGAGTCATCGGGGCTCAAGTCTCGTGCATCATCGGCAACACCCATCCAATCAGCTCGGTGCCGAGCTCGTCGAGTCGGCCGGAAGCGGCAAGCATGCCGTCCGGGTCGACGAGTTCTGAACCGGCAGTCAACACAAGGAGAACCAACACATGGCACGTGCAGTAGGCATCGACCTCGGTACCACCAACTCGGTGGTCGCCGTCCTCGAAGGTGGAGAACCCACCGTCATCGCCAACGCCGAGGGCTTCCGCACCACCCCCTCCGTCGTCGCATTCACGAAGGACGGCGAGGTGCTCGTCGGCGAGACCGCGAAGCGCCAGGCCGTCACCAACGTCGACCGCACCATCGCGAGCGTCAAGCGCCACATGGGCACCGACTGGAAGTTCGACGTCGACGGCAAGAAGTACACCCCGCAGGAGCTGTCGGCCCGCATCCTGGCCAAGCTCAAGCGCGACGCCGAGCAGTACCTGGGCGACACCGTGACCGACGCGGTCATCACCGTCCCCGCCTACTTCAACGACGCCGAGCGTCAGGCCACGAAGGAGGCCGGTGAGGTCGCAGGCCTCAACGTGCTCCGCATCATCAACGAGCCGACCGCCGCCGCCCTCGCGTACGGCCTCGACCGCGGCAAGGAGGACGAGCTCATCCTCGTCTTCGACCTCGGTGGCGGTACCTTCGACGTCTCGCTGCTCGAAGTGGGCAAGGACGACGACTTCTCCACCATCCAGGTGCGTTCCACCTCCGGCGACAACCGCCTCGGTGGCGACGACTGGGACCAGCGCGTCGTCGACTACCTGATCAAGCGCTTCAAGGACTCGACCGGTGTCGACGTCTCGGGCGACAAGATCGCGAAGCAGCGCCTCAAGGAAGCTGCCGAGCAGGCGAAGAAGGAGCTCAGCTCCTCGATGTCGACCTCGATCCAGCTCCCGTACCTCTCCCTCACGGAGAACGGCCCGGCGAACCTCGACGAGACGCTCAGCCGTGCGAAGTTCGAGGAGCTCACCAACGACCTCCTCGAGCGCACCCGCAAGCCGTTCAACGACGTCATCGCCGAGGCCGGCGTGAAGGTCTCCGACATCGCGCACGTCGTGCTCGTCGGTGGATCGACCCGCATGCCCGCCGTCGCGGAGCTCGTCAAGAAGCTCACCGGTGGTCAGGAGCCCAACAAGGGCGTCAACCCTGACGAGGTCGTCGCCGTCGGCGCAGCCCTCCAGGCCGGCGTGCTGAAGGGTGAGCGCAAGGACGTGCTGCTCATCGACGTCACCCCCCTGTCGCTCGGTATCGAGACCAAGGGTGGCATCATGACGAAGCTCATCGAGCGCAACACCGCGATCCCCACCAAGCGGAGCGAGACCTTCACCACGGCCGACGACAACCAGCCGTCCGTCGCGATCCAGGTCTTCCAGGGCGAGCGCGAGTTCACCCGCGACAACAAGAACCTCGGCACCTTCGAGCTGACCGGTATCGCTCCGGCTCCGCGCGGTGTGCCGCAGGTCGAGGTCACCTTCGACATCGACGCCAACGGCATCGTGCACGTGTCCGCGAAGGACAAGGGCACCGGCAAGGAGCAGTCGATGACCATCACCGGTGGCTCGTCCCTCGGCAAGGAGGACATCGAGCGCATGGTCCGCGAGGCCGAGGAGCACGCTGCGGACGACAAGGCCCGCCGCGAGCAGGCCGAGGTCCGCAACAGCGCCGAGCAGCTCGCCTACTCGATCGACAAGCTCATCAAGGAGAACGACGACAAGCTCCCCGAGGACGTCAAGACCGACGTCCAGGGCGATGTCGACGCCCTGAAGAGCGCGCTCGCCGGTGAGGACGAGGACGCGGTGAAGACCGCGTTCGACAAGCTCAACGAGAGCCAGGTCAAGCTCGGTGAGGCCATCTACGCCCAGGCGCAGGCCTCCGAGTCCGCCGCAGGAACCGAGGCCCCGGCTGAGGAGGCGACCTCCGATGAGGACGTCGTCGACGCCGAGGTCGTCGAGGACGAAGACGACAAGGACAAGAAGTAACCATGACTGACGAGAACCAGAACCAGAACCAGGACGATCCCATCATTCGCGACAAGCGTCGGATCGACCCGGAGACCGGCGAGGTTCGTCAGCCTGGCACCGAGGGGGCTGACGCCGACGCGTCGGCCCCCTCGGGCGCACCTGCCGAATCCGCCGACGCCGCCGCGTCGGGTGCCGAGGACGAGCTGACCGTCGAGGACATCCTCAACGCCGCTCCCGAGGAGCCCGTGCAGGCAGGCGACCTCTCGCCCGCCGAGCAGCTCGCCGCAGAACGCCTCGGTGACCTGCAGCGCGTCACGGCCGAGTACGCGAACTACCGCAAGCGCACCGAGTCCGGCCGCGAGGTGGAGCGCGAGCGCACCACCGGCGAGGTCGCGAAGGTCCTGCTGCCGGTGCTCGACGACCTCGACCGTGCCCAGAAGCACGGCGACCTCGAGGGCGACTCCCCGTTCGCGCAGATCGCGGCGAAGCTGCGCAGCTCCGCCGAGCGACTCGGTCTGAAGCCCTTCGGTACGGTCGGGGAGACCTTCGACCCCAACGTGCACGAGGCCATCTTCCAGCAGCCCACCCCGGGCGCCGAGGGCGAGACCGTCCTCGACGTCGTGGAGACCGGATACACCCTGGGCTCCACGCTGCTGCGCGCCGCGAAGGTGGTCGTCGCGGTCCCGGCGAGCTAGCCATGGCGAGTCAAGACTGGTTCGACAAGGACTTCTACAAGGTCCTCGGCGTCTCGAAGGACGTGACGCCGGCGGAGCTGAAGAAGGTCTACCGGAAGCTCGCCAGGCAGTATCACCCGGACTCCAACCCGGGCGATGCGAAGGCCGAGGCGAAGTTCAAGGAGATCAGCGAGGCCCACTCCGTGCTCGGCGACCCCGAGCAGCGCAAGGAGTACGACGCCGTGCGCGCGATGGGCGGTGGAGCACGCTTCACCGCTCCGGGCGCCGGTGGCGGTCAGGGCGGCTTCGAGGACGTCTTCGGATCGATGTTCGGTGGGGGCGGTGGCGGTGGCGGACGCCAGAGCTACAGCTACCAGCAGGCCCCTCCGGGCTACGAGGACATCCTGGGCGGCATGTTCGGCCAGGGTGGCTTCGGCCAGACGAGCGGCGGGTTCCGCGGCTACGGCGGACCGACGCCCGGACGCGACATCACCGCGCACACGACGATCGACTTCATCACGGCCACCCAGGGAGACACCATCTCCCTGCAGACCTCCGAGGGACGCACCATCAAGGTGAAGATCCCGGCAGGGGTGTCCGACGGCCAGAAGATCCGACTGCGCGGCAAGGGGCAGCCGAGTCCGGACGGCGGCGAGGCCGGCGATATCGTGGTCACCGTGAGTGTCCGCAAGCATCCCGTGTTCGAACGCGACGGCCTGAACCTGCGCGTCACCGTGCCGGTCACCTTCGTGGAGGCCGCGCTCGGCGCGACGATCGAGGTTCCGACGCTCGGCGGTGAGCCCGTCAAGCTGCGGGTCGCGCCCGGTACGCCGAGCGGACGCGTGCTCCGCGTCAAGGGTCGGGGCGTCGCGACGACGAAGGGCACGGGTGACCTGCTCGCCGTCGTGCAGATCGTCGTCCCCGCCCACCTCGGCGGCGAGGCGAAGGAAGCACTCGAACGGTTCCACGAGCTGGAACCGAAGGACAACCCCCGCGACGAGCTCATCGCCCGCGCGCGGGGCTAGGCACCACCGGAAGGGATTGGGCGCATGGACGAGAACTCGCCGGTCTTCGCGATCGCGATGGCTGCTGAGCTCGCCGGCATGCACCCGCAGACCCTCCGGCAGTACGACCGGCTCGGCCTCGTGTCACCCACGAGAACGGCCGGCAAGTCGCGCCGGTATTCGATGCGCGACATCGCCCAGCTCCGGGAGGTCTCCCGGCTGAGCGCCGAGGGCGTCAGCCTGGAGGGCATCTCCCGCATCCTGACCCTGGAGAACGAGGTCACCTCGCTCCAGGGTCGGGTGCGCGAGCTGGAGCACGCCCTCGCCAACGCCCTGCTGCGGTCCCCGGGGAACCGGGTGTTCGCCGCCGGCATGGAGGGCAGCGTCGTGCCGATGCGGAGCGGCACCCGCACGCGTCGGCGCACCGAGGTCGTCGTCTGGCGGCCGTCGCTCTCCGAGTAGTCCGACGACCACCCCGGCCGGACGCGCACGCCGCGTAGGGTTGGGGCATGAGCGCGCAGCCCGTGGTGACGAAGCCGGACCCGGCACAGACCGCTCCGGCGACCGCACGCCGGCGTCGCGGCGCGCGGCTGACGGGACTCTCGGCCTATCCGCTCATGTACTTCGGCGTCATCGCCGGGGTCCTTCCGCTCGTCACCCTCGTCGTGATCGGCGCGCCGATCCTGTTCGGCGTCCTCTTCGGCGCCGGCGAGGCGGAGTGGGTCGACGGCTTCTCCCGCGCGTTCGGGTTCATCCTGCTCTTCCTGACGCCGCCGTTCGGCGCGTGGGTGTGGGGCTACGTCGCCCTCGGCGTCGTCGCCTTCCTCGGCGGTATCGCCCTCAGCCTGCGGATCCTGCGCAGCCACGGCGTGCGCCGCGCCGGAGCCGTGACGCACTGGGGCATGTGGGCGACGGTGCCGCTGCAGCTCGTCTTCGCCGTCATCAGCCTCCTCGTCGTGTTCGGAGCGATCGCCTCCATCCGGGCCGAGGACGCCACCGGTGTCGAGACCGTGCGGGCCTTCGGCCAGGGGATCGCCATCGCGACGGGTGTGAACCTGATCGTCTCCGCCGGCCTCGGCGTCCTCATCTTCCCCGCCGTCCTCCGTGCCGTGAAGGCGGAGAAACCCGCGAAGGCGAAGCAGCCCGGGAAGCGGTCGCGCCGCCGTTGAGCCCGTCGAGCCCCGCCGACGACCCGCCGGTACGCTGAGGGGATGCCCGAGTTCTCCTTCGACGCACTGCGCCGGTTCCCCGATCACGAGGCACCGAACCTCTTCGCCGTCGATGCGACCGACCGGTTGCTGCTCGACGAAGCGGCCGCAGCCCTCGACGGGCGGGTCCCCGTCGCCGGTGAGATCGTCGTCGTCGGCGACACCCACGGTGCGCTGACGCTCGGCGCGATCGCCCTCCTCGGAGCGACGGACGTCCGGGTCCACCAGGACGCCGCGGTCGGTGAGCGCGCCCTCGCGGCGAACGCCGAACGGCTCGGCAGTGACGGCGGTTTCCGCAACCTGCCGCTCGGCGAGGAGCTGTTCACCGGCGCATCGCTCGTCCTCCTCCAGCTTCCGAAACACCTCGAAGCGCTGCACGAGATCGCCGCCGCCGTGGCCCGCTGGAGCACGGCCGATGTGCGTCTCCTGGCCGGCGGGCGGGTGAAGCACCTGACGCCCGCGATGAACGACGTCCTGGGGCGGAGCTTCTCGACGGTCGCCGCGAGCCTGGCCCGCCAGAAGTCGCGGGTGCTCCGAGCGAGCGGACCGGTGGTCGCCGCTGACGCCGAGGGCCGGCCTGCCGACACCACGACCGCGACGACGGTGCGCACCGAGCACCACGCCGACATCGGCCTGACCATCGCCGCCACCGGCACCGCGTTCGCCGGCACGAAGCTCGACATCGGCACCCGGTTCCTGCTCGAGCTGCTGCCGGACATCGCACCGGCGGCCCGGACGGCCATCGACCTCGGCTGCGGCACGGGCGTCCTCGCCGTGTCGCTCGCCATCGCGAGGCCCGAGCTCGCGGTCATCGCGACCGACCAGTCGGCCGCCGCGGTCACGTCGACCACCGCGACCATCGCCGCCAACGACGACGCGGATCGCCGGTTGGCCGAGCGCATCACGGTCGTCCGCGACGACGGCCTGTCGATGCAACCGGACACGTCAGCCGACCTCATCGTCCTGAACCCGCCGTTCCACAGCGGGACCACCGTCCACACCGGCGTCGCCCACGAGCTGTTCGCCGAGGCCGCTCGCGTGCTGCGACCAGGCGGCACCCTCGCCGTCGTGTGGAACTCGCACCTCGGTTACCGGGCGGCGCTCGAACGGCTCGTCGGCCCGACCACGCGGCTCGCGCGGAACCAGAAGTTCACGGTGACGATCTCGCACCCCCGGGCGACGGGCGGCACCACCGCCTGAGCTCGGAGCGTTCGCGTCAGGCGGCGTTCCAGAGTCGCTCGATGCGCTCCCGGTTCGCGGTCTCCTCCGGGGTCTCGTCGCTGTATGCGGACGCGTCGATCGTGACGGAGTCCGCGGCGTCGAACCACCACGTCCCCGGTTCGCCCTCGATCTCGATGCTCGTCCACGTCCCCGGTGCGACGCCGGCCTTGACGAGCCCGATCGCCGCCCCGAGCATCGCGTCGTCGCCGTTCCGGAACTCGAGCTGCAGGCGGTCGGCACTGCCCTCGAAGGAGACCAGCGAGCCCGAAGCGAGTCCCTGCTCGACCAGGGCGAACTGGGCGGCCGCTTCGGCACGCGAGCCGCCCACCGCGA
This sequence comes from Plantibacter sp. ME-Dv--P-095, assembly GCF_030209365.1. Taxonomy (NCBI): domain Bacteria; kingdom Bacillati; phylum Actinomycetota; class Actinomycetes; order Micrococcales; family Microbacteriaceae; genus Plantibacter; species Plantibacter sp. ME-Dv--P-095. Next base: position 273,369 of record NZ_JARVSB010000006.1, read on the forward strand.
AGGTGTCCGGGGTGCCGGCTGCGACGGGCCCGTCGATCCGGAGCGACGCGACGACCGACGCCGCCGGCAGGGTGTCGAGGGCGTCGAGCGCGGCACGTCCTGCCGCCGGGTCGGACACGGTGAGTCGGAGGCTGTCGCTCGACGCGTCGATGGCGGTGACGCCGGGCACGGCACCGACGGCCTGGACGACCGGCAGCATCTCCGCCGACTGGACACCGTCGTCCCAGGTGACGATGCCGCCCTGGATCTCCACTGAGACGTCCGTCGGCAGCGACCCCGTCGCGAGCGCGGTCGCAGCGGCGACGTCGTCGACGTTCGCGATCCGGAGGTCGAGGGTGCCCGGGGTCAGAGCCGCCCCGATCACCTCGAACTGTTCGGCGACGGCCAAGTAGGCGGCTCGACTCCCGCTCGGATCCCCGCTGGCGGTCGGGTCGTCGTCGTCACCGGAGGAGATGGAGAAGCGAGCGGCCTCGCCCTGCTCTGAGGACTCAGGGGTCGCGTTCGTCGCATCGTCCGCGCCGGACCCGATCGGGTCGCCGTCGTCGCTTCGACCGGTGAGGACCGCGTCGGCGTAGGCGGGGGTCGCCTCGGCCGTCTCGCCGGCCAGGTCGTAGGCGTCGAGGAAGTCCTCGCCGGGTCGCGCCTCCAGGGTGAGCGACGAGGCGCGTCCGCCGTCGGCTCCGACCGGGAAGAGGTGCAGCTCACCGCCCGGGACGCCTTCGGCCTCGAGCGATGCGAGCAGCTCCAGCTGGGTCGCGTTGTCCTCGCGCCGGTCGAGGACGGCGACGGTGAATCCGCGGACGGAGACGTCGACGCCCTCCCAGGTGGCCCCGCCGCTCCGCTTCGACTGCTCGCTGAGGAAGCCGCCGATGCGGTCCACGATCTCGCCCAGGTGGTCGGCGGTGACGGCGTCGTCGATGAGGACCGATGCGGACGCCGTTCCGCTCCAGGGGAGGTCGTTGCTGCCGCTCGCGTCCACGTCGACCACGTCGGGGACGCCGTCGAGGAGTTCCTCGAATGCGCTGGCGGCGGCCGAACCCGCGTCCACGTCCCCGCACCCGGTGAGGCCGGCGACAGCGGCCGTGGCGACCAGTGCAGCGGCGGCGATCCTGATCGTCCGGTGTCGAGGCATGCACCCACCCTAAGCAGTCGCCGCCGGGCCCCGCGTCGGGGGCGTCCCGGGTCCCAGCCCGGGTGCGGGCCGGGCCCGTATGCTGGCCCGATGTCCGAGCCGCCCACGCCAGCAGACGCAGCTGGTCGCGGTTCCCGTCGGACGGGCCGGCACGAACTCACCGCGGTCGAGCGGTGGATCGACGACCGCGCGAACCGGCTCCTGCGGGACGCCCCCGGCGGCGGCGCGCGTGCACGGCTCGTCGAGTTCCTCGTGTTCGGCGCGAAGCAGGCCTGGGCGTGCGTCTTCGGTGCCGCGATGCTCCTCGTCATCGTCGCCGCCCGGCTCTGGTACCCGGACGACGTCTGGCTCGCACGGAACGATGCTCTCGTCGTCGCCGCCGTCGTGATCCAGGTGGTCATGATCGCCACCCGGCTGGAGACCGGCCGCGAGCTGTGGGTGATCGTCCTGTTCCACCTCGTCGGGACGGGCATGGAGCTCTTCAAGACGGGTGTCGGGTCCTGGGAGTACGACGGCGGCGGGGTCCTCCATCTCGGTGCCGTCCCGCTGTACACGGGGTTCATGTACGCGGCGGTCGGCTCGTACCTGGTGCGCGTGTACCGGCTGTTCGACCTCCGGTTCGACCGCTACCCGAGCGTCTGGCTGACCACCCTGATCGCCGCGGGCATCTACGTCAACTTCTTCAGCCAGCACTACGTCGTCGACCTGCGGTGGGTGCTGCTCGCGGCCGTCCTCGTCGTGTTCGCCCGGACGATCATGCACTTCCGGGTCTTCCGGCAGACGTACCGGATGCCCGTGCTGCTCGCCTTCCTCCTCGTCGCCGGCTTCATCTGGATCGCCGAGAACATCGGTACCGTCACCGGTGCCTGGCTCTACCCGAACCAGGAGGACGGGTGGCAGCTCGTGCCGCTCACGAAGCTCGTGTCGTGGTTCCTGCTCATGATGATCTCCGTCGTGATGGTGACCTGGGTCTACCCACCGAAGCGGCCGGACCCCCGCCCGGCCTGAACGGCCGCGGACCGGGGATTGTCGGGCGTGTCCCCGTACCCGGTAGGGTTCCGAAGTGAGCGGCCCGATCCCGGTGCCCCGCTCGTCCACTCCGGAGAGCAGCCATGGCCCAGCGTCAGCCCCAGGACCCACGGTTCCGCGAACGTGCCGGCGCCCAGCCACGTCCCGTTCAGGCGCATGCAGCGCGGCCGGGCCCCGCTCGGCCGCAGCCTTCGCAGCCGGCTGCTGCTCGGCCGGATGCCGCCCGTCCTTCCGCGACGCCGGCCGTCGGCATCACCGTCCCCGCTGCGGCCGCCGCGCCCCTGCCCCGGACGAACCACCTCTTCGCCGGCGCGCAGTTCGCGTTCATCACCTCGATCGTGATGCTCGGGGTCTACATCGGCCTGACCTCGACGTGGACGCTCCTGGCACCCGACTTCCTCATCGGGCTCTCCCTCACGGCCGCAGCGACCTCCCTGCTCTTCGCCGTGCCGCCGGCGGGCGCCCTCCGCGGCCTGCTCGTGCTCGTGCCGACCATCGACATGCTCGCCGTGGCGTTCTTCCGCGACACCCTGCCGAACCTGCCGACGTCCGGTCTCCTGCTGGTGATCCCCGTCCTCTGGCTGGCCGGCGGGTTCGGGGTCTCCGCCCTGCCCGTACCGGTGTTCGGGGCGATCTTCGTCTCCCTCGTCCCCGTCGCGCGTGCCGGATCCTGGCCGACGACGCCCGGCGGCTGGGGTGCGCTGTGCATCCTGCCGGCGCTCGTCCTCATCATGACCGTCACGGTGCATCTGGCTGCCCGGCAGCTCCGTGCCCATGAGGGACGCGCCCGGATCGCGCTCGCCGCGGCGACCGAGGCGGCGGCGGTCGCGACGACGGTCTCGGAGTCCGTCGACGCCGCGGTGGTCTTCTTCCGCCCCGACGGTTCGGCCGCGCTCCGCAACCAGGCGACGTACGAACAGGCCGCGCTGGCGGGGTTCGACCCGAAGACCCGGTCGGGCGTCCACGTGTACGGGGCGGATCGGACGACGAAGCTCCGGCCCGAACAGCAGGTCATCAACCGGGCGCTGCGCGGGGAGAGCTTCCGCGGCGAGCTCTACTGGGTGGGGGAACCGGGCGACCAGCGCGCCATCATCGGGAACGCGCGACAGGTGCACACCGAGGACGGCACCTTCATCGGGACGATCACCGTCGGTCACGACGTCACCGACCTCGCCAACGCGGTCGCGTTGCGGGAGGCGTTCCTCATCGACGTCTCCCACGAGCTCCGCACCCCGCTGACCTCGATCATCGGCTACCTCGACCTCCTCACCGAGGGGCACGACCTCAAGGGACTCGGCCTCGAGCGCGAGGTCGCGACGATCCAGCGCAACGCCGAGCAGCTGTACGCGATCATCGGCGACCTCCTCGCGGCCGGTGACGCGGAGATGCGGGTGCGCATCGCGCTCACCGACCTGGGCGACATCGCCAGGGAGAGCGTGGCCGCGATCCTGCCGCGCGCCTCGGAGGCCGGGGTCGCCGTCCGCGCCGAGGTCCCACCGCACGTCGAACTGGAGGGCGACGGGTCGAGGCTGCGACAGGTCCTCGACAACCTGCTCTCGAACGCGGTGAAGTACACCCCGCGGGGTGGGCGCGTCGTGCTGACCGTCTCCGCGGACGACGACACCTCGACCGTCACCGTCGCGGACACCGGCATCGGCATCTCGCCGGACGACCAACGCCAGCTCTTCGACCGCTTCTTCCGGGCCAGGGAGGTCCGCGACGAGGCGCAGCCGGGTGTGGGCCTCGGCCTGTCGATCGTGAAGTCCATCACCGAGGCGCATCACGGGTGGATCACCGTGTCGAGCCGTCCGGGCCGTGGCTCCACGTTCACCGTGACCCTGCCACTGCGCCAGCCGCGCGCCGGCACCCCCGCCACCGCCTGAATCGGTCGCCCGCGGGGAGGCACAGCCGCACGCATCGTGGGAGGCTTGGAGGATGGCGCAGATCCTCGACCAGCCGATCGTCGACGAGGCGACCCTCACCATGCAACCGTGGGTCACCATCGTGTGGAACGATCCGGTGAACCTCATGTCCTACGTCTCGCTCGTGTTCCGCAGCTACTTCGGCTACACGCACGAGGAGGCCGAACGACTCATGCTCGCCGTGCACCACGAGGGCCGCGCCGTCGTCGCGACCGGCAACCGCGAGGAGATGGAGCGCCACGTCGAGGCCATGCACGGCTACGGGCTCTGGGCCTCCCTCGCGAAGGCCGACGCGTGAGCGCCTTCGTCCGGCCCCCGGCCGGGCCCGTCGTGCTGCGGCTCGACGAGCAGGAGACCTCGATCCTCGGCCAGCTGGCCGGGCAGCTCGTCGAGATGCTCGAGGACGCGACCCGTGCCGGTCTCGCGAACGCCGTCGAACTCGACCCCGCGATGGCCCGTCTGGTGCCGGAGGGCTACCGCGACGACCCGGAGGCGGCCGCCGAGTTCCGTCGCTTCACCGCCGACGACCTCGTCGGCGGGAAGGTGGACGCCGCCCGGACCGTGCTGGCCGCGCTCACGACGGACGACGGTGACCCCTCGGTGTCCGGCGCATCGACCGGAGCCGAGGACGGCGCAGCGGTCACGCTCGAGGGCGAGACGGCGTGGACGTGGTTGCGGTTCCTCAACGACACCCGACTCACCATCGCCGCCCGGCTCGGGATCGAGGAGGACGACGCCGAGGGCTTCGAGCCGCCGACGCCCGAGACGGACGACGAGCAGGACCCGCAGCTCATGCTCGCCATCTACTCCTGGCTCGGCTACCTGCAGGAGTCGATCATCGCGGTGCTCGACGAAGCCTGAGCGGCTGCGCGAGCGCCACGGGTAGCCTTGGGGACCATGCACATCCTCGTCTTCAGCGACCAGCATCCCGAGTCGTCCGGCGGGGCCCAGGTCTCGATCCGCCTGCAGCGGCGCTTCCTGGAGGCGGCCGGTCACACGGTGACGGTCTGTGCACCGCGGATGCACCAGACCCACGACGACGACCCGCACTACCTCGACACCCCGTCGATCCCCATCACGCTCGACCGCGAGTACTCCATGACCGTGCCCGGTCGCCTCACCGACCGGTGGCTCGACGCCCGTCTGGCCGCGCTGCCGCCGGTCGACGTCGTGCATGTGCAGGCCGACTTCTGGCAGGCGCTCACCGCCTACCGGTACGCCGAGCGGCACGGGATCCCGGCCGTGCACACGATGCACAACCGGATGGACGTCGGGATCGAGCAGACGATGCCGGCCCCCGGGCTCGTCATCGGTGCCCTCTCCTGGTGGCAGCGCCGGGTGCTCCGTCCGCGTCTCTCGACCCTGCCCACCGGCGTGTGGGCCTACCTGCAGGAGTTCGCGAAGCGCGCGGCCGTCGTCATCGCGCCGTCCCATCACTTCGCCCGGGTCCTCCGCGAGCAGGGCGTCACCGCGGGCGCCGAGGTGCTCTCGACGGGTGTCGACGACGCGGTCCTCGACGAGATCCTCGACGAACGCGCCACGACGCTCCAGGTGCCGCACCGGCTGCCGTCCTTCGTGTGGATCGGTCGGTTCAGCCAGGAGAAACGGCTCATGGAGTTCCTCGAGGCCGTCCGGCTGGCCGAGGTCGACGCGGTGTTCCGCCTGTACGGCGCGGGCCTCCTGCTGTCGAAGGCGCAGGCGTTCGTCGCGGAGCACGACCTCGCCGACCACGTCGTCTTCGCCGGGCGCGTGTCCTACCCGGATTCGCTCCGCGCCATCGCCGACGCCGACGCCCTCGTGCAGACCTCGATCGGATTCGAGACGCAGGGCATGACCGTGTTCGAGGCCGCCGCCCTCGGCACGCCGTCGATCATCAGCGATCCGAACATCGCCGCCGAACTGCCCGCCGGCACGATGTGGCAGCCCGCGGACGGTGGCGTCGAGGCGCTCGCCGCATCGATCCGCCGCGCGGTCGCCGACATCGACGCCGGCACGGCACCCGTCGTCCCGTCGGAACTCGCGCGCACCCTCCGTCAGTCGACCCAGACCGTCCGACTCATCGCGCTCTACGAGGCTGCGGCGGCTGGTGGGGCGGCGCGCTAGCATCGCCTCATGCAGCGGACGACGACACGGGACCCCGCCACGGGCGGCCACGAGCGCGTCCTGATCCTGTCGGCGGGGGTCGGTTCCGGCCACAACAGCGCGGCCGCCGCCGTGGAGCAGGCCTGCCTCGGGCGCGCGGACGTCGGCGAGGTCCAGGTCCTCGACGTGCTGCAGGCGAGCACCTCGCTGTACCGCGACGTCCTCGGCAAGGGCTACTTCGTGCTCGTCGAGGAGACGCCGTGGCTGGTGGAGTGGGGCTACGACATCAGCGACGCCCCGTTCCGGCGTCGCGGCCCGCTCGACCCGTGGACCCGGGCGAACGCCATGCCCGTGGTCGCGGCGATCAAGCGGTTCAAGCCGACGGCCATCGTCTGCACCCACTTCCTCCCGGCCCAGCTGCTCGCGTCGCTCATCCTGCGCGGCACCGTGGACGCGCGGACCGCCGTCGTGACCACGGACTACGACTTCCAGGGCCTGTGGTTGACGAGCGCCTTCCACTCGCTGTCGCTCGCGCGGGAGGAGGGGCGTGTGCAACTGACCGCCCTCGGTCTCCCGCCCGACCGGGTCGCCGCCACCGGCATCCCGATCGCCGCCCAGCCGAGCACCCCGGCCGAACGTGATCCGAGTGCTCCACCCGCGCTGCTCGTCTCCGCGGGGGCCTCGGGCGGCGACTACGCGCTCGCGGTCGTCCGACAGACGCTGCACCTGCGCTCGCCGTTCACGGCGACGATCGTGTGCGGCCGGAACGACGCGCTCCGGCACCGCATCGAGGAGCTCATCGCGCCCACGGACGACCGGTACACGGTGCTCGGCTTCACGGACGAGATGCCGCAGCTGCTCCACCGGGCAGACCTCTTCGTCGGCAAGCCGGGAGGCCTGTCGGCGTCGGAGTGCATGGCGGCCGGGCTCCCGATGGTGCTCGTGAACCCCATCCCCGGGCAGGAGGTGCGCAACGGCGACTACCTCATGGAGCAGGGCGCTGCGGTCCGGTGCAACACCGCGACGACGATCGGCTGGAAGATCGACGAGATCCTCTGCGAACCGGGGCGGCTGCAGCGCATGCAGGCGGCCGCGCGGCGCATCGGCCGCCCGGACGCCGCGCGCGACGTCGTCGGACGGTTGCTCGACGGACCGTCACGGCCGTTCGTCGTGACCAGGGCGGCGCAGAAGACGATCTTCGACGCGAGCGCCCGTCGCGTCGTCGCGAGCGAGTTGAGCGGGGAGGCGGCACTCGTCCGCCTCGTCGACCCGATCGCCGAGAGCACGGTCGCCCTACTCCGCGCTCGCGAACTGGACGAGCTGCAGCAGCGCTACACCGGCCCGGACGGCACGCTCGTCCTCCGGCGGGACGACGCGGTCCTGTCGGTCCGCCGCGACACGCAGCGACTCCTACGCGCCGTGCTCGGCCATGATGACGAGCTGGCCGTGCGGGTGGACGGGCTCGCGGATTCCGAGTCGCGGACGTCGCCGCGCTGAGCCGACCGACCGCCGCGGTTCAGCCGGCCGCACCCTCGGTCGCAACGTCGTCCTCGGCTGTGGCGTCATCGTGCCGCAGTGCCACGGCCGACGACCAGTCGTCCGGGCTGTGCTGCGCGGCCTGGAGCATCCAGTCGCCCGGACGGGCCGACCAGCGCCGGGTGGCCGGGTCCCGTTCGAGCGTCGGCGTGGGGTCGAGGGTGACGCGGACGATCCGCTCCTCGCCCGCTTGCAGGGTCACCTTCCGGAACCCCAGCAGCTCGGAGACGGGTCGCGCCCTGGCCACGTCCGCTGCGTAGAGCTGGACGACCGTGGAACCCTCTCGGTCGCCGGTGTTCGTCACGCGGACCTCGGCGGTCCCACCCGAGGCATCGAAGCGGTGACCGAGCAGGTCGTGGGCGATGGTCGTGTAGCCGAGCCCGAACCCGAACGGGAAGGCGGGCGTCCGGCCCTCGTCGTCCAACCGGCGTTGGCCCCAGCGGTCGTCGTACACGACGGCCTTGGCCGTGCGGTCGAACGGTGGGAGGTGCGCGGGGTCGGTCGGGATCACGAACGGCAGCCGCCCGCCGGGTTCGACCACGCCGGTGAGGACGTCGGCCAGCGCTCGACCGCCCTCCATACCGCCGTACCAGGCGAGGACGAGGGCCGGGACGCGGTGGCGCCAGATCTCGGTGAGGATCGCGCTGCCGCCGACGAGGACGACGACCGTCCGCGGGTTCGCGGCCGTCACGGCGAGGATGAGCCGCTCGTCCGAGGGGCGGAGCCGGAGCGAGGTGCGGTCGCCGCCACGCACGAAGCGCGACGCCAGGTGAGCGACCGCGGTGATGGCGCCACGCAGCCGGCCGGAGTCGAGGGCTGCCCCCAGCACGCCCACATCGACGCCGCCGGTCACGACCGACTCACCCTCGTCGTGCTGGTCGAAGCCGACGACGACGATCGCCGTGTCGGCCGCCGCAGCCGCCGCGACGGCAGCCCGCACGTCCCGCGCCGGCGCGGTCGTGATCTCCACCTCGGGCAGGGCCGCCCGCAACCCCTGCAGCGGCGAGACCGTGGAGGGCGGGCGGACGCGCGAGGAGCCGTGGTCGCCGAGGTTCTCCTGGTCGGCGAGGCGACCGAGCACGGCGATCCGACGCGTCGTCGCCGGCAGCGGGAGGAGCGGTGTGCCGTCGACCGGGGCGTTGGCGAGGAGCACGATCGACTCCTCGGCGACGTGCCTCGCGAGCGCCCGGTGCGCCGACCCTGCCACGATGTCGGTCGGCGGTTCCGCCGGGGCGCGGGTCGCGGCGTGCAGGAGCGTGGTGCGCAGGATGCGTCGCGCTGACTGCAGCACGGTGGCGCGATCCAGGGTGCCCGCCCGGAGGGCGGCGGGCAGTTCGTGCGCCCGTCGCAGGCGGAGCGGCATCTCCACGTCCATCCCGGCCTCGAGGCTCCCGACGGCGTCGTGGGTGCCGAAGACCCAGTCGCTCGTCACGAACCCGGTGAACCCCCACTCCTCGCGGAGGACCCCGGTGAGGAGCGGACGGTTGACGTCCATGTACTCCCCGCGCACCCGGTTGTAGGCGCTCATGACCGAGTCGGCTCCGGCGTCGACCACGGCCTTGAAGTGGGGGAGGTAGACCTCGTGCAGGGCGTGGTCGTCGACCGAGACGTCGACCTCGAAGCGTTCGTCCTCCATCGAGTTGAGGGCGAAGTGCTTCACGCAGGCCATCGTGTGCACCCGGACACCTCGGGTCATCGCCGAGCCCATCCGCCCCGTCAGCACCGGATCCTCGCCGTAGCACTCCTGGGCGCGCCCCCAGGCGGGATGCCGGAGCAGGTTGACACAGACGGAGGCCGAGTAGTTCGCGCCGCGGACACGGGTCTCCGCGCCGATGGCCGTCCCGACCTGCTGCTCCAACTCCGGATCCCAGGTGGCCGCACGCGCCATCGTGACGGGGAACGCCGTGGACGAGCCGATGACCACACCGCGGGCACCGTCGCTGAAACGGATCCCCGGGATTCCGAGGCGGGGGACCGCGCCTGCCACGAACGGCCGACGGTGGAGCAGGAGGGGGATGAGGGGCAGCAACCGCCGCGGGGAGTCGCCGTCGAGCAGCCCGAGGAGTTCCCGGTCGGTCAGCCGCGCGATGAGTCGCTCGGCACCGGCGTCGGCGTCGATCCGTCCGTCGCGGATCTGCCGGACGAGCTCGTCGTAGGCGTCCGGGTCGGTTGATCCGCCTGCGCGGCGCTGTCTCGGCGGACGGGCGTTCCGACGCCCGGTGACGATTCCCATGCTCTGCATTCTGCACCCTCGTCGGACCCATACGGCGCGAGGGCGATCACTCGGATCCGTCGCGCGGCGGAGGACACCCGGGCACCCGCCTGACAGGATGGAACGATGTCGGAACACGTGGGGGGACCGGCTGCCGAGACGCAGCCGCTGATCGAGGCCGACGAGGTCAGCGCCGTGATCGATGGCGAGACCCTGTTGGCGCCGACGGACATCCGGGTCGAGCGGGGGATGGCGCTCGCCGTCCGAGGACGCAACGGCTCCGGCAAGACGACCCTGCTCCGGATCCTCAGCGGCCGGATGCGCCCGTCGAGCGGCACCGCGACGATCGGCGGCCGGACGATCGACGATCGCGACCGCACGGTCCGACGATCGGTGTCCGCGCTCGTGGGCACGCCCGCCTACGCTCCCGACCTGACGCTCCGCGAACACCTGCGCTACATCTCCACCACCTGGGGTGTCACCGGGGGCGCGGCCGACGATGCCGCCGACGAGCTGCTCGCCGAGCTGCGCATCGACGCGCTCGCGCGACGGTTCACGACCGAACTGTCCTCGGGCCAGTCGCAGATGTTCGCCCTCGCGACGGCACTGGTGCGGCCCTTCGACGTACTCATCCTCGACGAACCCGAGCAGCGCCTCGACGCCGAGCGGCGGGCACTGGTCGCCGATCGCATCGTCCTCGCGAAGGAACGCGGAGCGGCCGTCGTCTTCGCGAGCCACGACCCCGGACTCATCGAGCGGATCGCCGACGAGGCGATCACGGTCGAAGCGCCGTGATCACCCCCGACGTCGGCACGGCACGCGAGGACCGTCGCGTCTTCAGCGCGAGCCGCGCGGTCCTCGCCGCGCGCGACGGTCGCCCACGGGCCACCGACATCGCGTTCGTCCTCTACGCCGGGCTGCTGACCGCCCTCATCGCGGGTGCGCCGCTCGTCCGGTTCGCGGTGCTCGGACTGATCGAACCCGATGCCGCCGGCGTGGTGTCGGCCGTCCGCCCCGGGGTGGTCGCGTTGATCGCGGCGGTCACGACGATCGTCGTCGTGCTCGGCGCGCGGTCGCGTGGCCCGGTCGTGCCCCGCCCGATGTCCGTGCAGTTCCTCGCGGACTCGCCGCTCCCCAGGCGACTGACCCTGCGCCGGCCCTTCGTCGGCTCCGTCCTCGCGCTGACGGGGCTCTCGGTTCTGGCGGCCGGGGTGGTCGGCCTGTCGCGCCTCCTGGTGTCGGGGGAGCCCGCCGCCGTCTCCGTCGGGGCGGCAGCCGAGAGCGCCACGCTGATCGCCGTCTCCGGCCCGACCTCACCCGCCGTCGTCGTCGCCCTCCTCATCGGTGCCGTCGGGTTCGCGCTCCTCCTCTCGGTGGCCTGGCTGGTGGGCCAGCAGGGGTCACGACGCACCGTCGCGGTCGTCGCCTCCGTCGCCGGTGGAGCAGGGATCCTCGGGCTCCTCGTCCCCGGTGGGCTGCTCCTGTCCCCGTGGGGGTGGTTGGGACTGCTCTGGTCGCCCGTCGTGGGCGGCGTCGAGAGCCTCGTGCTCGGGAGCGCCCTCGCGACCGGCGACTGGGCGGCACTGTTCACCTGGGGTGGCGGCGGCTCGTTCGCGGTGGTCGGCGTGCCGGTCGTGTGGTGGCCGGCGGTGGCCCTGGTCCTCCTCGGACTCCTCGCGCTCCTGCTCGTCCCGCGCGAACTGGACCGCCTTCGGAGCGGACCCCTGCTCGAGCAGGCGTTGCGGTGGCAGCGCGTCGGGATGATGGTGCAGAGCGGCGACGCCTCCGGTGCCGTCGGCGGCCTGCGCGCCTCGCCGACGCGGGGCCGTCGGATCCCGCTCCGGATGAGTGGTCCGTTCTGGCTCGTCGTCCTCCGCCGATCGGTCGTCGGCGCACGCCGCACGCCGGGACGGATGCTGCTCGGCTCGTCGGTGCTCGGCGCGTCGGGAGCCGCGGTCGTCGTCGCGCTCGGTCTCCCGGACGGCGTTCGGTGGATGCTCGCCCTCCCGGCCGTGTTCGGCGCCTACCTCGCGGTCGGCGTGTGGTGTGATGCCGTTCGGCACGGGATCGACAGTGCCGGCGCTCCCACCCTCTACGGCCGGAGCCCGCGTGCGCTCGTCCTCGCCGGTGCCGTCGCGCCCCTCATCGCGGTCCTCGGGTTCGGCGGCGTCGGTGCCGCGCTCGGCCTCCTGGTTGCCACGACGTCCGGTGGGACCCTGCTCCTGCAGCCGCTGGGGTGGTGGCTGCTGCTCGGGCCCTGGCTCGTCGTGCTGCGGGTCTTCGACGCCGCGAAGGGGCCGCTGCCGATCGGCCTGCTCATGCCGATCCCGACGCCGGTCGGTGACGTCTCGTCCCTCAACGTCCTCATCTGGCAGTCGGACGCCGTCCTGTTGGCGTTCCTCGTCGGTGGAGGGCTGACGGTGCTCTTCCCGGTGTCTGCCGGGGTGGCCGTCGCGCTGCTCCTCGCCGCCCTGCTGCTCGTCGGGTTGCTGGGCGCGATGCGGGTGCGGACGCTGGTGCGGCCGGCCTGAGCGACGCCGGCCTGACTCGTCTGACGCGCTGCGTCGCCGCCGGAGCGCACGAGAGCCGGAGGGAACACACGGTTCCGTCCGGCTCTCGGGTGCGGCCCCTTGCGGGGTGCCGCTGTGCCTACTTCGCGACCTTGGCGGCGGCCTCGGCGAGCTTCGGGACGAGCTGCTCGAGGACGACGGGGATGCTCAGCACCGATGCGGCGCTGTAGGCCTGCGTGAGCTCGTCGGTCGGGTCGAGGACGATGGCGCGGCCGTCCTGCACGACGGGGAGGCTCGCGAGGAGGGGGTCACCGGTCGTCTCGGCGGCGGTGAAGCCGATCGGGAGCATGACGGCGATGTCGGCGTCGAAGGCGGAGACCTGCTCCGCCGACACGGCTGCGTAGAAGCCGGCCGTCTCGAGGTCGAGGACGGCGGGGTTCTGTCGGAAGCCGAGGTCGGCGAGGATGTCGAAGCGCCCGTCGCCCTCGAGGTAGGCACCGTAGGCGTCGCCGAACTTCGTCGCGGCGACCGCGGTGAGGCCGGCGAACTCCTGGTGGAGGTCTGCGGCTTCGTTGATGGACTGCTTCGTGGCGGACACGAGCGCGTCGCCCTCCTGGGTCTTGCCGAGCGCAGCGGCGACCTGCTCGAGCTGGACGTCCCACGGGGTCGCGAACGCGGCGGTGCCCTTCGGTGCGAAGACCGTCGGGGCGATCTTGGAGAGTCGCTCGTACTGCTTCTCGTCGCCAGCGGAACGCGTGTTGAGGATGAGGTCGGGCTCGAGGGCCTGGATCTGTTCGTAGTTGACGGTGTCGCCGCTGTCCTCGATGATCTCCGGGGTGACGTCGCCGAAGAGCTCCGTCGCCCACGGGCCGACGCCCTTGTTCTCGGCTCCGAGGGACTGCCAGTCGTAGACGCCGACGGGCACGACGCCGAGGGAGAGCGCCATCTCCGCGTCCGACCAGCCGAGTGCGACGACGGTGAGGTCGCCGGCGGGTTCGGGGACCGTCACCTCACCGAACATCGTGTCGACGGTGCCGAGCGTGCCCGTGGACGCGTCGTCGGTGGAGGACCCGGCGGTGCAGCCGGCGAGGGCGAGGCCGGCGACCGCGAGCGCGGCGACGGCGGTGAGGGTGCGGGGCATGCGGCGCATGTTCTGCTTTCCGTAGAGAGTGCGGGGGATGAGGTAAGCCTAAGCTTCCCGGGTCACGTCCCGGTAACGACTGGTGGTTCGGCCAGCGCGGTGCGCTGACGCGAGCGCGGGTCTCTGAGGCGAGCGCGCCCCTCCGGAGACCCGCGCTCACCTCCATGGGGCGCGCTCACGTCAGCGCACCGCGCTGGCGAAAGGGCCAGTTGCGCGGCATATGTCGGTGTAGGCATATCTGCTCTGTGGATAACCCCGGGAGGGTGGGAGAGCACCCATAGCGTCGATGGATGCCAGTCACCCAACTTCCTCGCACCATCCCCGCCCTCGCCCTCGTGGCGTCGATCCTCGCCCTGACAGCGTGCACCGGCTCGGATCCGACACCCCCGTCGAGCAGTTCACCGCCGCCGGTGTTCGCGAACGAGGAGGAGGCGCTAGCGGCCGTGACGGAGACGTACCAGCAGTTTCTCGACACAGCGAATCTGATCCTGCATGAGGGTGGTTCGGCCCCCGAGCGCATCAGCGCGATCATGGCTCCGGAAGTCGCTGAGGTCGAGCTTGAGGCCTATGGCCGAATGCGAGACAACGGGTACCGATCGGTCGGCGACATCACGCTTGCCGATGTTCAACTGCGCGAGTTCTACAGCCATCCAGATGCCCTCGGTGTCGTTGCGCGGGCGTTCGCTTGCGAGGTGATCAGCTCGGTGGAAGTTGTCGATGCATCCGACCAGCCGATTTCGCAGCCTGGTCGAGCACCGGCAGTCGGCTTCGAGGTCTCCCTCGGCCTCGGTCCGAAGGACGGTTCCGAATTCATCATTCTCTCGAAAGAGGCAGAGGAAGGTGCATCCGCATGCGTTTAAAGAACATCGTCGTCGTCGCAGCGGTCGTCAGCATGGCGATCGCACTCGGCTCGCCCAGCGCGGTCTTCGCCGCGAGCTGTGGTTCCGCAGATGCGATCTGGGCTTGTCCCGGGAGCGGCTCGGTCGACATCGGTGGCAGTGTCGAGCGGCCCGGGACCGGGGGCGGGGGCTCCGGCGGCTCAGGCGGTGGTGACAGCGGTGGCGGTTCGACCGAGCTTCCGCCCGGCGTCACCGACGGACCCAACGGGGAACGCACCGTGTGTAGCCTCGTGCGTCCCGACGACTGCTACACGATCACCCCGGGTGAGCTGATCCCCGGCTTCGAACCCACACCCGCCGCACAACCGGTCACGATTCGGGACCTCGTCAGCTTCGCGCCCGCCGCCCCGACCGTCACCACCGAACCGGGGAGCTGGGGTGTGCGCGGGCTGCACACGAACGTGATCGCCGGTGCGTCTGGTCACACCCGCTCGGGCACCCTGCTCGGTCAGACGGCGGAGGTGAACTTTATCCCCGTGGGCTTCACCATCGACTACGGCGACGGCACCACCGCCACCAGCAGCACCGGCGGAGCCACCTGGGCGTCCCTCGGGCTCCCCGAGTTCTCCAAAACGCCCACCAGTCACCGGTACACGACCGCCGGGACCAAGACGATCACTGTGGAGGTCGAGTACGCGGCCGAGTACCGGGTCGGCGACAGCGGTTGGCTCCCCGTGATCGGAACCCTGACCATCCCGACGGACACTCCGCACCCCATCCAGATCGTCCGCAACGCGACCGTCGGTGTCGACAAGCCCTGCCGAACCGGCACACCCACCATCGGCTGCTGAACCCCGCACCGGTTCACTGCCGTGAGCGCGCCCCGGCGGCGTGAGCGCACCGCTCCGGAGGCCTGCGCTCACGTCACCGGGGCGCGCCCGTGCCCGCAGCACCGCGCTCACGCCAGCGCACCGCGCCGGCAGCACCGCCCTCACGCCAGCGCACCGCGCCGACACCACCCGCCCGCAACGAAGACGGGTCGGGTCAGTGCGCGCCCATGAGGGGGATGACCAGCGGCGTGTGCGACTCGGGGTCGTCGATGATGCGGCAGCGGAGCCCGAAGACCTCCTCCACGAGGTCGGCGGTCACGATGTCGGCCGGCGCCCCCTGGGCGACCACACGACCGTCGCGCATCGCGATCAGGTGCGTCGCGTACCTGGCCGCCTGGTTCAGATCGTGCAGCACCGCGACGAGCGTGCGGCCACCCTCCTGGTTGAGGCGGGTGAACAGGTCGAGGAGCTCCACCTGATGGGTGATGTCGAGGAACGTCGTCGGCTCGTCGAGCAGCAGCAACGGGGTGTCCTGAGCGAGCGCCATCGCGACCCACACCCGTTGACGCTGGCCACCCGACAGCTCGTCGACGAGCCGACCGGACAGCTCGGTGACGTTCGTCGCCTCCATCGCCGCGATCACCGCCGCCTCGTCAGCCGCCGACCAGCGCTTGAGGATCGACTGATGCGGGTACCGCCCGCGCGACACGAGGTCGATCACCGAGATGCCGTCAGGGGCGATCGACGTCTGCGGCAGCAGGCCGATGCGCTTCGCGACCTCCTTCGACGGGTACCGCGTGATCTCCTGACCGTCGAGCAGCACGTGCCCCTGCGTCGGCTTGAGCAATCGGGCCAGGGCACGGAGGAGCGTCGACTTGCCGCAGGCGTTCGGGCCGACGATGACGGTGAACGAGTCGTCGGGGATCGAGAGGTCGAGCTCGTGGATGATCGTCCGCTGGTCGTAGCCGACGCGGAGGCCGGAGCCGGCGAGTCTCGGGGTGGGGGATTCGGTCTTCATGTCAGCGCTTTCCCGCCTGCGTGATGAGCAGGGCGATGAGGTAGATGCCACCGAGGGTCACGGTCACCGCACCGACCGGCAGCGCGGCCGGGGCGATGATCCGCTGGGCCACGACGTCGCTCACGAGGAGCAACGCCGCGCCCATGGCGGCCGAGGGGACGAGGGTGATGCCGGCCGACTTCGTCAACCGACGCGCGAGTTGGGGTGCGGCGAGGGCGACGAAGACGATCGGACCGGCGACCGCGGTCACGGTCGCGGTCAGGGCGACCCCGACGACGAGCAGCAGCAGTCGCGTGCGCTCGACCGGGATGCCGAGCGCCTTCGCGATGTCGTCGCCGAGTTCGAGCATGCCGAGCCGACGCGACAGGAGTCCGAGCATCGGCACCAGGACGGCGACCGCGATCGTCACCGGGACGACGTCGCTCCAGCCGAGGTCGGCCAAGGAACCCATGCCCCAGCTCGCCGCCGCGATCGCCGCGTTGAGGTCCGCGCGCAGCTGCAGGTAGTCGTTGAAGGCGTTGAGGACGGCGCTGATCGCGATGCCGATCACGATGAGCCGGAACCCCTGGACGCCCCGCGACCAGGCGAGGACGTACACGACGAGGGCGGTCGCGAGCCCACCGACCAGCGCGCCGGTGACGGTCGCGGCGTACCCACCGCCGACGACGAGGGTGACGATGAGCGCACCCGTGAAGGCGCCGGAGTTGAAGCCGATGATGTCCGGGCTGCCGAGCGGGTTGCGGGTGATCGACTGGAAGATCGCCCCGGACAGCCCGAGGGCGATCCCGCCGACCACCGCGATCACCACCCGGGGCAGCCGCCACTCCAGCACGATCCGCAGCACGCTCTCCGAACCGTCACCCGCGAACGCCGCGAGGAGCTTGTCGAGCGGGATGCGGTACTCGCCCTGGGTGAGCGCGAACGCCCCGACGGCCAGGACGATCACGGACAGGATCGCGACGACGACGAGCTCGCGCCGATGCACCACCCAGCTGATCGGACCGAGGCGCACGGTGCGGCGCCCCGGCTCGGCGAACGCCGTCACAGCCCCTGCGCCTTCGACCGGCGGATCAGCACGATGAGCACGGGCGCCCCGATGAACGCGGTCACGATCCCGACAGGCATCTCACCCTGCACGGCCACCCGCCCGAGGAGGTCGGACAGCAGGAAGATGATCGGGGCGAACACCATCGTGAACGGCAGCGTCCAACGCTGGTCCGGACCGACGACGGCCCGGGCGAGGTAGGGCGACATGAGCCCGAGGAACGCGATCGGCCCGGCCGCCGCGGTGGCCGAACCGCACAACAGGGTGATCGCGACGACCGACAGCACACGCGTCCGGAGGACCTTC
This sequence comes from Plantibacter sp. ME-Dv--P-095, assembly GCF_030209365.1. Classification (NCBI taxonomy): domain Bacteria; kingdom Bacillati; phylum Actinomycetota; class Actinomycetes; order Micrococcales; family Microbacteriaceae; genus Plantibacter; species Plantibacter sp. ME-Dv--P-095. Next base: position 290,971 of record NZ_JARVSB010000006.1, read on the forward strand.
GTGCCGAGCGAGGTCGCGAGGTCGTCCCCGAGGGCGACGGCGTTGAGCGACCGCGAGACGACGAGCGCGAGCAGTGCGCCGACGACGAGGAACGGCAGCACCCCCAGGAACACGTCCAGCTGGCGATTCTGCAGGGAACCGGCCTGCCAGAAGCGGATCTTGTCGAAGATGTCGGGGTTCCGGATGGTGATGGCGAAGGTGACGCCCTGCAGCGTCGCGGAGAGGGCGACTCCGGCCAGGACGAGGCGCACCGGGGTGGCGCCCGCCCGCCCACGCGAGCCGATCACGTAGACCACGACGGATGCGACACCCGCACCGGCGAACGACCACCAGACGTAGGAGCCGAGGTCCGCCGTCCCGGCGATGGCGACGGCCAGGACGACCGCCAGGTACGCCCCCGCGTTGACGCCGAGGATGCCGGGGTCGGCGAGCGGGTTGCGGGTGACCGCCTGCATCATCGCCCCGGCGAGTCCGAGCGCCGCACCGACGCCGATCGCGAGGAGCATGCGTGGCACGCGGAACCCGGTCACGAGGATCGCGTTCGTGTCGCCGCCGCCCTGGGTGAGCGCCCGCCACACCTCCGACACGCTGATGGTGCCCGAACCGATGAAGAGGCTCGCGGCGGCGATGACCGCGAGGAGGAGGATCGCCGCGACGAGCAGGAGCCAGCGCGCGGTCGTCGTCCGGGCGATCCCCGTCGAGGCCTCGCGGGCGCGGGCGGCCGCGGTCGGGAGCCGCAGGCTGTCGAGGTCGGCGCTCACCGGCTCATCGGTTGTCTTCGGCCCTGCCGTGGCGCCAGTAGCCCATGAACGCGACCGACTTGCGGTCGACGCCGCATCCGGAGACGAGGTGCCTGCGCAGCGTCTTGATGGCGGAGGCTTCCCCCGCCAGCCAGGCGTAGAGCGGCGCACTCTCGAGGACCGGCCCTCCGGTCGCGTTGACGGGCGCCTCCCAGAGCAGCTGGGTGTCGACGTCGACGTCCTCGAGGGCGGGCTGCGTGGCGATCGTCGCGGTGTCGACCGACGGTGCGAGACGCCCGGCGATCCGCTCGACCTCGGGGATGAGGAGGGTGCCGACGGGCTGGGTGCCGCGGGGGAGGACGATGAGCTCGACGCCGTCGGGCTTCGTGGAGAGGGCGGCGACGTCGTCGGCGTGGGGGAGTTCGACGACGGCGATCCCGCGGGCGGTGTCCGGCAGGCTCTCGAGGATGCCGGCGATCGCCGGGAGTGCCGTCTCGTCACCGGCGAGGAGGACCTGATCGACCGTCGCGGGGGCGTGCCAGTCGATGCCGCCCGCCGCCACGGCGGACCGCGCGTTCGGGACGTTGACGATGAGCTCGTCGCCCACCTCGGCGTCCATCGCCCAGGAGGAGGCCGGTCCGACGCGGCCGTGGATGGCGATGTCGACGTCGAACTCAGCGAGCTCCGGCCGGACCTCGCGGATCGTGTAGGTCCGCATCGGGTGACGCTTGTCGTTGGGCAGCATCCGCCAGGCCTGGTACCAGTCGTCGTGCATGGGTAGCTCGTCGAACCCGGTGTCGGGCAGCGGGAAGAGCAGTTTGATGCGCTGATCGTGGCGGTTGTCCGCGATGTGCTGGACCTCGGGCCCCGTGAACGTGAACCGCCGATAGCTCGGGCTCACCTGCTCGATCCGCCGGACGACGGCTGCGAGGAGGATGAAGATCGAGTCGGGGGTCTGTTCACTGAGGCGAGGCATCGATAGGTAAGCCTACCCTTCGACGAGCTGGAGGGCACCTGTCGTGTGGATCTTGTCGCCCGCTCGGCACGGTGGTAAACTTGAGTCAGCTTCACTCAAGTTTGAACAGGAGACCGTACCCATGCCAGCAGGCCAGACGCCTCAGCAGGAGGATCAGCGCAGCGCGCTCGAGCAGTACGGCGTCAACCTGACCGAGATCGCCGCGTCGGGCAAACTCGACCCGGTCATCGGCCGCGACGCCGAGATCCGTCGCGTGAGCCAGGTGCTCACCAGGCGCACCAAGAACAACCCCGTCCTCATCGGCGAACCCGGGGTCGGCAAGACCGCCGTCGTGGAGGGCCTCGCCCAGCGGATCGTCGCGGGCGACGTCGCCGACAGTCTCAAGGGCAAGCAACTCGTGTCGCTCGACCTCTCCGCCCTCGTGGCAGGCGCCATGTACCGCGGGCAGTTCGAGGAGCGACTGAAGGCCGTCCTCAAGGAGATCGACGAGTCCGACGGCCAGATCATCACCTTCATCGACGAGCTGCACGTCCTCATGGGCGCCGGCGGCGGTGAAGGCTCCGTCGCCGCGGCGAACATGCTGAAGCCCATGCTCGCCCGCGGCGAACTGCGCCTCATCGGCGCGACCACCCTCGACGAGTACCGCGAGTTCGTCGAGAAGGACGCCGCCATGGAACGGCGGTTCCAGCAGGTCTTCGTCGGCGAGCCGAGCGTCGAGGACACCATCGCCATCCTCCGCGGGTTGAAGGAACGCTACGAGGCCCACCATAAGGTGGCCATCGCCGACAACGCGCTCGTCGCCGCCGCGTCCCTCTCCAACCGGTACATCACCTCCCGCCAGCTCCCGGACAAGGCCATCGACCTCATCGACGAAGCGGCCAGCCGGCTCCGCATGGAGATCGACTCCGCCCCGGTCGAGATCGACGAACTCCGACGCAGCGTCGACCGCCTCAAGCTCGAGGAGCTCGCGCTGAAACGGGAGAAGGACGACGCCTCGAAGGAACGCCTCGCCCGCCTGCGGGAGGACCTCGCCACACGACAGCAGGCGCTCGGTGAGCTGCAGGCACGGTGGGAGAAGGAACGCGCGAGCCTCAACCGGGTCGGTGACCTCAAGAAGCAGCTCGACGCCGCCCGCAGCAAGGCCGAACGCGCACAGCGCGAGGGCAAGCTCGAGCAGGCCTCGAAGCTCCTCTACGCCGACATCCCGCAGCTCGAACGCGAGTTGGCGATGGCGGAGTCCGCCGAGCAGGACGCCGACGGCGAGCCGCGGATGGTCAACGACCAGGTGACCGCCGAAGACATCGCGGCCGTGATCGCCGCCTGGACCGGCATCCCCGTCGGCCGACTCCTGCAGGGCGAGACCGAGAAACTGCTGCACCTCGAGCAGGAGCTCTCCCGCCGACTCATCGGTCAGCACCGCGCGGTCGCGGCCGTGTCCGACGCGGTCCGCCGCACCAGGGCCGGCATCTCCGACCCCGACCGCCCGACCGGGTCCTTCATGTTCCTCGGCCCCACCGGCGTCGGCAAGACGGAGCTCGCGAAGGCGCTCGCCGAGTTCCTCTTCGACGACGAGAAGGCCATGGTCCGGATCGACATGTCCGAGTACGGCGAGAAGCACTCGGTCTCCCGGCTCGTCGGAGCCCCTCCCGGGTACGTCGGCTACGAGCAGGGCGGTCAGCTGACCGAGGCCGTGCGTCGGCGCCCGTACTCGGTGGTGCTGCTCGACGAGGTGGAGAAGGCGCACCCGGAGGTGTTCGACATCCTGCTCCAGGTGCTCGACGACGGGCGACTGACCGACGGTCAGGGCCGCACGGTCGACTTCCGGAACGTGATCCTCGTGCTGACGTCCAACCTCGGCTCGCAGTACCTGATGGACGCCTCGCTCTCCCTCGAGCAGAAGGAGGAGGCCGTCCAGCAGCTGGTGCGCCAGGCGTTCAAGCCGGAGTTCGTGAACCGGCTCGACGACATCGTCGTGTTCCAGCCGCTCAGCGAGGAGGAGCTCGGCCAGATCGTCGAGCTCTACATCGACCGCCTGCAGCGCCGCCTCGGTGAACGTCGACTGCATCTGGCCGTGACCCCCGATGCCCGGGCCTGGCTCGCGGAGCGCGGGTACGACCCGATGTACGGCGCCCGTCCGCTGCGTCGACTCATGCAGCGGGAGATCGACGACCGCCTGGCACGGTCGATCCTCGACGGGTCGATCCGTGACGGCGACACGGTCCACGTCGGGCTGGCGCTCGACGGCGACGGCCTGACGGTCGAGCGCGCGGAGGTCCCGGCCTAGCGTTGCCCGGCCACCCCCGAATGGGGGAGGAACCCCCTGTCGTGCAGCGGGCGACGCGCACTAGCGTGATCCTCGCGATGGGCCCGATCGGCGCGCCCTGAGAGGACCCGATGTCACACGCAGCCCCGAGCACGACCCCTGAGGCGATCGAACCGCCAGCCCCGATCTGGCGACGCCGCCACGCGACCACCTGGTTCTTCTTCGGCGGGCTGGGCCTCTGGGCGTTCCTCCTCCTCGTGCCGCACGTGCTCCTCGGGAACCCGGCGGTCATCCCCGCCTGGATCCTCCTCGGCTCCGGCCTGGCCGCGGCGACGCTGCTCCTCGTGATGGTGCGGCGCCTCCAGCCGGGCGACGGAGTCACCATCCCCGTCCTGCTGTGGGCGGTGCTCGTCGGCGGATTCGTCGCGATCTCGCTCGGCAGCACCTTCGACTCCCTCATCGGCGTGGCCGCGACCGATCTGCACGACAACCCGCGCGACGTCGGTCTGTTCTTCGCCGGGGTCGCTGAGGAACTCGCGAAGATCATCGCGGTCGTCATCCTCGCCTGGCGCCTGCCGCGCAAGACCGCTCGCGGCGGCCTCTTCGTCGGCGGGGCCGTCGGCATCGGCTTCGCGGTCCTCGAGAACCTCTGGTACATCGGGCAGGGCTGGGCGCAGGGCGTCGAGGACACGCAGAAGCTGGCCGCCGGCGCGACTCCGATCGAGACGATCATCGCCCACCCGTCGTTCGAGGCGGCTCGAGCGGCCGTCGGGAGGACGATCTTCGATCCCGTCGGTCACCCGCTGTGGACGGCGCTCCTGGCCGCCGCGGTGTTCGCCGCCGCCCGCAACGGGCGCTTCCGCCTCACCGTCGGCGTCGTGCTCGCCTACCTGGGCGTGGCGCTCATGCACGGGCTGTGGGACGGGAACGCCGTGGTCTGGGGACTGCTCTTCCCCGACATGCCGGCACTCGGTGTCCTCAGCCTGCCCACCCTCGTGGTCCTCGTCGTCGTCTTCGCCCTGGTGTGGCGGGCCTGGGCTCGTCGGATCAACCGCGAGGCCGGGGTCGAGTCGCTCCACGTTCCGCGTCGCCGGCGGACGAAGGTCTGACCGCCACGCCTCCTGCACCGCGCCCACTGGGCGTCGGGCGCGCGGGGGAGTAGCGTGAGGCGCACCCGATCCGAGTCACCCGAGGAGACGCCCATGCTGGGACGCAAGACCTTCGAACAGCGCGAGGTCGACCAGGCGAAGGCGATGATCGCCGCGCTCGTCGCCGGACGGGTGACCCTCGCCGAGGCGGGAGCCGACCCCGCCGCGGTGGCCGTGGTCGACCCGGAGTTCTTCACCGGCCTGACCCTCGTGCTCGACCGTCCCTTCGTCCACCGGGTGCGGTCGGTGATCGGGCGCGGGCCGAGCGCCCTCAACGAGCTGGAACTCATCGTCGAGTCGATCATCGGACACGAGCGGGTGTTCACGGTGGGAACCGTCCTGGCGTACGCGGTGGAGGGCTCGTTCACCGGTCTCGTCCCCGGCGAGACGATCCGGCTGGGTGCCGAACCGTTCGAACGCCTCGCCGTCGGCGTCTTCGCCGAGCTGGAGGAGCTGTTCGTCGTACCGGCGTGAGCTGCGTCGTGGGCCGCGAGCCTGCACCGTGAGCCAGGCGGACGGTGCCACGATCAGCTCGTGAGCTCATCGACCCCAGGACCGATCATGGTGCGGCACGGCGCGAAACTCCGGCTGTCCGTCTCCGCCTGCATCGGCCTCGTCGTCGGCGTGGTCGCCGGGCTGCAGTGGTTCTGGGCGGGCGCGATCCTCGCCGGTTGGGGCGCCACCTGCGTCGTCTTCGTCGGATCGCTCTGGGTGCGGATCTGGCGGATGGGTCCCGAACGGACGCGCGAGCACGCGACGTCCGAGGAACCGGGGCGGACGACGAGCGAGGTGCTGATCGTCCTCGCGAGCGTCGGGAGCCTCGTCGCGCTGAGCGTCGTCATCCTCCAGGCGCGCGCGTCGACCGGCGTCGAGCAGGGCGTGCTCGCGGGCTTCGCCGTGCTGAGCGTGGCGCTCTCCTGGGCGCTCATCCACACGATCTACACGCTCCGGTACGCGCGCATGTACTTCGCGGCACCGGAGGGCGGGATCGACTTCAACCAGGAGGAGGCCCCGCAGTACAGCGACTTCGCCTACCTCGCCTTCGACCTCGGGATGACGTACCAGGTCTCCGACACGACGCTCCGCACGAGCGAGCTGCGGCGCACGGTGCTGAAGCACACGCTCCTGTCGTACCTCTTCGGTTCCGTGATCCTCGCGACCGTGATCAACCTCGTCGCCGGGCTCTAGCGCCTCGCCCGTCGACAGGTGGTCCCCGAGCCGGTCGAAAGGCCGGGACAGGGTCCGACGAACGACGACTGCGCAGCCCGGCGGACCGGACTGCGCAGCAGCGAAGCAGGGTGGAGCGAGCGGACTACTCCTGGACGATCACGAGGTCGGCGATGGGGCGACGCTCGCGCGGAGCGCTCTCGCGGTCGCGGAGCATGCCTTCCGGAAGCAGCTCGGGCTCGCCGAGTTCGCCGAGGGCTGTGACGGTGAAGGGCAGCAGACCGTCCGGCAGCGAGAAGGCCTCGCGGATGCCGTCGGCGGAGAATCCGGCCATCTGGTGCGCGAAGAGTCCGTCGCTGTGGGCCTGGACGCTGAGGTGCGCCATGGCCTGGCCGAGGTCGTAGATCGCCCACGGGCGCTCCTTGCCCTCGTCGTCGATCGTCTCGGCGACGGCGACGATGAGCGCACCGGCCTGAGCGGCCCAGCCGCGGTTGAACGGCACCAGCTGCTCGGCGATGGTGTCGAACGTCGCCGTGCCCTTCGTGCCGACGATGAAGCGCCAGGGCTGGCTGTTGTTGGCGCTCGGCGACCACCGTGCGGCTTCGAGTGCGGACGTCATCTTCGCCGCGTCGACGGGCTCGCTCGCGAAGGCGCGGGGGCTCCAGCGGTCGGCGAGGACGTCGAGGATGGGGGCATCGGTCTGAGCGGTGCGGGTCACGATGGACATGGATCTCCAAAGGGGGACGGGGAACGGGACAGGGTCGGCGTCTCCATTGACGATGGATGCAACTGCATGCATCTGCGGGCTATTCCCCGGCCTGCGCGATTCGGGCGGCGGCCACGATCTCGGCGATCCGGTGGGGCGCGGACTCGTCCTGCAGTGACGTGGTGTCGCCGAGCGGACGGCGGTCGACGATGTCGCCGAGGAGGCGCCGCATGATCTTGCCCGACCTCGTCTTCGGGAGGTCGGGGACGACGAAGACGTCGCGGGGCTTGGCGATCGGCCCGATCTCGTTCGCCACATGCGCGCGGAGCGCCGCCTCCAGGCTCGCGGACCGCTCCAGCCAGTAGGCCTCATCGTCGGCCTCGGGCCCGTGCGAGCGCGAGGACGGGATGACGAAGGCCGCGATCGCGCTCCCGGTGATCGGGTCGTGCACCCCGACCACGCCGGCCTCCCCGACGTGCGGGTGCGAGACGAGGGCCGACTCGATCTCGATGGTCGACAGGCGGTGGCCCGACACGTTGATGACGTCGTCGACGCGGCCGAGCACCCAGATGTCGCCGTCGGCGTCCCACTTGGCGCCGTCGCCGGAGAAGAAGTAGCCCTGTTTCCAGTACGTCGCCCAGTAGGAGTCGCGGTATCGCTCCGGGTTGCCCCAGACGGTGCGCGCGATCGAGGGCCCGAACCGGCTGACGACGAGGTACCCGCCGGAACCGTAGGGCACCGTCTCGCCCGCTTCGTCGACGACGAGCGCTTCGAGGCCGGGCAGGGCCCGGCTCCCGGAGCCCGGCTTGATCGTGGTCGCGCCGGGCAGCGGCGCGATGACGGCCGACCCCGTCTCCGACTGCCACCAGGTGTCGATGATGGGGGCCTCACCGCGCCCGATGCGCTCGCGGAACCACATCCAGGCCTCGGGGTTGATCGCCTCGCCGACGGTACCGAGCAGCCGGATGCTCGAGAGGTCGTGCTCGGGAGGCGGGCCCTCCGGGAACCAGGTCATGAGTGTCCGGATGAGCGTGGGCGCCGTGTAGTACGTCGTCACCCCGTAGCGTTCGATGATCTCGAAGTGCCTCGCCTGGTGCGGGGTGTTCGGCGTGCCCTCGTAGATGACCTGGGTGAGGCCGTTGGAGAGCGGCCCGTAGATCTCGTAGGTGTGGGCCGTGACCCAGGCGAGGTCGGCCGTGCACCAGTGGACGTCGTCGTCCTTGGCGTCGAAGACCGCCCAGTGGGTCCAGGACGCCTGCGTGAGATAGCCGCCGGAGGTGTGGACGAGGCCCTTCGGCTTCCCCGTCGTGCCGCTCGTGTAGATGATGAACAGCGGGGTCTCGGCGTCGAAGGCCTGGGCCTCATGGGTGTCGGGGGCGACGCCGACCGTGTCGTGCCACCAGACGTCGCGCCCGGGCGTCCACGGCACGTTCGGGGTCTCCTCGCCCGTCCGCGCCACCACGAGGACGTGCTCCACGGAGGGGACGCCGTCGACGGCGGCGTCGGCGTTCTGCTTGACCGGCACCGCGGAGCCGCGGCGGTACTGGCCGTCGGTGGTGATGAGGAGCTTCGCCTCCGTGTCCTCGACGCGGAACCGCAGTGCCTCCGCCGAGAAGCCGCCGAAGACGAGCGAGTGGATGGCGCCGATGCGGGCGACCGCGAGCGTCGCGATGACCGTCTCCGGGATGACGGGGAGGTAGATGACGACGCGGTCGCCCTGCCCGATGCCGAGTGCGGTCAGCGCGTTCGCCGCCTTCGAGACCTCGCGCTGCAACTCGGCGTAGGTGATCGAGCGGCGGTCGCCGGGCTCGCCCTCGAAGTGCAGGGCGACCTTGTCGCCTCGCCCGGCGTCGACGTGCCGGTCGACGCAGTTGACCGCGACGTTGAGCGTGCCCCCGGCGAACCAGGTCGCGGCGGGGACGGTGAGCTCCGGCGAGGGGTCGTCGGGATCGGAACCATCGACCGGCCGCGCAGGCTCCCAGGTGTGCGCCGTCTCCCAGGGGGTGACCCAGTCGAGTCGGCGCGCCTGTTCCTCCCAGAACGCGACGGGGTCGGCAGCGGCGCGCGCCCACTCGCCCGGCCCGACGTTCGCCTTGCGCGCGATGTCGGCGGGCGGCGCGTAGCTGCGGGTCTCGGCGAGCAGGTTCGCGATGGTCGCGGAGGCCGCGGCGGACGTCGATCCATCAGTGGGAGGCATGCTCCAACGCTACGGGGGCGGTGCCGGCCCGTGCCATCCCGCGGTCATCGGGCGTCATGCTCGCCCACCCCCGGGCGCTGTGGAGGAGGGTCGGGAGTAGCCTCGGAACGCCGCCTCCCTGCGCGGCGACCGTCGACGAGCGGCGCACCGCCGCGTCACGAGAAGGGAACGACATGGCCACCGTCATCCAGTACCGGGAACTCGGGTCCGCAGACGTCCTCGAGACCGTCGAGGTCCCGACCCCGCACGCCGGTCCGGGCGAGCTCGTCGTGGAGGTCCGCGCCGCCGGGGTGAACCCCATCGACTGGAAGCTCCGGAGCGGCATCCGAGGCGGTGAACTGACCGGGACGCGCCGGGTCGGGAGCGACGGTTCCGGCGTGGTCGCCGAGGTCGGCGAAGGGGTCGAGGGCTGGTCGGTGGGCGACGAGGTCGTCATCACGAACGCCGCAGGGACGTACGCGACGCACGTCGTCGTGACGCCGCAGCAGATCATCGCCAAGCCGTCGAACGTCTCGTTCGAGGAGGCGGCGGCGATCGGCATCCCGGTGAGCACGGCGTATCAGGCCCTGCGCTCGCTCGGGGTGACCGAGGGGACGACCCTGCTCATCCACGGCGGCTCGGGCGCGGTCGGGCACGCGGCCGTGCAGTTCGCCGTGGCGTGGGGCGCGACGGTCGTCGCGACGGCCAGCGAGCGGAACCATGAGCGGCTGCGCGAGCTCGGAGCCGTTCCGGTCGTGTACGGACCGGGCCTGGTGGAGCGCGTCCGCGAGGTCGCACCGCAGGGCGTCGACCGCGTGCTGGACGCCGTCGGGACCGACGAGGCGCTCGACGCCTCCTTCGAGCTCGTCGACGACCGCCGGAACATCGGGACGATCGTGGTCGGCGGGAGGGCGGCCGAGCTCGGGATCCAGGCGTGGTCCGGCGGCAACCCGCTCCCGCTCACCGACCAGGAGCAGGCGTGGCGTGCCGAGGCGATCCCCGCCGTCGCCGCGCTTGCGACCGCCGGGCCCGAGGGGCGTCCCGGGTTCAGTTTCGAGCTCGGCACGATCCGGCCGCTGGCCGAGGCCGCCGAGGCGCACCGCGAGAGCGAGTCGGGGCACCCCAGCGGGAAGCTGATCCTCGTCCCCTGACGACGAGCTGACGGCTGCCCCTCGACAGGCTCGGGGACCGGGTCGATGATGGGACCGCGACTCCCCGACGGGCTCGGTGAGCGCCGTCGGGGAGCCGAGGTCGGCGACCTCCTACTCGGGGCCCTCGCCGTTGTCGTCGCCCACCGGCGCGTGGTCGGCGAGGTCGTCGGCGTCGTCGAGGTCCTCGAGCGAGTCCTCGGTGTCGTCGGCCCCGTCGAGTCCGGCGTCGCCGACCACGTCGTCCCCGCCGACGCCGTCGCCGGCGTTGCTCAGGCCGCCGTCACCGGGTGCCGCGTCGTCGGCCGAGCGGTCGAACGTGTCGCCGTCGGGGACGACACCGCCGACGGAACTGTCGGTCGCGTCCTCACCCGGAACGTGTGCCTGAGCACCGGGGCCACCGTGCGCGAGGGCGTCGCGCTGCGCATCTGCTGCTGCTGCATCCATGGGATCGGTCATGTGAGCAGCGTAGGCACCCTCGACCCGTGCCGCTCGGGCTTGGCCGACGGCGTTCGGACGCCTATCCTCCGCGCTGCTCGCCGAGCGGCCCGCGGAACGCCAACGGCTCGACGCCCAGGGCTCAGCGGCCGCTGTGCTCCGCGATGATCGCCTTGATGCGGTCGACGTCGGCCGGCACGATCTCGAACCGCTGCTCCAGGCCCTCGATGCCCTCGAACGCCACCGGGCGCTCCGGCTCCTCGCCGAGCGCTTCGCGGACGATCTCGGCGAACTTCGCGGGCAACGCGGTCTCCAGGACGAGCATCGGGATGCCCTCCCGCAGGTGGCGCCGCGCGACGGTGACGCCGTCGGCGGTGTGCGGGTCGATCGTGACCCCGTAGCGCTCGTGCACGTCGCGGATCGTCGCGACCCGGTCGGCGTGCGTGCTGCGGCCGGAGACGAACCCGAACTCGCTGATGCGCTCGAACTCGGGTGTGCCGGAGAGGTCGAACCCGCCCTCCTCGTCGAGCGCACGGAACAGCTCGCCGAGTCGCGAGGCGTCCTGGCCGACGAGGTCGTAGAGGAAGCGCTCGAAGTTCGACGCCTTCGAGATGTCCATGCTCGGGCTCGAGGTGTGGTGCGTCTCGGCCGCTGACCGCGGGCGGTACACGCCGGTCCGGAAGAACTCGTCGAGCACGTCGTTCTCGTTGGTGGCGACGACGAGCTGGTCGATCGGCAGCCCCATCGAGCGCGCGATGTGGCCGGCGCAGACGTTCCCGAAGTTGCCGGACGGCACCGAGAACGACACCTTCTGGCCAGGACCGTCGGTGGCGAGCAGCCAGCCGTGCACGTAGTAGACGACCTGGGCGACCACGCGGGCCCAGTTGATCGAGTTGACGGTGCCGACGGCGTGGAGCGCCTTGAACGGTGCGTCCTTCGAGACGGCCTTCACGATGTCCTGGCAGTCGTCGAAGTTGCCCTCGACGGCGAGGTTCACGATGTTGTCGTCCTGGAGGCTGAACATCTGCGCGCGCTGGAAGCTGCTCATGCGGCCGTGCGGGCTCAGCATGATGACCCGGATGCCCGTCTTGCCGCGCATGGCGTGCTCGGCCGCGCTGCCCGTGTCGCCCGAGGTCGCGCCGAGGATGTTCAGCTCGTCGCCGCTCTTCGCGAGCGTGTACTCGAAGAGGTTGCCGAGGAGCTGCATCGCCATGTCCTTGAAGGCGAGCGTCGGGCCGTTCGACAGGCCGAGGAGCCGGAGTTCGGTGCCGCCCTCCTCACCGAGGGTGCGCAGTGGGGTGATGAGCGACGCGTCGTCGCCCTGGCGACCGTTCGAGTAGACCTCGGCGGTGTAGGTGCGTCGGGTGATGTCCTGGAGGTCGGCGGCCGGGATGTCGTCCGCGAACTTCGACAGCACGGCGAAGGCGAGGTCGGCGTAGGAGAGTGCACGCCACGACTCGAGCTCCTCGGCCGTCAGCTGCGGGTACTCCGCCGGCAGGTAGAGCCCGCCGTCGGGGGCGAGCCCGCCGAGGAGGATGTCCGAGAAGTGCTGGGGCAGGTCGTGTCCCCGCGTCGACTGATAGTGCATGACCGTCTCTCTCATCCGGATGGAAGCCCGACCACCAACCTTGCCACATCGTGGTTGGGCTCGCGTGGGTGGGTCGTCGCGAGAGCTAGGCGCGCGTGAGTTCCTCGCGGATCGCGGCGACGAACGCGTCGATGTCCGCTTCGGTGGTGTCGAAGGAGCACATCCACCGCACTTCGCCCTTCGCGGCGTCCCAGTCGTAGAACCGGAACCGCTCGCGCAGGCGGTCCGGAACCCCGGCAGGCAGGGTCGCGAAGACCGCGTTCGCCTGCGTCGGCTGGCTGAACCCGAGACCGGGCGCCTCGCCGGCTGCGATGAGGGCCTCGAGCGAGGAGCGGAGGCGAGCGGCCATCGCGTTCGCGTGGGAGGCGGAGCGCAGCCACAGACCGTCGCCGCCGTCGGCCGCGGGTTCGAGCAGGGCGATGAGCTGCGCGGCCCCGAACCGCATCTTCGACGCCAACTGCATGTTGAGCTTGCGCAGGTAGATCAGGCCCTCCGACGCCGAGGGCTCGAGGACGACGATGGCCTCGCCGAACATGAGTCCGTTCTTCGTGCCGCCGAACGACAGGACGTCGACGCCGGCGTCGGTGGTGAACGCGCGCAGCGGGACCCCGAGGGCGGCCGCGGCGTTGGCGATGCGGGCGCCGTCGAGGTGCAGCTTCATGCCGTGCCCGTGGGCGTGGTCGGCGATGGCGCGGATCTCCTCGGGCGTGTACAGCGTGCCGAGCTCGCTCGTCTGGGTGATCGAGACCACGAGGGGCTGGGCGCGGTGCTCGTCGCCCCAGCCCCAGGCCTCGCGGTCGATGAGCTCCGGCGTGAGCTTGCCGTCCGGTGCATCGACCGTCAGGAGCTTGATGCCACCGACCCGCTCGGGGGCGCCGCCCTCGTCGGAGTTGATGTGCGCGGTCGTCGCCGAGATGACGGCACCCCAGCGCGGGAGCATGGACTGCAGGCCGACGACGTTCGCGCCCGTGCCGTTGAAGACGGGGAACACGGCGACGTCGCGACCGAAGTGCTCGGCGAACACCTCGTGGAGGCGGCGGGTGTAGTCGTCCTCGCCGTACGCGATCTGGTGGCCGCCGTTGGCCGCCGCGAGGGCTTCGAGGATCTCGGGGTGGACCCCGGAGTAGTTGTCGGAGGCGAAGCCGCGGATGGAGGAGTCATGCAGAGAGGTCACCAGACCATCCTGTCGTATGCTCCCCGCAGCTTCCTTGCGTCCGACTCCGACTTCTTGCAGCGATGACCGTTCTCAGGAGACCTTCGGCGCGCCGGGGTCACGCGTGGGCGACGCGCCGGAGGTGTCCTGAGAACGGGAACGCAGGGTCAGTCGGCGGCGTGACGCGGGCCGTCGGAGGAGGGCGCGACCTCCTCCGACACCGCGTCGACCGCGGCGTCGACGTCGGCGTGCGCACCCGGCTCGGGTTCGGCGTCCGGCGTCTCCTGCGCGAGCGCGTGCTCGTACGCGAGGGCGTGCACGGCGATCGAGGACGCGACCGCGACCTGCTCGTCGTCGTCACCCACGGTCGGGGTCGCGTTCGCGTTCGCGGCGGCGTTCGCGGCGGCCTGCTCGGGCGTCAGGTGTGCGTCCTGGTCCTCCTCGTCCTCGTCCACGAGGTCGAGCACGATGGGCTCGTCGCCGTAGATGTCGCCGACCGGGTCGCCGGCGAGCGGGGCCGGCGCGGGGAGGCGCTGCTCAGCATCGAGGAACTGCTTCGCCTCGAAGGCGCCGGGGTTGAAGACCTCGTCGATCCCGCCGAGCCCGCTCATGCCTTGAGCGCTTCCGAGATCTTGACGCGCCCACCCATTTTGAGGAGCGAGTTCTCGTAGATGCGCGAGCCGACGAGGATGACGAGCGCCGCGGAGACCGCGAGGATCAGGAGCGACAGGATCGGCTCCCACCACTGCGCCGAGCCCACGAACAGGCGGACCGGCATGCCGACGGCGGCCGAGAACGGCACGTAGGACATGATCGTCATGATCAGCGGATTGTCATTGAAGAGGATGACGGCGAAGTACGGGATCATGATGAGCATCGTAATCGGCGTGGTGGTCGATCCGATGTCCTCCTGGCGCGAGACGAGCGATCCGGCGGCGGCGAACAGTGCCGCCAGCAGGATGAAGCCGAGGATGAAGAACACCACGAACCAGACGACCGGGGTCCCGAGACCGGCGAGCAGCTCGCTCTGACCCGTCACCGTCAGGCCGATGACCGACAACGCCGCGATCGCGAGGATCTGACCGAACGCCAGGATGCTGTTGCCGAGCACCTTGCCGGCCAGGAGGGCCTTCACCGGGATCGCGGACATGAGGATCTCGACGACACGCGTCTGCTTCTCCTCCACGACGCTCTGCGCGATCGACGCACCGAAGGTCGTGGCCGACACGAAGAACACGAGCCCGAAGCCCAGCGACACGATGTAGAGCAGGAAGCCCGCCGACCCGTCGCTGTCGGGGTCGAGGATCGTGACCTGGGGTTGGACGCTCATCTGGGAGACGAGCGCCGGGTCCGCCTCGGTCGCGAAGATCAGTTCGAAGCCGGTCGCGTTGCTGTCGCTCGGGACGACCGCCGCTTCGACGTCACCGTCCTTCACGAGCTGCTCGGCGGTGGCGACGTCCGGTGCGCCCGTGATGTCGAACTTCCCGGCGGCGCCCTCGGTGAGTCCACCGCCCGGGCTCCCCACGACCGCGACCTTCGTCGCCTCGGATGCCGTGTTCTTCGCCATGAACCCGCCGACGACGATGCCGGCGAGGATCACGAGCAGCAGGATGCCCGTCGAGATGAGGAAGGTCTTGCTCCGGAGGCGCATCTTGACCTCGCGCTCGGCGACGAGGCCGATGCTCTGGACGAGGCTGGGTGTGGCGGGGCCGGAGTGACGGCGTCCGCCCGACTGGGTCGGCGTGTGCGTTGCGGTGCTCACTGGATGACCTCCTTGAAGATCTGGGCGAGGGTGGGACGGAGGGGGGCGAAGCTCGTGACGTCGCCGTGGGCGAGCGCCTCGCGCAGGACGACCTGGGCGGCCGCGGCGTCGTCGGCGTCGAAGAGCGCGTAGCCGCCGTCGAAGTCGACGACCGTGATGCCCGGCCGTTCACGGAGCCAGCCGGTGTCCGCCGTGGTGAGGAGTTCGTAGCGGTTGCCGGCGTGCGCCTCACGGAGGGTGTCGCGCGAGCCGGAAGCCCGGATGGTGCCGGACGCGATGATCACGAGGTCGTCGCAGAGTCGCTCGACGATGTCGAGCTGGTGGCTCGAGAACAGCACGGGCGCTCCACCCGATGCGACCTCGCTGAGCACGCCGACGACCACGTCGACCGCCATCGGGTCGAGGCCCGAGAACGGTTCGTCGAGGACGAGGACCTCGGGGTCGTGCACGAGCGCCGCCGCGATCTGGGCGCGCTGCTGGTTGCCGAGCGACAGGCTCTCGAGGGTGTCGTTCCGGCGTTCGCCGAGGCCGAGACGCTCGAGCAGTTCGCCGGCGTTCCGCTTCGCGGCGTGCGCGGTGAAGCCGTGCAGCCGCGCGAGGTACACGAGCTGCTCCTCGACCCGCATCTTCGGGTACAGGCCGCGCTCCTCCGGCATGTACCCGAACCGGCGGCGGTCCTCGGGGGTCAGGGCGGTGCCGTCGAGGGTCACGGTTCCGGCGTTGGCGGTGAGGACCCCGAGGAGGATGCGCATGGTCGTCGTCTTGCCGGCCCCGTTGCCGCCGACGAAGCCCGTCATGCGTCCGGGAGCGACCTGGAAGCTGACGTCGTCGAGCACCTTCCGTTCGCCGTACGACTTGTCGATGTGGCTGAGTTCGAGCATCGGCCGCCTCCAGTGAGCGTGTGTCCGGCGGGGGCCGGGGCGGGGGTCTCCCCGTCTGCTCATCACGCTACGGCCGCGCCGCGTGCACCGGCATCCCCCGCGGGGCGGGTTGACGCGACGACGCCCGGCGTCCCCCGTCCGTCTGACGGGGGAGGCCGGGCGTCTCGTGTGGCCTGATCAGGCGGGACGCGACTCCGGGGAGACGGTCTTCGCCGGGTCGGTCTCGGCGACGGATGCGACGGCCTCGTCGATCCGGGCGATCACCGAGTCGTCGAGCTTCACGCCGGCCGCGGCCGCGTTGGCCGTGACCTGCTCCGGGCGGGAGGCGCCGACGATGGCACCCGCGATGTTGTCGTTGTGGAGCACCCACGCGAGCGCCAGCTGCGCCATCGTGAGGTCGAGCTCCTCGGCGATCGGCTTGAGCTGCTGCACGGCGGTCAGCACCTCGTCGTCGAGGAAGCGCTTGATCGTGTCGGCGCCACCCTTCTCGTCCGTCGCGCGGCTGCCCTGCGGCAGCTCGGCACCCGGGAGGTACTTGCCGCTGAGGACGCCCTGCGCCACCGGCGACCAGACGATCTGCGAGATGCCGAGCTCGCGGGAGGTCGGGACGACCTCCTCCTCGATGACGCGCCACAGCATCGAGTACTGCGGCTGGTTCGAGATGAGCTGGAAGCCGAGCTCCTTCGAGAGCGCGTGGCCGGCGCGGAGCTGCTCCGCGTTCCACTCGCTGACGCCGATGTAGAGGGCCTTGCCGGCACGCACGACGTCGGCGAAGGCCTGCATCGTCTCCTCGAGCGGCGTCTCGCTGTCGTAGCGGTGCGCCTGGTAGAGGTCGACGTAGTCGGTGCCGAGGCGCGTGAGCGACCCGTCGATCGACTCCATGATGTGCTTGCGGGAGAGGCCCACGTCGTTGTGTCCCTTGGGGCCGGTGGGCCAGTAGACCTTCGTGAAGATCTCCAGGCTCGCGCGTCGTTCGTCCTTAAGAGCGTCGCCGAGCACCTGCTCCGCCGCCGTGTTCGCGTACGCGTCCGCGGTGTCGAAGGTGGTGATGCCCGCGTCGAGGGCGGCCCGGACGCTCGCCGTCGCGACGTCGTTCTCCACCTGTGAGGCGTGGGTCAGCCAGTTGCCGAAGATGATCTCTGAGATCTTGAGTCCGCTGTTGCCGAGGTATCGAAATTCCATGGTCGTCACGGTACTCCTCCCGCCGGTTCGGGGGACGGGGTTGCGCCGAGGCGGAGCGAACCCTCAGCTGCGCGGTGCGGCGAGCCCGTGCTCGTAGGTGTAGATGACCGCCTGGATGCGGTCGCGGAGGGCGAGTTTCTGCAACACCTTCGAGACGTGCGACTTCACGGTCGCCTCGCCGACGAAGAGGGTCGTCGCGATCTCCTGGTTCGACAGCCCCTGGGCCACCAGGTGCAGGACCTCGCGCTCGCGCTCCGTCAGCTGCTCGTAGTCGGAGCCGGTCGTGCGGACGGTCGGGGTCGGTGTCTGGCCGGCAGCGGGATCGGTGGCCGCCGCGTTCTGCCGGGTGAAGCCCTCGATGACCCGACGGGTGACCGCGGGGGACAGCAGCGCCTCACCGTCGGCGATCACCCGCACCGCCGCCACGAGCTCCTCCGGGGACGAGTTCTTCAGCAGGAAGCCGCTCGCGCCGGCCAGGAGCGCTTCGGCCAGGTAGTCGTCGCGATCGAAGGTGGTGAGGATGAGGACCGCGGCGTGCACCTCGGGGTCGGCCACGATCCGACGGGTGGCCTCGAGGCCGTCCATGCCGGGCATCTGCACGTCCATGCAGATGACGTCGGGCGCGAGCGTCGTCGCGAGTGCCACCGCCTCGGAACCGTTCGACGCCTCGCCGACGATCTCGACGCCCGGCTGTGAGCCGAGGATGATGCGGAACCCCGCGCGGAGGAGTTCCTGGTCGTCGACGAGGAGGATACGGGTGGGGTGCTCGGTCATGCGGGGTCCTCCGTCATCGGGGTCGAGGGGTGGGCTGCTGCGGACGACAGCGCCCTGGTGTCGTCCCGTGCGGGGCCGACCGGTTCCATCGCCTGGTCGCCGGATCGCCCGAGCGGGATGGCCGCGCGGACGAGGAAGCCACCACGGGTGCGCGCACCGACCTCCAGGACACCGCCGGAGGATGCGACCCGCTCGCGCATGCCGATGAGCCCGAGCCCGCCAGGTCTGGCCGACGCGGGGACGGTGCCCGTGTTGGTCACCTCGAGCTCCACGGCGTCGGTCAGGTAGCGGAGCCGGAGCTCCGCCGTCGCGTGGGTGCCGCCGTACTTCCGGGCGTTCGTCAACGCCTCCTGCGCGATCCGGTACAGGTTGAAGGAGACCACCGCGGGGATGGGGACCGGAGCACCGATGCGCTCGAACCGGGTCGGCAGGCCGTTCGCGCTCGACTCGTCGGCGAGCTGCCCGAGCCGGCCGACGCCCACCGTCGAGGGTCCGTCCTCCGGGTTCGTGTCGCCGTCCGCCCGCAGGGTGCCGAGCATCTTCCGCAGTTCGTCGATCGCGCTCCGGGCGCCGAGTTCCACGTTCGTGAGGGCGTCGCGCGCGGCAGCGGGGTTCGCATCGAGCACGGTGCGCGCCGCCCCCGCCTGCACGCCCATCACCGAGACGTGGTGGGCGACGACGTCGTGCAGTTCACGGGCGATCCGCACCCGTTCGAGTGCGACCGCCTGCCGGGCAGACCGCGCGCGCTCCTGCTCGAGCTCGATCGTCCGCGCTTCGAGCACCGCCCGCTCCCTCGCGGACTGGTACGCGCGCTCGCCGAAGAAGTAGGCGCCGCCGAAGTACAGGATGTTCGTGAGGATCTGGATGAGGATGAACGCGACGAGCGGCGAGAAGAGGCCGACCCTGGAGAGGTTCGGGAGGGCGTCGGGGTCGGTGGCCTGGATGAACATGTAGACGAGCAGCCAGGCGAACATGGCGAAGATGATGAGCACCCGGACGAGCACGGCACGACGTCGGTCCGACACCCAGGCGCCGACCGTGTAGATGGCCATGAACAGGGCGATGTTGGTGAACAGCACCTCGGGGACGAGCACCGTGCCGCCGATGATGAACATGACCCCGACGATGACCGACACGGTGCAGGGGGCGCGGCGACGGAACGCGAGGGGAGCGGTGATACCGATCGCCCAGAGCACCGAGGCCCACATCGGGGCGGGCTCGGCGTAGAAGCCGGCGATCGTGTAGAGCGTGAGACTCAGGAGGGTGCCGACGCCGAGCGCGATGGCGAGGACGACGTCGGATCGCAGCTCCGCGGCGGTGGCCGGTGGTCGTCGCCATCCGGCGTCGTACGGGTCGACCGGGCGTTCCTCGTGCTGCTCGGCGGCGGAGTCGCTCATGCCGTCAACGCTAGCGCGGAGCCCTCGCGCGGACATCCGTCGTGCGGAGGAGCGCGCAGCACCGGGTCCGGACTCCCGCGATCGTCCTGAAGCTCCTGGCTTCACTTCGCAAGACTGAAGTCTCACGCTTCATTTTGGCTGAGTGAAGGGATAGGCTTCACTCATGAACGCCTCCATCGCCGTGATCGTCGACATCTCGAGGTCGAAGGAGCACGAGGACCGCGTCGCCCTGCAGCGGACCGTCGAACACGCGCTCGCGCAGGCGGGTGAGCGGGTCGCGGCCAGACAACCGTTCGTCCCGACCGTCGGCGACGAGTTCCAAGCGGTCTTCTCCGACCTCCCCGCCGCACTCCTCGCGTCGTTGCTGGTGCGCCTCGAACTGCCCGCCGGCGTGGACTGTCGCTTCGGCCTGGGATTCGGAGCGGTCAGGGAGATCGGCGCCGGGCCGAACGTCCCGCTGCAGGACGGTCCCGGATGGTGGGCGGCGCGAGCGGCGATCGACCGGGCCCGCGCACACGAGTACGCCAGGTTGCCCGAACTCCGGACCTGGTTCGCCGTCGGCGGCACCCGCGACGACGCCCCGGACGAGGCGCTGGTCAACGCCTACCTCCTCGGACGCGATCACCTCGTGGGGACGATGTCGGACCGCGGTCGTAGGCTCCTGCTCGGCAAGCTGTCGGGACGGACGCAACGGGAGCTGGCCGAGCGTGAAGGCGTGTCAGCCTCCGCGGTCTCACAGACCGTGCGGGCGCAGGGGGTGCTGGCCGTCTTCGAAGGACAGCGGTTGATGACGGAGGTACTCGGATGATGGTGGTCGCCACCCTGTTGATCGCCGTCGGTGTCTCGGACGTCGCGCGGCTCGTGCTGGGCGCGGCGCTCGGCTGGCGCCGGGATCGACTGCTCGGCACCGCCGTCGGTCTCGTGCTCGGGACGATCGTCGCCCTGGGCGTCGGGATCGGCGCCTGGGCGGCCGTGCTGCTGTTCGTGCCCGTCTGGCAACTCGCCACCCGGCCAGGACGCCACCGCGCGGCGGCGGCCGTCGTCGGTCTGCTCGGTCTCCTCGTCGTCGCCGTCCTGGCCCTCGGCTCGGCGCAGCCGTCGCCGGAGGGGCTGGTGGTCACCTGGTACGAGGCGCTGCCGTACGCGGGCCTCACGGCCGTGCCGCCGGAGGTCGCGGCCATCGTCGCCGCCTCGACCCTCTTCCTCATCGAATCGGCGAACGTGGTCGTCCGACTGGCGCTGGCGCCGCTCACCGCGAAGGAGACGGCGGAGGAACGGCGCACCGGCGACGGCGCCGTCCTGTTCCGCAGTCCCGACGACGTCCTCGAACTCCCCCTGCCCGGCGGGCGACTCATCGGACCGCTGGAGCGCATCCTCATCCTCGCGCTCGCCCTGGCCGGACAGTTCACGGCGATCGGGGCGGTCGTCGCGGCGAAGGGCATCATCCGCTTCCCGGAGATCTCGAAGGACTCCGCCGGAGGATCCAAGGCCGAGTTCTTCATCGTCGGCAGCCTCGCCAGCTGGGCGCTCGTCGGCGGAGCGGTGGCGCTCGCCGGCCTGGGCACAGCCTGAAGCCCGGAGCGGCACGCAGGGTGCGGGCTGCTCCGGGCTCCTCCGCGGCATGGTCGGGTCAGGCCGCGGAACGCCCCGTGATCCCGGCGGTCGACGAGATGACGTCGGTCATCTTCTTGCCGAGCGCCTCGTAGAACATCGACAGCGGGAACTCGTCGTCGAGGACCGCGTCGGTCAGCCCACGCGGCGGGCCACTGAGGATCTCGTCGGACAATCCGCGCGCCCAGTTCGACGCGGGATGCGGGGTCAGTGTGGTCCGGACGAGGTCGTACGCCGCGAGCCAGTGGGCCGTCTTCGGGCGGTCGATCGAGCGCCAGTACAGCTCGTCGATGCTCTCCCCGAGCTGGACGACCACGTCGGGCACCTCATCCCAGTCGATGGTCAGGCGGGTGTCGGTCCAGTGCAGCACGCCGTGCTGGTGCATCCAGGCGAAGAGCAGCTGCCCGCCCACCCCGTCGTAGTTGCGGACCCGGGAGCCGGTGATCGCGAACCGGAAGATGCGGTCGAAGATGATCGCGTACTGGACGAGCTTCGCGTGCCCGAGGATGGCCGCGTCGGCTGCGTCGAGCGTCTCCGTCTCGGAGCGGAGCGTCAGGGACCGTTCCAGCTGCACGGACTCGCGGAAGGCCGTGAGGTCGCAGCGCAGTTCCTCGAGGGAGTAGAGGAAGAACGGCATCCGCTGCTTGATCATGAACGGGTCGAAGGGCAGGTCGCCGCGCATGTGCGTGCGGTCGTGGATGAGGTCCCACATGACGAAGGTCTCCTCGGCCAGCTGTTGGTCGTCGAGGAGGGAGGCGGCGTCGGCCGGGAGATCGAGCTTGGTGATCCCGGCTGCGGCACGGACGACGCGTCGGTAGCGCGCCGCCTCGCGGTCCTGGAAGATCGCGCCCCAGGTGAACGGGGGGATCGCGCGCATGGCGACCGTCTCGGGGAACAGGACCGCGGAGTTCGTGTCGTAGCCGGGGGTGAAGTCGAGGAACCGGATGGGGACGAACAGGGCGTTCGTGTAGTCACCCGCTTCGAGCGCGGCGATGAACTCCGGCCAGATGACCTCGACGAGCACCGCCTCGAGGTGGCGGTCGGGGGAGCCGTTCTGCGTGACCATCGGGAACACGACGAGGTGACGGAGGCCGTCGACCCGGTGCTGCTCCGGGTGGAAGGCGACGAGGGAGTCGAGGAAGTCCGGGACGCCGAACCCGTCTCGTGCCCAGCGTTCGAGGTCGGTGACGAGGGCCTCGAGGTACTCGGCGTCGTGGGGGAAGCGCGGGGCCAGGGTCGTGACGCTCGCGACGATCGTCGCGACGTGCGCTGCGGCCGCGGCGTGGTCGCCCACCTCGGGGATGGATCCGTCCTTCACCTGGACGGTCTGCACGGCGGTCGCGGCGGTCTTGAGCTCCACCCAGGCCGGGTCTGCGGCGAGTGCTGCGCCGTCTTCGACGACCTCCGGCTCTCCGACGATGCTCTTCGTGTTGGTGGTGGCGACGTTCGACATGGTGAACCTCCTGACCGCTGTGCAAGATGCCGCCTCACGGGATGGGAGGCGATCTCTTCGAGCGTACGGGCGGAGCAGGCGGTGGTTTCTTGCGTCGAGAGCGACTTCGCTGCAACATTCAGGCATTCGCGCCGCGGACGTGCGGCAGGCGTCGGTTATCCCCAGCGGCGCTTGATCCAGCGGTCGAACACACCCACCAGGGCGTCGGTGAGGGCACCGAGCAGGGCGAGCACGATGATGACGAAGAAGATCCGGTCGACGCGGCCGTTGTTCTGCGAGTCGACCAGCCGGAAGCCGAGGCCCATCGACGAGGCGATGAGCTCCGCGGCCACGAGGAACAGCCACGACTGCGCGAGCGCGAGACGCAGCCCGGAGACCACGGAGGGGGTCACCGCCGGCAGCTGGACCGTCCGGAAGAGTGCGACCCCGTTCAGCCCGAACGCGCGGCCCGCTTCGACCAGCTGCCGGTCGACGTGCCGGAGGGCGGCCGACACGGTCGTGTAGACCGGGAAGAAGGCGCCGATCGCGATGAGGGTGATCTTCGACTCCTCGCCGATCTTCAGCCACAGGATGAGCAGCGGCACCCAGGCGAGCGACGGGACGGCACGGATCGCGGCGAACGTCGTCGACAGCAGGATGTCACCCAGGCGGGAGAGCCCGACGACCGCGCCGAGGACGAGGCCGAGCACGGCGCCGATGAGGAAGCCGATGAGGACCCGCTGCACCGAGATGGCGACGTCCTGTTGCAGCCAACCGCGTTGCGCGAGGTCGACACCCGCGGCCCACACCTCGGCGGGCGCCGGCAGCTGCGAGGCGGGCACGAGACCGAAGGCCGTGACGAGCTGCCAGGCCACGAGGATGAGGACCGGGACCAGGAGGCCGCCGAGGACGACGACGATCCTGCGGGACCCGAGGACGGCGCGCGCCTCGCGGCCGGACCGGGTGGCCTGGGCGCCCGCGAGCGCTGCGGTCGGGGTGCCGAGGCCGGGTCGGTCGCTCACGGGCTACTTCGCGCCGATGGCGGACGGGTCGGCGTCCTTGACGAAGCTCGGGTCGAAGAGGTCCGCCAGGGCGTCGTCCACCTTGTCCTGCGAGGAGACGTCGCCGGATTCCACGAAGATCGGCCCGATGATCGACAGCACCTGCTCCTGCGCCTTCCCCGGGGTCGGGTCGACGTCGAGGTTGGAGCGCTCCGTGATCACCTTCGTCGCGACCGCGAGGTCGAGGCCGGCGGCGTCGGCGAGGATCTGCGCCGTCTCGTCGGGGTTCGACGTGGCCCACTCGCGGCCGTGCTCGTAGGCGTTCACGACGGTCTGGGCGACGTCGGGTCGCTCGTCGATGAAGGACTCCGTCGCGGCGAGGATGCCGTAGCTGTTGAAGTCGACGTTGCGGTAGATGAGCTTCGCACCCGCCTCCTCGGCACCGGCCATGATCGGGTCGAGCCCCGCCCACGCGTCGACGGAGCCGTTCTGCAGGGCCGCCCAGCCGTCGGCGTGCTGGAGGTTCTCGATCGTGACGTCGGAGGCCGAGAGTCCGGCCTCCTCGAGGGCCTGGAGGAGGAAGAAGTACGGGTCGGTGCCCTTCGTGGCGGCGACCTTCTTGCCCTTGAGCTCGGAGACGTCGGTGATGGGGGAGCCGGCGCCGACGACGATCGCGGACCACTCGGGCTGGGAGAACACGTCGATCGCCCGGATGGCGGAGCCGTTCGCGCGGTTCAGGAGCGCCGCCGAACCAGCCGTGGAGCCGACGTCGATCGCGTCCGCTCTGAGAGCCTCGTTGGCCTTGTTCGAACCGGCCGACTGCACCCAGTTGACGGTGATGTCCTGGTCGTCGAGCGCATCCTCGAGCCAGCCCTGGTCCTTGATGATGAGCGAGAGCGGGTTGTAGGTCGCGAAGTCGATGTTCAGGGTGCCGCCCTCGGTGGTGCCGGCGGTGCTGTCGCCGCCGGCTGCCGGGGCGTTCTCGCCGGCGACGCAGCCGCTCAGGAGGAGCGCGGCCGTCGCGGTGGCGGCGACGAGCGCGATGCGTCCGGCTCGGGAGGTGGTGAAGCGACGTCGAATGGGCATGCGTTGGTCCTTGCTGTGGATCGGTGCGCGATGGGTGGTGCCGGGTGGGTGCTGCCCGGGTCAGTACGGGAAGTGCGGGATGGACGGCAGTCGTTGGTCGCCGCGGGCCAGGCCGTGGCGGTCGATGCCGAGCCCGTCGAGGAGGCGTCCGCGCAGTTCGGCGAGTTCGGCCGAGCCGCGGTCGCGTGGTCGGCCACCGGGGACGGTCACGGTCTGCGCGATGGTCGAACCGGGTTTCCCCGGCTCACGTCCGAGGAGGATGACCCGGTCGGCGAGCTGGAGGGCCTCGTCGACGTCGTGCGTCACGAGGAGGATCGTGGTGGGTGCTGCGAGGTGGATCGAGAGCAGCAGGTCCTGCATCTTCAGCCGGGTGAGGGCGTCGAGGGCGCCGAACGGCTCGTCGAGGAGGAGGACGCCGGGTCGCCGGGCGAGCGCTCGGGCGAGGGAGGCGCGTTGGGCCATGCCGCCGGACACCTCGCGGGGACGGTGCTCGGCGAAGTCGGCGAGGCCGACGAGCTCCAGGAGACCGGCCACGCGCTCGCGCCCCTCCGCCGTGGGTGTCCGCTTCGGGAGTCCGAGGGCAACGTTGGCCGCGATGGTGCGCCAGGGGAGGAGTCGCGGCTCCTGGAAGCCGAACGCCATGCGGGGGTCGATGCCGGCGACGGGGGTGCCGTCGATGAGCACGGAGCCGGAGGTGGGGTGGTCGAGACCGGCGGCGATGCGCAGCAGGGTCGACTTGCCGCAGCCGCTCGTCCCGAGGATGGCGACGACCTCGCCGGCTTCGGCCGTGATGGTGACGTCGCGGAGCACCGGACGCGGGTCGGCGGAGGAGGTGCCGGGGCCGTTCGCGAAGGCTCGTCCCACGGCCTCGAAGGCGACCGCGGAGGCGCGGGTCTCCACGGCTGCGGCTCCGGATCCCGCCGCGCGGGCGGCGGTGGAGCTGCTCCCGGCGAGCGGGCTGCGGGCGGCGTTCGTCATGGGTCGATGGCTCCAGGGGTGGGGTGCCCGCCATGCTACGGGAGCCCGGCCAGCCCCTCTCGGCCGCCGCAACAGGGCGTCACATTCGCACGCGCGCGTGTCACCCTGGACCGCCCGGTGTCGGCGCCCGCTACCAGCGCGCGACCTGCGAGACCGCGACGTCGAGGATCGCGACGGCCTCGTCGCGGTTGACCCTCGCGAGCAGGAGGGCGCTGACCGAGAGCGAGGTGAGCTGGCGTGCCTCGGCGGCGAGTTCGGCCGCATCCGCGTCGGGCCGGGCGAGGGCGAGCGCGTCCGAGACCGCCGCGGTGAGCTCGGCCCGGTAGCCGTCGACGACTTCGCGCAGGGCGTCGTCGTGGGCGGCGAGGCCCGCCGCGCTGTTGAGGAGGAGGCAGCCGCGGCGGGGGGAGTCGTCCGGCAGGGTCGCGATCACGTGCTGCACCCCGGAGAAGTAGGCGGCCAGTCCGGCGCGCCCGTCGTCCGCCCGGGCGAGGACGGCGAGCCGAGGTCGGATGACCGTGTCGAGGTAGTCCTGGACGGCGGCGTCGAAGAGTCCGCGCTTGCTCTCGAAGGCGTGGTACAGGCTCGATCGACGCAGTCCGGTGGCGGCCTCGAGATCGGCGAGGGAGGTCGCCTCGAAGCCGTGATCCCAGAACACGTCACGCGCCGCCTGCACGACGGCGACGGTGTCGAACTCCTGCGTGCGTCCCATGGACGGCCTCCTCATGGCTCGGCCGTCCACGATGCGGACGGGGTTGTGGACCGAGCATTCTACTATTATAGTAGACCTATCGGTACAGATAGTCCCTCACTCCGAGTGACTCGATCCCGATCTCTCGGAAGGCCCGTCCATGCTCGTCGTCAGTCTCGTCCTCGTCGGCATCGCCGCGCTCGTGCACGTCTACATCTTCGTCCTCGAGTCCCTGCGCTGGACCGAGCCCTCCACCCGCAAGACCTTCGGCACCTCCGAGCTGGAGGCCGAGACGACGCGGGGGATGGCCTACAACCAGGGCTTCTACAACCTCTTCCTCGCCATCGGCACGATCGTCGGCATCGTGTTCCTCATCACCGGCTCGACCGGGATCGGCGCCGCCCTCGTCTTCGCATCCGCCGGTTCGATGCTGCTGGCCTCGCTCGTCCTCATCACCTCCGACCGCACGAAGGCCCGTCCGGCCGTCGTCCAGGGCCTGCCCCCGCTGCTCGGGCTCATCGCGCTCGGCATCGCCCTCGCCCTCTGACCCCGGTCCGACCGACCGCGTCGCCCACCGGCGACACCCCGTCCGCAACCCGACGTCGTGCTGCGAGCTCCAACCGAATCACCGCACCAAGGAAAGGCACCACGTGAACACCTCCGCGCTCAGCACCCAGATCCAGCTCGTCTCACGACCGCAGGGCTGGCCGACCGAGTCCGACTTCCGCACCGTCTCCGTCGAGTTCCCCGAGCTCGCGCCGGGCCAGCTGCGGGTCCAGAACCTGTTCCTGTCGGTCGACCCCTACATGCGCGGCCGCATGAACGACGCCCGCTCCTACGTCGCGCCGTACCAGCTCGGCGAGACCATGACGGGCGGAGCCATCGGCCGCGTCGTCGAGTCCGCCGCCGAGGGGTTCTCCGCGGGTGACGTCGTCCTGCACCAGTTCGGGTGGCGCGACCTCGTCCAGGAGGACGCGAGCGGCTTCCGCGTCGTCCCCGAGCTGCCGGGCGTCCCGCTGTCCGCCTACCTCGGTGTCCTCGGGATGACCGCCCTCACCGCCTACGTCGGCCTCCTCGAGGTGGCGAAGTTCCGCGAGGGTGACACCGTGTTCGTCTCCGGTGCGGCCGGCGCCGTCGGCACCATGGTCGGTCAGATCGCCCGCCTGAAGGGCGCGAAGCGCGTGATCGGTTCCGCAGGCACGGCCGAGAAGGTCGCCCTGCTCACCGAGAAGTACGGCTACGACGCGGCCTTCAACTACAAGGACGGTCCGGTCACGGAGCAGCTGGCCGCCGCCGCACCCGAGGGCATCGACGTCTACTTCGACAACGTGGGTGGCGAGCACCTCGAAGCGGCGATCGACGCCTTCAGCGACGGTGGACGCGCCGCGCTCTGCGGGGTCATCTCGCAGATCAACGAGACCGACCGTCCCGAGGGCCCCCGCAACCTGGCGAACATCGTCACCCGCGGCCTCACCCTCACCGGCTTCACGGTCGGCAACTACACGCAGCACTTCCCGGCGTTCTCCGCCGAGATGGCCGGGTGGCTGCAGCGCGGCGAGGTCGTCTTCGACGAGACCGTCTACGAGGGCCTCGACCACACGCTCGACGCGTTCCTGGCGCTCATGCGCGGCGCGAACACGGGGAAGATGGTCGTCAAGCTCTGACGCACCCCGGTCCCACCGCCCGTCGCAGGGCCACCCGCGGCCCGCTCACCCCTCATCGGGTGAGCGGGCCGCGGTCCGTGGTCACACCGCCGCGAGAGCCCCGGTGGCCGCGTCGATCCGCGACATCGCCAGCCGTTCGGCGGCGACGAGCGTGGTGACGCCCGTGGCGGCGGCATCGCGGTAGACCGCCTGCACCGTCCGGCCGATCGCCGACACCCGCTGCTCGATCGCCGCCGCGTCGGCACCCGGCTCCGACGCCATCGCGAGGTATATCACCCCGCCGGCGTTGGCGACGAAGTCCGGAGCCCAGAGGATCCCGCGCTCCTCCAGGGCGAGCGCGTCGGCCCTCGTGGCGAGCTGGTTGTTGGCCGCCCCGACGACGGCGCGGCAGCGCAGCTGACCGATGACCCGCGCACTGAGGGCGCCGCCCACGCCGCAGGGGACGAACAGATCGGTCTCGACGAGGTGCTCGTCACCCGGTTCGATCCAGCTGGCGCCGATCTCCTCCGCGAGCGCGCGTTTGCGCGGGTCGACGTCGGTGACGATGAGCCGCGCACCCTCCGCCGCGAGCCGACGTGCCAGTCGACCGCCGACCTGGCCGAGGCCGGAGATCGTCGCCCGGTGCCCGGCCACGAGCGGCGTGCCGAAGACCGTCTCGAGCGTCGCGGTGATGGCCGCGTGCACCCCGGCCGCGGTCGCCTCGCTCGGTTCTCCGACGCCGCCCCGGTCCGCCGGCAGGCCGCTCACGTGGGCGGTCCGCTCCGAGACGACCGCCATGTCCTCCGCCGTCGTGCCGACGTCCTCCGCGGTCCGGTACCGCCCGTCGAGGGCTTCGACCGCGTCGCCGAGGTCGAGCATCGCGTCGCGTCGTTCCTCGGCGTCCAGGGTGCGGCCCGGTGGGAGGTGGATCACCGACTTGCCGCCGCCGTGGGCGAGACCGGCTGCCGCGTTCTTCATCGTCATCCCGGCCGCGAGTCGGAGCGAGTCGTCCACGGCGTCGACCCAGCTCGGATACCGCCAGAGCCGCGCGCCGCCGAGTGCCGGACCGAGCGCGGTGGAGTGGAGGGCGACGCTGATCGTGAGGCCGGAACGCGGACCGTGCGTGATCGACAGCCGTTCATGGGGGAGGGTGGTGCTGTGCATCGCGTCGCCGGACGCGGCAGGGTCGAATGACGTCATCGTCGGATCTCCTCGTGGGTGATTGGTGCGGGCTCCTGGTGGGAGCGTTCGGTGGGGCCGTGGTGGTGTCGCGGCTCCTGTCCAGATTCTCCACGGCCGGAGGCCCGCCCACAACCGTCGCCTCACCGGGCGGGATGTCAGCCTGCGCCTAGGCTGGGAGGCATGGGTGGAGTGTTGACGGGGTTCGCGATCATCGGCACCGTCATCCTCGTCGGCTACCTCGCGGGACGTTTCGGCGTCGGAGGCCCGACCACCGGGCACGTCCTCAACCGGGTCGCGTTCTTCGTCACCAACCCCGCGCTGCTGTTCACCGTCCTCGTCTCGGCCGATCTGCGCGAGGTGTTCAGCAGCTTCATCTGGGTCGCGCTCGCCAGTGCGCTCGCGGCCGCCGGCCTCTTCCTCCTGCTCAACGCGGTGTGGCTCCGGAAGGACCTCTCGGTCGCGACCATCGGCGCGCTCGGTTCGGGCTACGTGAACGCCAACAACATCGGCATCCCGGTCGCGGTCTACGTCCTCGGCGAGGCAGGGTACGTCGCGCCGGTCATCCTGCTGCAACTCCTCGTCTTCGCGCCGATCGCCCTCACGATCCTCGATGTCAGACAGCGCGGTTCGGTGTCCTTCCGCGGCATCGTCACGCAACCCTTCCGCAATCCGATGATCATCGCGTCGATCATCGGGGTGGTGCTCAACCTGTTCGGGGTGCGGCTCCCCGAGCCGGTCCTGGCGCCGTTCGAGCTCGTCGGTGGTGCCGCCGTCCCGCTCATCCTCATGGCCTTCGGCATGTCCTTGCACGGCATGCGTCCGCTCCAGGCGGGCAGTGGGCGCCGGGAGATCTTCGTGGCGACGGCGATCAAGGCCGTCGTGATG
The DNA here is from genome assembly GCF_030209365.1 of Plantibacter sp. ME-Dv--P-095. Lineage (NCBI taxonomy): Bacteria > Bacillati > Actinomycetota > Actinomycetes > Micrococcales > Microbacteriaceae > Plantibacter > Plantibacter sp. ME-Dv--P-095. The sequence continues at coordinate 320,979 of NZ_JARVSB010000006.1, forward strand.
CCCGGGTTCGCGTACCTCATCGCCCACTTCGGCTTCGGGCTGAGCGGCACGCCGCTGTTCGCCTCGGTCGTGCTCGCCGCGTTGCCGGCCGCTCAGAACGTCTACAACTTCGCCAGTCGGTACGAGCAGGGGGTCGCGCTCGCCCGCGACACGGTGCTGTTGACGACCATCCTCTCGGTCCCGGTCCTCGTCGTCGTGGCGGCCCTCCTCGCCTGATCGAGCGGCGTCGCGCGCCATCCGATGTCCTCAGAAGAACGGACACCCGTGGCCGAAAAAAGCGAACGTTCCCGACTAACGTGGGGCGGGCGCCTTCGAGATATACCAGCCGACGTCTCGATGGGCGGCAGCCCGAACGGCCCGTGATTCGAGGAGAACGACATGACCGACGGCACGACACCCAGGCACGAACGCGCAGGCGATCGGGCCGCATCCCGCGAGACGATCGGCGACGAGATGCTCGCCGTCCAGGACTTCTCGAGCGAGGAGCAGGGGTACCACAAGACGCTCAAGCCGCGCCAGATCCAGATGATCGCCATCGGTGGTGCGATCGGTACGGGACTCTTCCTCGGAGCCGGTGGTCGGCTGAACAGCTCGGGCCCCGCGCTCATCCTCGTCTACGCACTCTGCGGCTTCTTCGCGTTCCTCATCCTGCGCGCGCTCGGTGAGCTCGTCCTGCACCGCCCGTCGTCCGGCTCGTTCATCTCCTACGCCCGGGAGTTCTACGGCGAGAAGATGGCGTTCGGCGCCGGCTGGTTGTACTTCCTCAACTGGGCCATGACCTCGATCGTCGACGTCACCGCCGCCGCGCTCTACATCAAGACCTTCGGCAAGCTCTTCGGGTGGAAGGAGCTCGAGGACTTCCCACAGTGGGTCTTCGCGCTCGGAGCCCTCGTCATCGTGCTCGCGCTCAACCTCGTCTCCGTGAAGCTGTTCGGTGAGATGGAGTTCTGGTTCGCGCTCATCAAGGTGTCGGCGCTCGTCGTCTTCCTCATCGTGGGCGTCTGCTTCATCGTCTTCGGCGGTCGCACCGACATCGGTGCCGTCGGGTTCTCGGTGATCGGCGACAACGGCGGGCTCTTCCCCGTCGGGGCGTTCGCGCCGATGATCGCGATCTCCGGGGTCGTGTTCGCGTACGCCGCGATCGAGCTCGTCGGGACCGCCGCGGGCGAGACGGCCGAGCCGAAGAAGATCATGCCGAAGGCCGTCAACACGGTCATCTTCCGCATCGCGATCTTCTACGTCGGATCCGTCCTGCTGCTGTCGCTCCTCCTGCCGTACACCGCCTACCAGGCCGGTGAGAGCCCGTTCGTCACCTTCTTCTCGCACATCGGTTCCGAGCAGGCCGGCGCGATCTCGGCCTCGGTCATGAACTTCGTCGTCCTCACGGCGGCCCTGTCGAGCCTCAACGCCGGTCTCTACTCCACCGGTCGTATCCTCCGCTCGATGGCCGTCAACGGTTCGGCGCCCGCGTTCACCGGGAAGATGAGCAAGAACGGCGTACCGTTCGGCGGCATCCTGCTGACGGCGGCGCTCACGCTGCTCGGCGTCCTCCTGAACGCCCTGTACCCGTCGAAGGCGTTCGAGATCGTGCTCGAGATCTCGGCCATCGGCATCATCGGCGGCTGGGCGACGATCATCCTCTGCCAGATCCAGTTGCAGCGTTGGGCGAAGCAGGGCAAGGTCGAGCGGCCGTCGTTCCGCTTGTTCGGCGCGCCGTTCACGTCCTACCTGACGTTGGCCTTCCTGGCGTTCGTCCTCGTCACGATGGGCTTCTCGGAGACCGGGCGGTGGGTGCTCGCCTCCCTCATCATCCTCATCCCGATGCTCATCGTCGGGTGGTTCGCCGCGAAGCCGAGGATCCTGGCGGCGGCGAAGGCCCGGGAGGGGCACACGGGCACCTGGCCCGTGGTCGCCGAGCGGCCTGCGATCGACGCCAACAAGCGGAAGCGCGGTGGCGCACCACGCTCCTAGGAGTACGCACGAGCGAGGGTCGGTCGGCGATCCGAGGTGAATCGCTAAGCGATAGTGATCACTTGGTGCCGGTTCCGAGCATTCCCTTGCACCGCGGGATCCGGTTCTGCAGGATGTGGGCAACCTCTTCCGTGCACCACCGGATCCCGTTGGAGTTCCTGTGAACCGTCGTCTCCGTCTCCTCGCCGTCCTCGCCGCCTGCGGGCTCGCCGTGGCCACCCCGCTGAGTGCCGCGGCGCAGGCACCCGCCCCGACACCCGCCGACACCGTCGTCTACGAGCCGAGCGACGCGATCATCGCGAACCCGGAGCGCGGCTTCGACCACACGAACAACACCCACTACTACCCGGAGGGGACGGCGGGCGGCCCGGGCTACACGCCGCTCGACGTCCCGACGCTCGCCGCCTACCGCGAGGAGGGCATCACCGAGCTCGTCCGCGTGTTCTACCTGGAGCGGTTCGTCGCCGAGCCGACGCTCGACCCGGCCTGGCTCGCGCTCGTCCAGGCGGACTTCGACGCCGCCCGCGAGGCGGGCATCTCGATCATCCCGCGCTTCGCCTACCTGGCCGGCGGGGACTGGCCCTACACGCCGCCCTACGGTGACGCACCGCTCGACATCGTGCTCGGGCACATCGAGCAGCTGACGCCGATCTTCCAGGACAACGCCGACGTCATCTCCGTCGTCCAGGCCGGCTTCGTCGGGCTCTGGGGTGAGGGCTACTACACCGACCACTTCGCGGCCGATCCGGCGAACCCGGGCGTCCTCACGGCCGAGGACTGGGCGAAGCGGCGTGCCGTCGTCGACGCACTGCTCGAGGCGGTTCCGGCCGACCGGTCCATCCAGGTGCGGACGATGAGCATGAAACAGAACATCCTGGGGGTCCCGAGCGGCACCGAGGGGGCGATCACCGAGGCGCAGGCGTTCGACGGCAGCGCCATCGCGCGCATCGGTCACCACAACGACTGCTTCCTCGCCGCGCCCGACGACTGGGGCACCTACCTCTCCGACCCGCTGACCCTCGACCAGGACTACCTCGCCCAGGAGAGCGACTGGGTGCCCGTCGGCGGCGAGACCTGCAACGTGAACCCGCCGCGCTCCGAGTGGGAGACCGCCTCGGCGGAGATGGAGCGGTACAACTTCAGCTACCTCAACTGGGACTACCTGCAGGACGTCCTGCAGTCGTGGGGCCAGGAGAACCTCGACACGACCGCGAAGCGCCTCGGGTACCGGTTCGTCATGACGGGGAGTTCGGTCGCCGAGGGCACCCTGTCGCTCACGATCCGCAACGACGGTTGGGCCGCGCCCTACAACAGCCGTCCCGCGTACCTCGTCCTGTCGAACGCCGAGCGCACCGTGCAGGTGCCCTTCGGTTCTGATGCCCGCACCTGGGCCGCCGGCGAGACGGTGACGCTGCAGGCGTCGCTCGCCGACGTGCCGGCCGGCCGGTACGACACCGCCCTCGCCCTCCCGGCCACGCACGAGACGGTCGCGGCCGACTCCCGGTACGCGGTGCAGACGGCGAACGTCGGCACCTGGGATCCGGCGACGGGGCTGAACAGCCTGCAGCGTCAGGTCACGGTCGCGGACGGCGTCGTCATGGCCGAGCCGGCCGCGGGTGCCGCGCCCCGGTTGCCCGACACCGGTGTCGCCGCGGCGCTGCCGGCGGTGATCGGCGCCGGCGTGGTCGGCCTCGGGGCGTTGGCGCTCGTCCTCACCCGGCGTCGCCGGGTCATGGTCGACTGACCCGTCGGGTCGCGGTCGCTCAGCCGAGGGTGGCTCAGCCGAAGATCATCGGTGCGTCGTCGTTCTCCTCGTCGGTGAGCGAGAAGTCGAGGTCGACGACGACGGGCACGTGGTCGCCACGTGTCCCGTCTGGAGCCGGTCGACGGCTCAGCCGAAGATCATCGGTGCGTCGTCGTTCTCCTCGTCGGTGAGCGAGAAGTCGAGGTCGACGACGACGGGCACGTGGTCGCTCGGGCTGTCGCCCTTGCGCTCGTTGCGGTGGATCGACGCTTCGACGACGTGGTCTGCGAAGGCCTGCGAGCCGTAGATGAAGTCGATCCGGAGACCCTCGTTGCGCGGGAACCGGAGCTGCTTGTAGTCCCAGAAGGTGTACCCCTCGGGGACGAACGGCCGAACGGTGTCCTGCAGGCCGGCGTCGACGAAGGCGGCGAGGGCGGCCCGTTCGGGTGCGGTGATGTGTGTGGAGCCCGGCCCGAAGCTCGGGTCGCCGACGTCGGAGTCGAGCGGTGCGACGTTCCAGTCGCCCATGAGGGCCAGGGGCAGCTCGGGGTTCTCGGCGAGCCAGGTGCGGGTGTCGGCCTCGAGGGCGGCGAGCCAGCGCAGCTTGTAGTCGTAGTGGGGATCGCCGACTGCGCGCCCGTTCGGGACGTACAGACTCCAGAGACGGACGCCGTCGACGGTGGCCCCGATCGCGCGCGCTTCGAGTGGGAGTCCGTCGGCGTCGAAGCCGGGGCCGTCGAGGGCGAGGCTCGCCGGTGGCTTGCCGAAGCCGGGCATGTCGGGGAACCCGATCTGCACGTCCTCCATCGGGAGGCGGCTGGCGATGCCGACGCCGTTCCACTGGCTGAGTCCGTGCAGCTCCACCTGGTAGCCGGCCTTGGTGAAGGCCTCCATCGGGAACTGCTCGGGCTTGCACTTGAGCTCCTGCATCGCGAGGACGTCGACGTCCTCGCGGACGAGCCAGTCGACCACGCGGCCGACGCGGGTACGGATCGAGTTGACGTTCCAGGTGGCGATGCGCATGCCCCAACGCTATCGGTTTCCTTTCTCAGGAGACCCTTGGCGTGTCGGCCGTGGCAGGGTCCGCCACGCCGGCGAGGTCCTGAGAACGGGCCGGTCCGGTGGAACCGACAGGTGGGCGATTGAGCGGAGGTTCCCAGGGATAGCGACCAGGTGTCGCGTAGCGTCGGTGGGATGACGACGTCCACCGCCGCCACGGTCAGCCTGTCCACCGCCTCGACCGGAGGCGACAGCGCCCTCGGAGGCGTCGCCGAATGGGCGGTCGGACTCATGGAGACCCTCGGCGGTCCGGGCGCCGCGCTCGCGATCGCGCTCGAGAACCTGTTCCCCCCGCTGCCGAGCGAGATCATCCTGCCGCTCGCCGGATTCGCCGCCAGCCAGGGCAAACTCGGTCTCGTCGAAGTCCTCGTCTGGACGACCGCGGGCTCGGTGGTCGGAGCGCTCGCCCTCTACGCGATCGGCGCCGTCCTCGGGCGGGACCGCATGCGTCGCCTCGTCGCGCGCGTCCCCCTCGTCCACGTCGAGGACGTCGACCGGGTGGAGGCCTGGTTCCAGAAGCACGGCTCGAAGGCGGTGTTCTTCGGGCGCATGCTGCCGATCTTCCGGAGCCTCATCTCCATCCCCGCGGGCGTCGAACGGATGCCGGTCCTGCGCTTCGCCCTCCTCACCCTGGCCGGCAGTGGCATCTGGAACACCATCTTCGTGCTCGCCGGGTTCTTCCTCGGAGAGCAGTGGCACATCGTCGAGGAGTACGCGGGCATCCTGCAGAAGGTCGTCATCGCCGGTGTCGTCATCGCCCTCGGCTTCACGATCTGGAAGGGCGTGAAGCGCTACCGCCGGGAGCGGAGCGCCGCGACGTCGTCCGACGACTGAGCACGGCCCGGACGGTCACACCCAGCGCGGGGTGGTGAGCTCCTCGGGCTCCGGTGCGGTGTGCGAGGCGGCCACCGAGCGCGCCTCGGTGCGGATCGCCTCGAGGACCGTCCGCACGGCGAGCCGCTCGGCGCGGTCGGGGCGGGACAGCGCGACGATCCGCCGGGTCGCGTCGAGCCCGGCGAGCGGCCGGAGGACGATGCCCCGCTCCGGACCACTCGCCGTGAACCGCGGGAGGAGCCCGATGCCGAGTCCAGCCGCCACCATCGCCTCCGCGATGCGGTTGTCGCTCACCCGCTGCACGACGCGCAGCTCCGCACCCGACTCCGCCTCGATGCTGCGGAGCAGGCGGTCGAGCGGGTAGCCGACCGGGACGCCGATCCAGGACTCGTCCGCGAGGTCCGCCGGCGTCAGCACCGTCTGGCCGCTGAGCCGGTGCCCGACCGGCAGGACGACGTCCAGGGGCTCGGCGAGCAGCTGCGTGATCCGGAGGCCGCGACGCACCCAGGTGCGCTCACCGCTGATCGCCTGCGCGATGACGATGTCGAAGTCGGCGGCGAGGTCGGGGAAGTCCTCCAGGTCCGGGTCGCGGTCGCTCACCTCGACCCGCAGGCCGGGAACGGCTTCGAGCGCGCGGAGTGCCGCCGGGACCACCATCTGCCCGAAGGTCGGGAACGTCGCGAGCGTGACCGTGCCGGTCGGGTGGTTGCGGTATTCGTCCCACACGCTCGTCGCGCGCTCGATCGCGACGGCGACATCCGTGGCACTCGCGGCGAGCGCCCGGCCGGCATCGGTCAGGACGAGGCCGCGGCCGCGGCGCTCGGTGAGAGGGAGGCCGGCCTCGCGCTCGAGCACCTTGAGCTGCTGGGAGACCGCCGACGGCGTCCGGTGGGTCGCCGCGGCGACCGCGTGCACGGTGCCGCGGTCGGCGAGTTCGCGGAGGAGATCGAGTCGGCGCACGTCCATGTAGCGAGGCTACCGAGTATCGGCAGTATTGTGAGCTTGTCCTTCATCAGAATCGGGCGTTTCATAGAAGCATGACCATCTACCTCGGCATCATCGCCCTCCTCGCTGCCAGTGCAGCCGTCGGTTCCGTCGTCGTCGTCAAGCGCGACGGCTACCGTGCCATCCCGGCCCGCACCTACCCGAAGTCCATCTGAGACCTCGCACCCGCCGGCACGTCCGGCGCATCCGACCTCCTCGCGATCCGTCGCCGGGAGGTCGTTCCATGTCCGCCCGCCGGTCAGGCAAGGTCCGTCCTCCGGTCAGGCGAGGAAGCCGCGGAGCAGTGCTTCGGACCCGGCGACGTGCTCGGCCATGGCCTGAGCGGCCTCGTCGGGATGTCCGCGCAGGATCGCCTTGACGATGCGCTCGTGCTGCTCGTCGGAGTGGGCGATGTTCACGGCCAGCAGCGGGATCCCGTTCAGCAGTTCGTTGACGCGCATGCGTGACTCGGCCACGAGCGGCAGCAGGCTCGGCGCACCGACGAGCTCGGCGATGAGCAGGTGCAGTCGGGAGTCGTGGCGGCGGTAGTCGGCCGGGGCGGCGTCGCGGCACTCGCCGAGCGCCTGCCAGAGGCGTTCGCGGTCGACGCCCGAGAGCTTGCACTGCGCAGCCTCGCGGGCAGCCCCGACCTCGAGGATGCTGCGGAGGACGAGGGTGTCCTCGATCCGGGCGGCCGAGACTGCGACGCGTGCACCCTCGTCGGTTCCGCGCCCGCCGACGGGGTCGTCGTCGGGCAGCTCGTCCATGACGAAGGTGCCGCCGTAGCGTCCACGGCGCGAGGTGAGGTAGCCCGCCTCGGTGAGCGCGGCGATCGCGTCCCGGACGGTGTCACGACTGACCCCCTGCATGGCGGCGAGGTCGCGTTCGGCGGGCAGGCGCCCACCGGGTTCGATGAGCCCGAGGCGGATCGACTGTAGGAGCCGCTGCACGGTCTCCTCGAACGCGTTGCCGGCCCGGCCCGGGCGCAGGAGGAGTTCCGCGCTCAGCACCTCGGTGCCGTCGTCCCCCTTGCGCGTCTCGCTCATCGGATCAGTCTATTTCCCGCGAGTCGCCGCCCCGCCCGGGCACGTCGTCAGCTCATTCCGGGGTGACGTAGGCCGAGGAGATGCCGCCGTCGACGAGGAAGGTCGAGCCGGTGATGAAGGACGAGTCGTCGCTGGCGAGGAAGGCGACGGAGGCGGCGAGCTCCTCGGGCTCCGCGAACCGGCCGATCGGGATGTGGACCAGTCGCCGTTGCGCGCGGACCGGGTCCTTCGCGAAGAGCTCCTGCAGCAGCGCGGTGTTCACGGGGCCGGGGCAGAGCGCGTTCACCCGGATGCCCTGCCTGGCGAACTGGACGCCGAGCTCGCGGCTCATCGCGAGGACGCCACCCTTCGAGGCGGTGTACGAGATCTGCGAGGTCGCCGAGCCCAGCACGGCGACGAACGAGGCCGTGTTGATGATCGAGCCCTTGCCCTGCCGCACCATGTGGCGGATCGCCGCGCGCGAGCACAGGTAGACCGACTTCAGGTTGACGTCCTGCACCCGTTCCCAGGCCGGCAGCTCGGTCGTCTCGATGGAGTCGTCGTCCGGCGGCGAGATGCCCGCGTTGTTGAAGGCGATGTCGACGGAGCCGTAGGTGTCGGCGGCGGTGTCGAAGAGGTGGTCGACCTGCGCCTGGTCGGTCACGTCGACCTGGACGAAGAGCCCGCCGACGAGCTCGGCGGCCGCCTGTCCGCTGGTGGGGTCGAGGTCGCCGATGACGACGACCGCGCCCTCCGCGGCGAAGCGCTTGGCGGTGGCGAGGCCGATGCCGCTCGCGCCGCCCGTGATGACGGCGACCTTCCCGGCGAGCCGCTGCGTGAGGTCGATGGGGGTGATGGTCATGTGGTGCTCTTTCTGTCTGCCCGCCCTTCGACAGGCTCAGGGACCGGGGTTGGTGCTCAGGGACCGGGGGGTGGTGCTCAGGGAGCGGGTGGTGCTCGGGGGACGGGGTGGTGCGGGTCAGTCGGTGGCGATGAAGACGTTCTTCGTCTCGGTGAAGGCGAGCGGCGCGTCCGGTCCGAGCTCGCGCCCGAGGCCGGACTGCTTGAACCCGCCGAACGGGGTGGAGTAGCGCACGGAGGAATGCGAGTTGACGGACAGGTTCCCCGCTTCGACGGCGCGGGCCGCGCGGAGGGCGCGTCCGACGTCGCGCGTCCAGATCGATCCCGACAGCCCGTACTCCGTGTCGTTGGCGAGGGTGAGCGCGTCGGCCTCGTCCTCGAAGGGGAGCACCGTGACGACCGGCCCGAAGATCTCCTCCCGGACCGTTCGATCTCCTCGCTCGGGCGTGAGCACGGTCGGCGCGAACCAGTACCCGGGTCCGTCCGGAGCGCTTCCCGTGAACGCGACGGGTGCGTCGTCGGGCACGTAGGAACGGACGGACGCGAGGTGCGGCGCCGAGACGAGCGGGCCCATCTCCGTCGCGGGGTCGTTCGGGTCCCCGACGACGACGCCCTGCACGGCCGGTTCGAGCAGTTCCATGAAGCGTTCGTAGACGCTGCGTTGGACGAGGATGCGGCTGCGGGCGCAGCAGTCCTGGCCGGCGTTCTCGAACACCCCGTACGGGGCGGTCGCGGCCGCGCGTTCGAGGTCGGCGTCGGCGAACACGATGTTGGCGCTCTTGCCGCCGAGCTCGAGGGTGACCCGCTTCACCTGCTCGGAGGCGCCAGCCATGATCCGTTTGCCGACGGCCGTCGAGCCGGTGAACACCACCTTCCGCACGGTCTCGTTCGTGACGAACCGTTCGCCGACGACCGATCCGCGGCCGGGGAGCACCTGGAACAGGCCCTCGGGGAGGCCGGATTCGAGCGCGAGCTCGCCGAGGCGGATGCTCGTGAGCGGGGTCCACTCCGCCGGCTTCAGGACGACGGCATTCCCCGCCGCCAGTGCGGGTGCGAAGCCCCAGGCGGCGATCGTCATGGGGAAGTTCCACGGGGTGATGATGCCGATGACACCGAGCGGTTCGTGGAAGGTCAGGTCGATCCCGCCCGCGACGGGGATCTGCTGGCCGAAGAGCCGCTCGGGGGATCCGGAATAGTACTCGAGCACGTCGCGCACATGACCGGCTTCCCACCGTGCCTGCGTGATCGGGTGCCCGGAGTTGACGACCTCCAGGCTCGCGAGGTGCTCGCGGTCGGCGTCGACCGCGTCGGCGAACCGACGGAGGGCCTGCGCCCGGTCGACCGGTGCGAGCGCGGCCCACGCGCGCTGGGCGACGGCCGCGCGGGTGATGGCGGCGTCGGTCTCGGCGACGTCGAGGTGCTCGACCGTCGTGACGACGTGCTCGTTCGCGGGGTTCAGGATCGTGTGACTCACTGGGCGGTGCTCCTGTCGGTGGTGCCGGTGGTGCTGGGGGTGCGGTCGGTGCCGTCGCGGTGTCGTCGGGCGGCGTCGACGAGGCCGGCGAAGAGGCGTCGGTCGGCGGTCTCCTCCTCGGGGTGCCACTGCACCGCGAGGCCGAACGGCACGTCCGGCAGCTCGACGGCCTCGATGACGCCCTCTTCGGTGCGGGCGGTCACGACGAGTCCGTCGGCCACGCGGTCGATCGACTGGTGGTGGTAGACGTGCACGTCGAGCTCGTCGTCGTCCTGCCGGAGCAGGGCGGCGAGTCGCGAGTCGGCGTCGATCGCCACGGTCTTCGGTCCGAAGACGCCCTCGCCGGGCTGGAACGAGTCGTCGCCGACGACGTCGGGCAGGTGCTGGATGAGCGTCCCCCCGAGGGCGACGTTGAGGAGCTGCGCACCGCGACAGATGCCGAGGAACGGCAGCTCGGCGTCGATCGCCGCGGTGAGCAGGGCCTCCTCCCAGGCATCCCGATCCGTGCGGGGTCGACCGGTACGCGGATGGGCGGCCTGCCCGTACAGGCCGGGGTCGACGTCGGCGCCGCCGGAGACGATCAGCCCGTCGAGGCGGGAGAGCACGGAGGCCGCGACCGCGCGGTTCACGGGTTGCGGCGGGAGGAGGACGACGATCCCGCCGGCGTCGGTCACCGCGTCGAGGTAGACCTTGGGCAGGAAGGAGGCGGGCACGTCCCACACGCCGGTCTGCGCCTGCTCCAGGTAGGTGGTGACGCCGATGAGCGGAGCACTGGAGACCGGCGCCTCCGAAGCCGCCGCGGTCACCTCGTGGCCGTCCTGGTCAGAGGCGCTCAAAGCCGCGCACCCGTTCCCAGTCCGTCACCGCCGCGTCGAAGGCGGCGAGCTCCACCTTCGCGAAGTTGAGGTAGTGGTCGACGACCTCGTCACCGAAGGCCTCGCGGGCGATCGTCGACTGGGAGAACAGCTCCGCCGCCTCCCGCAACGACGTCGGCACGCGTGGGGCGCCGCCCGTGTAGGCGTTGCCGGTCGTCGCCTCCTCGAGTTCCAGTTCGTTCTCGATCCCGTGCAGTCCGGCCGCGATGAGCGCGGCGACCGCGAGGTACTGGTTGACGTCGCCGCCCGGCACCCGGTTCTCGACGCGCATCCCGAGGCCTCGGCCGACGACGCGCAACGAGCACGTGCGGTTGTCGTGACCCCAGGCCACCGCGGTGGGGGCGAAGCTGCCGTCGACGTAGCGCTTGTAGGAGTTGATGTTGGGCGCGAAGAACATCGTCAGTTCGCGCATGGCGGCGATCTGCCCGGCGAGGAAGTGCCGGAACAGCTTCGACATGCCGTCGGGGGCGTCGGGGTCCGCGAAGACCGCCGAGCCGTCCTCGCCGCGGAGACTGATGTGGATGTGGCAGCTGTTGCCCTCGCGCTCGTCGAACTTCGCCATGAACGTGAGGCTCTTGCCGTGCGCGTCCGCGATCTCCTTCGCGCCGTTCTTGTAGATGGAGTGGTTGTCGCAGGTGACCAGGGCGTGGTCGTACCGGAACGCGATCTCCTGCTGGCCGAGGTTGCACTCGCCCTTGACGCCCTCGCAGTACATCCCCGCGCCGTCCATCGCGTTGCGGATGTCGCGGAGCAGGGGCTCCATGCGGGTGGAGGCGAGGATCGCGTAGTCGATGTTGTAGTCGGTCGCCGGGGTCAGCTTCGTGTAGTCCTTCGCCCAGGCCTCGCGGAAGGTGTCGTCGAACACGAGGAACTCGAGCTCCGTGCCGACGAAGGGGACGAGTCCGCGTTCGGCGAGCCGTTCGAGCTGGGCGATGAGGATCTGCCTGGGGGAGGCGACCACGGGGGCGTCGTCGAGCCACTGCAGATCGGCGGTGACGAGGGCCGTACCCGGGAGCCAGGGCACGTGACGGAGGGTCGAGAAGTCGGGGATCATCGCCATGTCGCCGTAGCCGCGCTCCCAGCTCGACATCGCGTAGCCGTCGACGGTGTTCATCTCCACGTCGACGGCGAGGAGGTAGTTGCAGCACTCGGCGCCGTGTTCGGCGACGTCCTCGACGAAGAGCCGTGCCGAGACGCGCTTGCCCACGAGCCGCCCCTGCATGTCGGTGAAGGCGAGGATGACGGTGTCGATCTCCTTCGCCGCGACCGCGGTCGTGAGCTCCTCGAGCGTCAGGTTTCCTGAACGTGGGTGCATGGGAGCTCCTCGTGGGTCGGGGACCCGCCGTCGGTGGTTCTGCAGCGGCGGAGAACTGAAAGGTCGCGAACTCGACCATTACATCACAGCATCCCCGGGACGCGAAGGAGTTCTGCGGACTGAATCTGTCACAAAGGTATGTACATGCGACCATTGCAGGTCCTATAGTCGGGCCAACCGATCTGAGGACGTTGTGCGGGCCCGACGAGCGCGCAACCCGAGCGAACAGGACCTGTCGATGGCCAACGAAACGCGCAAGATCTCCGGGGTGACCTACACCGCGGCCGGTGAGGGCTACTTCGAGAAACGCAGCTTGAAACGATCCGCCGGCGTGTGGGGGCTCTGGGGCCTCGCCGTCGCGGCGGTCATCTCCGGCGACTTCTCCGGCTGGAACTTCGGCATCGACTTCGCCGGGTTCGGCGGCATGCTCATCGCCTTCATCATCCTCGTGGCGATGTACTACGGCATGATCTTCTCCATCGGGGAGATGGCGGCGGCCATGCCCCACACGGGCGGTGCGTACTCCTTCGCGAGAGCGGCGATGGGTCCGCTCGGCGGCTTCGTCACCGGACTCGCCGAGACGATCGAGTACGTCGCCACGACCGCGGTCATCGTGTACTTCTCCGCCTCCTACGCCGACGCCATCACGAGCGAACTCCTCGGCTTCTCGATGCCGTCACCGGTCTGGTGGGCGATCCTCTACATCGCCTTCATCGCGTTGAACTCCGCCGGCGCGAGCATCTCCTTCCGCTTCGCGATCGTCGTCTCGATCATCTCCATCGGCATCCTCCTCGTCTTCTCGGCGATGGCGGTCTTCTCCGGACAGTTCGCGTGGGCGAACCTGTTCGACATCGCCCCCGACCCCGGGCAGACGGAGTTCCTGCCGCACGGCGTGCTCCCGATCCTGTTCGCCCTGCCGTTCGCCATGTGGTTCTTCCTCGGCATCGAGGAGCTGCCGCTCGCCGCGGAGGAGTCCCACAACCCGGCGCGCGACATCCCGAAGGCGGGCTTCTGGGCTCGGGGCACACTCATCGTCACGGGTCTCCTCGTCCTGTTCCTCAACACCGGCGTGATCGGTGCCGAGGCGACGGGGACCGCGGGCGAACCGTTGCTCGACGGCTTCCGGGCCATCGTCGGTGACGGTGCCGCCGCCGTGCTCGCGCTGTTCGCGCTGATCGGTCTGCTCGCGTCGCTGCAGGGGATCATGTTCGCCTACGGGCGCAACATGTACTCGCTGTCCCGCGCCGGGTACTACCCGCGCTTCCTCTCCCTGACGGGGAAGCGCCAGACGCCGTGGGTCGCGCTCGTGGCCGGTGCCCTCATCGGGTTTGTGGCGCTCCTCATCGTGGAAGCGGCCGGCGGGTCGGGCGGCGTCGCCGGGGCGATCGTGCTCAACATCGCCGTCTGGGGCGCCGTGTTGGCGTACCTCATGCAGATGATCGCGTTCCTGCTGCTCCGGAGGAAGTTCCCGAACGCGAAGCGCCCCTACCTCAGCCCGTGGGGCGTGCCCGGCGCGGTCATCGCGGCCGTCATCGCCGCGCTCATCTTCGTCGGCTTCCTCCTCAACCCGACCTTCCTGCCGGCGATCATCGCCATCGTCGTGGTCTACGTCGTGATGCTGGTCGCCTTCGCGGTCTGGGGGCGCCACCGCCTCGTCATGTCGCCGGAGGAGGAGTACGCGGTCTCCGGTGGTCTGCACGGCGACCCGGAGACCGAGGGCTACGGTGGCGCGACCGAAGCCGGACTCCTCGCGACCGATGCACCTGAGCAGCCGGGGTCCGGCCCGACGCGTTGACCCCCGGCTCCGCCTCACCATCGCAGGACGGTGTCGGCCTGGCCGCACCGAGCCCCGGCGAGTCGAGCCCGACACGCCGGGGCTCTCCTGCGTCGAGGACATCGAATGCCCCCATCCGGGCGACTGCGGCGAGGGGGGTCACAGCTTGTAGACTCGTCGGCGTGACGGACGCACGAGCTCAGCTCATTGACCACATCTCGGCGGAAGCCGTGTTCCACGGTGACTTCACCCTGACGAGCGGCAAGAAAGCGACGTACTACGTCGACCTCCGCAAGGTGAGCCTCGACCACCGCGTCGCGCCGCTCATCGGTCAGGTCATGATCGACCTCATCGCCGACGTCCCCGACGTCTTCGCGGTCGGCGGACTCACCATGGGAGCCGACCCCGTCGCCGCCGCGATCCTGCACCAGGGCGCTGCACGCGGCCTGACGTACGACGCGTTCGTCGTCCGTAAGGAGCCCAAGGACCACGGCCGCGGCAAGCAGGTCGAGGGTCCGGACCTCCAGGGCAAGCGCGTGATCGTCCTCGAGGACACCTCGACCACGGGCGGCTCGCCGCTCAAGGCCGCCGAGGCGCTCGAGAAGATCGGCGCCGAGGTCGTCGCCGTCGCCGTCGTCGTCGACCGCGCCACCGGCGCCCGCGAGATCATCGAGGCAGCCGGCTACCAGTACCTGGCCGCCATCGGCCTGGAAGACCTGGGACTCGCCTGATGTCCGGCGACGGGACCGACCGCGGCGGCTCCGGCCTGCCGGACGATTCGGCGGACGGAACCGACTGGCTCCTGTCGCAGCTCGACGCCGACGACACGGAGGCGATCGAGACCCAACCGGACGACGAGGACGACCGACCGTCCGCGCCCCCCGTCGTCGCCGACCCGACCGCCGTACCGGCTGAGACGCCCGCACCGGCCGAGTCGGCCCCCGCTTCCGCGTGGACGCCCGCGCCCGAGTCGAACCAGGCTCCCGCTCCCGCTCCCGCGTGGACGCCGGCACCCGAGTCGAACCAGGCTCCCGCTCCCGCGTGGACGCCCGTGTCCGACGCGTCTCCGGTCGCCGAGTCCACTCCTGCATCCGAGTCGACGGGTGCGCTCCGGCACCCGAACGCCCTCGAGCTGCCCGTCGTCCCGCCGACCCCGGCCCCCGCGGCTCCGACCCCGCCGGCTCGCAACGAGCTCACGGTCGACACCGATTCCGTACTCCAGCACGCCCCTGCCGGGACCTTCCGTCCCGCACCGACCAACCCGGTCGTCCTCCCGCCCGTCGACGACGAACCCTGGAGTCTCGGCGCGAGCGACGACGACGCGCAACCGGCAGCGGAAGACGTCTCGACGATGGCCCTGCCGACGGCCCGGGCCCTGGCCGCGGACGATCCCGAGGCCTGGGCGGCCGTCGACGCCGAGCACGCGACCCCGTCGACCGACACCCCGGCGCGCCCGAGCGGCTTCGACACGGCACCGAACGCCGAACCGGCAGCGCCGCAGCCCGTCGATGCGCCGCTGCCTCCCGCCGCGACGTTCGGTGCGCAGCCGGTCGAGCCGAGCTCGGCCCCGGCGGCCGCCGGCTCGGACGACGACCTCCCGGAGGGCTCTTGGAGCCTCTCCGAGACCTTCGGCGACGACGTCCTCGGTGGCGAGACCGTCGAGGTCCG
This sequence comes from Plantibacter sp. ME-Dv--P-095, assembly GCF_030209365.1. Taxonomy (NCBI): domain Bacteria; kingdom Bacillati; phylum Actinomycetota; class Actinomycetes; order Micrococcales; family Microbacteriaceae; genus Plantibacter; species Plantibacter sp. ME-Dv--P-095. Next base: position 336,563 of record NZ_JARVSB010000006.1, read on the forward strand.
CGACCGCTCCACCGACGCCGCCCCCGACCAGGCCTCCACCGCCGACGACGCCACGACCTCCGCCCCACGGACCGATCCGCTCGCCTGGCTCACGGAGCCGTTCGGTGAGACGTTCGGCGCGAGCCAGACGGCGCCCGCTGCGCAGTCGTCCGACGCCGCCGACCCGATCTTCACGGACGCGGCTCCCGCCGCCGCCGACCCGCTCCCGGCGGAGCCCTGGTCGATCGAGACCGAGCCGCGCACGGACGCCGTCAGCGCGGATGCCGCTTCTGGACCGGTCGACACCGTCGATGACTCCCTCGCCGCGCAGCCCGCCTCGCTCGAGCCCGAGACGGTCACCGGACCGGCACCGGACGCCACTGCGAGCTCCGCACCCGTCACGCCGGCCGCCCCGTTCCGCTGGGACACGGTCGTCGCCGCGCCGACGCCGGACGCCCCGAGCTCACCGGCCGAGGTGCCGTGGCCCGAGACGGTGCCGGACGCTTCCGCCGAACCGCTCGACGAGACACGGCCGTTCGACAGCCTCGGTGGCCCCGGGTTCACCGCCCTCGGCGGCGCGGCCGTAGGCCAGCCGTCCCCGGTCGACCCCGAGCCCGCGGCCACGGACGGACCCGCCGACACCGACGCCCTGGTGGACCACACCCCTTCTGACGCTGTGGCGACGGACGACGCTGCGACGGAGACCTCCGAGGTCCCGCCCGCCTTCGGCCCGCCGACGCCCCAGGCCGAGCGCTCCATCACCGAACTCATCTCCCTCGACGGCGTGCAGCCCGAGCCGACGGTCAGCCCGTTCGGGAGCGCGCCCTTCGTCTGGGACCTCGCTCCGAACGACGCACTCGACCCCCTCGTGCACGCCGCTCCCACGACGCAGCCGATCCCGGTGCCCGCCGTCCAGTGGGAGGGCACCGATGCACCCGCGGTCAGCGCAGCGTCGCCGTCGGAACTCGCCCTCGAGGGCGAGGTCCCCGATGCGGCGTTCATCGCCGGAGACGTGCAGCCGTTCGCTCCCGGCCTCGCCGCGGAGACCCTCGGTCGCCCGCTCGTCGACGGCCCGGGTGACGAGTACGCGAGTTGGCGTGACGACACGACCGGCGACGCCGACTCGGACGCCCCTGCCGTGATCCCCGCGGCGAACGACACGGTCGACCTGTTCCCGACGCTGTCGCTCGGCGGACTCGACGCCAGCCTCGACGCCGCAGCGGCTGCCGGCGGACTCGGAGCGCTCGGCGTGCTCGGATCCGCGGGCACGAGCCCCGCGGCCGACCTCGACGAGCGGACAGCCGGCGACACCGAGGGTGCGGATGCGTCGATCGACGCGCCCGCGTCATCGACCGACACCGCCCCGCCGGCCGAGTCGGCCGGATTCGCGGTCGACCCGGAGGAACTCGACGACGAGTTCGACGAGGAGATCGTCCAGTTCGACGCGGTCCCGCTCTCCGCGGCAGCCGCCACGCCGCTGCCGTCCTTCGTCGCTGACACCGACGCCGAAGTCACCGACGTCGATGCGCCTGACGCCGAAGTCACCGACAGCTCGGCCACCACCGAGCCGGAGCCCGTCAGCGAGGAGCTGCGGCTCGAGTCGCTGTTCGACGTCGGTCCCGACACCGAGACGGTTGAGGTCCCGGTCTCGGACGGTGCGCCGTCCCATGCCGAACCGACGGACGGTACTGCCCCGCTCGCACCGTCGACACCCGCTGAGCAGCCGAGTACCCCCGAGGCGGAAGCGGCATCGTCCGATTCCCTCGCCGACGCCTTCGCCGCCGAGGGCGGATGGTCGCTGCAGACGGACGCCGTCGCCGATCCGGAACCAGCACCCGCCGAGACCACGGCGCCGGGCGCCGAGGACGTGACGGACCTGGTCGAGCGCAACGACGACGACGGCTCGGACGAGGTCACCGCAGGCGAGCACGGAGCCGGTCCGGCACCCGCATACGGTCAGGCCATGGGCGCGCACGCCGCCGTCCCGTCGCAGGGCCCGGCCACGCACCCCGTGCAGACGGCCCCTGCCGCGCTGCCCGGTGAGACGGTCGCCTTCCCGGAGCTCGACGGCTCGAACGGCTTCGTGACCCCGGCCGCGGCCGCGGGGATCGTCGGTGCCTCCCTGCCGCCGCAGCCCACGACCGCACCATCCCCGACGGAGCAGCCCGCCACGCCGACGTCGGTCCCGGATCGCGACCTTCCCGAGTATCGGGGCGAACCGCTCGACCAGAGCATCCCGAAGGCGCTCCTCTGGGCGGTCGTCGGGCTCGGTGCGGCGGTCCTCCTGCTCCTCGCGTTCTACTTCGGGACCCTCGTCGGTGCGGCGAACGCCGCGGGTGCGGCCGGTGCGGCGGGAGTCACCCTGCAGCCGACGGCATCGTCCCTCTCCTCGAGTCCGTCCGAAGAGGGTTCCGCCTGACCCTCGCCCGCCGAGCGCAGCGCCGGCGCCGGACGGGCAGGATGAGTGCGGCCGCTGCCGCCACCCCGCTCAGGCGACGTCGATGACCGTGACGCCCGTCGACCGGTCGCCCGACGCGAGGGCGACGAGCGCCGACGGTGCCTCGTCCAGGCCGATGCGGTGCTCGATGAGGTCCTGCGGGCGCAGCGCGCCGCTCGCGACGAGGTCGAGCAGCTCGCGGTAGTCGGATGCCGGCATACCGTGGCTGCCGTGCAGGGAGAGCTCCTGGGCGATGATCCGCGGCATCGGGAGCGTCGGCTCGGAGGAGAACAGCCCGATCTGCACCTGGCGTCCCAGGGGTGCGAGCGCCAGGAGACTCAGCCGCATCGTGGACTCCCGACCGAGGGCCTCGACCGAGACCTGGACACCGCCCGGGCTGACCTCGGCGATGCGCGCGAGCACGGCGGCCTCGTCGAGCCCGCTCGAGTCGATCGTGTGCGTGACGCCGATCGACCTGGCGCGTGCGAGGGCTGCGGCGTCGATGTCGACGGCGACGACCTCGGCACCCAGGGCCACCCCGATCATCGCGGCACTCAGCCCGACGCCACCGCAGCCGATGACGAGGAGGCGCTCACCGCTGCGCAGCGCCGCCCGGTGCACGAGCCCGCGGAACGCCGTCGCGAACCGGCAGCCGAGGAGGGCCGCGGCGCCCGCGTCGAGCGACTCCGGTACCGGGATGAGGTTGACGTCCGCATCGTGCAGGGCGACCAGTTCGGCGTACGACCCCCAGTGCGTGAAGCCGGGCTGCGTCTGGTTCGGGCAGACCTGCCCGTTCCCGGCGAGGCATTCGGCACAGCGCCCGCAGGCGCACACGAACGGGACGGTGACGCGGTCGCCCACCTGGAACCGTTCGACCAGCGGGCCGACGGCGTGGACGCGTCCGACGAGCTCATGACCGGGCACCTGCGGGAGGGCGATCCCGTCGTCGTGGCCGAGCCAGCCGTGCGCGTCGCTCCGGCACAGGCCGGTCGTCTCCACCCGCACGACCACGCCGGCGTCGGAGGGCTGCGGATCCGGGACCTCCCGGACGGTCGGCTCGGTGCTGAACTGGTCGTAGACGACGGCGCGCATGGGCGATCCTCGAAGCTGGGGGAGCGGGTCGGTGTGGCTGCGGGAGGGGCAGGACTAGATCTCGACCTCGACGGGGTCGGTCACGAGGTCGATGACGCCGCTGAGGATCTCGTTCGGCCGGAACGGGTAGCGGTTGATCTCGGCCTCGTCGCTGATGCCCGTGAGGACGAGGATCGTGTGGAGACCCGCCTCGATGCCCGCGACGATGTCGGTGTCCATGCGGTCGCCGATCATGCCCGTGTTCTCCGAGTGCGCGCCGATCTTGTTGAGGGCGGAACGGAACATCATCGGGTTGGGCTTGCCGACCACGTACGGCTCCATGCCGGTCGCCTTCGTGATGAGCGCCGCGATCGCGCCGGTCGCCGGTAGCGGGCCGTCCTTGCTCGGTCCGGTGGCGTCCGGGTTCGTGACGATGAACCGGGCGCCGCCGGCGATCAGGCGGATCGCCTTCGTGATGGCCTCGAACGAGTAGTTGCGGGTCTCACCGACGACGACGTAGTCGGGGTTCGTCTCCGTCATCGTGAAGCCGGCCTCGTGGATGGCGGTGGTGATCCCGGCCTCGCCGATGACGAACGCCGAGCCACCCGGCTCCTGCTCGGCGAGGAAGGCCGCCGTGGCGAGGGCGGAGGTCCAGATGAACTCCTCCGGCACGTCCAGGCCGGAGGCGCGCAGGCGGGCACTCAGGTCGCGTGGGGTGAAGATCGAGTTGTTGGTGAGCACCAGGAAGGGCGTCCGCTGGTCCTGCCACTGCTGCAGGAGCGCGGCTGCGCCGGGGAGGGCGTGGTTCTCGTGGACGAGCACTCCGTCCATGTCGGTGAGCCAGCACTCGACCTCGTCGCGACGTGACATGCGTTCCTCCAGGTGGTTCGAGCGGGCCGGTGGTGCGGCGCGCCTCATGGGGTGGCGCGGCGTCGGGCCCGGATCTCCAGTGTGGCACGGCGCGGGTAGGGTTGGCTGGTGCCAGAGACCCCGCCCAGCCAGGAAGATCCGGCCGCCCACCCGGTCGATCCCGCGGCGTCCGCGAGCCAGGGTGGCGTCGGCCCGTGGCAGGGGGACTGGCCCGAGGAGCCCTGGTACGACGAGGAGCTCCTCCGCGACGGCGATGCACGGAACGTCGTCGACCGGTACCGCTACTGGACGATGGAGGCCATCGTCGCCGACATCGACGAGCACCGGCACCCGTTCCACGTCGCCATCGAGAACTGGCAGCACGACATGAACATCGGGTCGATCGTGCGCACCGCCAACGCGTTCGCCGCCGACACCGTCCACATCGTCGGTCGTCGTCGCTGGAACAAGCGCGGGGCGATGGTCACCGACCGCTACCAGCACGTCGAGTACCACGCCGACGTCGCGGGCCTCGTCGCCTGGGCGCGCGACGCGGGACTGCCGATCATCGCGATCGACAACGTCCCCGGCTCGGTCCCGATCGAGACCACCCGCCTCCCCGAGCGCTGCATCCTGCTGTTCGGACAGGAGGGTCCCGGCCTGTCGTCGGAGGCGATCGCGGCGGCCGATGCGGTGCTCGAGATCACGCAGTTCGGCTCGACGAGATCGATCAACGCCTCCGCTGCGGCGGCCGTCGCGATGCACGCGTGGGTCATGCAGCACGTGTCCTTCGACTGACGTCGACCGGGTTGTCCCCCGTCCGCGGGTGGTTCCGAGGGATGCCCCTATCGCTTCCTCAGGAACACCTCAAGATTCCCTCAATTGCGGTCCTGGTCCCCCAAAGTGCCGACACGGACCGGCATACTTTGTACCGGAGCGATGCTCCGCCGCTGAACCCGAATCCCTCCCGGCACCCGAAGCCACTGAGGGCCACCGCACGGACCCGAATCCGTGTGGTGCGCATCGGCGGTCACCCGAAGGATGAACTGAAGATGAAGCACAGCTCCGCCCTGGGAGTCTCGCCCGAACGAGGATCCCGTCCGTCCCTGGTCCGCGGCGTCACCGCGCTCGCCGTCCCCGCCGCCCTCGCGGTCGCCCTCCTCGTCGGCGTCGCTGCGCCGGCACAGGCGGACACCCGTGCCGACGAGACGTCGATGTCGGTCAGCGCGACGCAGACCGGCCCGAGCGAACTCATCGCCCCTGCCGGTGCGCTGTTCGCCTCGCTCCTCATCTGGGGTGCGGGAGCCGCGTTCGCGACCCGTCGTCGGATGCTGGCGGAACAGCGCGAGGAGGCGTCGCTGATCCCCTTCTGATCAGCACGCGTCGAACCTGCACCCGATCGCGGCGGCCCGAACCGCCGCGATCGTGTGCGCCCAGACGGAACCGCACCGTTCCGTCGCACCGGTGGCCGCCGGGAGTCCCCCCACTCCCGGCGGCCTCCGGTGTTTCCGGGCGAGGCCGACGGGATTCCACCCGCTCGTGACCCGTTCCGAGGAATCTGCAGCATTCCGCGTCATGATCGCCCGCTCCGTCGATCACTCAAGGGAGCGAGACGACGGCGGGCGCACCCGAACCCGATCGAGGTCGCGCTCTTCCCGCCGTCAGCGATCGATGCCCGACCCGAATGGGCGTCGCACGGAAGCGGCGAACCACGCGCGC